>CAIRZB010000084.1 GCA_903882935.1 uncultured Parafilimonas sp. | reverse complement strand
TTTTTGTTTTACAAAACAACAGTTCTTTATCTGCTTTTTTAATCCTCTTCAGGAGGCTTTTTTTAGGCCCTTTTTGAAATCGTTTTTAAGGGGGGCAATTTGAAATGGCGACAGGGGGTCAACTTTGCCGGAATTTACATCTCTTGGTTTAAGAGTACTCTTAGCTTCATAAAACTCTCCAGGGGCCCTTTGGTGATGAACATGTTTATCAGCCACGAAGGCACACTGCCACCAGGGTCAGTAAAAAGAGTATACTCTACCTTAACCTGGTTTTGCCCAGCGGGCTCCGCCAACCACTTGCCCACCGAATGCAGCACCCTAACCACATTGGGCTTGGTAGGCGTAAAACCCGGTACATTTTCGGCATCTATGGTTAACGCTTTTGTTGCGGGGTTTTGTGTAAGCTTCAAGTGGGCAACAAAATCACGGTTGCTTACCGGCCACGGCACGTTAACCTCTGAGTAATAGTATAATTCAGCCGGGCTAATCTGTTTAAGCAATGTGCAGCTTTTGGTGCTGTATACCCATTGTTTTGCGGTATTTATATCAAAGATGGCAACGGCTAATTGCGATAGCGTGGTATGCAGCGTGCAGGCAATTTTTATGGCTTTTATTTTTGATTCCGGCATGTTGCGTGTGTACACTTTGATACCTTCCTTTTCTGTTCTCAGCACCCAGTCGGCCTGCGCTTGCGATGCGGCAAAACTGGCGGCAGTTAGGAGTGTGAGTAATAGTTTTTTTACCATGGTATTGTTATTTTTTCGACCCAGCCTTTCGCCTTTTTTAGAAAGACGGCCGAGTCTGAGTTAAATTGTATTTTAATTTCACCAACTGTAGTACATCGAAATATTGCCTACTTCATGGCTGTAGGTGCCTTTTATCCACTCAGATGAGCTGCTCTGGATAAAAGACATACTAAAGTTGCCAAATGATACAACCGCCCCATAATTGGCAGCATATACAATGGTGCGCAGCCCGTTGGATGGCTTGGTGGGTGCACCCTTTGTGTTTAGTTTGTTGGTGTTGTCGCTAAACATGCCGCCCTCCAGCAAGGCATTGGTAAACATTATGCTGGCTTCTGGTTTTATAATAATGTACGCCTGTACCCGGTGGCCACGGTGCCTGCCTGTTTGTTTACCGGTGCCATATTGTGCAATATAGCCGTTAAAATAGGGGTTCATTTTACCAATGCGTATCAGTGGGTACACTGCCAGCCCGTTAACTGCTGTGCCATAAAATACCTGGCCCCCGGCAATTACATCTAACCAGTGCTGTTTGCCTACCAGTTGCTTCTCGGCGGTAAAATTTATGTTAAGCAATGGGTCATTCCCTAACTGGTTACCCCAGCCCATAGGCTTTTGGTAATTGATAATATGGTGTACAAAAGTTTGGGCCTGCCTGGCCAACGCCATCGGCCCCATTACGCCTAACAGCAACTCAGTTTGATAGCTGTATTTATGTTTGGGATTGTACGAGTACAACGAGTGGGTGGCGAATAAACCGCCCGACCAGGGGTAATCGTTGGGTTGCGGGGTGGCTATTGATATATCTGCCGGGGTAAACATTACCTGCATAAGGCCCCAGCCAAACACATTAATGCTGCTGTCGCCGGCGGTGGGTAGGTTTCGGTCAAGTACAAACTTGCTGGGGTGGCTTTTGGTGTAAAATAAATCAAAACGTAGGCCATTGGTGTAGGCATCGTCTGTGCCTTGGCCCCTGATGTTTAAAAAGTCATTGTCTTCATAAATACGAAAAAGTCTGGTGTTTTCTTTTTCCTGTGCTTTGGCGGGTTGCACTGTTGTAAATAATAGCGTGGTAACAAATAAAAATAGTAAAGCTCTCCTCATAACTCCTCCTGTCTGTTTTAGTATAAATGTTGTTGTTAATACCTTCAATTACTATCCGCTATTCGGTTTACTCGCCTTTGTTGGTGTTTTCACCAAAAAAATTTCTCATCGTATTGTAAGCCCCGTATGGTAGTTGTTGGTGAAAACACTCAACAACGGCGAAGAACAATGGGTAGCCAAACCAAATAGCGGGTAGTCGTTAATTCTTCTATACAATTATTGTATATACAGTAATTGTGTCAAAAAAAATCATTCAAAAAACTCTAATCATAGTGCCTACAATGGTAAATTGTTTAATTATTGTATATACAGTAATAATGGTAAAATTTTTTTAATCCCTCAGTTTGTCTAACAGTTCAGCCAATTGTGTATATTCTTCTTTGGTAAGTTTGCTGTTAAAGCAGCAGTTTAATTTTTCCAGCTGTTCTTCAATTTTAGCTATAAGTACCAGGCCTTTGTCGGTTAATTTAACATCAACCCTCCTGCGGTTTTCCTCGCACGTTTCGCGGGTAACTAGTTCTTTCAGCCTAAGTTTTTCTACCAAACGGGTGGCATTGCTCATTTTATGCATCATGCGCTCCTGTATATCGCATAGGTTGCTGCCATTGTTTTTGTGGTCGCGCAAAACTTTTAAAACGTTTAACTGCTGTTCCGAAATGCCAAAAGGTTTCAGTATTTCGTTTACACGGTCGGTTAACCAGTAACCGGTGTAATAAACGTTCATGATGGCCCTTTTGCTGGGATTATCAACCTTTTCCATCTTTATGGCATCTTCAAACCGCATAATTGTTATTACAACTGTTGTATATACAGCAAATGTAAGATGGGTTTTTGTGATACAAAATTAATTTTTTGAATTAGCTGGCATCACCAAATGGTTTTTGGGGGTGTTTATAACAGTATTTAATATGTAAATAGCTTTTTATCAATTGGTTAGCGGCGAACGATATTCAGCTAACGGAATGGTGGTTACCAAAAGTAAACCGCCTACTTAAAAATTGCCCTTACTAAAAAATTGTGTTGTACAAATGATTGCTTTAGTCCAAGCCATTTTTTGTGCAGCTTGGTTTTATGGCGGCCAATAACCATGTTTGTAATTGCGGCTGTTAATAAATGCACATTATATGTAGTTTTGCAACTGACATGCAACATATATTAAACAATCCCATTTATAATGGCTTACTAACCGGTAACAGCCATTTGGCGCAGGGGAGTGGTGTTGTAAAATATTTCCCTAAGGAAATATCGCCTTTTGCCGGGTTGGAGAAATTAGACGAGCCTTCTTTTTCGCAACTTGCCGCTATGCTGCCATACGAGCGCGTAGTGGCTTGCATAACGGCGGCTGTACCCGCCATATCCCCGGAATGGAAGATATTAAAGCAAGAGGTTATATTGCAGATGACCGGCGAACATGTTTTGCAGCCCAATGCACATACTAGCGGCATTATGCCGTTAAATAATACCCACGTACCGCAAATGCTTGCACTAACCAAGCTTACAAACCCCGGCCCTTTTTTGGAGCGTACCATTGAATTTGGGCATTACCAGGGACTATTCGACGGGCCGCAGTTGGTTGCCATGGCGGGCTACCGCTTACATGCCGGCCATTTTGTTGAAATAAGCGCGGTATGCACCCACCCCCATTATTTGGGCAAGGGCTACGCGGCAGGGTTGATGCTTTATTTAGCCCAAACAATTATGGCTAAGGGCAACACGCCATTTTTGCACGTACGGGCTGATAACGAGCGTGCCATTGGCTTGTACAAAAACATAGGTTTTGCTATACGAAGCGAAATGAACCTAAATATTATTGAAAATGGACGGAATACTCTGTAAGACTTGCCAACTTACTTAGAGTTGGAACGTCGGTATTTACAACATAACAAACCCCGCCAATGACCGTCTGGCGGGGTTTGTTATAAGTTTCAAGAATTTGTTGTTTATAACGGGCGTACCCAAATATTGCGGTAGCTTATGGGTTCGCTTTTGTCGCCATGGGCTTGTAACTTAATAGGGGCGGGGCCATGTTTGCGGTACATTGGGTAGCCAACATATGGCGTATCGCCTAACAAGGTGGTGTTGTTTTGTACCAACACGCCGTTGTGGATAACGGTAACACGGGCAAGGTTTTTTAAGCCGCCGTTACTGTTAAACTCTGGGGCAGTCCAAATAACGTCATACGTTTGCCACTCTCCCGGTGGGCGGCAGGCATTTGCCAATGGGGCACCTTGCTTGTACATGCTGCCTACCTGGCCGTTGGTATAAGTTTTATTGTTGTAGTTGTCAAGTACCTGTAGCTCGTAGCCGCCAGCACCCCAAGGCAGGGCAGCCAAAAATATGCCGCTGTTGCCGCGGCCTTGCCCACTGCCGGTAATATTGGTGGGTATGCGGTACTCAATATGTAACTGGTAGCTGCTAAAGCTTTTTTTTGTTTGTATATCTCCAGTAGCCTTGTTTACGGTCATCACACTGTCTGCCAATATCCAACTGCAGGGCGTGCTGTCTTTTACGTTTTCCCACTCGTTTAGGTTTTTACCGTCAAAAAGAATGATGGCATCGCTGGGCGGCAGGCCAAACACCGGGCCAGGCGTTACCACTGGCGGCACGGGGCTGTAAAATTCAGTTTGCTCGGGGCTGGTGGGTGCCTGCGCAAAGCTGGCGTTAGTTATGCAAGCCAGTGCGGCTGTGGTTACGGCCAAGCGTACAATCTGTTTCATGTGGCGTTGTTTGTTTTTAGTGATGTTAATGTAAAAGGTATTCACCTCGGGTAAGCTTTTTTGCCATTGGTGTTGCTAAAATAAGGCAAACGTACGATTGAATGTATTTTAAGGACGGATAAAAGTATTAAAACCTCCTGCTGCCAGTATTGGGCCAATGGATGATGGCATGCAGCAAATTTTTTGTTGTTGCTGTGATGCGATGTATTTTATTTGTGGTTTTTTCGTGAGCCAAAAAACGGCGAACTGTTAGGCATTAACGCCCAAAAGCACCGCAGCGGTTTGTTTGGCAAAACGGGGTATCGCTTTTATAACGGAAAGGCTTATTTTAATGCGGCTCCAATAAAATAGTCAAGCAAGCAAGCTTGCCGAAACTACCCCTTCAGCCTAACTTTTCCGCCAATCAAACCACCAAAGCCCAGGCGCACTCCAAACTGGCCTGTTTTGCCATTTAGGTACGACCCCACAAAATCTACCCTGAACAGTTTTAAAATGTTTTCAATGCCACCAAACACCTCTGTGTAATTGTTATGGGGGTTAACGTAAAAGGCATTGCCGCCTGCAACAAGGTGCCAGTTAAGCCTACGGAACAGCGGTATTTTGTTGGTGAGCAGCCCGTTAAAATGGTGTTCAATGTGGCCCACGGCATAAAAATGTGCTGTTGTGCTGTTGGCATAGTAGGGTGCCAACTGAAAGCTGTTCATATAAGCACTGGCAAATATGGTTTGGTTGCCATTAAAAAATTGATAGTCTTGCACGGCTACGTTGCTGGCGTTTAAAAAGCCGCCAATGTCAAAGCGGTAGCGTAAGGTGCCCAGCAGTTTAAGGTTCATGTCGTCAAACACCGAGAATTTCCATTTGTCAAAGTCTGAGGTACTGCCAACAATGCCGCTAAAGCCCTTGGTATAGGCCAACTCGAATGTAGGGTACTTACTGCCCAAGGGCATTTTGTTGTTTGGGAACTGTATATATTTTTGCCCCGGCTGGTATTGCAGGGTAAAGCCCGCCGTTAATGCCTTGTTAGGGGTAAACTGTTGCTGTAGTAGTTCAACTGGGTAGTTGGGGGTAAATTTTTGTATACTGTAATGTATGGTGGAATATGTTGTGCTGTTTTCAAGTGGTGTTCTGTCTTCATACAGCGCATTAAGGGTGTATTTTAGGCCACTTTCAGTGCGCTTGGTGTAATTTATTTCGCCAAAATAATTTTCGTACAGCTTCATGTAGTTGCGGTTAAAAAACAGGGTATACAGCGCGTTAACACCAGGTGTAATAGGGTTGTCTTTATTAAATTGGTTTATGCGCCTGCCACCGCTAAAACTTAATGTGCCACTTTGTTTTTCGGCATCGCCGCCGCCAAAGTTTCTGAACCGCTTATTAAATGCTACCGTACCCCACGCATTTAGCTCACCGTCGGCTGTGCCATACCGTATATGTGGGGCGATTAATATTTGGGTTTTGCCGCCCTGTAAAGGTTTGCGGAGAGAGAAGGAAGCGTTTAATGCCAAACCTTCCACCGTATTATACTCCATGGCTGGTAATAATGGCTGCCAAGTAAATGTTGAAGTGGTTTTTCGGTTAATATTATAACTGGTTCTGGTAAACCCTTTGTAAAATATACTGTTGATGGTTATTTTACCTTCCTGTTTGCGTAGGGAGTCCACATAATGCTTCGTCCAGACAGAGTCATGCTGGTTTTGAAACGTGCTGTCTTTAATCTTGTAGTCTTTAACTTCCTCAGGCTCTAATGGCACGGGCCTTATGGAATCCCAATAGGCTTTAGTTTTTTTGTTTACGGCGGTATCGTATTTAACAATAACGTTGTTAAAATATTTTTTGCCAAACTGCGGTGTTACGTCGTACTTATTGTACACATTTAAAAAATTACCTACTGCGTCAAACCCAAAAATATTAAAACTAAAATACACCGCTTGGTCTTTGGTGCGCCAAATACCATTTGCCACGGGTGCCTGTATTTGTTTTATCTGCACGGTATCCAACAACTCCAACTGGCTGCTTTTGGTAAGCAAAAGGTCAAGGCTGTGTATGCGCCAGTCGTTTTCGGTGATGTTTATGGTGCCGCTGAACAAAGGTTCAAAGGTTCTGCGCGGCGTAACCTGAATTTTATTGACCATTATGCCGTCTTCAAAAAATGAACCAAGGTAATGGTATTTGTAAAAGCCAAGTGCACCTTCTGCAATGGGCGACACAAAGCCACGCGGCGCAAACTGCGTTGTTAACACATTTACATTGTTTTCGTAAAAATTGATGAAAGTGGGAAAGTTAAAACCGTAGCCGTTGCCGCCACTCTCCCGGCCCGACAATACTTCCAGCTTAATTTTGTTTGGTAGTTTAAAAGCAATGCGCGTTAAAGACTCCGACAAGAATATTATGCCTTTGCCTGCGGAGTCTACGCCCATTTCTTTTTTGTCTTTGGCCTCTATTTTCTGTCCTAATATCCTATTAGGCAGTTTGCGGGTTTTAATCAGCGTTTTTATGTAGGCTTCGCAGGTAAAGGAGTCAACAGCGGTCAGGTAGCCTTTTCTTTTTTTAATGGCATTGCGTATTATTTCATAGGCTGGGTCTTCACCACCAGCTTTAACGGTAACGCTGGCAAGGCTCAGCTGCTGCTCGGCCAGTGTAAAATCAACTGTAAGGGGCTCGCTACCCACGGTAATGTTTTTTTCTTGTTTGGCATAGCCAACAAACTGCACCACAATTGTGTATTTGCCTTCTCCAAGCTCCAGAAAGTATTTGCCTTCGTTGTTAGCGGTGTTGCCTTTGGTACTGCCTTTTATTTGTACTGATGCGTACGGTAGGGGCTGCCCCTTGGTATTGGTTATGTTACCGCTAATGCGGGTGGCAAGAGCAGGTACAATGCTGGCTATAGTAACGATTGCTAGGGCTATAATTTTTCTCATAAGTTGTTAAAACAAACATAGCACGCAAAAAATTATTTTGTTAACCGCTTAACAGGATTAACAAATAGTTTGGTTAAATGGGCTGTTTTTTTTGCTGCGTGGATGCTTCGAAATAACAATCCTATCAGGTTGCGCGCCTGTTTTAGGCGTAAGCTTACTTATGCCAATCTAACAAAGCCGGTAAGCAGCTTTTAGTTTTATTGGGTTCTCCATGCTATTTCCCGGTATTTCCGTCTAACGGCTTTCTTGTTTTTACATATTTGCTTCACACAAATAACCCCCACTCATCCTCGTATTCGTCTTTGGTAAAAGAGGCCACCCATTCTTTGTAAAGCCCGCGAAAAACATCAATCTCATCCCTAATAACATTGCAATAGGTTTCGTCAATAACACCTTCGGCTTTAAAGCCCAGCATCGAGCTTTTAATGTATTGGGCGTTTTTGCGGATGATGGCTGCATTTTCCATTCTAATTACATACATACCGCCTGTTTCTGAACTTCTTATTTTTGCCCCGGCTTCAAAGGCATCGCCCAGCACAATCGCCATCCGTTCTTTGGTAAACCGCTTAAACGCGTCTTCTTCCAGCTCGGGGTCGTCTTCCTCCACTAATGCCCCGTTTAACATCATTATTATTTCGTCCCATTTTTTATACAACGCCTTGCAGGCATCCCGGGTGGGGTTTGGTTTCCAGCCTTCGCCTTCATCATCTCCAGTGAGGCGCTCCAATTCGTCTTCGTCGTCCCAGTCGGGCAGCCCGCTCAAATTATCAATGTCCATAAGGTTAGGTTTTTAGCGGCCAGCTATATTTTGTTTTTTTTGGGCCCCAAAAACGGCTGCAAGTAAGGCGGCATCAAAGCCCTTTTTTTTGCCGTTGCCTGTTTTTTTGGTGGCTGGTTTGTTTGGTATTCAACATGGTATATCTTCAGCAAGATAATAAAATAAGAAATAAGCACGGGGCCAAAAATAAGGCCCACTATGCCAAAATACTTTACCCCTATAATTACGCCCAATACTGTAATAATGGGGTGTACATCGGCCATGCGCTTGGCTAGCATAAAACGTAGTACATTGTCAATGCTGCTAACAATTACAGAACTCCAAATTAATACAAAAACAGCTTGCCAGTTGGCACCTGTGGCAAAAAGGTAAACAGTCATCGGTATCCAAACAAAGGCAGAACCAATCACCGGCAGCAGGGACGTAAAAGCAGTAATCACCGCCCAAAAGCCCGCTTCGTTTACCCCGGCTATTAGGTAACAAACAAAAGCCAATAACCCCTGCAACGTGGCAATTAGGGGTATGCCCACCGCATTGCTAAATGTTTGGGCCACCAGCTCTTTGCCAAACATGTAAATCTTATCCCTTTTAAATGGAAGGTAAAATACAATGGCTGCCTCCATTCGGCTGCGTTGCTGTAGCATAAAATACAGAAAAAAATACATCATGCTAATGGTGGTTAAAAAGCCCAGCCCTTGGTTTAATATAAACTGCAGCACGTCGGCAAACCTGTTTTTAATAGACGCTATGGTATCGTTGGATATAAATTGGTAATGGTACTTCTGCTCAATGGTGTTGTTTAGTGTTTTTAGGCCCTGCAAAACAGAGTCGGGGTTGGCCAATATAATCTTCACCTTACCAAACAATAAAGTAAAAAACAATGACAACGGCAGCAGTATCATAAAAAAAGAAAGTACAATAACAAATATGCTAACCCAGCTTTTTTTCCAGTGTGCTTTTTTTATCAACCAGTTTACCAATGGCCCACTTGTAATGTATAAGATAACGGCTATTAAAAACGCGGAGAAAAACGCTGCTACGGCGTTAAAGAGAAAAACAGCGAATATTATTATAATAGCAAGAAAAAAGTATTGCTTAATTTTATAGTCTTGTTGGGTTTGCATAGCTTTTAACAAAGATGGTATAATCATTGCTATTTATAGTAGGCAAATAATTTGCCAAAAACTAATTTGTATGAACAATAAATTTTTAAGCGGCCTGTTGATAGGTGCATTGGCAGGTGCCGCATTGGCTATTTTTTTAACCAGTGAGAAAGGGCAAGAAATGGTGGAAGACCTAAAGGATGCGGCGGGCGACGCTGCCGGTAATGCAAAGGAGCAGATAGCCGATTTACACGATGAACTTAACAGCCTGCTTAAAAAAGGAAAAGCTTTTGCGGAAGATTTAGAACAAAAAATAAAGCAGGCTACGGCTTAAATTAAAGATTATGGCCAAAGAACCTAATTTTTTCGCAGAATCTAAGCAACAGGTAGTGGACTACTTGCAAGACAGGCTGTTGCTATTTAAGTTGGATGTGGTGGAGCGTGGTTCAAAGCTTATTGCCACGATGTTTACACTTTTAATGGTGGCCTTGTTTGCTTTTTTTGTATTGCTTTTTTTAAGTGTTATGGCGGCTTTTTTATTTGGCGAGTTATTGCACCATATTTTTTGGGGCTTTGGCATTGTGGCAGCCATATATATTGCTTTATTGGCACTGGTAATCGTTTACCGAAAAAAAATTATTCAAAAGTATATAGTGGATATTATTATCGGGATTGTGTTTGAAAAGGCCAACGAGGAAATTAAGGAGGAAATTAAAACGGATGAAAATGCGCAATAAAAATACCGCGGTTTACATAAACTCGTTAGAGAGCCTACGGGCCGAAAAATGGGCGTTAAAAAGCCGGTTGCGGCAGCGCGAGCAGGATTTTGAGGAGCGGTTAAGCCAATTGCCGGTTGAGGTAATTAAAGCTACCGTGGGCAGGGTGATACCCTTTTTTTTAAACAGAAGGGTGGCAGCTATGAGCTGGATGGTAGTAAAGGGCGTTACGGGCATTGTTTTTCGCAAGCGCGGTGCAGGTGGCGGCAGGGCGGCTATATTCTCGGCGATTAAAGATTGGGGCCTTTCCACACTGGCTAAGAAGGCCTCAGGGCTGTTTAACAAATAGCCTAAGCAAAAAACTGGGTTTGGCAGAGTAGGGGCCAAATTTTGGGGTGCGCATTGGATAAAAGGATGTCGAGATAAAAATTCCCCACTTCTAAAATCAAAATTCAGCAATCCAAAGCCCGTTTCCCCTACCTTTGCGGCAAAATTCAAAAACCTTCATTCAGTTATGGCCAATAAAGGTAAGATCAAACAGATCATAGGAGCGGTAGTAGACGTTCATTTTGAGGGCAGCCTCCCTGAAATTTACAACGCTTTGGAATTAAAAAAGGATAATGGCGATGTGCTGGTGCTGGAAGTACAGCAGCATTTGGGCGAAGACAGTGTGCGTACCATAGCCATGGACGGCACCGAAGGCCTTGTGCGCGGCATGGATGTAACCGACACCGGCAAAGCGATAGCCATGCCAACCGGCGATGGTATCAACGGCCGCCTGTTTAATGTTACTGGCGACGCCATTGATGGTTTGCCTCAGGTTAGCAAGGTTAACAGCCGCCCAATACATGCAATGCCTCCGCGCTTTGAAGACCTAAGCACTGCCACAGAGGTATTGCTTACGGGTATTAAGGTAATTGACCTGATTGAACCTTACGCCAAGGGCGGTAAAATTGGTTTGTTTGGCGGTGCGGGTGTGGGTAAAACAGTACTTATTCAGGAGCTTATTAATAATATAGCCATTGGTTATGGTGGCTTGAGCGTATTTGCCGGCGTAGGTGAGCGTACCCGCGAAGGGAATGACCTGCTGCGTGAAATGATTGAAGCGGGCATTATGAAATACGGCGAGGCGTTTAAGCACAGCATGGAAGAAGGCGGATGGGATTTGAGCAAGGTAGACCTTGAAGGGCTTAAAGAATCAAAAGCAACCTTTGTGTTTGGCCAAATGAACGAGCCCCCAGGTGCCCGCGCCCGTGTGGCATTGAGCGGTTTGACCATTGCCGAGTACTTCCGTGACGGTGACGGTACTGGCAAGGGTAAGGATATCTTGTTTTTTGTAGACAATATCTTCCGGTTTACCCAAGCAGGGTCTGAAGTATCTGCCCTTTTGGGCCGTATGCCCTCTGCCGTGGGTTACCAGCCTACACTGGCCACCGAAATGGGTTTGATGCAAGAACGTATCACTTCCACCAAAAATGGTTCAATCACCTCTGTGCAAGCGGTTTATGTGCCAGCGGATGACTTGACCGATCCAGCCCCGGCTACAACTTTTGCGCACCTTGATGCCACAACAGTATTGAGCCGTAAGATTGCCGACCTTGGTATTTACCCAGCAGTTGACCCATTGGATTCTACCAGCCGCATATTAACACCCGCCATTGTAGGTGACGAGCACTATAATACAGCAAACAGGGTTAAACTTATTTTACAGCGTTACAAAGAGTTGCAGGATATTATCGCCATACTTGGTATGGATGAATTAAGCGAGGAAGATAAACTAACCGTATCACGTGCGCGCCGCGTGCAACGCTTTCTGTCGCAGCCGTTCCATGTGGCTGAGCAATTTACTGGCTTAAAAGGTGTGTTTGTAAGCCTAGAAGATACCATAAGGGGCTTTAACGCCATTATGGACGGAGAGGTTGACCAATACCCTGAATCAGCCTTTAACTTGGTTGGCACTTTGGAAGATGCTATTGAAAAGGGCAAGCAAGAACTGGCGAAAGCAAAAGCTTAATTTGAAAATGAGTTAATTTGAAAATTAGCTCACAGTTTTGTACATTTTCAAATTTTCAAATTCACAAATTTTCAAATTATGGTTTTAGAAATATTAACACCAGAAAAAAAGATTTACAGTGGCGATGTGTACGGCGTTCAGTTGCCGGGCATAGACGGTTTGTTTGAGGTGCTTAACAAGCACGCGCCGCTGGTAAGTGCCCTGCAAAAGGGAAATCTTAAAATATTGAAAGATAAAAGCAGTTCCTCAAGCTATTCCATTGAAAGTGGTTTTGTGGAGATTATTGACAATAAGGCCACTGTTTTGGTAGAAGGTGCTGTTGCAATGGATTAGTGCTTACGTATTTTGTTTTAAACCTTTATTAGAGTAAATTTAATAAATGTTTTTTTATGCCCGCCATTTACAAAAAATGCGGCAATAATTGTACAAACACTTCACCTGGGCGCAATGCCACTGGGATTATTTTGCCAAAAGGCAAAGTATATTAACAAACCTTAACATACTTGATGCAAATTATTTTTTGGTAATATGTTATTAAATAAGTTTTGTGTAGTGTCAATTAAAGTGCGGCGGCAAGACGGCAACAGGTGTTAATAGTTTTAAAAGACAACTACTGTTTTTTAAACCTTACACTTGTTTTTTTGCGTTTAATCAATCATCATCTATTGTTAATAATAATTGTGTAGGCCATTTGGTTTATTTATTACTCAACTTATCCTTTTTATTGGTATAAAATTACTTAGGTGCTGCTTGCATGTTAAATTATATGCAACCCTATTTAATATATAACGTCAGTGGTTAAAAAGTGTAAAAACTTAATGTATTTTAAAGGTAGGTAAGCAATTAATTTTTAATAACTTGTGCCGAAGTTTAGGGAGGTGTGTTTTGTGCATGCCGATTGTCAGCATTGATAAGAATAATATCGAACGCGTAAGGAAATTTTTGGTTTCCGTAATCCTTTATGAAGTCAAACTGCTTAACAAAAAGTATAGTTTCAGTACTCTTTTGCTGTATATCAGCTTATGCCGCAACGGCCCAATTGACTGCCGGTTTTACTGTTGATAAAACTGGTGGATGCTCCCCGCTAACTGTAAAATTTACGGATGCAACCACGGGCGTATCACCCAGTGCAACGTATAAATGGGATCTCGGTAATGGTAACACTTCTGGTTTACCTAGCCCCGGAGCTACTTATATAGATGCAAAAACTTATACAGTTACGCTTACAGTAACCGATGGCGGCAATACGTCAACCAAAACTGAACAACTAACGGTTTATAAAAAACCTGTTGTTGACTTCTCAGCTGCACCCCTAACAGGGTGCATGCCCGTTAAAGTATCGTTTATGAGTCTTGCCACAGCCGGCGATGGCACTATTAGCAGTTTTTTTTGGGATTTTGGAGACGGGCAAACACAATTAGGCAGCAACTACAACCAAACCAGCCATATATACACGTTTGCGCAAACTGCTGGGGTTGGCTTAACTGTTACAAATAGCCACGGTTGCTATAGTTCCTTGTCAAAACCAGCATACGTTACTGTGTTTCCAGCTGTTACCGCATCTTTTTCGGCAAGCCAAACCGCGTTATGTAAGCCAAAAAGCCCAGTGGATTTTACAAACAATAGCAAAGGCCCTGGCACCTTAACCTATTTATGGGATTTTGGCGACGGTCAAACCTCAACCAGTCCTTCCCCATCGCATACGTATGCTGCTAAAGGTATTTATACGGTTAAGTTAACTAATTCAAGCTCAGTTGGTTGTGTTGCAAGTGCCACAAAAAATAATTATATAAACGTAGCAGACTTTAATGTTGATTTTGTGGTACAAACACCGCTGTGTACTGTTGCTGGGATGAAGGTAATTGATAATAGTACCGTAGGTTATGCGAGTAATTTAAATATTTGGCAAGAGGATGGGCAGCAGATATCGCCACCCAGTGTAAATAGTAATACCTATGCGTTTTATTTTAATGATACAGCAAGCCATACGCTTATTTTAACCCACAACTATGGTGCTTGTGTTGTAAGTAAAACTGAAATTGTAAAGGCTAACGAGTCCCCAATTGCGCGACCCTTTGTTGCGAACGCACAAGGTGGGGTATGTACGCCGCCGATAACTGTAACGCTTAAAGATACTGCTAAAGACGGAGGTGTTAAATGGGAATGGTTTGACGGTTACCCCTTTACAAAAATAGCCAGTGGCCAATCAGTAAATTACACATTTAACAGCCAGGATAACTACAACGTATTGCTTAAAATAACAAATGCAGCGGGTTGCACTGCCTTTAAAACCCAGACGGTAAACTTGGTACCCCCAAATGTTGCAATCAATGTGGCAGATAGCGGCGGGGTTTATTCAACTTCAGGCTGCACTGGTTCTGTGCTATACTTTTCTGCAACACCGCCAGATGAAATAAATACATACCAATGGAATTTTGGAGACGGAAGCGCGATTGACACTTCCTCCAAACCACACCACCGTTTTACAGCAGCTGGTACATTTATAGTAACACTTAATTACCTTACAATATCTGGTTGTGCTGGTTCTGTAAATTTTAAGTCTGTGATAATGATTGATAAGCCCGATGTTACATTATCAGCCTTGCCAGATACAATTGTTTGTGGTAATACACCAATAACTTTTACTGTTGCGCCACCAATGCCCGACTGGTCATATTCTTGGAATTTCGGTGATAAAACCACGGTAAATAATGCTAGCAGTTCCATTACCCACCAATACTATCTAGACTCAGTTTATACTGTGTCGGTTGCGTTGTCAAACCAAGGTTGTAAGGATACTATTGGTAAGTTTAACTATATTACTGTCAAGCCCGATTTTCCTAAAATATCATCCCAAGCCAATACCTGCAACAATTCTAGGGGTCAGGTAACGTTTGGCCAATCTTCCAGAAAAGTAGTGGATTATATATGGGATTTTGGTGACGGAACCAATAAGGTAACTTATAATACAAAGGTTGCAAAGGTTAACCATACCTATACCAAAACAGGCAGCTACAATGTTGTATTAACTGGTGTTAACGGCACTTGTTCAATGGGCGATTCTTTAACGGCCTTCGTGTTGCTTAAGCAAAATCCGGTACTCACTTCATTGCAGGCAGCAGCCTGCGGCAACGACACTGTTTCTATTTTGGTAAATAACATGGAGGTTAATCCTGCGCCAATCGGTAACGGGATTTTTTATAATATCCAAGCATTACAATATGGCGATTTTGCCCCAGCCCCTTTCCCGTTGAATGGTTATCAATACAATACCGCAAAATATAGTGGGTCAGTAGCTGGTTTAAATCCAGGTGAAAACCAGTTACGGTTTATTACACAATCCAACTATTTTAACTGCTATGATACCTCTAATTTTATCCCCCTTAAAATTCATGGCCCAAAGGCTGGGTTTAAAATCACCGACAACTATGTTTGTTTTAATATGCCAGTAGTCATCAAAGACACTTCTTTGGCAGGTTCTAACGTACCCATTAAAACCTGGCTTTGGAATTTTGGCGACGGAACAACGCAAACAGTCACTAAGAGCCAAGATGTATCGCATGTATATCCAATTCCCGGCAAGTATCCAGTATCTTTAAAAGTTACAGATGCCGCTGGCTGCACCAACATCACCACCAATAGTAGTGGGAGCAATGCCCAAGCGAATGGCCCCAAAGCAAATTTTACGGTTTCCCAAAGCTCGGTGTTTGCAAATACCACTGTTTATTTTAAAAACATATCTAGTACGTTTAATGCATACAGTGTAACCTACACTTGGTTATTTCCTGATGGCAGTACCTCGCAAAACTTTAATTCTTCTTACGTGTTTAATAAATTGGGTGCCGATACGGTAAAGCTTATTGCATCTAATAACGCAATGGTTTGTACAGATACCTCAGTGCAGGTTATTCATGTGGGCATCGTTAACACAGCATTTACCTATACGCTATCTTATATTAACAACAATAACTGCCCGCCTGTAATTGTAACGTTTAAAAGCCAAACTAAAAATGCGAACCGTATTTATTGGAATTTCGGTGATGGTAGCCAAGGGGGCAACCAAGGCACCGTTAACCACACCTATAACAAGCCCGGTGTTTACCAAGTAATTTTATATGGTTACGATAGTAATAACAACTTTGATTCAACCTTAGATTATATTACCGTTAAGGGGCCATATGCTATTTTATCGGCCGATAAAATAACAGGTTGCGACTCGTTAACGGTACAGTTGAGCGCCGCTATAAAAAATGCTTCATCATTCACCTGGGACTTTGGAGACGGTACAGTACTTGCCAACAACGATGCTTTTTCAAGGCATTTATATAAAAGACCCGGTATTTATGCTCCCCAATTGATACTTAAAGACAGCGGTGGTTGCGAAGGTACATCTGCATTGGCCAGTAAAATAGTTATAGACTCCCTAAGCGCATCAGTTGCCCAAACGCCGGGCGTTATTTGCGACTCAACGTTGATTAATTTTATCCCCACAACAACAAGCATTTCGCACGACCAACTGCAACTGCCCTTACAATACCACTGGTATTTTGGCACTGGTAATGTGCAGGATACTAGCAACAATGCAGCCCCATTGTTTAAATACCATAAAGCAGGCCGTTATGGTGTTGTTTTAACCGTGCAGTCGCCCTACGGTTGCGTACGAACCGTTAAATATAATATTTTGGCCCAGCTTATTAGCAAAGCAACAATTACTGGGCCATTAGATATTTGTGAAAATGCTACTGCTACATTTAAGGCAACCGCAACCAATTTTACCGATAGCCTTGGCTGGCAATGGCAGTTTTACGACAACAATAAGCCCGCCCAAGTACAAGGGCCGGTTACTGCATATTATAAAGATTCCGGTATTTACAAAGTAACATTGATAGTAAACAACAATGGTTGTTACGACACAGCTTATAGCCCCCTGCATGTACATGCATTGCCATCAGTAAACATACAGCCTCAGCAGCCCAAGGTTTGCCTGGGCAATAGCGTGCAGCTGTTGGCGCATGATGCCCAAACTTTTTTGTGGAGCCCGTCTGTAAAAATAAGCGACACCAGCAGTGCATCCCCTTTTGTAAGCCCTGTGAGTACCAGATTGTATTTTGTAAAGGCTACAAATATATATGGCTGTATTACCAACGATTCAGTTTTGGTAACGGTTAATTTGCCAATTAAGGTAAAAACAGATTCTGTTTTAAATATTTGTATAGGCAACACAGCACAATTTAACGTTTCTGGGGCCAACAGTTATAAGTGGATAACAGGCAATGGTTTAAGCAATACCCAAATACCCAACCCGGTGGTTAGCGCAACAACCAGCCAAAACTATAGTGTGGTGGGCTACGACAAGGCGGGGTGTTTTACTGACACTGCAATTATACAGTTGGTTGTTAAGGCGCGGCCAAGCGTAACCATAACACCGCGGGCTATTACAATTATAGCTGGCACCAGTACACAGCTAACCACCCAAGCAAGCGTGGATGTGTTGCAGTATGCTTGGAAGCCTGCTGATTACTTAAGCTGCACCAATTGCCAAAGCACCTTAAGTAAGCCGATGTTGCCAGTTGTTTACACGGTTACGGTAACCAATGGCTATGGATGTACCGCAACTGACACGGCGAAGGTGGACTTATTATGTACGCAAGACCGTATTTATGTGCCCAACGCGTTTACGCCTAACAACGATAACATCAACGATCGGTTTTTGATTAAGGGATACGGCATACGGCTTATAAAACATTTGGTAATCTTTGGCCGCCTGGGGGAAAAAGTGTTTGAAAGAAGTAATATTGGTAACGATGACAGTGCCAACAGCTGGGATGGGTCGTTAAACGGTAACCCGCAGCCACAGGGCGTTTACGTATATATGGCGCAGATAATGTGTGCAACAGGTGTGGTGTACGATTTTAAAGGCACAGTTACTTTGGTTAGATAAATGGTTTTTGTTGCACGTTAGTTTGTATAAGCATATTTTTCTGCCATTTACATTCCAATGGCTTACGATGGTAATGCTTTTGCAAAATATGGCTGTCTGGTTAATTCAATTGTGGGTCAATTGGGTAGTTGATAAGCTGCTGGTATTCGCCACCTTTTTGCATAAGGGCGTCTTTCCAAATTAAATTGGTATCTCGGTGAAAAACAAGCTTTTTGCTGCCTTCGGTCACCAGCCATGTTTTTTGTTCCATCTCACTGTCTAACTGGCCTTCGCCCCAGCCGCTGTAACCCACGTAAAAGCGAATGTTTACCTGCTGTAGTTTGTTTTCCTTTAAAAGGTGAACCACCTCGGTAAAATCACCGCCCCAATAAATGCCGTCGGCAACCTCAACGCCGCCGGTAATAAGCCCCGGTGAGCGGTGTAAAAATTGCAGGGTGTCCGTTTGCACTGGCCCGCCGCAGAAAACAGGAAAGTCACACCCCTCCAACCCAGCAATCAACTAGCCAATGGCCAGCGGGTATAACCGGTTAAGAACAAAGCCCAAGCTGCTTTCGGGTTGGTGCTCGCACAAAAAAATAACCGAGCGCATAAAATTGGGGTCCTTTAAAAAAGGTTCGGCAATCAAAATTTTTCCGGCTGTTATCTCTCCCATTGCCGAAAAGTAGGAATTTAGTTTACATTGTGCAATTAAATATGCGGATATTTATTTCGTTAAAAAGCTGCTAAAGCACTTAATATTATTTTTAAAAGCCCTACCGGGTATACTTTTGTATAAATGAAGAAGATTATTCCCATAATAATTGTGCTTATTTTTCTGTCTATTGTAGGCATTATCATCATACAGCTTTCATGGTTTTCCAACCTTTTCCAAGTAACCGAAAACAGCTTTAAGGATAGGATGGACAAAGCCTGTTATGGTGTTGCCCACGAGCTGGCTAGGCAGGGGCCGAGTGCACCGCTGGTCCGTTTTCAAAGGAATCCTTCCTCCAAGCTATTCCCCGACAACATGAATTTTTCTACCGTAAAACCTCCGGCGGTATCTGAGCACTATACCAATGCCGAAGTATATAATAAGTTGAGGAATGAAATGAACAAGGAAGGGCTAAAGAATGTGGACTTTGAATTTGCCATTACCTCTGCCGACCTTACCTTGGAGATGCAGTCGAAAAACTATATTGAGGTATCTACCACCGACACCGCCCACCTGCGCCAGCATTTTATGCCTATTACAACCGAAAGTTACCCAGCCAACACCAGCGGTAATTATGAATACCTGGTTATAGCGGTGCCGGATTTTGACCAACAAGTTTGGAAATCGTTGATATGGATGGTGGCAGGCTCGGTGTTATTTACTTTAATAGTAATTGCAGCTTTTTACCTTACCGTGCGTACCATGCTTACCCAACGTAAGCTAAGCCTTATTAAAAGTGATTTTATTAATAACATGACCCATGAGTTGAAAACTCCGTTGGCAACCGTGTCGCTGGCTGTGGATGCGGTAAGGAATGAAAAGGTGCAGCGCGACCCCGAAAAGCTACAGTACTTCAGTGGTATTATTAAGGAGGAAAGCAAGCGCATGAACAAGCACGTAGAAACCATTTTGCAGGCCGGGCTGATGGAGCGGCAGGACTTGAAAATGAATTTGGTGAAGTTGCACGTGCACGACGTTATTAAGGAGGTGGTTGGCAATTTTGAACTACAGTTGCAGGAACGGCAGGGAAAAGTTGAATTGTTGCTTAACGCTGCCAACGATGTAATATTGGCTGATGAAACGCATTTTACCAATATGGTTAACAACCTGGTTGACAATGCGGTAAAATACTCCCGCGAAACCCTGCTAATACGCATTACTACCCACAGCACAGCTAAAAACCTAGTAGTGCGCGTGGCCGACAATGGCATTGGCATGAGCAAAGAAACGGTAAAGCGAATTTTTGAAAAATTTTACCGTGCGCATACCGGCAACATACACAACGTAAAGGGCTTTGGGTTGGGCATGAGCTATGTAAAAACAGTGGTTGATGTAATTAAGGGTAAAATAAAAGTAGAAAGCACCCTGGGCAAGGGCAGTGCCTTTATTGTAGAAATACCGTTGAGTAAGGGGTGATAAGTTGCCGAATATTTCGACGTTGACTAAATTTTCTACAGTCAAAACCAATTTGCTTAATAAAAGAGCCGAATAAACTACGAAATCGGCTCTTGGTATATCATTAGCCGCAAAATGGCTGGCGCGAAGTTACCTCGTGCGTTATTGGGCAGTGGTGTACAACTTGGGAATAGCACTGCACCCGACCAGTCATTCGGGTAAGTACGCTAACACTGCAAGACTGTGCGGCCATACTGCCAAGAAGCAAATACAAATTTATTCTTGGTTGCGGTGGTACTATTTAGCATTGGTTGTGCAAAATACTCCCTGGTTGCCAGGCCCGCTTGCACTGTTTAGCCACTATTAGCCAGAACCGCAGCAGTGCTACACATTCAGCTATCACTTTCAATTACCCGGCACAGCAGTGGGGTTATTGCACCTAGGTAGGCCAACCTGTGCCGCGCCCAATGCGGGAGCCATACGGATAGAGGGTGTTGCTTTTGTTTTAACATGTTACTGATCGGACGGGCAATTACTTCCCCGGTTTTAGCTCCATTATCGTAATGGAATAAGGTTCAAGCACCCGCGAAAAAACAGGCTTTACCTCTTTTATAACGGATGTTTGCGGTACTATTTTTTCTGGGTTCGCAATGGTATTGGTATCAATGGGCTTGTCGCCTTTTATCACCACCAGCGTTGCCTCGGCAAAGCTTTTAGTAATACCGTCAAGCTTAATATTCACGGTTTGTTTTTTTGCCGTTGTATTCAAAACTTTAACATACACAATGCCAGTGGTATCGTTTATGGTAGCCGCGTAAAACATGGCGGGTATTGCTTTGGCACTTATGCCGCTCGCACTGTCTTTTGGGGTGAGCGGGCGGTATTGTACCGGTACATTTGCCGCTGTTATGGGTACAATTTTATTGCCCAAATAATGGCTGAACAACTTTTGTACGTAGTACGATGGCGAACCATAACTGTTTAGCGCATCATACCCTATCAGGTCGCTATCCCACTGCCATGCTTTGGGTGCGGTGGTGGTGGCGGTGTTGACATTTACAAATAACGGTGCGTAACACGACATAATAACCAGGTCTGCATTGCGTTCCATGCCCGTCATCCATGCGGCATCGCCCAGCGCGGCGTTAAGGTTTGTTGTCGGGGCACCTTCCCGCGTGGCCCACTCCCCCACAAATATCTTAGGGCCGTTGCGGTCGTATCTGTCATATTGCGAGGCATTTTCCCACATGTCCCAAGCGTTGCGGTAATAATGCTCGTCCATTACCTCGGGCCGTTTGCCGGTGGTAACTTTCATTTGGGGGTATTGTGCCTCGGCAATGGTAGAAATGCAGGTAAGTTGCGGGTATTTTGCCGCGATGGCAGTGCTAAATTGGTTGAACCGTAAATCATAACTATTCGACCTGTCAAACCAATCTTCATTGCCAATCTCCACATAGGTAAGTTTAAAAGGCTGGGGATGCCCGTCTTTAGCACGCTTAGCGCCCCAATAGGTAGTGGTATCGCCCATTACATATTCAATTTCATCCAGCGCATCATCCACATAAGGCTTCAAAAGCGGGCCTGCATCCACATGGTCGCCACTTAATGAGTAGCCTGCATACACCGCCAGCAACGGCTGCGCGCCCATATCTTCCGCCCATTCAAGAAACTCAAGCAAACCCATCCCGTCTGACGGGCGGTAGCCCCACGAGCCTCTGTGGCCGGGCCGGCTTTCAAGCGGGCCCAAGGTTGTTTTCCACGGAAAAGCGTCGGTAATCAACGGCCCTTCCAAAAAGTTGCCACCGGGAAAACGCAAAAACTTTGGTTTCATATCAACCAGCATACCCATAATATCAGTTCTGTTGCCATTACCACGGTTATTATAGGTGGGTGGAAACACAGAAACCAGGTTAAAATAATATAAACCTACCCTGTTGGTGGTTATTACAAAACGGGCATCTTTTGTAGGTATTATACCAGCTGCCGTGGTTAAAGTAAGCTCATACTTCTTCCAGTAAATACTTTTCTCCAGCTCAACGGTGCCTGTGGCGTACACCGTTTTACCGTCATTGCTTTCTATGCTAACGGTTATTGGCCCGGCCGTATTATTTTCAATGTCGGGCAAAGGCGGCGTGTTGGGCTTAGGTTCCCAAGGCCAGCGGAACGGCTCGGTGCGGGCCGTTCCCTTCAGGTAAAACGAGACCTTGTAAGGGGTGGAAGGCTTTACCGGAATACCCCAGTAACCTTCGTTGGCGATACCTACCCGTCCCCCTGCTTTTTCCACGGTGAGCATCAGGCAGGTTGACAGCGAGCCGTTTATAGCATGGTAACGCTCGTCCAGGGGGATATGGTCTTCATCAGCAGCGATTAGTTTAATACTTGCCTGTACTGATGAATCATCCCTCACCAGGCTCCATCCTTCCGGCTTTGTTTTATTGTCTTTAAATATCCTGTTGCGTATCAGTTCTGCATACAGGCCGCCGTCGTAGGAGTGGTTTATTTCCTCGGTCATCAACCCATACAACATAGGGCTTACGGTGGCACCTGGCTTGGTAACATTAAGCGTTAAGGTTGTTTGTGCATGTATAGCACAAACAGTAAAAACACTAAATACAAACATGCCAAATACGGCTTTTAAAAAAATATTTTTCATGCTATTGTTTTTTTAATAAATATCCGCTGTTTTAGTTTTTTACTGGTAAAGTAATATGGCGATTTAGTTTCTTGAATAACAGTATAGCAAACTTGTTCAAACACACCCCGTGTTAACCACCCGGCAAGTACTTTACGATTTGTATAAGGCGAACGGCACCCAGCAATCTGTTCCAAAATTATAGGTTTGCAATCGGTTGCAGAAAATTTATTTTGTCAAATTGACAACTATTATTCCATCGGTCAACTCACAAAATAAGAAGTGGCTTTTTTATCTGTATACGGTAATGGGGGTTTATCGTACTGAAATAGCTTTATACTTTAGAATGGCACGTGTAGGCGTTTGGACGGGTATTGCACATCATACACCTGTTCGGGATATGGGGAGCAGCGCGGATGGCATAGGCCCTGCGGCGGTTAGTTCGAGACGAGGTATTTTAAAAGAAATCCGAAGTGATATGCGAAAGTCGTCGGACAGCAGGGGGGCAAAAGACCGGAAAGATTAGGGACGGACTGGCGATTGCAGATTTTTACATCAGCCTTTGAAAATGACAAAAATGTAACTGGTGATTTTTAACCTGCCAAAAGCATTTTCTTTAAACCGCAATAGCCCGTTCTTTTGAATGTCGAATACATACCCGATACCCATACCCTCACGATGATATGAATATACATGCCTATCGTTATTAATATGCACGTAAACGGATGAATTGAGGACTACAGGTAAAGTTGTATCTACAGCACTAAGGAATACTTTCATGTGGTAAACTACCGTATCATTTCCTCTAAAGATTAAAAAATCCAGGCTGGAAGCTTCGCCTTTCGTACGTAATCCTTCAGGTTCAATTTTTGCTATGCACTTTATAAACCTATCTGTAAATATCCTGTTAAAAAAATTTCCAAAAGTCTTTCCTTGTAAAAGGCATGTTGCTATTCTTGCTGTCAATCCCTCTCTCAATGTAAATTAACTGCCAAATACCATTAGGTTTTAACAAGGGAAATTTAAACCAATTTTGCACTTTAGCAACATCGCCCTGGCAAACGGCTTTCCTGAACTGAATGAAATTATCAACGCACAAATAGTTTATGGTGTTAGTTTTTAAGTCGTTGCTTACGCCTGCGACACCATTCTTTAAGCCGCCTTTATTATTTGCCGTATCAACTGTTACAGTGTTGTTTACAGGCACAGCCGTGCTGTGTTGTTTCGGCTTCATACCACACGAATATGCCAAAGCCACTTATAAAAAAACTACTTTTATTTTCTTCAACACTAAAGGATTATAAGATATGTAACCCGAAAATGATAAAATATTTTCAATCTGCTATCAGAGATTCTTAAGGGTTTTATACTATCTTCTATTTCTGTTTAATCTTAAAATAAAACTTGGCAGATACTATGCAAAAAATATTAATAACTATTTTTTACAGAATACCAAGTGGCTTTACCTACTCCGTTTTTTTGTAAAAAATGTTTATCTACAAGTGCTTCAAGGTGTTTTTTTATGGTATGGCTATTAGCATTGGTAAAGGCAGCTATCTCACTTTTAGTTATCCTTTTTCTTTCTTTTGCCAACTTAATTATTTGCAATGATAATGCCGGCAACCGGCCCATCAACATTTTTTCCCGTTCAAGTTTTGCCTCAAGCCTCTGTTTTTGTTTTTTTAATGCGTTTAGGAAAAACGATACCCAAGGTTGCCAATTAGGCTCTTCTAATTTTAATGTACCCTGCGTTTGCCTTAATGCCAAATAATAGGCCTCCTTACTCTGTTCAATCACTGCTTCAAGTGAACCATAAGGCGCATACGCGTACCCAGTTTTTAGTAATAGAAGGGTGGTTAATATTCTTGACAATCTTCCATTGCCATCTTGAAAAGGGTGGATGGCAAGAAACTCCACAATAAAGACAGCCGCAATTAAAAGCGGGTGCAGTTTTTTTTCCGTATAAAATTGGTTGGCCCACCCAACAAGGTCATTCATTCGCTTATATGTTTCAAAAGGGCTGGCCGTTTCAAAAACAACGCCCAAACTTTTACCGTCTGCGCTAAAAGCTTCCACATGGTTAGCAAATTTTTTATACTGGCCTCTATGCCAATAGTCTTTCTCGCTGTACTGCAATAATTCCTTATGCAACTGCTGAATATAATTTTCCGTTAGCGCAATATGTTCAAAATTTTGGAAAATAATATTCATCGCTGCCGAATATCCCGCAACCTCTTGCTCATCCCTCGTTTCAAATTTCTTTAATTGAATATTATTGAGTAAAACTTCCACCTCATGGTCGTTCAATTTACTCCCCTCAATGCGGGTTGAAGAACCCACACTTTCAATAGTGGCAACCTGTTGTAAAGAAGTTAGTATTTCTGGTGCCAATTGCCCCAATGCCTTCCACGCGCCTTTAAATTCATCTATTTCCGAGATAAAGGATAATATTTCAGGTGTAATTTTTAAATTTTCAATCCGCATATCCGCATTTATCTCCGCAAATATCCGTATTTATAAGAAATATCCGCATTTATATCCGTAAATATCCGAATTTGTAAAACAGTTACTAATCTGTTAAGTATACAAACTACTTTTGCTACAGTAAACGCTCGATATATTTTACAAGGCATATTTATAAAAAATTGCTTTGCTGAGCCGAGTGTGAGGATTTGAAATGTTGTCGAAATGTTGCCGTATAGTTGTACCCACCCCCAAATAAAAAAAGCAGCCACTTTCGTAGCTGCTTCATTTTTTGTGCCCCAAACGGGAGTTGAACCCGTACGACCGTTGCGGGTCACAGGATTTTAAGTCCTGCGTGTCTACCAGTTCCACCATCGGGGCATCCATTAAAACACTGGTAAAACTTTTAAACTCATTTTCAAACGCCACAGTGTTGTGGCAGGCTGAAAAAAAATCCCGCCGTTGCGGGATTTTTTTTGGAGCGGAAGACCGGGCTCGAACCGGCTACCTCGACCTTGGCAAGGTCGCGCTCTACCAAATGAGCTACTTCCGCTTATGCCTTCTTTAAGAGCTTTTTTCGTTTTGGGAGTGCAAAAATAGGAAGTTTTGTGACACTGCAAAATTTTTGTCCAACTTTTTTTATTTGTACTTAGGCGTGTACTCGCTGCTGCTCTGCACCTCAACATCAGGCTTGCCCATATAACGTGTTTGGTAAAGCTTATAACTGGCACCAAATAAAAACGCTACGGTTAAAAGCAACTGTAAGTAAAACAAAAAGCGGCTTGAGTTTATCCAGTTATAGCCAAATTCCTTTTTACCCCTAATGTTTTCGCCATCGTATATGTCAACTTCGTGTGCCATAATTATTTGTTATTGGTACGCAAAAATAGGTGTTGCGCCATAATTAAGAAAACTTGTTATCAACAATTTGTAAAAAAGTTGTTTTGCCCTTTACAAAATGCTGCCATACGATGCTGCCTTTATACACGCCTTGCAGTTTGTTAAGCGGTAAACGCCCGGCCTTGTAAACAGCCTGCGCGCTGCTTTTGCCTTTTGCTGAAAGCATCCAACCAAGTACCGCCACATGCGCTTTAAACACAGCTTTACAAGGGGCCGGTTGGCCTGCCAGTAAGTTTTTAAGGGCAAACACCACATCAAGCATAACGCGCAGCGGCAGCTTGTATAATTTTTGGTACCATGGCAGGTTTTTGGCCATCATTACCAAGTTGTTGCGAAAGTTTAAAAACACCTTACGGGTGTTGCCTTTGGGCAGGGTGCCGCCGCCAACATGGTACACCACCGCTTGTGGCTGGCACATTACCCGGTAGCCGGCCAATTGCATGCGCCAGCAAAGGTCAATCTCCTCCATGTGGGCAAAAAACCAACCGTCAAGGCCGCCCAGTTGCTTATAGGCTGCAGCCCGTACAAACATGGCCGCGCCGCTGGCCCAAAATATGTTTTGGGGCTGGTTGTATTGGCTTGTGTCGGCCTCGCACACGTCAAACACACGCCCGCGGCTAAAAGCAAAGCCCAAAGCATCCAACCAGCCGCCGCAGGCACCGGCATATTCAAAATAGGTAGGGTTGTTGTATTGCAGTATTTTAGGCTGGCAGGCGGCAATGGCGGGGTCGCTTTCCATTAGTTCAACAATGGGGTAAATCCAATTGGGGGTAACCTCTACATCGTTGTTTAGCAGTACGTAATAGTCCGCGGTTATTTGTGCCAAGGCGAGGTTATAGCCCCCGGCGTAGCCATGGTTTTTATCCAGCAATATCAATTCAACTTGGGGAAAATTTCTTTGTAGCATGGCCACACTGTCATCGGTGGACGCATTGTCTGCCACATAAATTTTTTTATTGGCATAGCTGCTTTCCAGCACAAACGGCAAAAAATTTTGCAAATAATGCAAGCCATTATAGTTAAGCACCACTACCGCAACAAGGGGATTGTTAAAAGCCTGCATATGGCACCAAAAATAGCACCATGGCAGTTAATGACAAAACATGGCTAATTCTTATTTTGATGTGTATTTGCAAACCTTCCTCTTTGCAAACACCTCTCAGTCAATATACTGTTCTTTTTGCCTTGATGCAAAAAGAACCAAAAAAATCAAGGCAAAGCCCGATCCCTCCGGGCGTCTTTGCCAAGCATACGCCTCCCCACATGTAACTGCGTACCCTTCTTGTAACCTCGTTGCGTGATACTTTTCATTCAATAAGGTTTAATTTTTTGGATGGCGAACTTACCCAGTTTACTCGCAACTGTCGCTGTGAGACTCGGTCTTCAAAGAACAAAGCCTCTATGTTATTGTAGTAAACTCTCTATACTGTTAGCACGTCAAAATCAGAATTAACCCAAATCACGGACTGGTATACAGTGGAACCGAATTGTTTAAGACTCATGCAAGAAGGGAAAATACCATACACTTCAACCCTCACACCTATATCACTTGCTCAATCAACCAGCGGTGGCCAAGTGGGTCAACCAACTCGCCTTGGCGGTAGCCGTAGTCGTAGCTTTGGGCGGGGCTTTTAACAATGGCACCGGCTGCAACGGCACGTGCCATCACCGCATCCACATCGGCTACCATAAGACCGATGATGGTGGTAACGCCATTATACGTTGACGGGGCAAAGCTGCTGCCATCCCAAGACTCCTCATGAAAATGAAACATGGCACCGTCAATAAACATTTCTGAAACATGTATGCTGCCATCGTCGTTTGTTAGGTGCTTAGTTTCGGTGGCCCCGAAGGCAGATTTATAAAACGCAAGGCTGGTGGTGCCGTGGGCTATGGCGAGCATGGGTACAAAAGCTGTTTTTACTAGTGGTGCCATAAAGCAATGCTTGTTTTGGATACCGGCAAATTACCAAATTGCCGGTAACGGGGTGGGTGTAAAAGTAAAATATGCCCGATATGCGAATGTAATTTAGAAAGCCACCGTTTTAGCAAGCCCACAACCATGCTAAAAAGCGCGTACAAAATGAAAAAAAATAGCCATCCCGCATGTGGCTTTTCATACTACCTTGGTGTTTTATTACAGTGTATTGCTTGCGTTTATTTTTAACAGCCATTATGAAAAAAATTTCAGAGAAATTGATTATCGGTTTAACCGCGTGTGCCACCTTGGGCTGTAACCAACCCGTAAAGCAGGATGGGCAGGCTGCAACCGACACAGCCTTTGCTAAAGGCAGCTACGGGTACGATGCGGCTTTTTTAAAACAGCATACAGGCAAAGTGCTTGAATTAACCAATGGCAGCGCCAAAGTATTGCTAAGTGCCGATTACCAGGGCCGCGTAATAACCAGCACCGCAGGTGGAGACAGTGGCAGCAGCTTCGGGTGGCTTAACTACGGGCTGATTGGTTCAGGCAAACAAGCCGCCCATTTTAATGCCTACGGCGGAGAGGAACGTTTTTGGTTAGGCCCCGAAGGCGGCCAATACTCCCTATATTTTAAAAAAGGCGACAGCTTTAACGTAACCCACTGGCAGGTACCGCCGGTTGTTGACACCGATGTGTACGAAGTGGCAGATTCCTCGCAATCTCAAGCCACTTTCACCAAAAATGCAACCATCACCAACTATTCAGGCACTGATTTCACCTTTAATATTACCCGAAAAATAGCGTTGCTGGATAAAGCAGGCATTGAAGGCAAGCTGCACACGACTGTGCCGGATGGACTGCAATATGTGGCTTTTGAAACAGACAACCAGTTAAAAAACACCGGTACCAATGCCTGGAAAAAAGAAACGGGGTTATTGTCTATCTGGCTGTTGGGGCAGTTTACCCCTTCCGACGAAACCAAAGTCATCATCCCCTTCCACCCTGGGGCAAACGCAAAAGAACATATCACTGACAATTATTTTGGCAAAATACCTGCTGACAGGCTATTGGTGAAAAATAGTGTTTTATACTTTCGTTGCGATGGAAAATCGAGGGGCAAACTCGGCTTATCCCCCGTTGTGGCAAAAGCCATTGCGGGCAGTTTTGACTTTAAAAAGAACGTGCTTACTATTCTTATACCGGAGGTGGATAAAACCGGGGCTTACGTAAACAGCAAGTGGGAGATACAAAAAGAGCCGTACAAAGGCGATGTTATTAACAGTTACAACGACGGCCCCATGCAGGACGGCACCCAGCTTGGCCCTTTTTACGAAATAGAATCTTCTTCTGCGGCAAAGGAACTTAAACCGGGCGAGGTGCAGGCCTATAAACAAACAACCTGCCATTTTCAAGGCGATTATGCGGCCTTAAGCGCACTGGCCAAACAATTACTGGGCGTGGATTTGGATGAGGTGAAGAAATGGTAAGGCAGTCTGACGGTCCCCGTCTGACTGCGTTTACGATAAACCCGCTCTGCGAAGTCTCAGGACTTCGCAGCATTATGCACGGTGTCTCTCCCAAGGAGTCCTTTGGACCGACACCGTATTTGAAAGAGTCGGAGACTCTTAGCATAGAACTACGAAGTCCGGAGACTTCGGAGAGTACCGTCTTACTGCGTTTGCGATAAATCAATATCTTTATGCCATGAAATTTGCGGATGTTACAAACGATATGGCGTTCCGGAAAATATTCGGAAACGAGAACAGGAAGGAAGTGTTAGTTTCTTTTTTGAATGCCATTTTATTGTTTGAAAACGACAGGAGAATTATAACAGTTGATATTCTTACACCCTACCAATTACCAGCGCTTAGGGGTGGTAAGGTTACTATTGTTGATGTAAAGGCAAAAGACCAAAACGGCAGGGAGTATATTGTAGAAATGCAGGTGGCAGAAGTGGATGGGTTTGACAAAAGGGTACTGTATTACGCCTCGAAAAGCTACTCCTCCCAAATTGAACGGGGTGACTTATATGAGAAATTACACCCCACTTTTTTTATAGGTATTTTGGATTTTACCGTAACCCAAAACACCGGCTATATAAGCCGCCATAAAATATTAGACATAGAAACGGGGGAGAATGTTATATCGGATATTGAGTTCAATTTTATAGAACTGCCGAAGTTCAACAAAAAAGAAAGTGAATTATCCACCATTATTGACCAATGGGTTTACTTTATTAAGAATGCTGAAAATTTAGAGGTTATCCCCGCCAGTGTGCATGACGAAGGCTTACGGAGTGCTTATGAAGATGCCGACAAGCACAATTGGACGAAGGCTGAATTGGATGCGTACGATTATGTTTTGATGCGCGAGCAAGACGACAGGGGGCGGATGTCGAAGGCCATAAAAAATGCTGTTACGGCGGCCGTTAAGGATGCCGTAACAGATAACACCAAAGATATTGCCGGAAATTTATTAAAACTGGGGCTTGCTAAAGAGGATGTTGCGAGAAGTACGGGGCTTACGGTGGAGGAGGTGGAGAAACTGCTGCGGGAGTGAGGAAGGTTGTGTGACGGTCTTCGGCTTACAACAATACTCACCCCCCCTTGCCAATCAAACTTAGCCTAAAACAAAAAACTATTATGAGAGTACTATTAGATATAAAGGACAACAAAGCCGCTTCTTTGTTGGAAGTGCTACGAGGGCTGCCTTATGTAAAAACAAAAACCATTTCTGACGAAAAAGCCCTTTTGATGGAAGAAGTGAAAGAGGCCGTGGAAAATTTGAAGTTGGTACGCGAGGGAAAATTAAAAGCACGACCTGCCAAAGAATTATTGGATGAACTATAGTGTTTTCACAATACCGCCTTTTGATAGACAGCTTAAACGGCTGGTAAAAAAATATGCCTCGCTTAAAAAGGAATTTGGCAGTTTATTAAAAAGCTTGGAAGAAAACCCGGCGCAAGGCACTGCTCTTGGTAATAACTGCTTTAAAATACGGCTGCCAATTTGCAGCTAAAGGCAAAGGAAAAAGTGGCGGTGCAAGGGTTATTACAAATATTATAGTTACTGAGGCTGCCGTTTATCTGGTTGCCATTTATGACAAGTCAGAAATGGACAACCTTACTGATAAAGAGCTGGACGAACTTTTAAAGTTTATTCCTGAATAATTACGATTCTGGGCGCATGTAGGGTCTATTTCTTTTAGTGAACTATATACTAGCGAGACTATGAAATAGGTACATGAATAGGCCTTATCGGTAGGCGTAATGCCGCTCTCGAGGCCTCCGCATTCCGTATTTACTTGCCTACTGGCAGATGAGTACAAATACTTCGCAAACCAATATTAACTCCCCCGGTCAAACGGAAATCGTCACACCGGGTATATAACGCCAATATGAAACTCTACAAAACAACCACGGGCATATTGCTGCAAACAGAGAAAGGCATATGCATTTTGCAAGAACGTTGGGATGAAGTGGTAAACCAGCCAAACCTATATGCTTATCTACAACAGCAAAGTACCCGTAACGCAGGCATAACCCAAGAAGTATTTGACGACTGGGTGGCCAATTATTCCCTGCCACCCATCGGCAGCCAGGAGGTTTGGGCTGCGGGTGTTACCTACCTGCGCAGCCGCGATGCGAGGATGGAGGAAAGCAAGGCATCCGGCGGGGCAGATTTTTATGATAAGGTGTATGCGGCCGAACGGCCGGAGCTGTTTTTCAAATCGCAGCCGCAGCGGGTGGTTGCCGATAAAGGGATTGTGTATATCCGTAAAGATTCCGCCTGGAATGTGCCGGAGCCGGAGCTTACCTTGTTTATCAACGCACAGGGCTCCATACAGGGTTACACCATCGGCAATGACATGAGCAGCCGCAGCATTGAGGGTGAAAATCCTTTGTACCTGCCGCAGGCCAAGGTATATGACAAAAGCGCCTCCTTGGGCCCATGCTTGTACGTGCCTGAGCAACCCATATCCAAGCAAACAACGATAAGCATAACCATACAACGGGACGGCACAGAGCTGTTTAACGATACCATACAACTAAACAGGATGAAACGCGAGTTGCCCGAACTGGCCGAATACCTTTTCCGCGAAATGGATTTCACGGTTGGGTGTTATTTAATGACCGGCACGGGCATGGTGCCAGGCCACGAATTTACATTGCATGTGGGTGATGTGGTGCGTATAACCATTGAGGGCATTGGTACATTAACAAATACGGTGGCGGTTAAGTAAGTGAATTATTGCGTTGCCTGAAAGATCGCACTGGAAAATCGACAATAGATTCATAGTATATAACCCCGAAACGGGGTTAACTGTCAATAGCCCCGAGTGAAACTCGTGGAAGAGACGAGTAAGTGCACACCCAACCCTGATAGGGGCTGAACATATATGTTTTTTGGTGCGTTGAACCCCGTCAGGGTTCGCAAAACATAATGCGCTACGTCATTGTTCCCCGAGTTTCACCCGGGGCTATTAAAAGTCAATCCGCCACGGCGGATTTGCAGCATGCGACACAAAAAAATTGAATTTTAAAATGCTTGCAATATGAAACCGAAATCTGGCCGCCGCTCTTTCCTCAAAAACCTTGGTATTGGGGGCATCACCGCCACTGTTGCGCCAACAGAATTGCTAAAAAGGAAAGAAACGGGGGAACAAAAGCTTGATATTTCATCCAGTAATGTATTTAACAGCACTACTGAGGGCCGGCCTTTCAACACGGTTTACAAAGGCCAAAACTTAAATAGGCTGGCTTTCCCCATCGGCGGTATGGGCGCGGGAATGTTTTGCATGGAAGGCACGGGGGCCATCTCGCACATGTCGGTGCGCAACCGGCCCGACGTGTTTAACGAGCCCGGGATGTTCGGTGCCATTTGTGTAAAAGGCCTGCAATACGGTGCCAAGGTATTGGAAGGCCCGGTGCCAGACTGGAAAAAATTCGGCCGGCCGGATGCTGGCAACGGCTCCATGGGGTCTATCTATGGGCTGCCACGTTTTCATTATGCTGACTTTGAAACCAAGTTTCCATTTGGCATTATTAATTTGGCTGATAAAGACATCCCCTTAAAAACAACTATCACCGGGTGGAGTCCTTTCATCCCCGGCGACAAAGATAATTCAGGCATGCCTGTGGGTGCTATGGAATATAGTTTCACCAACACCAGCACAAAAAGCTTGGAGGCAGTTTTCTCCTTCAACGCCAGAAATTTCATGGCCATTGAGGATGAAAAAGGTTCCATCAAAAAAATCGACAGTGGCTTTGTACTTTCCTGCAACGGTACCAAGGATAAACCACACCTGCTGGGCGATTTTGCCATTTATACAGACGATGCGAATACAATTGTAGACCATTGCTGGTTTAGGGGCGGCTGGTTTGACCCACTTACCATTACCTGGGAAACCATACGCGGCGGCAATGTAAAAAGCACGGCCCCTGTTGACGAAGGCGCACCCGGCGCATCCCTATATGTGCCATTTACCCTGCTGCCAGGCCAAACTAAGAAAATAAAGCTGATGACAGCCTGGTACGTGCCAGTAACCAACATACGCATTGGGGATGATTTGCCGCAGGAGGAGATTAATAATGTTCAGCAGGGTCAATGCTTTACATCCGATGCACTGGGCGATAACATAGCGGATAAAAACTATACCGCCGGTAATTATAAACCTTGGTATAGCAACCGGTTTAAAGATATTCACGATGTTGCCGCTTACTGGCAGCAGCAATATGATGCATTGCATAAAAAATCATCGTTGTTTAAGGATGCTTTTTATGCATCAACCCTGCCGCCCGAGGTGGTGGAGGCAGTGGCGGCCAACCTATCCATCCTAAAATCACCCACCGTTTTACGGCAGTACGACGGACGGTTATGGAGTTTTGAGGGTTGTGCGGACGGCGGCGGTTGTTGTGACGGCAGTTGCACCCATGTTTGGAACTACGCGCAGGCGATTCCACACCTGTTTCCCGCTATGGAACGCACCCTGCGCCATACCGAGTTTTGCGAGGGCCAAAACATAGAAGGGCACCAAACTTTTAGGGCTTACCTGCCTATAAGGCCTTTAAAACATGATTTTTACGCGGCGGCAGACGGCCAGTTGGGCGGCATTATGAAGGTACACCGCGAATGGCGTATTAGTGGCAACAATGCATGGTTGGAAAAAATTTACCCGCTAGTAAAGGTGAGTATGGACTATGGCATACGCACCTGGGACCCTCGGCATAAAGGCGTGGTGGAAGAACCGCACCATAACACCTACGATATCGAATTCTGGGGGCCGGATGCACTCTGCACCAGCTTTTACTTAGGTGCATTAACGGCTACCATACAAATGGGTAATTTTCTTCACCAAGACACCAGCTTGTACAGCGAATTGTATGCAAAAGGTAAACAATTTATGGAGTCGGAGTTGTTTAACGGTGAATACTTCTACCAAAAAATAACAACCACTGGGTTAAACGCCCGCAGCCCCGCGGAGCAGGCAAAAAAATCGTACGGCGGTGATTATTCGATGGAGGCGATAGCACTGTTAGAAAAGGAAGGGCCTAAATACCAATACGGTACTGGCTGCTTATCAGACGGCGTATTGGGTGCGTGGATTGCGGCAATGTGCTACCTGCCGAGCCCGCTTGATGCTGAAAAAACAAAAAGTCACCTTGTTGCGGTACACCGGTATAACTTAAAAAACAACCTAAGCGAGCATGCCAACCCCCAGCGGCCTTCGTACGCTTTTGGGGATGAAGGCGGCCTGTTGCTATGCTCTTGGCCAAAAGGCGGAAGATTGTCCCTGCCGTTTGTTTACAGCGATGAGGTTTGGACCGGCATTGAATACCAAGTGGCCAGCCACTTGATGCTAACGGGCAAAGTAAAAGAAGGGCTGGATATTGTGCGCGCGTGCAGAAAGCGCTACGACGGCAAGGCCCGCAACCCTTTTAACGAGTATGAATGCGGCCACTGGTACGCCAGGGCACTATCCAGCTATGGGCTGTTGCAAGGGCTTACCGGGGTGCAGTACGATGCAGTGGACAAAACATTACATATTGACAGTAAGGTAGGCGATTTTACCAGTTTTATTTCCACCGAAAAAGGCTTTGGCACGGTAAGCTTGGTTAACGGCAAACCAAAGTTAAAAGTATATGACGGTTCCATTCAGGTTGATAAAGTAATGGTATCTGGCAAATCCGCGACATTATAAATAAAGAATGACTATCCGCTATTAGGTTTACTCGCCTTTGTTGGTATTTTCACCAACAAAGCCTACAGGTAGGTCTACCATCGTATTGTCAGCGCCCGATGATCGTTGTTGGTGAAAACACCCAATAACGGAGAAAGACAATGGGTAGCTAAACCAAATAGCGGATGGTTTTTAAATAAAGAGTTATGCAGGTGGGCAGCAATACCGTTGTATCGCTCAGGTACAGGATGAGGAATAGCACGGGAGAAGTACTGGAGGATATTCTGCAGGGCAAGGCGGTGGAATACCTGCATGGCAGCGGCGTTATATTACCTGCATTAGAAGCAAAGTTGGTTGGCCTGAAGGCCGGGGATGAAAAACGAATATCTATTTCGCATGAAACGAGTTTTCAGTTAGATACCAGTTTTTATTTTGATGTCGTTATTGATGAGGTTCGCCCCGCCACGGAAGAAGAACTAAAAAATAGCAAACCGGCAAAAGCACAACCGGAAGAAGACTGCGGGCCAGGGTGTATATGTTAGCATGCGAATTTTCACGAATGGAAATACAAAATACGATATGTCCAATAACAAAATATTGATCCTTTTTTGCGTTACGTGCCTACTTGCGTTATTACAAGCCACTGCCCAATCCAAGCTGTATGAGTTTGATACCAACCATCTTTCAACCAGGTGGGCAAGCCCAGAAAACCCCGACGCCAAAAAAGGGACGGGAGGGTTAGAAAACAACGGTGCTAAAGGCCGCGCATTTAGTTTTATTAACGCGGGTGAAACCAAACCTCTGTTGGACGTTCAGGGCACAGGCATCATCAACCGCATATGGATAACCGTTGACGACCGTACCCCCGAAATGCTGCGCAGCCTACGGTTTGAGATATATTGGGACAATGAAACAAAGCCAGCCGTGCAAGTGCCTTTTGGGGATTTTTTTGGTGTCGGCTTGGGAAAAACCACGGCCTTTGAAAACGCCTTGTTTGCTAGCCCAGAGGGTAGGTCGTTTGAATGCCTGATACAAATGCCCTTTAAAAAAGCGGCCAAGTTGGTAGTGGTGAACGAGAGTACCACCCGGCTAGACCATATTTTTTACGATGTAGATTTTCAATACCTAAAAACATGGCAGCCCAACTTTTTATATTTCCATACTTATTGGCATAGGGACACAGCCACCACCCTTGCAAAAGATTTTGAATTACTGCCCCATGTTACAGGCAAGGGTAGGTACTTAGGTGTGAACATCGGCATCAACGCAAACCCGATATACGGTAATGCTTGGTGGGGCGAAGGCGAAGTGAAAATGTACTTTGACGGAGACGGCAAGCTGCCCACCATTGCCGGCACTGGTACAGAAGACTATGTCGGCACCGGATGGGGGCAAGGTAGGTTTGCAAATAATTACACCGGGTGTTTATTGGCTGAGAAGGATTTGAGGCAATGGGCGTATTACCGGTATCATGTACTGGACCCTATATTATTTGGGCAGGAATGCCGCGTTACCTTGCAACAAATTGGCGGCGATGATTTTGCAACAGTGGCCGCTATGCAAAAAGCTGGTGTACCCTTAATACCCGTCACCGTGGATAATGATGGAAACATGGTAAACTTTTATAAACACGACAGCACTGTGCAGTTGGCTGCATCCAGCCCTACCAAAGGGTGGGTTAATTTTTACCGGGTGGATGATGTGTCGGCCACGGCCTATTTTTATTTAGATAAGCCTTCCTCCGATTTACCCGCTTTGCAAAATGTTGCGATAAGGAAGTATAATTTGAAAAGTAAGTGACGATATAATTGCGCAATAAAACAAGCTTGCGGTCTACTTCATTCCGCCTAACTCCATAATAATATCCCATTCCTCGTCGGTAACGGGTTGCACCGATAACCTGCCGAGGCGCACCAATGCCATGTTTTTTAGGCGGTCATCACCCTTCACCTGCGCAAGCGATACTGGGTTCTTAATTTTCTTGAAAGGTTTAAAATCAACCACCACCCAATTAGGGTCGTCAGTGGTGGGGTCTTGGTAGTGTTCCTTAGCCACCATTGCAATGCCCACAATTTCCAGCCCCTCGTTGCTGTGGTAAAACAGTGCTTGGTCGCCCGCCTGCATAGCTTTAAGGTTATTGCGCGCTGCATAATTGCGCACCCCGTCCCAAAAAGTCAGCTTGTCTTTTTCAAACTGTTCCCAACTATATTTAAACGGTTCAGATTTTATAAGCCAGTAAGCCATAGTATCCAGCCCTAAGGGCGATTTGGTGTTTAAAAAAATACAAGCTAAAAATATGAACTTTTAGCAATCTCCATGAATAAGAGGCGGTAAAATGTAAAATGCTATATTCAACCATAATGCGTTAGCTGGCGATTTTATCCGCCTTTACCATCCGCTTGCCAACACATCAGCAAGATGCAGGGTTTGTATGCTTGCGCCTTTATTTTTAGCATACCCGTCTAAGTGCATCAGGCAGCTCATATCGGTGCTTATCAGGTATTCTGCACCGGTTGCTGTTGCGTTGGTAATCTTTTGGTCGGCCATGCCTATACTAATAGGTTCAAACTTAACCGCGAATGTACCCCCAAAACCGCAGCAGGTTTCCACATCAGTCATCTCAACCAATTCAAGCCCTTTTACATTGGCCAGCAACTGGCGGGGTTCTTTCTTAATACCACACTCGCGCAGGCCTGCACAGCTGTCGTGGTAAGTGGCCTTGCCGGGTAACGAGGCTCCCACATCATACACCCCCAAAACCTTTACCATAAATTCGGAAAACTCAAACAACCGCTCGCCCAGCATTTTTGCGGCATTTTTTTCGGCGGAGTTTTCAAACAATGTATTGTAATAGTTCCTTACAAAGCCCGTGCAACTGGCACTTGGTGCTACAATATAACTGCCACCTTCAAAATCAGCGATAAATTTTCGGCACACCTCTTTGGCCTCGCCCCAAAAACCGGCATTAAAGGCGGGCTGCCCGCAGCAGGTTTGGTTGGGGTTATATGTTACGGCGCATCCCGCTTTTTTTAAAACCTTTACCATATTAAAGGCCACAGTGGGGTATAGCTGGTCAACAAAGCAAGGCACAAATATTTGAACATTAATGCCCCCGTCGCGTACTCCATAGGAGTCCTTTGCACCTAAAGGGGTAGCCTGCGGCTTCGTAAATGCATTTGTGGCTTCGTTCATTGTTTTACATTTTGTCCCATTCCCAATTCTTGTACAGCATAAAGGACTTTTCATTTTTTGGTATTTTCACCAATAAGACCCGTTTACAGGCTGGCAGATTTGCCATCAACTTGCCGTCAATCCTATATAATCGATGTAGGTGAAAACACCAACATCGCTGCAGGTCAATTAAGCTTTACCGGTTTGGTATTGTCATCCCCAGATAATGGATGTTGGTGGAAAGCACCAATATCTGCGGAAAAAAGCCGTTTTATGTTTTAAAAAGCGGGGTTACCAGTGCATAAAAGGCAAAGTGCTAAAGTTCATTCTTTAAAGCCCTGTTCAGTGCTATCATTTTTAATGCGGTAACAGCGGCTTCTTCCCCTTTGTGGCCGTGTTTGCCCCCAATTCTTTCAAAAGCCTGTTCTTCATTTTCTACGGTCAACACGCCAAAAATCACCGGTGCGTCCAGTGTTAGGTTTAATGCGGTAACCGAATCGGTAACTGCCTTGCACACATAGTCAAAATGGGGGGTATCGCCCCTTATTACCGTACCCAGTGTTATAAACGCATCTGCGGCCCTGTTTCCGCTTTTTGCGTAAGCTTTTACTGCAAAACCAATCTCAACGGCACCCGGCACCAGCAAGGTGGCTGTTGCTGCGCCAAACCCGTGTAATATTTCTTTGCAGCCGTTTTCTAGTGTGTCCACTATCGCCGCATTCCATTCTGTTTTAACAATAACTACAAAGGCATCCTTTATTATAGGGATGCCTTTGGTTAATGCCGTATTGCCTTGTGACGCCATTATTTTGTTGTTAACCCTGTTTCGTCAGACAGGCGGTGGATGTATTTATCCGCATCCCTGCCATGCTGCGTATTGGGGAATTGTGATTTTAATTTTTTATACAGTTCAACGGCTTGCTGTGTATTCCCGTTTATTTCAGACAGTGCAGCAGCCCTGAAAAGGTATTCAGAGGAATTAACTTCGTCATTCGTGAATGTGGTAGCCGCCTCTTGGTATTTTTTTATCGCGTCTTCCTTTTTGCCTAATTCGCTATAGGCATCGGCTAATGTGCCGTAAGCCATCATTTGAATTTGTTTTGCACTGGTGCTAAAGCCTTCCAAATATTTTACGGCATTATTAAAATCGCCTGTTTTTAAATAGCAAATGCCAGCATAGTACTTGGCAAGGTTACCTGCTTTAGTGCCGCCAAAGTTATTGATAATGTATATAAACCCTTTATGTACACCATCGCCGTTTAACGCAAGCTTTGACGAATCCATCCTAAAGTACTCTTCCGCTTTATACATGCTCAAAGAGGCTTTTTCCTCGTTGGGGGCAACAATAAATGTTTTATAGCTGTACCAACCGCCTACAACTACAATAACTGCAGCCACCAAGATGGCAACCGGTTTTGCATATTTCTCGAAAATGTTTTTAGCCTTTAACAGGGGATCGGTTTCTTCTGCTTGGTGGCCCAAATGCTTCTTTTCCTCATTAATATCAGACATAGCTAAGTGTTAAATTCAAATTGAAGGGAATAAATGTACTTATTAGAAAATGAACGGTAAAAATTAATCAACTATAAAAGGATAGTCTTGGTCAATATAAACATCCTTCAGTACTTCGCTGTCATCCGGCCAAGGGCTTTCCTCAGCGAAGCGAACGGTTTCTTCTACCACGGCGGCAATCCGGCTGTCGATGGCTGCCAGTTCTTCGTCGGTGGCAAAGGCATTTGTTTGAATGGTATCCAAAACAATGGCCAAGGGGTCTTTTTCCTTGTATTCTTCTACTTCCTCTTTGGTGCGGTATTTTTGCGGGTCGGATATGGAATGGCCTTTGTACCGGTAAGTCTTCATTTCCAGCAGTGTTGGCCCACCACCTTCGCGTGCCCTTTTTACGGCACGGGCAACTGCATCATGCACGGCCTCGGGGGTCATGCCGTCCACTTTGTCACCGGGCATTTCGTAAGCATCTGCCAATTTATAAATGTCATGCACATTGGATGTGCGCTCAATTGAAGTACCCATTGCGTAGTGATTATTCTCGCAAATAAAAATCACGGGCAATTTCCACAACATGGCCAAGTTAAAGGTTTCGTGCAAAATGCCCTGGCGCGCAGCACCGTCGCCAAAAAAACACAGCACCACATTGTCGGTACCTTTGTATTGCTCGGCAAAAGCCAAACCGGCACCGGTGCCTATTTGTGCGCCCACAATACCGTGGCCACCAAAAAAGCTGTGTTCTTTGCTAAAAAAGTGCATGCTGCCTCCCTTGCCTTTGGCGCAACCGGTGGCCTTACCGTACAACTCTGCCATGCAGGCATTAGGGCTAACACCTTTAGCCAATGCCAAACCATGGTCGCGGTAGGCGGTAATAAATGGGTCTTCAGACCTAGTGGCGGTCATGCAACCTGCGGCGATGGCTTCCTGGCCCACGTAGGCATGGAAAAAGCCACGTATTTTACCCGCCATTTTATACATTTCTTCTGCTTTCAGCTCAAACTGGCGTATCAGCTGCATCAGCTCGTACCAGTACAGGTATGTTTCTTTAGAAAACTTAGTTGCCACGTTGGTAAAATTTGAGGGGCAAATATAGTGTCAAACGGCTAATGTGCCAATTAGTTATTAGCGATTGTTGTTTGAGACGGTAAAAGCACTCATTCAAGTGTTATTTTAATTGCCTTGTTGCTGGCGCTATAATAATAAGTTATTGAAAATATACACTAACTACGCATTAAAAAAATAAATATTAATTTTCCATTAAGAAACCAGCATTGTTTTTTTTGTTGTAAATATTTGTTATTTTTAACTCGGATTAAAAAATTCCCCCATCCATGCAAATATTTCAGCAAGCGGCTATATCAGTAACTGATATAGTGTACGACCACATGTTGATAGAAATAAACAACAATGTGTTGCGTACTAAAAACTTTGAATACCGTATTTGTACTAAAGATGAAAGGTTGGTTCGCCAAGGTTCTTTTAGAGGGCCGATGGTTCAGCTGCGGCTTAGCCTTATGGATAGCGGCAAATACCAGTTGCTGCTATCGAGCGACGGCAATCAATGGCAGCAATATGCTTTTGAGAAAAAATCAACACAAATATTTTACGCCTAAAAAACACCCACACCAATAACATAACCTATTTTGTTGGTAACGTATACCGGCGTGGTATTTTATTACCTCGAATGCGTGTTTGCTATAATGTTGGGGCTTCTGAAATCTTCTTGGTTTTTGCTACTTTGGTTGTTGCCTTGCTTGCTTTTTTTGGGGCGGCCTTTTTTGCGGCTTTTTTTACTGGCAGTACCACAATCTTTTCTGCTTTTTCTGATTTTGCGGTTTTGGCAGCTACCTTTTTTGCCTTGGGCTGTTTTATTGGTTTTGCAGCCGCTTGTTCGGCGGGCTTGGTTTCTTCGGCAGCTGTTGTGCCGGTAAGGCCCTCCGCTAATAGTTTGCTGGCTTTTTTAATATGCTTTTTAAATTTTTTTTCCCCGATGCCTTTGCTAAATTCGGCAAGGGCTGTTTCTAGTTTTGTTTCAATTTGGGCGCGAAAGTCTTTTTTGTCCATATTATTATTAATTTGTTTACAATTTAATAATATAAAGTTAACATACAATCTTTATTTCCAATGTTAATTTTTGAGATTGCCCTTCGTTTGTGCGTAAAATGGTCATTTGGTGGGTGTTTAAAACTGCTGTCGGTCTACAGCGAGTGTTAGTTTTGCCAAGTATTGGTCTGCGCCGTCGTCAAAAAGTATTTCCGTATCCCAACCTTCCGCCAGGGCGGTTTGGGCAAGTGTTGCTTTGTCAACATACAACCAATTAAACCAGCCCGATTTTTGGCCTTTATACGCATATTCGTAAGCCAGTTCTCCATAATAGGTGCCGTTGGCCGGCAATTTGTCCTCGTACAAGTAGGCTATGTCTGATGAGTCAAAAACCAGCTGGCCGCCAGGCAGCAGCAGTTTTTTGGCATGCCTTAAAAAAATACGCAGTTTGGTTATACTGCCTGCCAGGCCTATGCCGTTCATCAGCAGCAGTAGGGTGTCGAATTTTTTTTCGGTGTATAAAAATATGTCCGCCTGCACCACTTGGGCCACGCCTCGGTCGGCCATTACTTTTGCGGCGGAGGGAGAAATGTCCATGGCCGTAACATCTAAGCCTTGCTGTTGCAAATAAAGCGCGTGGCTGCCCGCGCCAGCGCCAATATCTAGCACGGTACCCCTGCATTGTGCCATTGCTTTTACCTCCAGCGGCGGCATATTGCCCGTATCCCTAAAGTATACCTCCACCGGCATCTCCTCTTTTGGCCCATAAGTATTGTGTATCCATAACTTAGCGGGTTTTTTTTTGTGGTAATAATCCCAAATTGCACGGCCCAACACATCGCTCATGTGAAAATATCATTTAGGTTTGTGTAATACCATGCAATGTAAAAAAGTACCGGCATGCAGAAAGTAATGCAATGTGGAAATTTGAAAATACCGGCGTTGGGGCTGGGTACCTATAAACTTACTGGTAGGGTTGGCGAGCAAGCCATTGCAGAAGCCATTGGCTTAGGGTACCGGCATATTGACACCGCCGCATTTTACGACAACGAGGCGGAGGTTGGCACTGCCATTAAAAACGCGGGCATTGCCAAGGCGGAGGTTTTTTTGACCACAAAGGTTTGGCCCAGTAGTTTTACCAAAAAGCTGTTTGTGCCGGGGGTGCAGGAAAGCCTGCGCAAATTAAAAGTTAACGCCGTTGACTTATTGTTGCTGCATTGGCCCGCCGATGAAGAAACCAACAAGCTGGCGCTTGGCTTGCTACTTGAGTGTTACGAAAAGCAATACGCCAAACATGTTGGGGTAAGCAACTTTAACCTAGCCCAATGTGGGGCTGCCTTGCAATTTGCACCGATAAGCTGCAACCAGGTGGAATATAACCCGCACAAATGCTTAGCAGACTTGGCCGGCTACCTGCAACAGCAAAACATGGTACTTACCGCATACAGCCCACTGGCAAGGGGTGCGGTATTGAATGAACCGTTGATACAACAACTGGCCGCCCAGTACAACAGAACAGGCAGCCAGATAGTATTGCGCTGGCTTTTGCAACAAAAAAACGTAGCAGCCATACCCAAGGCATCCACTGGAAAGCACTGTATGGAAAACATGCAAGTATTTGATTTTGAATTGGCTGATGAAGACATGCGGCAAATTTTTAGCCTTTGTAAGCCGTAACCAGCACCCGGGCTTGGCCCTGGGCTTTAAAAATATACTATGGCATCTATTTGGTTTAAGCCTTATACCTTGGAAACTATACACGCGCTTAGCCTTGGCAATATGGCCAGCCATTTGGGCGTTGTATTTACCGAGTTGGGGCCCGATTTTTTGAAAGGCTCCATGCCTGTAGACCACCGCACCAAGCAACCCATGGGCGTGCTGCGCGGCGGGGCCAATGTAGTATTGGCCGAAACGCTGGGCAGCATAGCCGCCAACCTAGTGGTTGAGCCGTTAAGTTTTGCCTGTGTGGGGCTGGATGTTAATGCCAACCACATACGCTCGGTAAAACAGGGTACGGTAATCGGAACCGCAAGGCCCTTGCACATAGGCGGTACCACCCGGGTGTGGGGTATTGAAATAACCGATGAGTTTAACCGCACTGTTTGCGTAAGCAGGCTTACCATGGCGGTGTTAAAGTTGGGTAAAACAGACCAAGGGTAATTAGCAAATGGGGCGAACAAATAAATAAACTAGCCTTAGTATTTATTGATAGGCACCATGGTTTTTTGTTAACAAAATCAGTGAAATACGGACAAAGAACATTTTAGCATACTCGTTGAATGAATTATCTTGCCCTTTTAACAAGCAGCTTAGCATGGGCAAACTTTTTTATTTACTGTTTATTAAGTTGTACCCCATAGGTGCCCGAATACTTTCTCTGGTTAACAGCAAAGCACGCTTGTGGGTTAAGGGTAGAAAGAACATACTGGACCATATTGCATTTAACACCCAACGCGACCCCGCCAAAAAAATATGGGTGCACTGTGCCTCGCTGGGTGAGTTTGAACAGGGAAGGCCCATTATCGAAGCTATAAGAACCCATTACCCCAATTATAAAATTCTGCTCACTTTTTTTTCGCCCTCCGGTTACGAGGTGCAGAAAGCCTATAAGGGTGCCGATTATGTTTTTTACCTGCCGATGGATTCGGCGGCTGCCGCAAGGCGTTTTTATGACTGCGTGCAGCCAAAGCTGGTGATTTTTATTAAGTACGAGTTTTGGTATTACTACTTGCAGAGGGGCCGTGTGCTTAACATACCCATATTGTTGGCATCGGGTATATTTAGGCCCCAGCAGCCATTTTTTAAATGGTACGGTGGCCTGCACAGGGCCATGCTGGCCTGTTTTACCCATTTGTTTGTGCAAACGGAGGATTCCGCAAACTTGCTGGAGACGGTGGGTGTTAAAAATGTTTCCATTGGAGGGGACACCCGCTTTGATAGGGTGTTGGAAATTGCCGCCAAGGCCCAGCCCTATAAGGAGATTGAAGCGTTTTGCGGCGGTAGGCCCGTAATAGTTGCCGGCAGTACTTGGACGGACGATGACGAGGAGCTTGGCCATTACGCAAATACGCACTTGGATTACCGCTTTATTGTTGCCCCCCACGATATTGGAGACGACCGGCTAAAGGAATGTGACGCTTTTTACAAACATTCTATCCGGTATAGCCAATATGTAAAAAAAATACAAAACAAAGAGGCTATTGCACCCAACGTTAAAACGTTGATAATAGATAACATTGGCATGCTTAAATACCTTTATTTAAGTGCCACCGTATGTTATGTGGGTGGTGGTTTTGGGGAGAAGGGTGTACACAATGTGGCCGAAGCGGCTGTTTTTTATAAACCTGTTGTGTTTGGGCCTGTTTTTGAAAAATATATTGAAGTGGTGGGGTTGGTGGATGAAGGCGGGGCATTTACCGTAAGTAGCGCGTTGGAATTGGAACAGCGCTTTGATGCCCTGCTAAGCGACAGCCAGTTGTATAAAAATGCCTGCAACAAGGCAGGCAATTATATAAAAGCAGGCGCTGGTGCAACCCAGCAGGTAATGGATTATATTCAGGCAAACCGCCTTTTAACCAACTGATCAAACTGAACCACTGCCGGTGCCTCGTCGTTCCAACCCAGTTTTGTTTTCAGCTCCCGCTTTATCCAATACTCCGCTTCGGCATATATGGAAAAGCCGTTGATTGTTTTTATGCTTCTTTCGTACATAGTTTCATCGCCTTTAAACAATTCATTCAAAAAAACATAGCGGTCGTTTATGCCTATGCCCTTTTTTAAATCGCGTACGTGTGCGTACTGCAGCGTGGCACCCAACTCAACGTTGTTGGTTTTAAGCCTTTCATTCAGGCTCTCCTCCTTACGGGCCATTACTTCATTCAACTCAAACATGTCTTTTTGCTTAGGCGTGGCCACCGGCAATGCATCAACTGTAGGCGCATAAATACAGGCAGGTGCAGGTTTTTGTGCAGCGGCTGCCCCGGCCAAAGGGGCTGCGTTAACCGGTTTTGGCTTTAACTCAATAACCGGTTCAATAGGCCTGGGTACTGCTGGGGCAATTGCCTGCGGCTCGGCCACCTGTTGGCTCTTTAAAAAGTTAGGAGCCGTTACCGAAACCGTTTTGGCTGTTGGGGCCATTTGGCTTTTTTCCAACTCAAGCTCTGCTGCCAGTATATGCAGTGTTACCAATAGTTTGTCGGCCCCTGCATTTTGCTGGTACTGCTCCTGCAAACGGTTAATTAATGCCCCTGCCCTTTCCATAAGTTGTTTTATTTTTGCGGATTACGTTTATTCAATTTAAACTTTTCGGTTTGTAATTTTCAGTTACTCAATTTTTAGTTTAACATGGTTAAGTTATCTTTTTCTATCTGCCCCATAATAAACTGGAAACCCGAAACTGGAAACCTGTAGCTAGCAACTTGTAACCAGTTACCGGCAGCCGTTGCAAATTACACACCATTTTAATTATATACTTTAAGTTTAGCATAATGTTTATTGAACCTGCAATAATAGGCGGCCAACGTGGTTGGATTGAAGTAATCTGCGGATCGATGTTCAGCGGCAAAACAGAGGAGCTTATACGCAGGCTGAAGCGTGCAAAAATTGCGAACCTTAAGGTGGAGATATTTAAGCCGTCGTTTGATGTGCGGTACGACAGTGTGAACGTGGTTAGCCACGATGCCAACAGCATAACCTCAACCCCGGTAGAAAACTCGCAAACAATACTGCTGCTGGCACAGGACGTTGACGTGGTGGGCATTGATGAGGCCCACTTTTTTGACACGGAAATTATAGAGGTTTGTGCTGCCCTAGCCCTGCGTGGCATACGCGTTATAGTGGCCGGGCTTGACATGGATTATAAGGGCAAGCCTTTTGCGCCCCTGGCCGGGCTGCTTGCGACGGCTGATTTTATTACCAAGCTTCATGCTATTTGTATGGTTTGCGGCAATATAGCCAGTATGTCGTACCGCAAAACATCTGCTAAAGAACGGTTTCTGCTGGGTGAGAAAGAGGTGTACGAGCCAAGGTGCCGTAAATGCTTTTACCAGGGTATGCATAAGTGAAATGTGTACCGGGCAATCGGTTTAAAACCAATTCCCATCAATCATCACTTTATCTACTAGGTTGGTACCGAAAGCATAAGGCAGGTAGGCTACCGACGGTATGGGCTTTGTAAAAATCAGGTTTGCCTTTTTACCCACGGTAATGCTGCCAACCTGGTTGCCCAGCCCCAGCGCATAAGCCCCACTAAGGGTGGCTGCGTTAATGGCTTCCTCTGGCAGCATCTTCATTTGTATGCAGGCCAGTGACACCACAAAGCCCATATTGCCTGATGGGGATGAGCCGGGGTTATAATCACTGGCCAACGCTACGGCGCAACCCGCATCAATAATGGCGCGTGCAGGCTGGTACGGCATCCGTAAAAAAAATGCTGCCGAAGGCAGTAAAGTTGCAATGGTATTGCTGCCGGCCAGCAGCCTAATATCATCGCTAGTCATCACTTCTAAATGGTCTAACGACATAGCATTAAGCTTTATGCCTGTTTCAATGCCGCCGATGCTGTTCAGTTGGTTAACATGCAGCCTGGGCGTTAAGCCATAGGCTGCCCCAGCCTTACATATAACCTCCGTTTCAGCTGGCGAAAAAAAGCCTTGCTCACAAAACACGTCAATGTGTTCTGCCAAGCCTTCGGCCGCAATGGCTGGCAGCATTTCATCTGTAATAAGGCTGATGTATCCGGCGTGGTTATTTTTGAACGCCTGCGGAAAAGCATGTGCCCCCAAAAAAGTGGCCTTTACCGGTATAGGTACCGCCTGCTTAAGGCGTTTTATCACCCGCAGCATCTTCAGTTCACCCTCCAAACTAAGCCCATAACCGCTTTTTATTTCAATGGCACCAGTGCCCAGGCGTATCAAACCGTTCAAACGTTCCAGCGCAACGGTGTACAGTTCATCCTCCCCCATGGCATTTAATTTGCGCGCTGAGTTTAATATTCCGCCGCCCTTTGCCGCAATGTCGGCATAGCTAAGGCCTTTAATTTTGTCAACAAACTCTTCCTCCCTGCTGGCGGCAAAAACGGTATGCGTATGGCTGTCGCACCAGCAGGGCAGTATGCTGGCCCCGTTGGCATCCACTACTTCAACACCTTGCTGCATAAACGCCCCGGCCTCGGCCATGTTGCCAAAAGCTGCTATGCGGCCGGCCTCCAAATACAAAAAAGCGTTTGTTAATACCGGCAAACTTGCCAAGGCCGCGCCCCTGGGCAACACTGTTTGTGCCCTTGCGTTTATTAGCTGGTGAATGTTTGTAATAAGCCTTTGTTGCATGCAACAATATTACAAAACCATTTTTAGTATCATGGTAATTTACCCTTATCTTGAATTGATTTTTACAACAAACACCTTGCACTGTTTAAACTACCCGTACAAGGTGGGTTACATACATTAATACAGATTGTAGGATGATGAAAAACCTTTTACTGGCCATAGCCACAATACTGTTGGTTACCAACACCGCCCACACCCAAATACGCCCTAAAATTGGCGTGGTGCTTAGTGGTGGGGGTGCAAAGGGGCTGGCGCACATTGGCATATTAAAGGCGATAGACTCCGCAGGCCTTAAGGTTGACTATATTACCGGCACCAGCATGGGCAGCATTATTGGAGCCTTGTATGCGGCAGGGTACCGTGCAGATACCATTGAAAAAATTACCAAAAACATTGATTGGGATCTTTTACTGAGCAACTCAGCCTCGTTGCGTTCGCTGATAATGGAGGAAAAGGATGAGTACGGTAGGTATGCGGTTGAGCTGCCTTGGGCCAATGGGGGCTTTAAACTGCCCAACGGCGTTATTGAGTCGCAGGAGCTGTGGCTTAAGTTTATGGAGCTTTTTTTTAGGGTGTACAAGATTAAGGATTTTTCGCACTTGCCCCGGGCATTTAAATGCATAGCCGCCGATGTGGCAACAGGGGAGGGGGTATCGTTAGACAGCGGCGAAATAACATTGGCTATCCGCTCAAGCATGGCCATACCCTCTGTGTTTACTGCGGTAAATTATAATGGCCGCAAATTGATAGACGGGGCCGTGGTAAGAAACTTTCCTGTGTCGGATGTTAAGGAGATGGGTGCCAACATAATCGTTGGCAGCAATGTGGCCGGTAGCTTATTGCCGGCGGAAAAAATAACCAATGTTTTCCAAGTATTGCAGCAGGTGGCTTTTTTTCGCAACGACGCAGATGAAAAGAAACAGGCCACCCTTTGCGACATTTACATTCACCAGCCGCTGGAAGGGTACACCATGGGCAGTTTTGCGGCCGCAGCCGATATAATAAAAGAGGGTAGGCGTACCGGCGACTCCCTTTACCCACGCTTAAAAAAGCTGGCCGATTCATTAAATGCCGCTTATGGCCCCAGCATATTGCCCCCCAACTTGTTGCCCCCCATTGACTCTGTAAAAATAACCGACTACCAAATAACCGGGTTAACGAGGATGACGCAGGCGTTTTTTTTGCACCGTATGCAATTCTTAAACAACCAATGGTATAGTGCCGAAGCACTTTCTGACCATATACGCAAAGCCTTCGGCACCCGGTATTTTAATAAAATAACTTACTCGTTGGAGCCTTTGGCCGACTCAACCAGCCGTATTGTTTTTAGTGTGGAGGAAAACCCGCACACCTTTGCCAAGGTGGGCATAAACTATAATAGTTTTACGGGTATTAGCCTTATTGGCAACTTGACCGCCCGTAATTTTTTAACCCCATACTCAAGAAGCATGGTAACCGTTAATGTGGGTGAAAATATGCACATACGGGCCGAACACCTACAGTTTTTGGGCCGCTACAAGGCCGTGTCGTTAACATCTTCGGTACAGGCAGAAACTTTAAACTTTACTACCTATAACAATTTTAACAAAGACGGCCTGTACAAGCAGAACTATTTTGTGGCCGATATGCATGCCCAATGGGCATTGAAACGCAGATACTCAATGGGTTTAGGTACGCGTTTTGAAAGTTTTGGTTATAAGCCGCAAATTGCGTCGTTTTTTGAATTGCAAGGGCATACCAGCCTGCTAAACTCCTACCTGTTTATAAACTTAAATACCTTAAGCAATGCTGTTTACCCCAAAAGGGGCATGAAAATACAGGCAGAAGGTGGATATGTTTTCTCCCAAAGGCCTGCGCTAACCTATTTGCAGGCCGGGCATGTGATTACTAATTTAGACTCTTTGGGTTTTAATTTCCAAAACTTTGTGCGCACAAAAGTAAATATTGAGGGCTACCTGCCATTTGGCGATAAGTATACCGGGCTTGCCCAAGTGCAGGGTGGCATCAATTTTAATCAGCGGGTGAGTATTTTAAATGATTATTTTGTTGGGGGGCTTACCAATGTTTTCCGCAACCAAATTACTTTTTCAGGGTTAAGTGAAGGCACGGTGCACTCCAGCAGTATTGCCAGCCTAATGCTGGGGCTGCGGTACCAAATGTATAATTCCTTGTATGTAACGGCCAAGGCTAATGCCTTGTATTACAACTTTATCGGCAGCGACAACAACCCAAGCCAAGCACAGTTTTTAAGCGGCTATAGCCTAACGCTGGGCTACAATTTTATTTTAGGGCCGCTCGAAATTAGTGCTATGTATTGCGACCAAGCCAAGCAGCTAAGGCCCTATATAAACCTTGGCATCCCGTTTTAATGGGGCTGGGCTAAGCTTTCGCCAAGGGATATATATTGGGATAAAACTATGCTGGGTGAGGAACATAAGCACTTGCCGGCTATAACACCCAGCGCCCAATTAGGGCAAAGACTTAAATAACTTTCCACCACTAATTTATTGACCTGTTGAGCGTTGATGAATGGCTGCTAGCTACCTGCGAATGACGGGATGCATGTTCTCACCGCCTTTGCTTACTTTTGCAGCTTATGCAAGAAGACTTGGAAATTATTCAGGACGAGGCACAGGAGGAAATGTATGAGCGCAGGTCGTTTACTATTGACCGTGGGCAGGAGCCTATGCGCATTGACAAATGGCTACAGATTAGGATAGAGAATGCCAGCAGAAACAAAATACAAAAAGGTATTGACGAGGGTTTTTTGACCGTTAACGGCAAACAGGTAAAAAGCAATTATAAAGTAAAAGCGGGCGATGAGGTGTTACTGATGAGCTTGGTGAACCCCGATTACACGGAAATAAAGGCCGAGCCGCTCGCATTGAACATTGTATTTGAGGATGACGATATACTGGTGCTTAACAAGCCTGCCAATATGGTGGTGCACCCCGGCGTGGGCAACTACAGTGGTACCTTGCTGAACGGCATAGCCTACCATTTGTTGCAGCAAAACCCGCAAATTGACGAAGAAAAGCTGCCCCGGTACGGGCTGGTACACCGGATTGACAAAAATACCACAGGCTTGTTAGTAGCTGCAAAAACTGGGTTGGCTGCCGCCAGTTTGGCAAAACAGTTTTTTAACCATACAGTATCAAGGCGGTATATAGCCGTTGTGTGGGGCGATATTACAGAAGATGAGGGTACTATTAATGCCCATTTAGCACGGCACCAGCGCAACAGAAAAGTATTTGATGCGTACCCCGACGGTGAAACAGGCAAACATGCCATAACCCATTACCGTGTGATTGAGCGTTTTAATTACGTAACCTTGGTGGAGTGTGTGCTTGAAACTGGCCGCACCCACCAAATAAGGGTACATATGAAGCATATTGGCCACACCCTTTTTAACGACTGGGAATATGGCGGCGATAAAATATTAAAAGGCACCATTTATACTAAATACAAACAGTTTGTTGACAACTGTTTTACCGTATGCCCACGCTGTGCGTTACACGCCAAAACTTTGGGCTTTAAGCACCCCCGTACCGGCGAGGAAGTTTTTTTTGAATCACCCCTGCCAACCGACATAGGCCAAGTGGTTGAAAAATGGCGCAATTACGTACACCATAAAGTGGTAGAATAGCGTTTGTTGAAATGTAAACGGTAGCTGATTAGCCTATGTGTTTGGTTATACCAATCACGCATGTTTGCTACCCTTAGTTTACAAAACTCCACCAAATGCCCAGCCTGAACCAAAAAGCCCTGGCCGGGTAATAAGGGGCGGTAAAATTGCGCGCGGTAAATTTAAAACCTTCGCTGGGGTTAATGGTGTTCAGGTTTTCTGTGCGCACAAAAGCCTTAAAGCTTTTGATGCGGAAATTAAGGAAAAGGTTCACATCGGGCCGGTTGGATATGCTTTCGTCGTTTTGGACAAAAAACTGCCCAGTAAGGGGCGAGTAGCTATCGGCCTTGTAAGGCGAGTAATAACGCACCTCCAAACCGGTGGATAGATACAGGTTTTTATAAAAATTACCTTCAAATGCCAACCTGTTGCGGGATAGTAACAGCGGTACATGCACCGGTGCGTTCGCGGTGGTTTGCTGCAAATCAAGCGAAGTGTACCAGTTTATATGCCGGGATAGCTTGAACTTTTTCTCCAGCCCTAAATGCAACAGGTTAAATAGAGAGGCATCCTGCACGGCCGAAAAATAGTTGTTAAAATATACGTAGTTGGTAATAACATAGTAGTTGCCGTACAGTTGTAAATCTGCAATGGGCAGGGCGATAGTAGCAAATAAACGGGCTGTGTTTTCCTTTTTGTACGTGCCTGTTGAAGTGGTGGGAAAGGACGATATAAATTGGTCATATGCAAAAGAGGGGGTGCGGTTAACATCGCTAAAGCCTATTTGTAAAGAGCCTATTTTCTTACTCAGTTCCCGTTTTAAGCTTATATAGGCACTATAATCCCCCACGTATCCGCCAGCCATATACAATTGGGCGTTGGCTACCACATCCCATTTCTTGTTGCGGGTGCGGTTACGGTATTCTGCCTCGGTGTAAAGGTTGGTGTATTTTTTTTGATACACACCAAATACGCCGTTAATATTCTCCAAGCCTCCGCCTAACTTAAGGTATTGGTTAAGGTTGTTTTTTTGCGGGAAAGAAATAATGCTAAAGTCGTTGGTAAGGTTGGTCCATTTGTCTTTGTAAACAATGGTGTCGTTCGTGAGTATGTAGTTGTAAAAATACCTATACGAACTGTCAGACGGGTTATCGTCCTGAAAAACATACGAGTTTGTTTTATAGGTAAGGGTGTGCTGAAACCGCAGGCGTGGATAAAATAACCGGTAGGTAACCGTATCTTTCACCACTGAGTCTTTTTGGCCCACATCGTAGTTTTGCCTGAAAAGCAGGATGGTTTCATCATAGATACTGCCTGTATTGATAGACGACGACAAAAAGTTGCCTTGGCTGGAATACCCAGCGCCCAGCTTTACGGGTAATTGAAATACACTGCCCAAGCTACTGCCCGCGTTTAGTTTGTCCAGCGCATCCTTTGTTTGCAGCCCGCCATTTTCTGCTGACCTTATTTTGTTATTGATAAAAATAAAATAATTGCTGTACCGTCTGTTGTGGCTAATGTAATTGGCAGTAAAACGTAAGTTGTTGTGGTTGGTGTTTTGGTTTTTCATTTCGCCCGGGGAGTTGAGGAAACGAAAATCAAATGCAAAGTTAAAATCTGGGTTACGGTTTTGTGTATGCTGCAGTTCAATCAACTGTTCTGCCTTGCTGCCAATCATATATGCAAGCTCGCTATAAGGGCGAGTGGTTTGGTAAAACTTTGAGTTGGCAATGGTGTAATTATAAACATCGTAAGCATGAAAGCCGCCGTCCCAACCCGGTTTCATGTTGGGTTTAAAAATAAGCGGGTGGGCGGCATTGCCCAAATTGCCAAGGTCAACATAGCTGTCAGGCACATAAAACCTTGTATAAAAATTATTGATGGATGAATCAAGCTTTCTAATGTTGGTTGAGTCGTAGTACCGGTAGGTAAGGGTAATACTGTCTTCCAGCGGGTTACGGTGTTTTAATGAATCGTTGCCCGTACTCTTTTTTATGGGTTTTCCTTGGCTGTCGTAGCCAACCTGATACCTTTGGTTAGACGAGGATTGGCTATTCTGTGCCCTTAAATGACCTGCCTGCAAAAGCAACAAGCAGGCTAAAATAATATGTAATGATAATTGCTTTAAGTACATGAATATTTATGCGGTGGTGCAAAGTAAACCGAAAGCAGCATACTAAAACATAAATGAGTGCTAAATTCATTGTTGCCATTGGGCTGGGGGCTATTCGCCCAGTTGTATAAGGCATAGGTTTAAACCAATATATCCAGTTTGTATTATCCCCCGCCTTTATTGCCCAGCAACCAATTACCCGATGGGGCATTGCTGTTGATATTTTTATATTTCAGCAATAAGGCCCCTAAACAGAGTAGCCAGTTTTGGTCCTGCTTCTTTGGCAGCAGCCAACACTTCCTCATGTGTTATCACATTGTCATCCTCCCGTATGCCAATATCAGTAATTACACTGGCCGCAAAAACTTTAATGCCTGCATGTACAGCAATAATCACCTCTTGTACGGTACTCATGCCTACCGCGTCCCCACCCAGGGCCTTAATCAGCTTGTATTCTGCGCGGGTTTCGAAGGTTGGGCCTGTTACTGCGGTGTACACCCCTTGTTTTAGGGCTATACCGTTTTGCTCGCCAATCTGTTTCGCCTTAGCAATCAATGCCTTGCTATAAGGCTCACTCATATCGGGAAAGCGGGGCCCAAGTTCATCTTCATTGGTGCCTATTAGTGGGTTGGGTACAAAAAAACTGATGTGGTCGTGGATAATCATAATATCGCCCACGGCAAAGTCAGGGTTAACAGCCCCTGCGGCATTGGATAGAAAGAGGGTGTTCATGCCAAGCATTTTCATAACCCTTACCGGAAAGGCGATATGTTGGGGTAAATAGCCTTCGTAATAGTGAAAGCGGCCCGCCATTACCATTACCTTTTTACCACCCAGCTCGCCAAATATCAATTTGCCGCTATGGCCCTCAACGGTGGAAACCGGAAAATGGGGTATGTCTTCGTATTTTATTTCTTTTTCAATATTAATTTCATCTACTATGCTGCCCAGGCCGCTCCCCAGTACTATACCTGCTTCTGGCACGCTGCCGTAAATATTTTTAATAAAACTGGTTGTTTCTTGTAATTGCTCCATTATTGCCGATACTGTATGCATACTGTAAAATATATAGCATTTAAAAGCGGCAAATATAATGGTATATGTGTATATGCGCAGGTAGTTGCAAAATGGGGACGGGGCGATTAGTTTTTTGGCAAATAATTGGCGGGGCCATTTGGGCCGCTATCACAATTTGCAAATTTGCCACGGCCATGTAAGCCGGCGGCAATTATGCCATTGGAAACTGGCAACCCTTTAAAAGATAACCGTTGGATTTCGCCCGTAAAACTGTGTTAAAAATATTACTTTCGCCTACCGGCATGGTACACTACAATATCTAAACTAACTGCATGTTTAAGCCTTTATCCTATCTTCAAAAAAACTGGGTGGTTAATGTATTTTTTATAATGGCGTTGTTAGTGATTTTCCCCCGATTTTTTTATATTGATTTGCCTGCCAACGAAAGCGTAGTGGACAGTGGATGGATTTGGGCACTTAAGTTTTTTGCCTCCCACCGGGAAAAACTTGTTTGGGGTAAGGATGTTATTTATACATACGGTCCTTTGGGTGTTTTTTCAACTAGGTACTTTCCCCAAGGGTATGCCCTTTACCAGCTCTTGTTCGATTTTTATGTGGTAATTAACCTGGCAGTTGTCTTCAGGTTGTTAAAAAAAATGGGCGGCGGCACAGTACTTATGTACCTTTTCCTCCTTTCGTTGTTGGTGGCCGTTTGGGAGGTGGGCATTTTGATTGAAATATTGAACCTGATTTTTTTAATACTGTTATTTAAGAACCCCAAATTATACAGGCTGGCTGGTTTTGTGTTTTTTAACGCAACGTTGCTGGCCTACATAAAGCTAAACACCCTACTTTCAACGGTATTTATTGTTGTAACACTGTTAGTGCTGTTATGCGTTTACAAAAAATACCTTTATGCTGCGGCCCTTTTTATGTTGCTTGTTGTGGTAAACGCATTTGTAATACACCAGCTTAACATATCGCCGCTAGGGTACTTAACAACTTCGTTCGATATTATCTTAAGCTATTCGTACGCCATGTACAATTTTAGCAGCGGTTACCGGGCACCGTTGGCTGTAGGCGTTTTATTCACGGCAATAATGGTATGCAGTCTATTGGCAATATTGTTTTACCGTAAAAAGGGCAAGTTTAACTTGCCGGGTATTTTAGTTACGGGCAATGTGGCGCTTTTATATTTACTATTATTTAAGGAGGGTTTTACCCGGCTTGACGAAGAACATTTTCACCAATACAACAGCATGCTACCCTTGGTGCTGTTTTGTGCGTTGCTGTTGTTTATAAAGCAGTATAGGCTGTTGTACGCTTTTCAAATAGCCGCCATATGCTCGCCCGTGTTAATGGGGGTGTTGGTATTAAGCAAGGCCTACCCTGGGGTGGGCAGCCCTTTGTTTACCGGCCCTGTGCCAGTGGTTAATTACCTATGGCAGCTATTTTTGGTTTTTAAAAGCGAGGGCGATGTGCATGTTGTTGCGAGTAACCACAAATCGGCTGATTTTGCGCTTAACCAATGCCTATACGGGCGCAATAACCTTAACATTAACTGGCATAACAGGCCTGCATTCCAATCAATCGTAACCGAATCATCAACACTTGATGCCGTCAATACCCGTTATTACGAGGGGCCCGATGCGCCGGACACTGTTTTTTTTGATAACTACACCGTTGATAACCGGAACCCGCTTTGGGATGACCCGCAATGCAAATGGGCTATTTTGGCTAAGTACAAATACCTTTTTACCGACAGTTTAAACCAGTTGGTGTTGGTAAAAAGGGAAAAAAGCCTACTGCGAACAGACAGCTTGCTGCTAGATACCACCGTTGTTTTCGGCAGGCCAATTACCTTGCCAAGCATGCCCGCGGGTATTATGGTGTTAAAAACCGAGGTAAAGTACACCTTGTTGGGCAAGTTGCGCGCCACAGCCTTTCAACCACCTAATGTAAATATTGTGTTGGGTTTAGATACCAGTGGCAATTATACGCCTAAGCGGCGGTTTATAACCCCGTTGCACAATAACCAGCCGCTGATTATTAACTACTATATGTTGCAAAAGCACAACGAAAAATTTATACCGTTGATGAACGACTTTAACAATGTTAGGCCCAACGTAAAAAACTTTACATTTACTACGGATATGAAAAGCGGTGTAGTAAACAGGGTGCACATTACACTATACCGCACCGATTTAAAAAATTAGGCATCCACCTTAAAAGCCAATTACAATATATCTATGACAATACTTATTACCGGGGGCTGTGGTTTTATTGGCTCAAACCTCGCCATCATGCTTAAGCGGCAATACCCACTTTACACTATTTTGGCATTGGATAACTTAAAAAGAAAAGGTTCGGAATTAAACATACCAAGGCTAAGCGAACATGGTGTGCAGTATACCCACGGCGACATAAGAAATGCCGAGGATTTGGTATTTGACCAAGCGATTGATTATATTATTGACGCAGCGGCCGAGCCCTCAGTTAGCGCGGGCTTGGGTACCGTGCCAACCTACGTTATAAATACGAACCTGGTAGGCAGCATAAATACGTTGGAAATGGCTGTGCGCCACCGGGCCAAACTCATATTTCTTTCCACTAGCCGGGTGTACCCTATTGAGCACTTGGAAAATGTAGCGTATGTGGAAGGGGACACGCGGTTTGAGCTGTTGCCGAAGCAAACCATGCCTGGCGTTAGCCATAGCGGCATTGCGGAAAATTTTCCGATAGACAAAGCCCGGTCAATTTACGGGGCTACCAAACTGGCCTCCGAAATATTGGCAGACGAGTTCCGCGTGTTTTTTAACATGGGCTGTGTAATAAATCGTTGCGGCGTGGTGGCCGGCCCCCACCAAATGGGCAAAGTTGACCAAGGTGTTATTACACTTTGGGTGGCCCGCCACTACTGGAAAAAAGACATTGCCTATTTTGGCTATGGCGGCCAGGGTAAACAGGTGCGGGATGTGTTGCATATACTTGACTTGTTTGATTTGATAGATTACCAGTTGCACAATTTTGAAAAAGTAAACGGGCAGATATTTAACGCAGGGGGCGGCACATTCTCCAGTGTGTCGTTAAAAGAACTTACCCGTATATGCGCCAACATAACGGGTAATACAGTGGGCGAAAAAAGGGTGGCGGAAAACCGTAGGGGCGATATACCGCTGTACATAACCGACAATGCGAAGATAACCGGCCATACCGGCTGGCAGCCAAAAAGAAATGCCGCGGTTATTGTGCAGGATATTTTTAACTGGATACGGGAGAATGACAAAATACTAAAGCCTATTTTGGATGCTTAAGGCCAATAGTTTACTTGCAGCTTGTGTGTGCATTTTTTCTGAAAAAGCCACCGTGCTGCTGTAGCAGCTAACAGGGTGTACATTTTGCGGTGCAGTTAACTTTTTTACGACTGATGCCGGATGATACTATTATTGCGCTTATTTTTATAGCATCGGGGTATAGCCCCCCCTTCAACGCATTAAACAAAAGAAATGAAACTTAGTATAGTTATACCGGCCTATAACGAGGCACTAAATTTGCCCGATACCATTAATGCGTTTTATACTGAGCTTACATTAAACAATATTGAACATGAATTTGTGGTGGTGAACGATAACTCCAAAGACAACACGGCCGAAGTGTTGGGCGAGCTCAAAACACAAATACCCACCTTATGCACCATATTTAACCCGCCGCCGCATAACGGTTTTGGTTTTGCCATTAGAAAAGGGCTAGACAATTTTAAAGGGGATTGCGTGGCAATAGTGATGGCCGACCTGTCGGACCTGCCATCGGATTTGGTGCGGTTTTACAATGCTTTTACCACCCTGCAAGTAGATTGCGTTTTTGGTAACCGCTTTACCAAAGAAAGTAAGGTGATAGGATACCCCAGAAAAAAATTGTTCATCAACCGCTTTGTGAACAACATGATATCCATAGTGTTCCGCATAAGATACAGCGATGTTACCAATGCGTTTAAACTATATTCAAAGGAGTGTATAGAAGGGTTAAAGCCATTTCTTTCCCCGCATTTTAACCTTACGGTTGAGCTGCCACTAAAAGCTGTGGTACGTGGCTATACTTTTACGGTTGTGCCAAACTCATGGCAAAACCGCAAGCACGGCACATCAAACCTGAAAATTAGGGAGATGGGCAGCCGCTACTTTTTTATTGTGATGTACTGCCTGATAGAAAAATTTTTTAGCAGGGGGGATTTTAAGAAGAAATGGTAGGGTGTTTATTTGTTGCCTAACTGCATCTAAGCAATAAATGGGCAATTTTTGCTAATATATTATCCCACCATAACAAAACAGCAAAATTCATCAGTTAATAACTTATTCCGCGAACGTTTGTTTTTTATGCGGTAAAAGGAAATTGTTCAATCGCACTACTGTCAAAATCACCAATAAAAAGCCCCCTGTCAATATCTGCCCCGCATTTTTCGTAAAAACCAATGGCGGGTTGGTTCCAGTGCGATTCCATCCCCCGCACCCTTTTTCAGTTTTCCGCCTTGGCAATCGTAAACAATCGGGCCAGCAGGCTTTTGCCTACTTTTTGGCCGCGGTAGGCTTGCAACACATACAAATCATCCAAATAAAGCGATTTACCAACCCAAGTGTAATAGGTGTAAAAGTATGTGGCTATGCCAACCATTTCGCCGCCGACGTTTTCAGCGACGAGGCAACGGAAACAGCTTTGTTCCGCTTTCATCTACTCAACCGTATTGGTAACTTTTTCGGGCATGCCCCGAAAAGCCGCCAGGCCTTTTATAAGTTTTAGTAGTACCTCAAAATCGCTTTGCTGGCTTTGGCGTATGATAATGCCTATAAGAGTTGGGGGGTTATGTAAAAACTGGTTAGTCTTTCTCTTTTGTTGCCAGCCGGTTTGGCTGCGTTGCCTCCTGTTGGATATATGAAACAGAACCGCCGGTTATTTGCCCCGCCAAAGGCTTGCCGTGTTCAGCCTCTTTTAAAACGGCGATGCCTATATTTAACTCATACCCAATTAGTAAAATCAGCGAGTTTACATAAATTAAAAACATTATCATCAGCACAGTGCCGATGGGCCCGTAAAATTTGTTGTAGTTGGAGAAATTTTGTGCCCAAACTGCAAATACCCAGGTAGTTACGGTAATGAGAAATGTGGCAAAAACAGCCCCGGTTGACAGTAATTTCCAACGTTTTTTTACCGAAGGGGCATATTTATAAATAAAAGCGATGGAATACAGGAAGAGCAGGATGATAATAACCCAGCGCAGGTTTTGTATCCATACTTTGGTGTGTACGTTTTTTATGTTCAGCCATTGCAGCACGAGGGGGAACAGGCGGCCTTGGCCGACTGAAATAAGGGTGGTGCCAATTATAATGAATATAACGATGGTTATCAGTGCCAATGCCCGTAAGCGTTTGTGTAAAAAGCCTGAACGGTGCCTCGTGGAAACTGACCGGTCGAATGTGCGTATAATGCCCATCATGGCATTTGATGAGTAGAACACGGCCAGTAAAAAGCCCGCAGAAAGCAAGCCTTTTTTGGGCTTGTGTAAAAAATCATCTAAAAAGTCTATCACAAAAAGCCGGGTTTGTTGGTTGGGGGTAAGGTCGGTTACAAAACGTATCAGTTCGCGGTTTATATCTTTGGCAATGGGCAGGTACGGTACCAGCGTAAACAAAAAAATGGTGGCGGCCGGTATGGCCATTACAAAGTTGAATGATATTGCGGCTGCACGCTCACTAAGGCCCACCCTTACAATTTGTGCGGAAAAGGATTTGTATACATTGTATAACGGTTGGCCCTCACAGCCGGGCAACACTATTTTTTTACTTTTCCGGCGGATGAATGACGCGGGAGGTGAACTTAATATGATGCGCTCAAGCTTTGTCAATGTAGTTAGTCGGTTTTGGTATGGTGTTTTAAGCGGGTAACGCAAAAAGTAAAGCTACACATTTAGGTAAAATAACCTAAAGCGTTTGCGGTTAAATTTGGCAAAAAACAGGGTACTTGCAGTATGCGTGAGGCAATTTGGGCATTCGCCAGTGTTATGCTAATATCCGACACTGTTTTTACTAAAGTGTGTTGATGTTATTTAAATGGGTATTTATTTAATTACAACTGTAACCATCATATTACCTACAATATTAAAGGGTTTTAGCATGGCATAAATTAGTTTTGCTGCTTTAAGTTGAAGCGACTTAGGAAGCAGGCCAACAATTTTTGAAACGAGCAGGCCATGGTCCCAGCACCTGATAACTTTGATGCTACTGTAATTTTTGAGCAGAAAACTTTTAACTGTTTGGCTTACCATGTTTTTGTTCCACCTAAATACATAGTTCATTGCATCGCCCGCAACTTCCCACTCGGTGCCAATTAACTTTCCGATAAAGCCATTGTAAGGCTCAATTACTACAACCGCTTTTTTAGCAACCCGCAGCATTTCGGTAAACCCAGATACCGGCCTGGGCAAATGGTGTAACCCATCCTGCACCACAACAATATCAAACGAATTATCGGGAAAATCAAGGCTTTCTGCATTTTGCTTAACCGTTTTTATGGAGGGTGCAAATTGATTGCAGATTTTTAATGAGTTGTCTGAAATGTCGGAAACTGTAACGTCCTCAAAACCGTTATTCACAAAAAAAACACCTTCGCCGCCCACGCCTCCACAAAGGCTCAATACTTTCCAGCCCACCGTGTTCTGGTTTTTGTTTGCCAAAACCTTTAGGGCTTTGTAAAGCCTTCGGTCCCTAAGGTATCTTGTTAGAGCGTCTTTAGTGAAATTATAGCCATACGATGCTTCTTGGTCTATCGAATATATTTCATCATAAATCTTTTCCTGTTGTTTTATTTGTTCAGACATAAATGTGATTTATTCAATTGGATGAGTTCTTTTTATTGGTACGCTTTTTTCGGTTAGTTATCCCAGCCTTTTGTATTGTATCGCCCGTTCCACCTATTTATCATAATCCACGCCAATACGCCCGTGTATTTTGTTTTTTGCGCATGTATTTTCACCAGTGCGTCGGTTAATTGAACACCCATTTTTTCATAATTCAACTTGTCAACTTCTTTCAGGGAGTTTAACGACATCTGCATTTTTGACGCTGCGCCTAGCTGGATAAATTTTAAAATCGCATTTTCTATATCCTGTGTGCTTCGGGCATTAAATGTAAACCCATTTTCCCCCTCCTTTAACAGGCAATGTGCCGCGTTTATGTTATCGCTTAATAACACCGGCAGCCCAGCCGCCATGGCTTCGTTTACCACTAACCCCCAACTCTCTGAGAAGCTGGGTAAAATAAATGCATCAGCTTTGTGGTAATATGCTGCAAGCTGTTCATTGGGTACTGTACCCAAAAACTCAACTGTTGTTAAGTGTAAGGCTGCGGCTAAATGGGTTAAATTGTTATAGGTGGGGCCAGTGCCAACAATTAACAACTTATATCCTGTTTCTGCCGCTTCTATTTTTGCCCATGCTTTAATAAGTGCATCAATATTTTTAATGGGTACCAGCCGCGCCACGCAAATAATCGTTTTGTGGTTCATGGGGTTGCTGCTGCCTGCCTTAAAGCGCTGGTTGTCTATACAGTTAAAGCCATAAAAAAAAAGCAGTTTGGTTGGGCCCAAATAGGCGTAACCGGCAAGGTAATTTGGTGAGGGTAGCCAAAAGCCATCGGCCTGCTTTGTTATAAGGTTTTTTATCCATTGCACAATAAACTGGCGTTTAACCTGCCCAGCCATTGCGTCGTCGAACATGATGAATTTTTTATTGTTTTTTTTTGCCCAGCGTATGCCAAGTGCACCTGGGTAAAAAACAATGGAGGGTGCAATAATTACATCGGGGTTTATTGCGAAAAGTGCCGAAGACAGTGCTTCCCAAACGTCTTTGGGTGATATTTCAGCTGCACTTTTTTCGGGGAACAAACAGGCCCACCATTGTTCGTTGTTGTTATATACATCAAATGCATAGGGCGACCCCTTGCCAAATAACTCAATTGCGTAAAATTCAATTTTACGCGTAGCAAGGTATTGCTTCAGGAAAAAAAGCCTGTCCTTCCAGTAAACCCTGAAATCATTATTTAAGATTACTACTCTCAATTAAGGTGTCTTTTTTTCTGAATTTATCCCAAATTACCGGAAATAATGTTTTCAGCCAAAGTTTTGTAAACGCGGCGGCATAGCCTGCGGGGTAGTGTTTTTTTACAAAATGCAAATGTTCCTTATAACCAAGGCCCTTGGTGTGGTACATGTATTGTATCCTTTCTTTAAGGGATTTAGAGCCAGGCAGCCATTTTGTAAAGTAATCTCTTTCGCAAATGCCGTAAAAGCCGGGTGCAATAAAAACTTTTATCCCAGCCTTGTATGCCGTTAAGGTGTAATCAAAATCTGCGAATATATGGATGAAGGCGTTTGAAAAAATACCAACCCTTTTTACTGTTTCTGCATCTACCAATAAAATATTGGCATTTCCGGTATTGCACGGTATAAGTTTGGTTTCATCGGGTTCAATAAGGGTATACGTTGTTTTCTTTAGTGCGTGCATCACAAGGCGGTTACCACCGTATGAAATTTTGGAGGTGTTTGGGTCAAGTGTTGAACCAATAAGTATTGTTCCGTTGTTTCCCGCAAGCTTGTATGCATTAAAAAGGTTTTCAAGGGCATTTTCATACACCACAACATCATCATTACAAAGTAGAAAAAAATCGTAATTCTTTTGGGCCATAGCGTACCGCCATGCCTCAATCATGCTGGCTGCCCAATATAAATTGCCGGCACTTGTTATAATATTTACTGCTGGGTACAAAGCTTTAACCGCTTCGGCGGTGCCATCGGTTGAGGCATCATCAAGCAGATAGATGTCGATGGCCCCGTTTTGGTAATATTGCTGTTTGGTGAAGCTTTCTAGAAACGAAAGGGTTTTTTGTTTCCTGTTGTAACAAGCTAATAGTACAGCCACGGAGTTGTTGGTGTGCCCGGTCATATATTACTGGTTGTTTTTCAATTAATGTTGTTCTGGGGAAGCGGGTCTTTTTTCTTTTTTGTTTCTTGCATAAATGGCCAAAACAAAAATATTATGGTAATGGGTAGTGCCAAGGTAGGCTCGCCAAAATTCATGGTTAATATTAGCAGCCCGCAATAAACTAGTAATTCGGGCCTTTGTACATAACCATAACAAAACCTTAAAAAACTGCCAATCAAATAAATAAGCCCAACCAGCCCAAACCTTGCCATAAAATCGAAAATACCATTTGATATGTTTACATCATTTTTCCGGTTAAGTACATCGTTATATTTATTGCTGTAACCTAAAAATAATTTTTGGCCAAAAAAATCGTTTATCAAGTACATACTCGAAAATCGTCCCAAAGGTATTTGCGTGTGCTGCCTACGGTAAAATTTTTCTAAGGTGTTAAGCCTTGTTATGTCAACCGCATCAGAATCATACGATTTGGCAATTTTCTCCCACAAAAAAGGGATCAATAAAAATGCTGCTACAATTGCTGGAATAATTAGCAACAGCCATGGGTTTAACTTAGGTACCCGTACCCTATAGGCAAGCAATAAGAGTATCATTGCTGATAAATAGGTGGTAGTAGAAAGCGTAGTAAACATGCCGATTAATAATATAATTGCCTTGCCGTCGAATTTGAATTTGTTTGTCAAAAAATTCAGCAAAGCCGCAATAAGCAAAAAGCATCCATACGACCCTGGCTCCCATAAAAAGCCTGAATTGGCATAATCGTGCCGGTTTAGGGTGATGCCAAAAATAAGAAAATTCGAATAGCCTTCGTCTTGGTAAGCACTTGGGGGCATATTAAGCATAATGGGAATATCATGTATAAACTGACCAAGCCCTATCAACTGTAAAAAGTAGAAAAAGAATGAAATAACAGTAAGGTGTACAGTTACTAGTACTATGTATTTGGGTGCTTGGTCTTTAAGCAACACAACATATATATATGCGAAAAGTATATATTTAACTAAATAAGCACCATCACTCAATAAAAATATTGTCTGCAAGCTGTTTATGAAAATGTCTCTAGTTGAAACAAATACCATAAAAACAACCGCTAAAACCATAAAAAAAGTAACATCTTTTTTCGTAAAACTCTTTCTTATAATGGCGATAATAAAAATGAACAACGTGCCGATTATCCAGTATACGTTACCGCTAAATAAGAAGTTGGAAAATGATGAAAGCAGCAAAAACACGAGTGTCGCTATGTATAGGATGTCTATCTTTTTTAGAAAGTTCATTTCCCTGTGGTGTTTTTTGTTATATTAATTTGAGTTTATAATCATTGACAGTATTGCCACAAATTGGTTTGTTTGCTTGCGCCTATTATTAAACGGCTAATTAGAATGAACAATACCGATTTTAGTAAAGAATCTGGTTTTCTTGCGGCTGCTAAATTATTGAAAACACTGAAAATATTACATGGTAAAGATATTGGTTTTTCTCTAATTTTTGATAGGCACTGCATTGTGTTTTGGCTAAAAAATCGCGCCTGGCAGCTTTGTAATTACATCGCAATTTTAAGTAAAAGCATTGACTTAGGTTGAGGCATAGGGGCTATTAGTTAAAGGCTCTCTTCGGGTAGTAGTATATTTCAGTTGGTAAATTACAAGACCCATTAACCTGCGAAGCCGAATAAATAGGCCGGAAAAAATAAAGCAGTTGTAATAATAACATTACAACTGCTTTTTTAGTGACCTCGTCTGGATTCAAACCAGAAACCTTCTGATCCGTAGTCAGATGCTCTATTCAATTGAGCTACGAAGCCTTTTTCCTTTCGGGCTGCAAATATAGGATAAAATGGAATTGAAACAAAGCAAATGGCGAAAAAAACCTTTCCGGTGTACCGGAAAGGTTTTTTTCGCCATTGGTTGAAGTGAACTGGGGTTAGTTTACCCCAAATATGCTTTCAGCGCGTTGCTGTAACGGGCTTTTTGCAGGCGTTTAATAGCCCTTTCTTTTATTTGGCGTATGCGCTCCTTAGTAAGGTCGTACTTTTGCCCTATTTGCTCAATGGTAACACCATTCTCGCCATCTAGGCCAAAATAAGCGTTTACAATCTCAGCTTCACGGGGGCTTAGCGATTTTAATACCCTGCGTATTTCTTCACGCAAACTATCCTTCATCACATCATCATCGGTATCATCACTTCCTTCCAGCAAATCGCCCATGGCTACATCTTCCGCTTCGTGCACGGGGGCATCAAGGCTTGTGTGGCGGGTGTTGCTTTGAAAAATGTTGTTGATTTCCGTTTCGCTCATTTCCAATATGTCTGCCAACTCTTCTGTACTTGGTTCGCGCTCATGTTCCTGCTCAAAGGCCATATAGGCCTTATTGGCTTTGTTGTAAGTGCCAATTTTGTTTTGGGGCAGGCGCACTAAACGGCCTTGCTCAGCCAACGCTTGTAAAATAGACTGGCGAATCCACCATACCGCGTATGAAATAAATTTAAAACCCTTTGTTTCATCAAAGCGTTGTGCCGCCTTTATAAGGCCGAGATTTCCCTCGTTGATAAGGTCGCTAAGGCTTAAGCCCTGGTGCTGGTACTGCTTAGCCACAGATACCACAAAACGTAAGTTGGCCTGCACCAATTTATCTAACGCCCTTTGGTCACCCATCTTGATCCGCTGTGCCAGTGTTGTTTCCTCTTCGGGGGTTATCATAGGAATCTTAGAGATTTCCTGCAGATACTTTTCTACTGCCTGCGAATCACGGTTGGTGATTTGTGTAGCGATTTTGAGTTGCCTCATATGTGATAATTACTGATTTTTATGACTAAATAAATTACGTCTAGCAGACGGTAATTGTTTAGAAACGGCTGCACTCACTTAGTTAAAAGAATGCCTAAAATAACGATTAGCCTGCAAATTTAGCACATTTAAGGCTATACTAACACTTTTTATTGAAAAAAGGGAATTTTACAGGATTATTTAATAAAAATTACATACCGCATATTGCTAGGGTGCCTATGTGTTGTATTTTAGTTTGTCTAAGTAGCGCAAGGCATAAAAAATAGTGGTGATGTGCATGGATTGTATAATGCGCTTTTCCTCAATAAGTTGCTGCAATTCGGCCATGGAAAGTTTTAGCACTTCAATGTCTTCATTTTCATCCAACTGTTGCTCCTGTACTTTTTTACCGCCCGTGGCAATAAACATATGCATCAGATTGCTGTTGGTGGAGGGGTTGGGTGATGTTTTGCCCAAATAATGCACCGTTTCAAAGGCGTAGCCTGTTTCTTCTAACAGTTCTCTGCGGATGCCGTCTTTGTACGTGCCGTCTGTGTCATCAACGCAGCCGCCTGGCAGCTCTATACAAACTTCACCCAAGGCTTGCCGGTATTGCTTAACCATCAGCACTTCTCCTTCCTCGGTAATGGCCAATGCTGTGGCCCATTCGGGAAATTCCAGCACGTAGTAATCATTCACAATACTGCCATCCGGTTTTTCGCAAGTGTCTTTGCGGGCAGTAAACCATTTTACCTTATAAACATATTCCGATGCAAGTGTTTTCCATTTCATGTAAAGCCCCCATCCCCTAAAGGAGAGTTAATAAGTTTAATAATTTAATAGAAATTCCCTATTTTAAAGCAATGATGACATAATAGATATATAGCCAATCTATCGACTCTCATGGAAAGCTTTAGTCTACTATTAGCTTCTCCTCCTTGCTCTTCTACATTGCCCCTCATCCCTGTTGGGAGAGGGGATAGGGGAGAGGGTACTACCACCCCATCCTTTCCCGCAGGGCAGTTACATGCCTAGTATGGTGGCGCCCGTGCCAAGCGTACATCCCTAGTAGGTGCCAAAGAGTCATTTCCTTTTTATGCTCGGGGTGGTAAACTGTGCGCAGCCATTGTTCTTCCGTAATATTTTTTAAAGTTGCTACCCAGCGTATGTGCATGGCATGCAGCATGGTAAGCGACACGTTTACTGGTGTAGTTTCTACATCTGCCAGTTTAGCCCATTCGCCTTCCTCATAGGGTTTTAGGGGTGGGTTGTCCTCTGTTAGGCCCAGCTTAAAACGTATATAGGCGTTCATGTGGCTGTCTGCCACATGGTGCACCAATTGTTGAACAGTCCAGCCGCCGTCGCGGTAGGGTGTATGCAGTTGGGCCGCATCCAAGTTTTGTATGGAAAGTTCCAATTCAGTAGGTAAAAAAGTTAGGTCTGCCAGCCATTTTTCTTTTTGTTCCGCTGAAAAGGGCTTTGCCTCGTATTTTCCAATGGGGTAACGTTGGTCGTCGCTCATATTGTTGGTTTTGAGTTTTAATGTTTAAGGCAATAAGCAGGTAGTTTATTGTTGGTAGTGGCGTCAGCATTTTTTTTAAACCAATTCAGGTAAAGTGGTTGCCAATTTTCCCTGTTAAACTAAAAACTCCAACCACAAAACGCTGCAACCCCTATTCGCCAATAATTTCATGCCCTGTAATGTTAATGAAAACATCCTCTAAGTTGGCTTTTTTTACGGGGGCTTCCCGTTCAAAGCCGCTTTCTACCAGCTTGTCAATCAAGTTTCCGGGGCTATCAAGGGCCACAATTTCCCCTGAGTCAATTATCGCCACCCGGTCGCACAGTATTTCGGCCTCGTCCATATAGTGGGTAGTGATGATCACGGTGGTGCCTTTTGCCCTAATTTCCTTAATCAAATCCCAAAGGTTGCGCCTTGCCTGTGGGTCAAGCCCGGTGGTAGGTTCATCCAAAAAAATAATTTTTGGGGTGTTTATCAACGTTGTGGCAATGCTAAACCGCTGTTTTTGGCCACCGCTCAGCTCTTTAAACTTGGCCTTGCTTTTGTCTTTGTTTTTTATTTTTTGTTTTTCGGCTTTGTCTGTGGCTGGGTCTTTCAACTTGCGTTTTTCGTCTTCGGTCGGTGCAAGGTTTACCAAGCGCAGCATTTCTTCGGCCTTCACATCTTTATTATACAGCCCGGCAAATAGTTGTATCAGTTCAGTTAAGTTTAACCCGGGGTAATAGCCAGATGTTTGCAACTGTACACCGATAATCTTTTTTATATCGTTGGGGTGTTGGTCAAGGTCCAGCCCGTCAACCACTACGGCGCCGCTGGTTTTGTCGCGCAATGTTTCAATTATTTCCAGCGTAGTACTTTTGCCGGCACCATTAGGCCCGAGCAGACCAAATATTTCACCTTCGTACACGTCAAAGCTTATACCTTTTACCGCCTCAAGCTTACCGTATTTTTTTACCAGGTTTTTAACTGATATAATTGTTTTTTGCATGTTTAAATTTTAGCCATTGCCATTTTTTGTTAGGTGTGGTTAACAGATTTGGATTGCTACAAGCTTGCAGCAAATTACTATTTGCCTACTCCTTTACAAAGATAATTCCATTTTTACATCGGCGGTAACAAAAGGGCTGTCCATCACGGGCACATGCCTAAACCCGTATTTTTCATACAAGGCAATGGCTGCTTTTAATTGGCTGTTGCTGTATAATATTACTTTGGTTGCGTGTAGTTTGGCAGCTTGGCTTAGGCATTTATCCATCAATGCACGGCTAATACCCTTGCCGCGGTAGCCGGGGGCAACGGCCATTTTAGCCAGCTCAAATTCACCGCCGCCCATGTGTATAATGGCGGCACTGCCCACCATTTGCCCGTCTACAAGCGCTATGTAAATATGCCCCCCGCCAGAAAGTATGTACTTTTCGGGTTCGTCCAGCACTTCAACGTCGTGGGTTTCCAACAAATGGTATTGTTCCAGCCATTGCAGGTTCAGTTGTTTAAAATTTTGGTGGTATTGCGCGTTGTATTCAATTATTTCCGCCATGCTATTTTCTGTTACTACACCAAAGATATGCGTGCAAGTTGTAACAGTTATGGCGGTTTTTAAGTTGAGGGCACCAAAATTATTCGGTTACCGCCTTTATGGACGTATAAATATTTGTGTAAAGTAAATTACGCCACCGGCACCCACGGCGTAGCCGATGCCTGTGTAGATATAATTGCCTGAAATGTTCTTTTTGTGGCCGGGGCTATGCAGCCACCCTGCAACCACCTGCGCCGCAGTAAGTTTGCCCACGGCTACATTTTCGGCCGCTGCTGACACAGTAGCCCCCAATGATTTTGAAATGGCGGCTGCCCTAGCCTCAAAACCTGTGTGGCCAAACACGGTTAGCTTTTGGGCCATGTTTGCGCTATGTTTGGTAGCCTGCTGGTTTGCAGCTGTAAGCAACAACAGTGCGGGCTGGCCTATTGACAGGCGGTATTGGTTTATATTCAGCAGTATATCTTGCTGTAGGTCTGATAGGTTGGGGGTACTATTATCCTGCTCAATCGGATGACTGTTGCTTGAAGATGCCTTGTTGGATGGAGGGGCCATTTTGTGGCCACAGGCGGAAAAAATTATGCTGGCAACGCCAATTGTTATACTGCAAAATAGTGTGGTTTTTTTCATATAAAACATAGGTTTTCATCAACCAACCAAGTATTGTACCAAAAATGTATGAATGGCAATAAAGCAGCCTAATTGGGAATTCAAAAAAATTACAGTGCTATATTTGCGCACTAATAAAATGGTAGCAATATGAAAGTGTTTAAGTTTGGTGGTGCCAGCGTTAACAATATTGAACGCATTGAAAATGTGAAAAATATTGTAGGCTCATTTAGTGGCGGGGAGGGGCTGATGATTATCATATCTGCCATGGGCAAAACCACCAATGCGTTGGAAAAAGTAGCGGAGGCTTATTATGCGGGTAAAAAAGACGAGGCTTTGCAACTTTTTGAAGTGATAAAAAACCAGCACATAACCACGGCTAAATATTTGCTAGTTACCCACTTTAATGCCTGTATTGCCCAATTGAATGATTTTTTTACGGAAGTAGAGTGGCTGCTGCACGACAAACCCGTGCGCGATTTTGATTATTATTACGACCAAGTGGTATGCTGCGGCGAATTGCTGAGCACCTGTATTGTAAGCCATTACCTGCAGGAATGTAAATTGACAAACACTTGGGTTGATGTGCGGGATATACTACGAACGGATGATAATTTTAGGGATGCCGCCATTGACTGGCAATATGCCCAACAGAAAACAGCAGCATTTATACAACCGTTATTGGCCAAAAACGCCATTGTTATAACACAAGGGTTTATTGGCAGCACGGATGAAAACGAGAGTACCACCCTTGGGCGGGAAGGCAGCGACTTTACCGCTGCCATATTTGCCAACCTGCTTAACGCCGAAAGCCTTACTATTTGGAAAGATGTAGAAGGGGTAATGAGTGCCGACCCCAAAGAGTTTGCTGACGCCCAGTTTATAGAGGAGTTGAGTTTTGATGAGGTGATTGAAATGGCCTACTACGGCGCGCAGGTTATACACCCCAAAACCATAAAACCGCTGGAAAACAAGGGTATTTCTTTAAAGGTTAAGTGTTTTCTTGACCCCGCCTTGCCAGGTACTACCATCACCAAAAGAAAGGTAAAAAACTTACCTCCCATCATAATAATCAAGCAAAACCAAGCATTGGTACACCTGCACAGCCAAGATTTTTCTTTTGTGGGTGAAAAATCAGTTGGCCATTTGTACGACATATTCGGGCAGGTAAAAACACGGCCTAACCTTATACAAACCGGTGCCATTAATGTACAGTTCTGCTTAGACGACAACATTGCTAAAATTGACCAATTGGCTGCCATGGCAGGTGGTATCTTCGATGTGCAGGTTGAAAAAGGCTTAACGCTGCTGACGATACGGCATTTTACCCAAGGCCTGTTGAATAACATGACCGATGGAAAAGAAGTCGTACTGAAGCAACAAACCCGCGACACCGTGCAGGTACTGTACAAGTAAGCTTACAATAAATGGGGCAGAAACGGCTTTTTTACAGCAATTGCGGGTTAAACCCTAATGCAGGGTTATAAAAATTGGTATTCGCCCTTGCTGTTAACCACTATCAGCGGTAGTTTTTTCTCTTTCTCAAAATAATCGTATGCCCCTTTAAGCTGTACGGCAAAGCGTTGCAACTCTTGGTCGTCTTTAGATACTTTGGCCAAATACTCCATGCTTGCTTTGTTGCTGTACCTTACGGGAAATATGTGGATGGGTATAAAATCTTCCCCGTTATTTTTTGCGTTGGCAGCCAATATGTATAGTTCTTCAATTTGGGTATCGGTAATTGGTATACAGCCAACTGTAACGCAACTACCATGTATATATATATCACCACCGGGTTTTACGGAGTCACTCAACAGCTTATCAGACTGGTTTGGATAATTTACCCGCAATGCCAGGTGGTACTCGCTGTTGGGGTTAAACCTGTTTATATAATAAAAGCCTTCGGGCACCTGGTAATCACCATCAAGCCTTTTAGGCCCCAACGAACCCGCCATTGCGCACACCTTATAGGTTTTAAAAAGTTTGTACTGCTCGTTGTTGCTGTTGCGTACCCAAACTTCCAGCTGACTATCAAATTTAAACGACCGGATATAAATTTGTTTTGCGGGCCAGGCCAAGCCTTTGGCAGCAAACTGTTTTTTTAAAGTATCCTGTTTTTGGCGCAAGGCGAACGCCACACTGGGGTATCTTTTTTGGTTTTCAACAAACGATGGTTGCGCAAGTACCGTTACCGAAATAAATAAAAATACCAAAACAGCAAAAGCGGTTATAGATTTCATGGTACAAAAATATACATTTATAATTTTCCGGTGTATCCTTTGCAAGTTAAACAACTGGCGGTTAACAATCCATGGTGTTGTGAAAAACTTTTTAAGGCCGCTATTTTACCCTAAAAATGATGGCTAAGCGGTTGCAATTTTCTAAAACCCCAACGATTTGGCTTTAAAAGCATAAACGGAGGTGTTGGAATGATAACGGAAACTTATCTTCGTTATATGAAAGTCGGAATTTTAGGAGGCGGCCAGTTAGGCCGCATGTTGCTGCAAGCTGCAACAAATTATGTGGTGGAGACCTATGTGCTTGAAAACGATGAGCATGCCCCAGCGGCACACCTATGCCACCACTTTGTTAAAGGCAATATACAAGATTTTGAGAGTGTATATAATTTTGGAAAACAGTTGGATGCACTGACGATTGAAATTGAGTCGGTAAATGTGGATGCGCTGGAAAAATTGGAGGCCGAAGGCGTTAAGGTTTTCCCTTCACCAGCCGCAATAAGAATAATAAAGAATAAAATAACCCAGAAGGAGTTTTATAAGCATCACCAAATACCATCCCCCGCATTTGTGGTTACGCAAAACTTGTTTGAGCTGGGCCAGCAACAATCATTTTTACCAGGGGTACATAAAATAGCCATGGGTGGCTACGATGGCAAGGGCGTGCAGGTAATTAAAACCCCAAACGATGTTGACAAGGGTTTTGACGCCCCAGCAGTATTGGAAAAAATGGTAAACATTAAAAAAGAAATTGCCATTATAGTGGCGATGAACGATAAAGGAGAAACGGCTATTTACCCGCCTGCCGAAATGGTTTTTGACCAGGTACTTAACCTGCTAGACTACCAACTTAGCCCTGCAGACCTGCCACAAAAAGTGCTTTGGAAAGCAGAAGCCTTAGCCATAAAAGTAGTAAAAGAATTAAAAAGCCCCGGGTTGTTTGCGATTGAGTTATTTGTTGACCGCGATGACGATGTTTTTGTAAACGAAACCGCACCCCGTGTTCACAACAGTGGCCACCATAGTATTGAAGGTAACTATTGCAGCCAGTTTGATATGCTTTGGCGAATTATATTTGGGTATCCACTGGGTTGTACCGATGCAATCCTGCCATCCAGTATGGTAAACTTGATTGGTGCCGAAGGCCATTCCGGCGAAGCGGTGTACAGCGGCCTTGATGAAGTGCTGAAAATGGACAATGTTTTTGTACACCTGTACGGCAAAACCCAAACCCGCCCCGGCCGAAAAATGGGCCACGTAACCATTATTAGTAAGGAAAAGTTAGATTTGACTTATAAGGCGCATAAAATAAAAAACACGTTGAAGATTATCAGTTTGTAGTCAGGAAAACGTGTTGGTATCTTCTTTGTAATTTGTGTGATTGATTAATGATTTATTATGATAAAAGTAATGTTTTGGAATGTTAACGGCAGGGGGAATGAGTTTTGTTCAACACTGTATTCGTTAGCGCAAAATGTTGACATTTTACTCTTGACGGAATCTAAGATTGAAGATAGTGAAATAAAGAAAAACATTGGTTTAGAAAAGGTTCCTTACAAGTCAGGTTTCTACGAAACAGAACTAACGCCCAGGCTTTATACCAAAATACCTCTAACCAAAATAGAACATTATTCATCCGCTCCGTCAAAAAGGATGGTGTTTTATAATTTACAAACTGTTGAATACGGGGAAATCATAATTGCCGGAATCCATTTTCCTAGTAAGGCTACCTATCATGGGCAAACCCAGCTAAGCCTCGCAACGACTTATTCAAATTGGCTCTATGAAATTGAAAATCAAAGAAAACACACACAAACTGTTTTGTTTGGTGATTTTAATATGAATCCTTTTGAAGCAGGGATGATTGAACCCCAGGCATTTAATGCAACACTTTTATACGATGTTGCAAAGCAAGGACAAAGAACTTTTCACTTCCAAAAATTTTATTATTTTTATAACCCTATGTGGAATTGGCTTGGAGATAGAGAATATAAATCAGGTACACCAAAATTGCCCGGTTCCTTTTACTACAAAACTACCGACGATGTTACTCAAATTTATTGGAATGTTTTTGACAAAGTAATTATACGCCCCTCTATTATTGATGCGATTGATTATGCAACCATAAAAATACACGAGGTCATTCCTGTGTCCACATTAATAAGGCAAGATTTTAACAAAAGGCCTGATAACTTTACAGACCATTTACCATTGACTTTTAATCTTAAAATATCAATATAATGATGCACACAGATATTCAAAATATACTTCCAGATCCTAGCAGGGACGCATATAAAAAGCTAAAAACACAGCATCCTTATAATATTCTCTCCAAATATGCAAAAGCTCTTGGAGAAAAATATCCTGGCAAACTTGAAGGAATAATTTCGGAGTCGCGCGATGGCATAAGTAGAGGTTTGATAGGGTACGCCTTTTATATTGTGGCTGCAATTGGAAGGGGTTATAGCTACAGGCTTTTAGAAGCAACCCCTACCACTGCCACAATGTACCCTTTAAGAATAACACTTTTTGAAAAGCATACACATGAGTTGCCTGGTGTGAGTGACTATTTGGATTTTGACAATGTACTTTATGAAATTTTTCGTGCTGAGTTTACACAAACTCTGCTTGTTAACTTGGTAATTCAGGTTGACGGGTATAACGAATCAAGAAGAGAGTAATTCGTTTAGGCAGAAGCCTGCGTAAGGGATATTGCTATGTGTTAATTCTCGTATCATCTTCCCATAAGCAAATTATATTAGATAAATCGTTGTGTAATAAGGGTCATTTTAACATTGCACAATATGGCTTTGAATTTCTTATACCATTAAGTTACATAAAATGACCAGACCGAAAACTATTAAAGTGGGCATCATCATGGGAAGCGACAGCGACCTGCCGATAATGCAACAGGCTTCCGATATATTGAAAGAATTTAATATAGCTTTTGAACTCACTGTTGTATCTGCACACCGCACGCCTTTGCGTATGGTTGAATATGCTTCAGGTGCAAAGGACCGTGGCCTGAAAGTGATTATTGCTGGTGCAGGTGGTGCCGCACACCTACCCGGTATGGTAGCTTCTATTACGGCTTTGCCGGTAATTGGGGTGCCTATAAAATCAAGCAACAGTATCGACGGTTGGGATTCTATATTGTCCATCCTGCAAATGCCCAACGGCATACCTGTTGCCACGGTTGCTTTAAACGCGGCAAAAAATGCAGGTATTTTAGCTGCAACGATAATTGGGGCGTTTGATGAAACTATTGGCAAAAAGGTGGAGGCTTATAAAAAGAAACTGGAGACAGAAGTGCTAGGGAAAGTGCAAAAACTGAACGGCGAGGGGTGGGCAAATGGTTTTGATGTGTAGTAGGGGAGGCACCCTACTATAAAATATTCATCACAACAAACTGCTGCTCAATGGTTAAAGAGGCATCAAGCAATGCGTCCATTATTTTAAGGCCATGTTTTGCGTAAAAACCCGCATAGTTTTCAACACGTTCCTGTAGGTTGTTATTGGGGAACAAAGACGCCTTTAGTTTTTGTATCTGCGCCAGTTCTGTGCTAAATTTCTTTTTCTCGGCACTCTTAAGTTTCTTTTCCAAGTCAAGTAGGCGTTTTACCGCTTTTATTTTCAAGGCTTCCACATGGGCTGCCAATGTGGGGTCAACTTTTGTGGTCATGGCCTTAATGCCATCGTATACTTCTTCAATGTTGGTTAACTCGCCATTTAAATAAAACTTATTGGCCGACCGTTCGGCAACAACCTTGTCCATCAGTGCCAACTCCGATTTAAATAGATCCGCCGTTTCAAAGCCTAGTGAAGCTTGCTTTTTGCGCCATTTTTCCGCTACCAATAAAAAGGAATTACGTAAAACCAAAACAGGGTAGGGCACATTTACCGCCGCAAAAACGCGTTTCAATTCAAGCCAGTAGGCTAACTCGCCGCCGCCGCCGATAAAGGCAATGTTCGGCAAAATTGTTTCCTGAAAAACACCCCTCAATATTACATTGGGGCTAAACCGTTCAGGGTGTTCATCCAACTCCTTAAGTATGTCTTCTTCCGCCCATTCAATTTGTAGGCTTTTTACCACCCAGTTATTACGCTCTTTTTCAATGCGCTCACGCTTGTCGTTTATTAAGTAGAACAGGTTTATAGCCCTCCCTCCTGCCTGCGGCTTGTAATGCTTTTCAAACTCAGCCAACGTTGCAGAAACGATGGTATGGCTAAAGCCTTCCACCAATTCCTTTTTAATTATCGGGCTAAAGCTGCGCTTTAGGTCTGCATTATCCGGCACAACAACCAACAGGCCATATTTGCCAAACAGCGCATTCACCAGTTCTAGGGTGGCTTGCTGAATTGTTGTGCCTTCCCGGTAACACTGGTTAAACAAATCAGTCATCTCTCCGCCAAATTCCTCCACGCCAATCTGGCCATGTATGCGGTGTATAAGGGCAGTGAAATTTTTATCAACCTTCATACGGCCTACGGCACCGGTCTGTTTTGTTTGCCAGCTGTATTTTTCACCGTTAATGGTTATGCTGCCAAGTTCGTCAAGGTCTGCATCCTCGCTGCCCATATAGTACACGGGTACAAAATTATAGGCGGGTAACTGCGTTGAAAGATGACTCGCCAGTTTTATAGCATGTAAAATTTTGTAAATAAAGTAAACAGGGCCGGTAAAAATGTTGGGCTGGTGCGCCGTGGTTATGGTAAAAGTATTTGTGTTACCAAGCAGTTGTATGTTTTGTTGCCCTGCAGGGGTAATGGTTAGTCCTGCATATTGTTGTTGTAACGCTGCAACCAATAAAGCCCTGTTTTGTGCAAATGCCTGCCTGGCGGCAATGGCTTCAGCCAAGCCCTGCAAAGTAACACTGTGCTGGTAAAACGTGCGCATGGCTTCCTCGTCATCCAAATAGGCATTCACTATTTTGGAGAAAAAGCCTGTTTGTTGGTAAGGTATTTGAGTACAGTCGGTTTGCATGCAACCTGAATTATTAAGCCACTAAATAAGAAATTAATTACCAAAGCATAAAACCACCCGTAAAGTACACCGTAAATCGTAAGGAATAGTCCATGGCCGATAGTCCATTGTCCATAGTAAACCATGCGAATCCACATTTAATGTCCGTGTTTCTTGCCGTGGACTATGGACTCCTTACACCACCTCTCCCTCCAAATCGTAATCATACGCTTTAGTTATCTGCACGTTTACAAAATCACCCACGGGCAGCTTTTTGTCTGCTTTTATTACCACCTCATTGTCCACCTCCACGCTGTCAAATTCAGTTCTGCCCAAGTAGCGGCCGGCTTCCTTTTTATCTATAATTACTTTAAAGGTTTTGCCTACTTTCTCTAGGTTTTTTTCGTAGCTTATTTCCTGCTGCACCTCCATTATCTCCTGTGCACGCTGTTGTTTTACATCAGCCGGTACATCATCGTTTAGCAGGTAGCCACTGGTGCCTTCCTCATGGCTGTAGGTAAAAATGCCAACCCTGTCAAACCGTTGTTTTTGCAAAAAGTCTTTTATCTCGGCCACATCTTCCTCCGTTTCACCGGGAAAGCCGGCAATCAATGTTGTGCGCAAACAGATGCCGGGGTTTTTATCGCGGATGGCAGCCACCAGATCCTCCATTTCGGCGCGGGTGCTTTGCCTTTTCATGGCCTTTAGCATGTTGTCGCTGGCATGTTGCAGGGGCATGTCCAGATAATTGCAAATATTTTCCCGCTCCTGCATCACATCCAACACCTCCATGGGAAATTTGTTGGGGTACGCATAATGCAGGCGTATCCATTCAAGTCCTTGTACATCTGCCAGTCTGTTCAGCAGGTCGGCCAGCATTCTTTTTTTATATAGGTCAAGGCCATAGTAAGTTAGTTCCTGTGCAATCAGCATCACCTCTCTCACCCCTTTGCGCACCAGGCTTTCGGCCTCGGCCACCAGGCTTTCAATAGGCCTGCTTACATGCTGCCCACGCATCAAGGGTATGGCGCAAAATGCACAGGTGCGGTTACAGCCCTCGCTAATTTTAAGGTAAGCGTAGTGTTTGGGGGTACTCAACATACGTTCGCCCAACAATTCGGTTTTGTAGTCTGCATCAAACTGTTTCAATATCAGCGGCAGTTCCATGGTGCCAAACCAAGCGTCTACCTCCGGTATCTCAGCTTCCAAATCGCCGCGGTAGCGCTCACTCAGGCAGCCTGTCACATACACTTTATCAAGCTTGCCCCTTTTTTTAAGGTTTACTTGGTTTAAAATAGTGTTAATGCTTTCTTCTTTGGCCTTGTCAATAAAGCCGCAGGTGTTCACCACCACTATGTTATGGTCTAGTTTGCTGTTTTCGTGCACCACATCAATGTCGTTGGCCTTCAACTGGCCGCTCAACACCTCACTATCCACCAGGTTTTTGCTGCACCCGAGTGTTATAATGTTCACCTTGTCGCGCTGTAATGTTCTAACTTTCATAAATAAGGCGGCAAAGATAAGTAAAAACCCCCTCCGCCCATGCCCCCTCCGCCCCCTAAAGGGGGAACCCAAGCTTCGTGTGTTTTATTTCAGCATGCCTATGTTTACTTAATCTGTTTATAAGTTCCCCCTTTAGGGGGCGGAGGGGGTTGCATTGGCGGTTGCTTTCACTCCAATTTAACATCCCCCGTATAAACTTCCGGCCCTTTCTGCCGTTTCAAACAGAGGAACAAAAACTTCATAAACATGAAAAATGCCCTCTGGTTTATCATTCCGCTTTTTTTTGCTGCACGGCTAAATGCCCAATCAGACAGTACTTTGGGCAGCGGTTACAGCCAGGCCATCGGCGTAAAATTTCCCGGGGGGCTCTCGCTCACGTACAAAAAATTTGTTACTGACACCCACAGTATCGAGGGGCTGCTAACATCCTCCAACAAAGGCTTTAGGGTGGCGGGTTTGTACGAATTTAATTTTTACAGTTTTAGCTCGGTGGATGGCCTGGCCTGGTTTGTGGGGCCTGGTGCACATATTGGTTTTTGGCGCGACTCCATCGGCAAACATTACAGCAGCCGCGCCGACCTAGGTTTAGACGGCATTATTGGCCTAGACTACAAATTTAAAGACATACCCATTGCCGTTAGCATTGATTGGCAGCCAAGCCTAACGCTGGTGGGCACCGCAAGCCCCCATCCGACCTATGGTGGATTAGCCGTACGGTATACTTTTTAAAAGATGGCACGATTTTTTGATGGATTACCACATAACCAGTAAAATATAAAACAACTTATGAAAAAGACGCTTTTTGCAATTTTTATGGTGGCAGCAACCTGCCAAATGGTACACGCGCAAAGTATGGGGAGTGACTACAAAACGGCTGTGGGTATTAAGTTTTATCCAGGAGGCCTAACCGTGAAAAGCTTTATTAAGCCCAATGTGGCACTAGAAGGCTTGGGGTATTTTTACGCCGATGGCTTTAGGATTACAGGCCTATACGAATTTACTTATGATATTAGCGGTGTGGACGGTTTAAAATGGTACATTGGCCCGGGTGCCCACTTGGCCGTTTGGAACACCACCTGGAAAGAAAAATACCCCGGCAATAACCCCACAGGCTTGGGCATAGACGGTGTGCTGGGACTTGATTACAAGTTTAAAGGCGTACCCATTAATATTAGTGCCGACTGGCAGCCATCGTTCAATTTTATCGGCTACAATTATTTTGAAGGCGGCTGGGGCGGCTTGGCCATACGGTACACTTTTTAACAAAGCAACCCCATATATTCGAGCCACTGTATTACAAAATGCAGTGGCTTTTTTGTTTGCTGCCGGGTACTTAGTACCGGGAGGGCTAGCTATTGGCTTTAAATCATTCCAAAAAAATCCCACTTTTTATCCCGTTGGGCAATATTTCAGTAGCTTTAAACCATGAGAAAAATGCTGGCTGCCGTTTTATTGCTGTTCACCTTCAACACTTCTATTTGCCAACAAAAACCCCGTGCTAGGGCGTTGGGCATACCCTTTCATGGAACGCCGGGGCTGTTGAATGCCATTACTGATGTGAAAGGCGTTATGGTGGGGTATAAAACCATTGTTAGGGGAGAAGGAAAACTGGTGGCTGGCACCGGCCCGGTGCGTACTGGGGTAACAGTAATTTGCCCCAATGGCCAATCAATAGCCCCGTTGCCTGCGGCGTGGTACAGCCTGAACGGTGACGGTGAAATGACTGGCCTGCCCGCCATAGACGATTATGGGCTTAACTACGGCCCCATCGGTATAACCAACACCAACAGCGTGGGTATGGTTAGGGACGGCATCGGCCAATGGAACGTGAAACATTTCTCCACCGGCAAGCTGGTTGATTTTTCGTTCGGGCTGCCCGTCGCGGCCGAAACCTGGGACGGGGTATTGAACGATATTAACGGCTTTCACGTAACCACGCAGGATGTGTTTGACGCGCTGGACAGTGCCAAAGGCGGACCCATTACCGAAGGCAGCGTCGGCGGCGGCACGGGCATGGTATGTTACCAATTTAAGGGGGGCAGCGGCACCGCATCAAGGGTTATCACCGTCGATTCTGGCATTTACACGGTGGGCGTTTTTGTACAGGCCAATTTTGGCAGGCGCAATGAACTAACGGTGGCCGGGGTACCAGTGGGGGAAGAAATAACCGACTTGAAACCCGAGATTCACGTACCAAAAGAAAAGGACGGGTCCATAATAGTGGTGGTTGTTACGGATGCCCCGCTGATGCCCTTGCAGTTAAAGCAGGTGGCTAAACGCGTGCCACTAGGCATTGCCCGCACCGGCACAATATCCCACAACGGCTCGGGCGATATTTTTCTGGCCCTCAGCACGCAGGCCCCAGTACCCGCCAATAAAAATGGTAGCTTGGAAACTTGGAAATCGGTACCCAAAGACTTTATGGACCCTATTTACCAAGCTACCGTAGAGGCCACCGAAGAAGCCATCATAAATGTGTTGGTGGCCGGTGTTACCACCACAGGCATCAATGGCAACAAAGTGTACGCCTTACCCACCGGCCGGCTGGTGCAGTTGATGAAAAAATATAATAGGGGTAGGTAGGGGGATCGGAAAGGGATAACGTTAATCCCTAGCAAAGAGTTCCGTTTGGCCACGGATATGTTTCGGCACTAGGGATTTTTGCGGGAAAAGGATGGCCCTTTGGAAGAGTGCCATAGTATTCCAGTCATCCCCCAAAAGGGATAAACCTTTTGACTCAACAGATATTGTTCAACTCAAAGAGGCGGTATCGTTATTTGCGCAATTACTCCAAGATTACCCGGATTATTATCGACATCACAAAAAGGGTTACCGCCGCCACGCCAATGTACGTGTACCACGGGTACCTGAACTTATATTTAATCTCTCGGTAATTGCTAACCAGGTCCGTATCAAAGCTTCTGCCATACCGGGCAAGCCCGCATTTTTTACAAACAACATGCGCTTCCTTGCTATATGGAAAGAGGGGTAGCCAATAAATATGCAGGTATTTGGCAACAACCTGCACATCCGCCCAGCTATTTGTTTCGCAGGAAGGCCATTTAACTAAAAATTCATCCAAGCCTATATGGGCTTCTTTAGTTCCGTAAATAAGCATAGCCTGTTTTTAGGATTATTGTGATGGCATTTAATTACCCAATAATTTGTTGACTAATGACCAACTGCCCGGTATACCAGCTTCCCCTCAAACATCGTCCACAATACCTTAGTGTCTTTCATCGCCTCGGGGCTAACAGTTAGCACATCCCTGTCAACCAATACCAAGTCGGCATATTTGCCGGGCGTAATGGAGCCGATGGTTTTTTCAGCCATCATTGCTTTGGCCGCGTTAATTGTGTAGCCGTGCAACATGGCCAGGCGCGGCATACATTGGGTACTGTCTAACACACCCAGCCTGCCACGGCGTGTTTCGGCTTCATAAATGGCCATAAAGGGGTTGGCGGTGCTAACGGGCCAGTCGCTGGCCCCGCAAATGGTGGCACCAGCCTGCAGCAGGCTTCGTGCGGGGTATTGGTATTTGTACAACTCGGGCGAAATATACGGTTTCACAATATCAACGGTGGTGGGGTCGCCCAAAGCCCACAGCAATTGCAGTGAGGCCAGTATGTGCAGTTGGTTAAACCTAGGTATGTCAGCCGGTTGCACAATTTGCAAGTGGGTAATGGTATGCGGTATAGTGCTGTACCCATTGGCTTGGCGGGCAGCTGCAAAACCATTCAGGGCCTCGGTGGCGGTAAGGTCGCCAATGGCATGCACATGCACCAACAGGCCTTGTTTATCGGCCAGCGTAACAAATTGGCCAAACTTTTTTGGGTTAAACATCAACGCGCCGTAACCGCCGCTGTTGGTATAGGGCTGGGAGAGGGCAGCAGTTTGGGTGGGGTACTCAATCACCCCGTCGCCAAAAATCTTAAAGCCCAACACCTGTAAGTTGGGGGTGCTGTTGTATGTTTTCTGTAATTTTTTTACAGCATCTATTTGCTTTTGTGCGTTACCGTTGGCATCTGCAACCACTGTTGCGGCCACATGTGCCGTAAGTAGGTGTTTTTGCGACAACATTTTATACGCATCCAGCGTGGGGTTGCCGCTATCCTGTATGTCGCTCGCAGCGGGGTCTAGCCAAGCAGTAATTCCCAGGCCGTTGTTGTATTCCATGGCTTTTATACCCGCCTTTGTGTAATCTGTTTGGTGGGTTGGCATTACGGCCTCCACTTTGTAAAAGCCGCTGTCGGCAAAAAAGCCATTGGGCTCATTGCTGGCATTGTAACCAAAGTATTTTTTCTTATCGGGGGTTAGTTGTTGTATAAATGCCTTGTTTAAACCGGCCAGGTTTGCCAGCACGGTATTTGCCCAGCCCGTATGGCCGTCGCTGCCGCGCAAAAATACAGGCAGCTTGCTGTATATGCCATTGTTAAAAATATTGCTCAGTTGTGGTATGTGCGACCATGTTTCAATGTTCAGCCCCTCAATCACCAACACATTGCTGTCCATGCCCAGCCCGTTTTTACGCACTTCATCCGCATAGGCGGCCAATTGCTCCACTGTTTCTGCGCTGTCGGTAACGTTGGCATGTAGCAGGCCCTCGCCGCCTTGCAAACCATGGTTGTGGCTGTCTACCAGGCCGGGCAGTATACATTGGCCATGCATATCAACCAGCCTTGCTGTTTTGCCCAAAGCCACCTTCACCTCTGCCAAGCTGCCAACGGCAACGAATTTGTTGCCGCGTATGGCCACCGCTTCGGCGTATGGTTGGGCTGCATCGGCAGTAAATATCTTGGCGTTATACAAGATTTTTTCCGGCGCGTTTAGGGTGTCTCCAGACTGGCTGTTTGCCTCAGTCACAATAAGCAATAGCATCCCCAAAGCGAACCTAATAGTAACCATACCGTTGGTTTTTGTAAATGTAGCGTTTGTGTTCAAAAAAAATGCATCAGTTTACCATCAAAAAGCATAAGCTTCCCTACCTGTATATACCTACTTAACCAATACCACTGTTCCTTTGTATGTTTTTTCCAACCCATTCTCAAACTGCATGGTTAGTTGGTAAACGTACGTACCCGCCTCTGCTCTTATGCCTTTTATGTTGCCATCCCATCCATTGGCGGGGGTGTTGGGTATTACATTGCTTTTTTGGAAAACGATGTTTCCCCACCGGTTAAACACGGCAAAATTTTTGATGATTGCTGCTCCTTTGCCTGCAAGCACATAAAATACATCGTTAAAACCATCGCCGTTGGGTGTAAAGGCCGATGGAACGTTTATGTCGGTGCCGCGGTAGGTTCGTATGATGGTGTAGGCAGTATCCACGCAAAAATATTGGTTGCGCACAATGGCTGTGTAATTTACCGTGTATGGCGGGGTTACCATGGTTGCCATGCACTGGGTGCAGGTAAGGTATTGTGCGGGCTGCCATAACTCGGTTGAAACCTTGCCGGTGGCTTTTATAACCAATGGCAGTGTTGTGCCGTACGGTACGCTGGTGTCTGCGGGCGCAATTGATGCAACAAAAGGTACTGTGTTGGCTACATCGGTATTGTTTGCATAATCGGTTTCGTCGTACGCTTTTAACGGCGAACCTGCCCGGCCCTTGTCATTTACGGATGCGTATAAAGTATGGGTGGCTGGCGAGGCTACCGAACAGAAAAAAGTATCGCAGTTGTTAGCGGTAGCTTGCTTGGTATAAAACACCGGCAACAACAAATGCGATGCCGGGGAGGAGGGAGTGCCATCATAAAACGAAACCGGCAGGGCTGCAAAAACGGTATCATAGTTATTGCCCATGCATATTTTAAAGAAAACCAAGGTGCTGTCGTTGGTGTAGCAGTCGTTGTGCAACAACTGCACAGTCATGTCGGGCAACAGTATTTTAACCGTGCTTCTACCCTCTATGAGGCAGCCAAATTGATTGGCTGTGTGCATTATTACCGTGTCGTTGTCAAAAATAGTTGCCAACGGAGCATCGCAATTGTAACAACTAAGGGTGTAATTGGTGCTGGTTTGCCAGGTGGTGCTGGCGGGCTTAATAATGGGGGTAAGCACCCGGTAAACAAACGATGTTTTTCGCAAAACTGTGGTGTCCGCAGGTTGTAAAAGCACTTGCTGGGGTTGGTAGTTGTATGGGGTTATGTTGTTGCCGTAATCTTTTTCGGGCAGGTGCACAACATTGGGCAGCACCAGCGGCATGGTAGTACCGCTATCATTTACCACCGCATACACATTGCCCGGGCCAGCCGATTTGATAAACGCGCTAAAGGTGGCCTGCTTCGCCTTAACGCTATCCCGTACTGCAAAAAGCGGGTTTAACAAAGTGGCCCCGCCAATGGTTGGGTCGCCTTTGTACCATGCCACGGTTATACCTGCCGGTATCACCCCTCTTTTAAAATGGTTGGTAAGGGTAAAATTTACATACAGGCTGTCGTTTGCTGCACATTCAATATCGTTAACCACAATGGTGTAGTCGTTTGCAGGTGGTACTTTAACTACCACGTTGGCTGTATCAATACATCCGTAGTCGTTTGTTACGGTAACCTGCTTTACTCGGTTTGAGTCGGCAATAAGGTAGGTGGTGTCGCAATGGGTGCAGCTAAGGTTAAGCGGTGGTGCCCATACGTACGAAGCTGTGTGGCCAGGCGAACCGTTAGCGTACATCTGCAAGGTGTCTCCGGGCTCGAGTATTGCTTGCGTGGGGTACGCCGTTGCTTTTAGCCTAATGTAGGGGGCAAACGTAATATTGTTCGTATAGTCACTCTCCGTAAATGGGGTGTTAGGCAGTTTTAACGGTTTGGTAGTGCCGCTGTCGTTTACCACGGCATAAATGGTACTGCCGATGTGTATGTTTTGTACAACGGAGCTGAACGATGCCGATTTAGCCGCCACAGTGTCTTGCACAAAAAAAACGGGCGGTAGCAAATTGGCGTTGCCCGCTGTTGGGTTGCCATTATAAAAAGCAACCGAAAGCCCTTTGGGTATAACACCCCGTTTAAAGTGGTTGGTAAGGGTAAAACTAACATGTACGCTGTCGTTTGCCGCACATTCCACCCCATCCAAGGTTACCGAAAAATCATTGTAGGGTGGTATTTTGATGGTTGAATATGCGGTGTCTGTACAGCCATAACCACTGGTGGTTACCACCTGTTTTGTAACATTTTGGGTATCGGCAATAAAAAAAGGGTTTGCGCAGTTGATGCAACTTAGGCCTGTGTCTGCCGACCATGCATACGACTGGGTATAGTCATGCGATGCATTAGCACTCAATTGCAAGGTGTCGCCCGGCTGCATTACTGCAGTAGGCGGCTTAATAAAGGCCTTATATTGAAAACCACTAAGGTTTTGGATGTTATTATCGTAGTTTACCTCTGCCATAGGGGTGTTTGGCAGGTGCAGCGGCATCGTAGTGCCGCTGTCGTTAAAAACCGCATACAGTTGGTTTAGCCCCCTTTTGCCTACATCAATTGTTTGTATGTAACTGTAGCCGCAACAAAGCCCCTGTATGGAGTCGGGCAGTATAAAGGTGGGTGATAGTTTGTGTGCATTGCTGGTACTGGGGTCGGCATCGTAAAATGATATCGGTATACCGGGCGGTATGGTGGCGTAACCGTAGTTGCACACAAAAAAACTCACTTGCAGCTTTGTTTGCTGATAACAGTTAACGTTGGTTACATACAAAACTCCGTCCTGGGTGGGGTCGTAGGTAGTAATGGTAAGTGTTTCGGTGGTGTCTGTGCAGTTGCCGTTTGTGGCAATAAGGCGTACGGTGTAATTGGCCGGGTTCTTAAACACATAGGTAAAGTTTTTTTGGGTAGACACTACCTGTTCCGTCATGCTTTTGTTGTTAGCCATAAGCCATTTGAACGATGTGGCATTGGTAGAGGTGTTGGTAAACCTAATACTGTCAACATAAAGCGGGTATTTGGAAGCGATTGTTTTTTTATCGGTATAGAATCTTGCAGTAACGCCGCAGGTTACGGTAACGTAATCGGTATAGGCGGCGTAGCAGGTTGCGCCTGTACTATAGGCTTTGAGGGTTATTTTGTATTTACCTGCGGTTGCAAAATTGTAAGAAAAATTGGTATTGGTTGAAACGGGCGTGCCGTCAACCAGCCATTGGTAGCGTGCAGCCCCAAAAGAGTTATTTGTGAACACTACATTATCGCCCGGCAGGGGATACGCATTGCTACGGGTAAAATTGGCCACCGCGTTGGCGGCACAAGGCGGGTCGCACTTGTTGGCCAACAGCCCGCTGCGTTGTGTAAGTATGCAACGGTACATGCGTGTTGCTTGACCCTGGGTAAATTCATTTTGGCAGGCCTGGTTGCCGCGGTCCATAAAGTTTGCTTTCTGGTCTGGTACATCCTTTTTAAACCCTGAGAGTGTGTCTGTTGAGCAGGAGTTGGACGGGTTATTGCAGTCTGGGCTGTTGCTGTAGTAAACATCTTCTGGCGGTGTGTCGCACACTTGGTCTCCGTCTGTATGGCAGTTGTTGTTGTTACACCCACCATTAAAGGTTGGTAACAGGCTTAGGTAGGTACCCATGCAGCTTGCCAGTAACACGCCAAAGCCGGTAACCACAATGCCGTCTTTGGCACCGGCATTCGGCGGCTGGGTGGCATAGCCGCCCACAAAGCCACGTTGCCAATGGCCGCAACCATATGTTTCAAAGGTTGGTAGGTGCATAGTTGGCACGTACCAAATATTTATATACTGGGATGGGTCCCATTGAATTAAATTTTTTAGCCGGTCGTCCTCAATATCCGGGTTAAGGTCTTCGCCAAAAAAATAGGTGGTTCGGGTAATGCCGGTGGTATTGCCTCCGTCGGGGTCTTTTTGGGCCAGGCAAAATTTAATCTTAGTGTCTGCCCCTTTGCTGGCCGAATACGCGCCGGCTTTGCCAAACGCATCATTTAGGTCTTGCAGCCCGGCTTTTATTTGCTGGTCGGTTATGGCGGAAGGAGTTGCACTGATGATGTGGAAAACAACAGGTAACGTAAATGTGGTGTCGGGCGGGGGAGGTGCGGGCGTGGTATTGGTTTCGGCACGGTCAATAGCGGTTGCACCAATGTTGTAACCAAAGTTGCTATTTGTAACAACAATGCCTCGGGCTGGCTGCTCAAATACCTCCCCAGTGGTTAGTTTGGTCCCAGATATTGGGGTAACCGAATATAGAAATGCCAAAATTGCAATGGTTAGCCTGTAGGTAAGCATGGTTGGTTTAATAAGTAGTTTTGGTTGTGTTTTGCAAAGGCAATAGGTGTCGGATTAAAGATAGTGTATTATTGTATAGCCTGCAATGGTGCAAGCTTAAATAAGGTATTTTTTCTTTGCAGACTGCCTTTTGAGGGGGCACCAAGGAAACCTCTCCGTGCAAAAGCCTTGGTGAGCCCTCAACGAGACTTCATTGGAAAATTTGGTCAGATGGTCCAATAATCGGTAAAACCATCTATGCAAAAAGCCAATTTGTGTAAAAGGTTAAATACACCGATGCTTATTTTATACCTGCGCGCCACTTGCAAAACCTGGGCTTTGCCATTGGCATTTGTATATTTTTGCAAAACACGCAAAAAGGCTTTAGGCATGGCTTAGCCCGCCCCCGGCCATTCCGTTTTTTGGCATTTAAAAGGGTATTAGGAAAAATATATTTTTCATGTGTAACTTTTTTATTGCTGTGTCGTAACACAATGGTAACGAACGAGAGAAACAAGCACACAAGGCCACGCTGTTTATGACGGAACGAGAATACAACGAATGTGTTAATGATTATGCGGATAACGTTTTCCGCTTTATAGTGAAGAATCTTCGCCATGAAGAGGATGCGAGGGATATTGTGCAAACCGCGTTTGAAAAAATGTGGCGCAACAGAGACACGGTGGACAATGACAAATGCAAATCGTACCTGTTTACGGTGGCCTACAACCAAATGATAGACCATATACGCAAGGTAAAGCGGGTGCAACTAAAAGATACGTTTAACGCGGAGGCCAAAGTACACAGCTACCAAGTAAACGACATGAAAAAAAACCTGCACGAGGCGCTTAACAGGTTGAGCGATACCCAAAAAAGCCTTGTTTTGCTAAAGGATTACGAAGGCTACAGTTACGAGGAAATTGGACAAATTATGGGCTTGAATGAAAGCCAGGTAAAAGTATATTTACACCGGGCAAGGTTAACGTTGCGGAATTATTTGGTGAGCCCCGAAAATGTGATGTAATTATGGTAAACAGACACAACTACGAAGAGTATTTTTTGCTGTACGCAGATGATGAGCTAAGCAATCAGCAGCGTGCGGAAGTGGAACTGTTTGTTCAGCAAAACCCCGACATGGCCGCTGAGCTGGAAATAATACGGCAAATGAAGCTGGAGCCGGAGGATAGCATAGTTTTTCCCGACAAGAGCTTGCTGTTTAAAACAGCGGATGTTGAAATAAATATACACAACTACGAAACCTACTTTTTATTATATGTAGACAAAGAGCTGGATGCCGCCACAGCCGACCGAGTTGAAAAATTTGTGTTGCAGCACCCACAGTTACAGCCCGCGTTTACGCTATTGAAACAAACAGTTTTGCAGCCGGAGGCAATAACATTTGGAGATAAAAGCGTACTGTATAAAAAGGAAGAACGCAGGGTTGCTTATTTAGGCTTTGCAAGGTTAGCAGCGGCCGCTGCAATTATTGGGTTGGTGGTGTTGGGTTGGTGGATGTACCCTAAAACAGCACTAAAGGTGCAAAGCGACAACTTGGCAGCAACCAAAACTTTGCCAAAAACAACAACGCCGGTAGTTGGGGCTATTGGCAAAGGGGTTGGCGGGGCACAAGCTGTTGAGCAAGTGCCAAAAGATGCCGTGGCAGTTACCGCCAAGGTAAAAAGAGGCGATGGTGTTAAAACACAGGTGCTTGGTACAAACGTTGCCCAGCAGCAGAGTGTACAGCCAGCGGACGAAACTGTTAAGCCAGTTGAAAATAATGATATGCCAACGGTAAGCGCAAGTACGGTAAACCCATCAACCACCAGCATTAGCGGTATTGTGGAGCCGGTTGAAATTGATAAGCTGGTCAACAATGGCGACAAAGGACAAGGTATTGGCCAAACCAGCCCGACAGAAGGCGGGGGGAGCCTAACGGTAAGCGACCGCGGCGGAAAATCTGCAGAAAACCCGTTTGTGGTTAAGCCATCCGCAATACCTCCGCCGCAAACAGTGGCCTATAAGGAAATTGATACCAATGAGGATGACCACAGCATGTATGTAGGGTCGCTGGAATTGAACAAGGATAAGATAAAGGGCTTTTTTAAAAGGGCTGGCCGCATTTTTGGGGCAAGGCCGAAAAAAGATACCGATTAACGCCTTGCAATAAACTACCCTATAAAAAACCCGGATAAACAATTTGAATTTACAAACACAATTTTTATGAAAAAAATTTTAATAGGCGCGGTGGCAATATTGCTCACCCTGCAGGTGAATGCCCAAACTGATTCAATAAAAAGAGACCAAACGGACACGATACACGTGGGCAACTTTATTATTATACAAAAAAATAAGGATAAGGGGGGGGACGACTCCAGCTATAAAAGTGATGACCGCCATTACTCGTTCGACGTGAACCTTTTCAGCAAACGTAACCGCAACAAAAACCATTCAAATGTTAGCACCAATTGGTTTATTTGCGACCTAGGATTTGCCAACTGGCGGGATAAAACGGCATATGGCACGCCCACCACGAATAGCTTTTTGCATACGTTTTCGGGTACCCCCTTCACAAAAAGTGACCTAAGCCTGATTACCACAAAGAGTACCAATGTAAATATTTGGTTCTTTATGCAAAAACTTAACCTTACCCACCATGTGGTTAACCTTAAATATGGCTTGGGTATGGAGATGTACAACTTTCGCTACGAAAACAATATTAGTTACAACAAAAACCCCGTGTATGTTTTTAGAGACACGGTGAACTTTACCAAAGACAAGCTGTATGCCAGTTACCTTACCGTGCCGCTTATGTTGAACATAAACGCCACGCCCGACAGAAAAAGGGGCTTTAGCTTTAGCATGGGTTTTAGTGCCGGTTACAGGGTTGGCACCCACACCAAACAAAAAAGTGATGCAAGGGGCAAGCAAAAACTAGCCGGTGATTTTGACCTTGACCCGTGGCGGCTGGCCTATATTGCCGAGCTTGGCATTGGCCCTGTAAGGTTGTACGGCAGCTACAGCATTAATGCCTTGCAGCAAGATGCGGTGGTGCAATACCCATACGCCGTAGGCATAAGGTTTAGTAATTGGTAATAAAAAGCTGCGGATTGTTTTGTTACAATACCAAAAAACGTTTTCTCGTTTGTGCATTATACAGGCGCCGGTTCTCCGGGGCCTTTTTGCCTGTGATGGGGAAAAGTTTTAATGAAAATTTTATCAGAAAAAAATAAAATTCTGCGAAAAAAAGCGTTTCATTGCGAAACACCCCGTACATGTTTAAATTGGTTAGGCTGCTTTGTATTTTGGTATTGTTTATTTGTGTTACTTCATTCAAGTTTAATAATTATTCCAGCAAGGGCTATTACATTATCATCTCCAAGCATAATTACGAGTTAACGTTATACGATGACAAAGGCTGGCTGGTAAAATATCCCGTTGTTTTCGGCAACAAGGACCTGCGCGACAAAATGCAGGAGGGCGACCGTGAAACGCCCGAAGGCACCTTTACCATTATAAGTAAAAGGGAGCATGAAAAATGGGAGCGTTTTATAATGCTAGATTACCCCAATGCAGATAGCTATGCAAAGTTTAATGCGCGCAAAGCGCAAGGGCTTTTGCCGAAAAACGCCCAAATTGGCGGCGGTATTGGCATACACGGCACCTGGCCGCATGAAGGGTACACCATTGACCGCTATGATAATTGGACTGACGGTTGCATAAGCCTAAAAAATGAAGACATCGACGAATTGTATAATACAATACCCGTAGGCACAAAAGTTACCATTGAAAAATAACAGGGGCTAGTACTTTATGCCTAATTTGCCGTTTTTAGTTAGGCAAGCCCAATACCAAAAGTATATATGAAACCGTTACGGCTGTTATTAGTTTCATTAGCATCACTTTTTTGTAATGTGGTGTTATCTCAGGTTTGTACAGTAACTGTTAATATTACAGGGTTGCGTACAAATAAAGGCACTGTATATATTAGCCTCTATAACCAAAGCGATGGATACCCAAAGGAACATGCGAAGGCTTTTAAGGTTGCCCATTCCGTAGTGTTCGGCAATAAGTGCAGAGTTATGTTTGAAGGCCTGCCTGAGGGCGTATATGCAGTGGCCTGCTACCACGACGAAAACGACAATGGAAAAATAGACACCAATTTTTTAGGCATACCCAAAGAAGGTACCGGTGCCTCCAACAACGCCAAAGGGTTTATGGGCCCGCCTTCGTTTAACAACGCGCAGTTTAAGGTGGCGGCAAACATTACAGAGGAAATAAAAGTATGTTATTAGGTACGCTGCCCATTGCCAGTTCTGTTGCCACCAATTTTAAGCCGACAAACCCAATTTCATCAAATTGGTGGATTTGTTACAACGCTCACCCTGTGCGGCTGCCTTGGGTTGCCCGCCCTGCTAAACGTTCGCAAGGGTGTCCCCGCTCTGATGAATACTTTGGAAAAGCCGAATAGATCGGGATGTGTTATCCAGATTAGAGATTTAGCATAAGGCATAGCACAAAAAAAGCCCCCCAGTGTAACCGGGGGGCCATAATATACGCAGGTTGTTTGCTTATTTGCTTTCTTCCTGTTTCAGTTTTTCTTTAATTTCAGCCAAAGCGCCTAAATCACCCAAGGTTGCTTTTTCAACTTTACCTTGTATTGTTTTAACGGCTTTCTTTGTTTTGTCTGCTTCAACCCTAGCTTCCTTTCGTACGGCTTCGGCTTCTGCAGCTTTTACTTGTTCCCATACTTTGCTATGGCTCAACAGTATACGTTTTTCGTTCCTGTCAAATTCAATTACCATAAACTGTACAGTTTCGTCTGCGCCTACAGTTTTTCCGTCTTCCTTTGTAAGGTGGCGGTTGGGGGCAAAGCCTTCCAAACCATAAGGTAGTTGAACAAGCGCGCCCTTATCGTCTTTGCGGGTTACGGTGCCATCATGCACGCTGCCTACTGCAAAGGTGTCTTCAAGCGCGTTCCAAGGGTCTTCTTCCAGTTGTTTGTGGCCCAACTGAAGCTTGCGGTTTTCCTTGTCTATGCCCAGTATTACCACATCAATGTGTGCACCAACCTTTGTGTATTCACTTGGGTGGTTAAAGCGTTTAAGCCAGCTTAAGTCGCTTATGTGTATCATACCGCCAATGCCTGGTTCCAACTCAATAAACACACCGTAAGGGGTAATATTTTTAACCAACCCTTGGTGTTTGCTGCCAGCAGGAAACTTGGTTTCAATAGTGTTCCAAGGATCTTCGCTCAATTGCTTGATGGAGAGGCTCATTTTGCGGCTGTTTTTATCCAGCGTAACAACTTTGGCTTCGTATTCATCGCCCAATTTAAAGAACTCCTTCGCGTTAATTGGGGTGTTAGCCCAGGTAATTTCGCTTACATGCACCAGCCCTTCTACGCCCGGTTGAATTTCCAAAAATGCACCGTAGTCTTCAATATTAACAACTTTACCCTTAACGGTAGCACTTTCGTGTATCCATTCAGGCAACACATCCCAAGGGTGTGGTGTTAATTGTTTCAGGCCGAGGCTGATGCGTTTTTTGTCATCGTCAAAATCCAGTACAACCACTTGTAATTTCTGGTCAAGTTTAAGCACTTCGCTTGGGTGCGAAATACGGCCCCATGAAATATCGGTGATGTATAGCAAACCGTCTAAGCCGCCAAGGTCCATAAATGCACCAAAGTCGGTAATGTTTTTAACGGTGCCTTCCAATACTTGGCCTTTTTCAAGCTTGCTGATGATTTCAGCGCGTTGTGCCTCAATATCGCTTTCAATAAGCGCTTTATGGCTAACCACGGCGTTTTTAATTGTTTCGTTGATCTTAACAATCTTAAACTCCATTGTTTTGCCAACAAACTGGTCGTAATCTGTAACAGGCTTAACGTCAATTTGTGAACCTGGCAAGAAGGTTTCCATGCCAAATACATCCACAATCAAGCCGCCTTTGGTTTTGCTGGTAACGGTACCGGTAACCACTTCGCCTGTTTTATGCACTTCAACAATACGTTCCCAAGCGCGTAAAATACGGGCTTGCTTACGGCTAAGGTGCAGGTGGCCTTCGCGGTCTTCTTTTTCCACAACAAGTACTTCCACTTCGTCGCCAATTTTTAGGCTTGGCGTATCGCGGAACTCGTTTAACGAAATAAGGCCATCGCTTTTAAAACCAATATTTACAACAACATCGGTTTTTGTTAACGCCACAACCAGGCCAGGTATTATTTCGCCGTCTTCAATGGCTACAAAGGTATTGTCATACACTTTGTCGTACTTGGCTTTCTCCTCAGGGGAGTAATGGGCAACGTTACGCTTGTCAATTGTCCAGTCAAAATCGTCATGCGCCGCTACTATTTCAGCTACGGGTGCTACAACTTTTACCGGTTCATGGCTAATAGGCGCTTCTTCAGCAACTGTTTCTTCAACAAGTGCTTCCGCAGGTACGTTTGTTGTCGCTGCAGGTGCTTCGGCCGCAACTTCTGCTACCGGGGCAACCTCCTGCTCTTCAGCGTTTGGGTTAACAATATTGTTTTCACTCATAAAAATAAAACCCCGCCTTTTTTTGCTGCGGGGCTGCAAAGGTAATACAATAACATAAACAGGCGAATGACGAAAATTATATTTTTTTAAAGCCAATGGCCATTTTTATAATAGTTTATAGCTTGTTGCGGGCAAAATTCGGCTTTTATGGAAATTGCAGCAAAATTGGATTGGGTTGAAATTAAACCGGTTACTATTTCGGGTACGGTAAGCGCCTCTGTTGCCAAAATTAAAAAAAATGACCCCTGGGACGGCGTACTTGCCGCAAGTGTAGAGTGGTTTGGTGTTATGTTTTGGGGTTAACCAATCAAAATGGAAAGCCCTGTTAATTGATTTAACAGGGCTTTCCATTTTTTGCTTTTTTATGCCAAAACAAACCGGGTTTTCATTTTCCCATTTATTTTATCCAATGGCCTTCTGCCGATTAGGAATGTATATAACTGTGCAGGTGCGATATAGTTTCTTCGTGGGTGAGTATGGTTTCTTTTACAATATCATTAATAGAAATAATGCCTGAAAGTTTTTTGCCATCCATAACAGGCAGGTAGCGCAGGTTACGGTCGCTCATTAATTCCATGCAAAATTCAACGGTGTCGTTTTGGGTTACAAAGGGGAAATCGGCGGTCATAATTTCGCCAACTGTCGTGTGGGTGGATGAGCGGCCCTTTAGAACAACCTTTCTAGAGTAATCCCGTTCGGTCATAATACCTAAAAAGTTGCCTCCCTCCATTACGGCGACAGAACCTATATTTTGGTCGGCCATTAGGTGCAAGGCGTTAATTACGGTGGTTGATGGGGGTACGTTGGTAACATGGTATCCCTTACGGTGGAGAATGTGGCTGACTTTTTTCATATTGCAATCGTTTAATGAAGGAAAAGATACAGTAAAAACACAATTTGTGAAATTAAAATTTTACAAATTGTTAAAATATTGGCATCAACCAGGCGGGAGAACATTTTTTACTAATAATTGTTTAATAGCCAGATACTACCTGAAACATTACCTTCGCGCATATTTTTTAAAAACGGCTTGTTTTCTGGCTATCTGTTACTAATATTTAAAAAATCATCACGTATTATGGCTATTTTAATTTTCTTTTTGGCTCATTGGTTCCTCTCCTTGTTTTGTCAAACGTTTTTCTTACACAGGTACGCCTCGCACAAATTGTTTACCATGAACCGGTTTTGGGAGCGTTTTTTTTATGCATTCACCATCATGTCACAAGGCGCGTCTTTTTTAAACCCTAGGGCATATGCCATTATGCACCGTATGCACCACGCCTACAGTGATACGGAAAAAGACCCACATTCTCCCCATTTTTTTAAGGATGTTTGGCAAATGACCATGCACACCAAAGACATTTACATTAACTACGCTAAGCATAACATTGAACCGGAAAAAGCATTTAGGGGTAATTACCCAGAGTGGAAAAGCATGGACTGGGTGGCCAATATGTGGATGGTAAGAATATTGTTTGCCGTGGGATATGTGTTTTTTTACGTGCATTTTGCCACCGCCTGGTGGATGTTTTTATTGTTGCCTATCCATTTTTTTATGGGGCCGGTACATGGAGCCATCGTTAATTGGTGCGGCCACAAATATGGGTATTCCAACTACGACAACCACGACCACAGTAAAAACTCCATTCCAATAGATATTTTCCTGATGGGTGAATTGATGCAGAACAACCATCACAAAAGCCCCAACAGCGTTAATTTTGCCAAAAAATGGTTTGAATTTGACCCCACCTACCCGGTTATTGTATTATTGGATAAGATGAGGATTATCAAGCTTCGCCGGGACTTTTAATGTCTTTTATCATAGTCTGGCAGCAGGTGTATTTCATTTGCGGGCCGCAACAAACAGCCCCAAGCAGGGCTTTTGATGTTTATAAAATATTAAGTAAGCGCAATTTTTTAGGCATGGTTTATGCGCTGAAAAATATGCAAAACGGGTTTTGATTTTTTGTGCTTGCCACCTTGCGTTGTTATAAAAGCAGTACAAGTGCGAATTACAGCGGCATGGTAATGTTTTTACGTTAACTTCATGCCGGTGTATTATGGCGAAATTAAACACCTGATAGCACCTGCCTAAAAACACCGGCTTTTATATGATGGGTACCTAATAAATAGGCCGCTAACGACTAAACTTAATGGACACTGCTGAAATACTGAAAAAAGTACGCGAGCTGGAGATAAAAAGCAAGCGCCTAACTAACCACCTTTTTACTGGTGAGTATCATACAGCGTTTAAAGGCCGTGGTATGGCCTTTAAAGAAGTACGTGAATACCAGCCCGGGGATGATATTCGCTTTATTGAGTGGAATGTAAGTGCTAGGATGAACAACACCTTTAGCAAGCTGTTTGAGGAAGAACGTGAATTAGCAGTGTACCTATTGGCCGACGTAAGTGCCAGCAGCCTATTTGGAACTTTTAGGCAAAGCAAAAAAGACCTTATTACCGAAATGTGCGCCGTGCTTGCTTTTTCGGCCATTAGCAACAATGACAAAGCTGGGCTTGTGTTGTTTAGCGACAAGGTGGAGAAATACATTCCTGCAAAAAAAGGCAAGGACCATATATTATATATGGTTAGGGAACTGCTGACATTTAACCCCGCATCAACCCAAACCAATATTGTTAAAGCGTTACAATATTTAAACAGTGTAACCAAGCATAAAAGCATTGTTTTTATACTGAGCGATTTTGCCGACGCCGGCTACAAAGACGCCTTGAGGGCCGCTGCCAAGCGGCACGACGTGATTGGCGTGCAGGTGTACGACAGGCGGGATGAACAATTGCCCAATGTTGGGCTGATGCAGGTGGTAGATGCCGAAACGGGCCGCACTGTTTGGCTGGATACATCCGACACTTTTACCCGTGTGCAGTATAACAGGCAGTTTTTACAAGTAATGGACGATGCAAAGCTTACCTTTCGTAATGCTGGCGCCGACCTGGTGCAAGTAGAAACAGGCGGGGACTATGTAAAGGCATTAAAGGAATTTTTTTTAAGAAGAGCATAAGCATGAACACAGGCATAGGCTATAAAGTAAGGGGGATACTGAACGGGGCAATACCAACTGCTAGTGCATTGTTGGTTTGTTTTTTGTTTGCCACCGCAGGCCGGTCGCAAACCGTTACTGCCAAACTTGACAGGGATAAAATTGTGTTGGGCGAACAAGTTACTTTAGAGCTGAAATTGGAAGGGCTAAATGGGGCCAGGTTCTTTTTGAAAGACTGGTTTGCCCTGCCCGATACCGCAAACCATATTCAGGTAATAAGGAGAGACACCACCGACACCATTGAAGTTAATGGGCTTACATCTTACCAGCAGCATATTACGGTAACTTCATTTGACTCTGGCCGTTGGGCCATAACGCTGTCAAAATTGGCTATCCAAGATAAAGCCACAGGCAAGCAAACCACCGTTAAAACTGACAGCGTTTTTATACAAGTGCTGCCGGTGGATGTTTCGGCCCTTAGAGATTACCACGATGTAAAAGATATTATAGACGTACCCGTTAAAAGCAATTACACCCTTTTAATTGCAGGCATAGCATCGGCCATTGCTGCGGCCGGGTTGATAGTATTGTTGCTCAAGCGCAGAAAAAAGCCAGCCATTATACAGCAAACAAACGGTGTATTTATAAACCCTATTGACGAGGCCTTGCAAAACCTGCAGGCATTGGCTAGTGAGGGGCTTACCCAAAAAGGGCAGCTAAAGCTTTTTTATACCCGCTTGGACAGTATTTGCCGCACCTATTTTTACAGGCGCATGCAAATTCAATCAATGCAAAGTACCAGTGACGAACTAATAATAAAACTGGCTGTATACCTGCAGGATAGGGGCGTGAAAACAACATTTTACCAATTACTTCGGCTGGTTGATGCCGTTAAATTTGCAAAATATTTACCTGCCGAAGGCCAACACGCACAAGCGCTGCAGCACGCCACCACATCTTTACAACATATTGAAAAGCAATTACAAATAGCAAACGGGCATGTTAACTAATTGGATGCATTACATAACTTTTGCCCACGGTTGGGTACTTGGCGCACTGTTGCTTGTGCCTATTTTGGTGGTGGAATATGTGCGGCGTAACCGGCGTATTAATGCGCCCATGCTGGTAACCACCACACATTTTATAAAGGATACCCAAAGCTACAAAACGGTATTGCGCCACATGCTATTTGTTTTGCGGTGCTTGGCATTAATCTGCTTTATAGTGGTATTGGCAAGGCCGCAGCGCAAATTTTCCCAAGAAGTTACTGAAGGGGAGGGTATTGACATAATACTGTGTTTTGACATAAGCGGCAGCATGACCTCGCAAGATTTTGCACCTAACAGGCTAGAGGCCAGTAAGCAGGTGGCCGCCGAGTTTGTGAAAAACCGGCCGGGCGACCGTATTGGTATTGTTATTTTCAGCAACCTCAGCTTTACCCTTTGCCCCATCACTACCGACCACAACACGGTGTTAAACCAAATAGACAACATACAAAGCGGGTATTTGCAGGATGAGGGCACGGCTATAGGTTCGGGATTGGCTACCAGTGTTGACAGGCTGCGCTTTAGCACGTCGAAAACAAAAATTATTGTGCTGCTAACAGATGGTGTTGATTTTGGCGGCACCATACCGCCCGATATTGCCAAAGACATGGCAAAGATGTACAATGTAAAAGTATATACCATTGGTGTGGGTACCGACGGTGAAATACAAGAGCATGTAAACAGCCCATTAGGCATGGTTACCCAAACCCGTAAAATGGAATTTAATGCGCCGCTTTTACAAACCCTTGCTGCCGAAACAGGCGGGCAGTATTTTCACGCTACTGATAAGGACGGCCTCCAGAAGATTTATACCAGCATTAACCAGTTGGAAAAATCAAAAGTTAAGGTAACCAATTACGAACGTGCGGTAGATAAATTTACGCCATGGTTGCTTGCGGGTATAATAGCCGTTTTGCTTGAAACCCTTTTGCGCTATACCGTTTTTAGAAAGTTTCCTTAGCAAATTTTTTAAAATAACTTAGGCAATATGTTGCCCTTTTCGTCATACCTGCGAAGGCAGGTATCTCACAAAGCTAATCAGGCTTGCCTGCCTTAGCCATTTTGAGAGGTTGATTAGTTATTTAGGAGGAGCCAGTAATTAGGAGAAACCAGGGCTCACAGTTATAACGTAGTCCTTGCCTTTCGGTTGCTTAAGTTGTTTTGATAGGTTCCCTTAGCTAAATAAAGTCATTAATCTCCGGCCTGATTATTGGAATTTGGAACACTAATTGTGCTTTAGGCATTTTACTTCCCACCAGTAAAAACAAGTAGCTTTACGGTATGCCATCCCGCAAATTAAAACGTATTTCGTCTGTCTATACGGTGCACAACAGCGTAAAATTGGTGCGTGCCGGTAACGCTTACTTTAATTTGTTGTTGCAAATGATTGCCTGTGCAAAAGACAGCATACACTTACAAACCTATATATTTGAGGATGACGAAACGGGCCGAATGGTAGCGGCGGCATTGTTGGAGGCAGTTAAGAGAAAGGTGCTGGTGTATGTAATTGCCGATGCGTATGCTTCGGGCAGGCTACCTAAACAGTTTGTAACGTTGTTGGAACAGGGAGGAGTAAACTTCAGATTTTTTGAACCCATTTTTAAGAGCAAGCATTTTTATATTGGCAGAAGGCTGCACCACAAATTAGTAGTGGCTGATGCAAAGTATTGCATGGTGGGCGGCATAAATATTGGTGACAGATACAATGATACTATGGCCGGCAATGCTTGGCTTGATTTTGCATTATATGCCGAAGGTGACATTGCTTGGCAGGTATATTTGCTCGCCCGCAAAACATGGCAGGGCTTTTCGTTACAGAAAAAACTGCCGCCCGTTATTCAGAATTACAGCCCGGCCATACACCCAACAGAAAACAGCCTTGTGCGTTTACGGCAAAACGACTGGGTGAACCGTAAAAACCAAATTTCAAGAACCTACAGGGAAATGCTAAACACGGCATCGTCGCACATAGTGTTTGTATGCAGTTATTTTATGCCCGGCAACAAAATTAAACGATATATAGCAAACGCTATAAAACGTGGTGTGAAAATAAGCGTTATCATGGCAGGCCAGAGCGATGTTTGGGTGGCAAAAAATGCCGAGCGGTTTATGTACGACTGGCTATTGCGCAACAATATACAGATATTTGAATACAAGGGCAACATGTTGCATGCAAAACTTGCTGTTGCTGATGGCAAATGGCTAACGGTGGGTTCGTATAATGTTAATAACATAAGTGCCTACGCCAGTGTAGAGTTAAACCTTGATGTACGAAGCGACGTATTTGCAAAACAAGTTGAAAATGAGCTGTCGGCGATCGTTTCCAATGATTGTATACCGGTTACCCAAGATGTGTTATTTAAAACCCGGAATATTTTCAGCCGGTTTATACGATGGCTGAGCTACGAGTTTATACGGTTGATGATTTTTGTTTTTACCTTTTACTTTAAGCAACGGAAGAATTACGATTAAATACATCCTACAGAGTTGCCGCAGTAAGGTGTTTGGCAAATTTGCTATCAATTACCCTTAATCCTGTTGATTAAGTTTCGCACCACATTACCGTCCCATTTGGCAAAACGGCCACGTTGCACAACCATTTTATTGCTGTTGGGTGGTTGTAAAAAATAATGGAACGCAAATTTTTCCTGCGGGTTTTGCCAGCCTATAATTTGCCCAAAACGCAGGTCGTTAAACACTAATGTGTCGTGCCATTGTTCAGCCGTATAATATTGTTGGCTAAAACGTATGAGTTGTTGAACATCTTTTTTTTGCTGTACCGGGTTTAACAATTGCCTATTGGAAGGGAAAAAGGTAAAAGCTATGGAATCTTTAGTGTCGAACACCGAGCGGTAGCCCACGTAATAGCCACTGTCGTTGCCTGCAACTACATACCATAACCAGTTTTGTAAAGGAGCCGGAGATGTAAAATATCTTGTATGGGGTATGCCCTGTTTTGCAAATGCGGTATTTACGGCAGCTTTTATGGTAGCTTTGTTTATTAAACAGTACCCCAAATAAATAAAACTTATCGCAACCCCAAATATCCACCAATACCTGCGTTTGGCATGGCCGCGTTTAAGCACCAGCAAAACAAAAAAAGCAATGGCAGGCCAGAGGGAGAAGAATGGGTCGGCAACATAAATGGCATTGAATGATATGCGGTAGTGGCTAAAAGGCTCAAGCCAGCCAACGCCGTAATTGTTGAACGCATCAATAAAAATGTGTATGAGCATCTGGATCGCAAAAAAGAACATCCATTTTGCCAACCCTATGTTATGCGGGCGGTGAATACGCTCTGCAATTAAAGCCAATAATACTGCCGCCAACACTGCAAACAAAATGGAATGGGTAAACCCGCGGTGTGTTAACAAAACAGCGGGCATACCAGTCCAAACTGAGGCGAGAAAATCAATATCAGGCAGGCTTTGCGCAACGGCACCCAGCAACATAGCCCTTTTGCCAATCTTTTTTCCAAAAAAGGCTTCGCCAATGCAGGCACCAAGGGCAATATGCGTGAGTGAATCCATTTGTCCAAAAGCAAAGGTAGTTAACCATTGGCGTTGCATCATATGTTTCAGAATCCGTGTGGGGCAACCAAACGTAGGCCTGCATTTGGCAACCATGCCCTTACACTATCTTGGGTTTTAGCTATTTTACTTTCGTCAATTCATAATGGTCTCCTTCGTCATCCAAAACGGCTTTTTCTATTGTTCCGTCCGCACGTTTCACAAAATCTATCTCGGTGTCCATAATTTTAAGGAAAAAATGATGGTCATTTATGGCATACAGGTTTGTTTTGGCCAAGTTAACCGTGGGGCTCTCCACTTTTAATATTCCGTTTACAAGGGTAACAATAGCGGTAAGCTTTCCGGTGTATTCACCCGTAAACTGCCGCAATACATCCGCTGGTAGTTTTACCGCTGGTCGGTAGGGTGTGTAACCTTCCCAGTACCAAGGTATGGTAATACCCGTTAGCTTTTCCACCAACGCTTTAAAAATGCTTTCGCCGTTATCGCTGTTGGTCATAATGATAAACGCGCATTTTTTACCGGGTATGCTTAAGGCATAATGCTGCCAGCCCCACCCATGCCCCTCCTTAAAAAAGGCCGGGCCAAACACACTGGTAAAAAGCCCCCAACCAAGCCCATAACCCAATTGGATGTTGTCATTGTCGGCCGTGGTATCCTCGTCTAAGCTGGAAAACTGCCGTTTTGAACTGATTTTTACCTGGGGCTTAAATATTTCGTTCCATGCTTTTTCTGACAATCTTTTTTTCCGCATAACTGCAGCCATAAAGCGGGTATAATCTGCTATGGTTGTTTGCATGCTGCCCGCCGCGTTTTCTTTTACAGGCCTGCCAATAGCCAGGGTGTCCTCGCTCATGTTATGGCCCATGCCATAATCGTCTTCAAAAGCCGGTTGCCATAAAAAGCTGCTGTGGGGCATGCCAAAGGGCTTGAAAATGTTTTCCTGCGCAAGTTGTTCCAACCGGCGGCCTGTGATGGTTTCAACCACCAGCTGCAACAAACAAAGGCCCTCGCCAGAATAGAAATACTTTGCCCCAGGTGTAAACAATATTTTCAGCTTGTAATCGGGCGGAAATAGTTGCCGCCAATTGGGGAAACCTGTGGTGTGGCTTAGGCACATACGCGCCGTAATTAATTTCCAGCGGTCATCACTTGCCAGGTCTTTATAGTCGTCATACTGCGGTATGGGTTTAGGCAAGTATTTGTATATGGGCTTATCTAGGTTAAGTTTGCCTGCGTCCACCAGTTGCATAGCAATATAAGCAAACAGCGGTTTTGCAAGTGATGCTGCATATAGGCTGGTGGCGGTATCATTAAAGCCACCGGTTGCTTTGTTTTTATATCCGTAGCCTTTTACGTAGGCAACTGTGTTATTGTTAATAATGCCGAGGTTTAGCCCGGTGACATCTGCGGCATCCATCAGGTTGTTGATAATACTATCAATGGATGCAGTTGAAATTATTTTGCCGCTGGGTTGCTTGATGAGTGTTGGCTGAGACAGGGCAGGGGTTGCGGCAAACAGCAAACAAATGCATAGATGGTCATAATGTTTTTTCATTTGGCGGGTATTTAGCATGGTTAAATGTTGGGGCAATACTCTATAAAAAGCACGTTAGCACCTATTCAAATCCAGATTTGAGCATTATTTATCCTAAAATGATTACTGATTAAGAGGTGATAAGGGCTGTTTTTCGGTATTCGGTCGGCGACATGCCGGTAACCTGTTTAAACGTGCGCTGAAAGGTAGCTTGGCTGTTAAAGCCGCAATCAAACGCAATGCCCGCAATAGTTAAGTTTTCTGTACCCGGTTGCTGCATTTTCTCTGTAAAGGCTATTACCCTGTATTCGTTCACAAACTCGTTAAAACTTTTGTGTACGTGCTGGTTTAGCACTGCGGAGATGGTTTTTTGGGGCAGGCCGGTATGTTGCGCCACTGCATCCAAATTAAGGGCAGGGTTAAGGTAAAGCCTGTCGGTTTTCATGCAGCGTTCAAGCGATTCTACCGCAAATTGTATGCTGGCGGCGGTTAATGCCATTGTTGTGGGTTGTGCTTTAGCTGTAGTAGCGGGCGTTTGCGGCATTTGGGCGGCCATATATCCTTTTATGCCCAGCCAGTATATAATGGCTGCCATTGGTATGTAAATAGGGTACCAGTCAAAAGTGTCCACCAATTTGTTGGAATATTTTGGAATGATATATGGCACTAAGTATACCAACCAAATGGTTTGGAAAACTATAAAAACAAGAACGAATTGCTTCAGCCATGTAAGCATACTTTTTTGTAGGTGGGCTGCTTTATTTTTACGCAGGTAGCGGGCGGAAAGCCATACGTAGAAGGTGATGGAAGCCCAACGTGGAATATCCGCATATACATTATAGTCGTCAATAAAACTTCCCCAAGGGCCGGGCTTGTTTTTAAAAATACCCAATACAAGCCCCATAATAAATGTGATAACCGTGGCAGATGGAACAAGATCGATAACTACGGGATAAAAATACGGCCGTTGTTTTTTGGTTAGTTTAAATGTAGGATCAAGGGTACACTTTACATAAAAATAGATTAGTGGCCCCAAAGGCATAACAACAACCAGCGGAATGATGTCTGCAATAAAGCGGATAATGTCTGACCCGAACCAATTATTGTTTGCCCCGTATAGATTAAAGCAAGCCAGTGCTGTTAGTAAAATAAGCATCCCCAAAATACGGCTGGCCTGCGGCTTTTGCTTTGTAAAAAGCAGCAAGCTGCTGATAATAATGCCCTGCAAGGCACCCAGCAAAACCAGCACATTGAGAAATTTGGAGAAACCGGTCATAATAAAGTTTGGCTTTAACTATAACCAAAACTACGGCGGTTGGCTGTAAGGGTAATATTGAATTAACGTTAATTTATCAGGTTTTACAATGCCATAAATTTGATTACGGTTTTGGGCATGGAAGCGCGTCTTGCTCTTTTTGCTTGTGGCCAAAGGGGTGGATGCTTACCAGAATATATCCGCCGCCATTATAATTTTGCGTACCTGGCTTAAACCACCTAAAAAAATCAAGGTTGTGCACGCCTAATAAAACCGGGCCCAGCTTTACCGCAGCACCAACCCATAACATGCCCTCAGTGTTGTACTGTATGGGTAGGTAAAAGCCCAAGGCGCGGGTTTCCCAGCGGGGGGTAACGGAGAGTAAGTTTATTTCCCGTGTTTTTAATGCCTCAGAGGTTGGTTGGGTTGAATAGAAGCTGAGGGTAAGTTCCCCATTGATAAAAAAATTAGAACCAAGGTTTTTGTCTACAGAAATTACCAACCGGGTAGGCAACGAAACTGTAAAGCGGTTTTTAAGCGCGGTATCTACTTTAAAAAAGCGGCCCAGCGTGTCCCTTAGGCTTAAAATGTTTTTTACCCCACTTAGCTGCTTATTTAAAATACTGTCGGTGATGTTTTGTTTTGGGTTTGTTACAAAAAATGAGCCATTAATGGGGTTGAATTTATTACGCCCAATATCCATTATTGCCATACCTATCTTCCAATTATAGTTGGTTGGGCTAATGGGTGTACTTTCGCCTTCCTCGTTTTTAACAAGGTATTCTGCCCCTAAGCTAACGCCAAAAGAAGGCAGTGCCTCCTTAATAAAATTTTTTACGAATTGCGTATTACTTGTGTTGTTGGCCGTTTGGTAATTGGCGGAATATTCCATAGTCGCAGACCCTTTTTTTAGCACGTAATAGTTGTTTCCGTTTTTCTGGCCTTCCTGGAAATTAATACGTGAAAGGTCAAAAAACGCTCCGGATAACCCCCGCATATATGTGAGGTTTATACCCGCGCTGAGGTAGGATAATTCGTTTTGAAGGATGATGCGTGAATAGTTAAGGTTCAGTTCCCCCCAAGCGGCATGGGTAAAATAGCCATCGTAATAGGTAAGGCTATTGTTTAAATGCAAAAAATTGTTGAGGGTTTTAATAGTATCGTTGTAAAAAAAAGGCATACCGGAGGCATGGTTGTACGTTCGCACGCGAAAACTAACGGCAAAAGCACTTTTTTTGTCTATTCTAAAACGTGCACTAAGCAAGTTGAAGTCAATATTATTATTCAAATCTCTTTTCAATAAGCCTTGGGCCAGATAAAAAGGAGAGGAGTATATGGTTGTTAATGATTTGTTTTTTATTTGAAAAGCTGTATTTGCCAAGGTTGACTGCATGGAAAAAAGCGTTACATCCCACTTAAAAGGTTGGTTTACCGTTGCCCCGGGGTTTACGTACATGCTGTTAACCCCGCCATAGGCCGAGCCGCCAATAGCATGGTAACTCTGTGACATGCAGTTATGGATAGTTAAGCCCATTGTTAATAACAATGCTACGGTTGAGTATGAAGGATTTTTCATTGATATGGGTAAAAAATTACGCTAATATATATGTTGAAAACGCTGGCGGCCATGTAAATATTGCCGTGCTCGGAAAATGGCCTTTTGGCTGTAAAACCTAATTTATGGCCCCTGGCAACCTCAATTGAAATAAACATTGTTGCATCACAAAAGTTAAATGGTTATTATGATACTTTTTTGTAATTTGCATACTAAGCCTTTGGTTTATAAGGTTAACCAAACATCAATAATTACATCAAACACTTTGCTTCCATGAAATTAGCCATTGTTAGTTTTGCTTCAATATTGTTTTGCATTGGGTGTAGTAAGTCGGGCGGCTCAACCACACCCGCCACTACCGGTCCCACTGTTTCAATTGCCGATGTTTCCCAAGCGCGGGTTACAACCAACAGTACCTTTCAGTTTAATGTTAGCCTAAGTGCCGCAGCAACAAAGGATGCGACCATTCAGTATACAACGGTTGACGGGGCCGCTAAACAAGGTAAGGATTATCAAGCGGCCACCGGCACGGTTACCATTGCTGCGGGCAGTTCTTCTGCCACAATTAAGGTTACTGTAAACGGAGACAGTACCCGCCAAGCTGACCAGGATTTTTATGTGCAGCTAAGCAACCCCCAAAACTGCTCGCTTGGTACCAGCGGCAAGGCCACAGCCATCATTATTAACCAAAACCTGTTGTATTTTCCTGTTGACAATGCCGGTTATGCCGCAGCCACCAGCTACCCTGGGTACGCACTTGCTTGGAGCGATGAGTTTAGCGGCAACGCAGTAAACACCAATAACTGGACTTTTGAAACGGGCAATAATAACGGGTGGGGCAACGGCGAATTGGAATATTACACCAGCAGCACAAACAACGCTTTTGTATCCCACGGTAACCTAGTTATTGAGGCGAGGAGGGAACCTGCGGGCGGCTTTAATTATTCCTCAGCAAGAATGATCACCAAAGGCAACCAAAGCTTTCAATATGGCCGTATTGACATAAGGGCAAAGCTGCCTATCGGCCAGGGCCTTTGGCCTGCCTTATGGCTGTTAGGCGCCAATATCGACCAAGTGGGCTGGCCAACTTGCGGCGAAATTGATATGATGGAATTGCTTGGCCACCAGCCTAATAAAATTTATGGCACACTGCACTGGGGTAGTTCGGTAGCGGCACATGAATCGAAAGGCGGCAGTTATGTGTTGCCTTCCGGTAGCTTTGACCAGCAGTTTCACCTATATAGCCTTTTGTGGGACAAAGACAGCCTAAGTATATTGATTGATGACCAAAAATATTTTTCGTTACCCTCCAGTAATATTCCCTTGGGCAACCCCTTCAATAATAAGTTTTTTTTAATCTTTAACATCGCTGTAGGCGGTGGCTGGCCAGGTGCGCCCGACGGCACAACGCAATTTCCACAACGCATGGTGGTTGACTATGTGCGGGTTTACCAAAAATAGGCCAACGGTCTGGTTATACATTTGGGGTATTTAACCCATGTATTGTTTTGTATGATAGGATGCTTTAAAAGATTGTAAACATTGTGCAACAGCGCAATGTTTACAATCAGTTTATACCCATAACCGGAATGGCCGACTTTTTTTAAATTTTCGTGCCTATTTTTACCGTATAATTTTTCTTATGTCCCAAACGCACAGCCACAGTGAGCAGCACCTAGAAAGCTCGGACCTATTAAAAGATATTGTCATCGGCATGAGCGATGGCTTAACGGTACCCTTTGCTTTGGCAGCAGGCATGGTAAGCGCGGTTAAAAATGTAGAAATTGACCAAACCCGCCTGATAATTTTGGCTGGCATTGCTGAAATTGCAGCAGGCTCCATTGCCATGGGGCTGGGTGGCTATCTTGCGGGTAAAACAGAAGCAGACCATTACGAAAGTGAACTTAAAAGGGAATATTACGAAGTGGAGCATCTTCCCGAGGTAGAAAAAGCCGAAGTAAAAGAATTGTTTGCCGAATGGGGGCTTAGCGAAGAGGTACAGGAAAAAGCGGTTACTGAGCTGATGAAAGACAACGACCAGTGGGTTAATTTTATGATGCGCCACGAGCTTGGTTTGTCTAAGCCCGACCCAAAGCGTGCATCAAAAAGTGCATTTAATATCGGTGTTTCTTATATTATAGGTGGTCTAATACCGCTAAGCCCTTATTTTTTTGTAAAAGATGCCTTGAGTGGCTTAGAGCTTTCCGCCATAATTACGCTGTTATGCCTGTTTGTATTCGGGTATTTTAAAAGCAAGCTCACTGGCATACACCCAATTGCCGGTGGAATAAAAGTTATGCTGATAGGTGCTGCGGCTGCGGCCACCGCATTTGGTATCGCAAGGCTTATTTCCGATAAATAGAAAGGTGGCGGGGCTTTTTAGGCATTAAGCTGTTTGTGTGTGCATGGCTGCGTTTTTCGTTCACCAAGTACTCAGCTATCAGCATTTCCAGGGGTGCGCAATAAATCATTTTAGCAAGTTATTTGCTGCAATATCCATTATTGCGCACTGGCTATTGCAGCCTTCATTTTTTGTATCTCATCTGTATCTACAGTTACAGTGGTCAGGTCTTCCTGCATGCTTTCCTTTATATAGGCCATTGCGGTTGATTGCAGAATTCGGGCAGAAGAATGCAGCTCAACAGCCCCGGTATATTCGGCCAACCTGGCTATATTGCCACTACGCACCCCGCTGCCAGGCATAATAATAACGCGGCCATCAGCCCGTTTAACTAACTCGCCAATCAATTCTTTTGCGTCGTAAGCATTGGGCACCTGGCCACTGGTTAAAATGCGGCTGCATCCGCAGGCAATAACATCCTCCATGGCTTGCAGTGGGCTCTCCGCCCTGTCGAAAGCGCGGTGAAAGGTAACTTGTAACGGGTAAGCAAGCTCAACCAACTCCTTAGTCCTTTCTTTGTCAACCGTCCCGTCAGCATTCAACAGCCCAGTAACCAGCCCTTGGAAGCCCAATTCCTTTACCATTTTAATATCCCATTTCATCACTTCAAACTCATCGGCAGAAAATAGAAAATCACCACCGCGTGGCCTAATGATGGGGAACACGGGTATGCTTAGAGCCTGCTTCACTGTTTTTAATGTTCCGTAGCTGGGGGTGGTGCCTCCTTCTGCGGCGTTTTCGCACAATTCAATCCTGTCAGCCCCTGCGGCGGCCGCAACCAGTGCCGAGGTTGCGTTAAATACTGCAATTTCCAGTATGGTATGCCGTTTGCCTAATGGTGCGTTGTATTCACTTGTCATGCGATTCAATTTTGTTAATATGCTCATCAAGGGTTTACCAAATTGGTATGTAACCAGATGCGTGGGTTGTTTTTTCAGCGGTCAAAGAAAGGTTTTTTTTGGCTTACTTCCACCAAGCTATTTGGCCTTGTTATAGGGCAAATAGCTACTGCGCTAAATAAATTACATTTAGTTTTTAATGCAGGTTTCAGTAAAATGTATATTGTTTACATTTGCACCCCGGTAAACAGGCAAAAATGGCTGCCATTACCCTAAATAATTTATACTATGTTCAATAATCTTACCGAGCGGTTGGAGAGTGCCTTTAAAAACCTTAAAGGCGAAGCACGTATTAATGAACTGAATATTGCCAATACCGTAAAAGATATACGCCGGGCTTTGATTGATGCCGACGTTAACTATAAAATTGCCAAAGAATTTACTGATAAGGTAAAGGATAAAGCCTCGGGGGCAAAGGTTATTAATGCGATTAGCCCCGGCCAGCTAATGGTTAAAATTGTGCAGGATGAACTTGCTGAGCTGATGGGCGGCACCGAAGCTGAGTTTAACATTACCGGCAACCCGGCCATTATTTTGGTGGCTGGCCTACAAGGTAGCGGTAAAACAACTTTTAGCGGTAAGCTGGCCAGTTATTTAAAAACAAAGAAAGGGAAGTCTCCATTGCTGGTTGCGGCAGATATTTACAGGCCTGCGGCCATTGACCAGTTAACGGTGTTGGGGGAACAGGTAGGTGTTGATGTATACAGCGAACGGGATAATAAAAATGCTGTTGAAATTGCCCAGAACGCCATTAAGGAGGCGCGCAGCAAAAATAAAAATGTAGTAATAATAGATACGGCGGGTCGCCTTGCCATTGACGAGGTAATGATGACCGAGGTGGCAGATATTAAAACCGCGGTTAAGCCCACGGAAATTTTGTTTGTTGTAGATAGCATGACCGGCCAGGATGCTGTTAATACGGCCAAAGCATTTAACGACCGGCTTGACTTTAGCGGCGTGGTGCTTACCAAATTAGACGGCGATACAAGGGGTGGTGCTGCTTTGTCAATTAAATACACCGTTAACAAGCCCATAAAGTTTGTTAGCAGCGGTGAAAAGTTAGACACGCTGGATGTTTTTTACCCCGACCGTATGGCCCAGCGTATTTTGGGTATGGGTGATATTACCACATTGGTAGAAAAGGCCCAGGCGCAGTACGATGAGGTGGAAGCAAAAAGGCTGGAGAAAAAAATTAGGAAAAACCAGTTTGATTTTCAGGATTTTTTAGACCAGTTGCAGCAGATTAAAAAAATGGGTAACCTTAAAGATCTTATGGGTATGATACCCGGCATGGGCAAGGCGATTAAAGATATTGACATAAGCGACGATGCTTTTAAAGGCATTGAAGCCATGATTAAAAGCATGACCCCGTTTGAAAGGGCTAACCCAGATGTAATAAATCCTGGACGCCGTTTGCGTATAGCCAAAGGCAGCGGAAAGGATTTAACCGATGTAAACGCGTTTATGAAACAGTTTGACCAAATGCGTAACATGATGAAAATGATGAACAAAATGCCGATGGGTAAAATGCCTGGCATGCGGAGGTAGCGTAGTGCTGATATAATTTGCTTAGTTGTTAATATTTTTATGGGTGTTGAAATGGCCGATATATAAACCAATAATTGTTCAGTAGGTTAGCAAAACGGTAAATAGTACGGTGCCTTTTGTAAAAAATTGAACTTGTAAGCAATTTTGTTAATATCGCCTTAATAAGGTGTATTGTGCACATTAAGCTTGAAACTTTTTTGGTTATTCATCCAAAAAAATTATTTTTGCCGCTCAGTAAATGTTAACCTAATTTTTTAGCCTTTAAATTTCTATTTAAGATGGCAGTCAAGATGAGACTACAGAGGCACGGCTCTAAGAAGCGTCCGTTCTACTTTATAGTAGTGGCAGATGCCCGTGCACCCAGGGATGGTAAGTTTATCCAAAAGATTGGTACGTACAACCCGTTAACCGTACCGGCAACAATCCAGTTAGATCGTCAAAAAGCGTTAGAATGGCTGCACAAAGGTGCCGAGCCTACTGATACTGTTAGGCGTATTCTTTCATTTAAGGGTGTGTTGTATTTAAAGCATTTGTTGCGTGGTGTAAAACTTGGTTTATTTGATGAAGCTGCTGCCATGGTTAAGTTCCAAAAATGGCATGAAGAACATGAAGTAAACCTAAAGCGCCGCAACGAAGAGCACAAAAAGGCTCAGCGGTCACGCCGTCCGGGTCAATCTTTCGTTAGAAAGGTTGAAAACAGCAACGAAAGTCCGGCATAGCGTTTTGCAGCTTGACGAAAATCGTATAAAAGTCCCGTTCAATTTTTGAACGGGATTTTTTTTTGGGGTATACAAACCTGTAAAGATGGTTGCTGCCAATTATGGGTGGGTTGGTTACTGGCAACAATCGGCCGCCTTATGGGGATTTTTCGGTAATGGCTTTTTACCTTTCATGAATGGCTTGGTTATGGTCTCGCAACAGCCCGCCAGCGCAATGGGAAAATACCGCTTTTATTTCGGCTAAAATAGCCAATGCTATTTCCTCGGGTGTTTCTGCCCCAATATGCAAACCTGTTGGGCCGTACAAACGGCTTAGTAGGTTGTTATTTAAATCAATGCCCTCATTTTCAAGTTCGCTTAACATTCGTGCAAGCTTTTTTTTGGGCCCTAGCATACCAATATAGGCGGCTTGGGTAACGGTAAGGTTGCGCAAAACCGCCAAATCGTAATTATAGTTATGGGTCATCAAAACAACCGCGGTTCGCGCGTCAATAATAACGCGCTCTAATGCCTGCTCGGGTTTGCTTACCATTACTTGGCAGCCGTAATTAAAACGCTCGGCTGTTGCATGGGTATGCCTACCGTCAATAACGGTGGTTTGCCAGCCCAATATGGCAGCCATACTTACCAAAGGCATTACATCGTTGCCCGCACCAACCACCACCACCGATATACAGGGCGGCATGTACTCAATAAATGCGGATAGTTTTTGGTGGTCGGCCGGGTATGTTTTAAAGTTACTGGTATGGGTTTGCAAGGCCTGCCCGGCGTCGGCAACTACGGGTTCAGGCAGGGGCACCGTATTTTGTTTAAATATGGTTGTACCATCCTGCGAAATCAACATGCAGGTGCCTGGTTGCTCCTCGTTTTTTTGCAATAAATTATACAATGTAACCAGCACTGCGCTTTGTCGGTTATTTGTTGTTGCTTTTAACAATGTTATCGGGTTGTTGGCATCCGTTGTAATTATGGGTTCTATCAATACTTGAATTATACCGTTGCATCCTAGGCCTACGCCAAGTTTGGCATCGTCATCGTCATTGGTATCATACGTTACCAGCTTGGCTTTTTGCCTGCCCAGCACCAACATGGCCTTGGTTAATGCATCGCCTTCTAAACAGCCGCCGCTTATAGCCCCTGTTAACTGGCCCGTGTCATCCACCAACATTCTTGCCCCCGGCCGCCGGTACGAGGAACCCTCCACATGCACCACCGTTGCCAATGCGCATCGCCTGCCTTCTCGGCTTGCCTTCTCAAAAGCATCAATCAATGCCTTAATTTCTTTCATGCCAATCAATTTGCCTGCGTAAAAGTAGTTGTTTTAACGTGCGCAAATGGCTGTGTAACTGTTTTTTAAAACGTCTTTCATCCCTAATTTTTTAATGCGCGTTGCGGGAAAATTCCAAAAACCTTACCTACTTTTCATACAGCCCATGACGGCACTAAAACCTATCATTTCTATTTTTACCCAATAACGGTTAATTTTAAACTTGGTGTACTTTAGGGCAGGCGGTATTTTGCCCACCCTTAATTTTACCATCGAAAAACATTGCAATGCATATTGAAAAAAATACCATCCACGGCCACAACCAATCATTATTAGCAGAACATTGCCGCAGGTTTGATTTTTTGGCAAACAATACGGATAATGTTGAGGCCGTATTGCAAAAATTAATCAAATTTCAAGTGGCCATACCCTCTTGGGCCTTGGGTACGGGCGGTACTAGGTTTGGCCGTTTTGCAGGCGGGGGCGAGCCGCGCAGCCTGGAGGAGAAAATTGAGGATATCGGGCTGTTGCATGCACTTAACCAAAGCAGCGGGGCCATATCGCTGCACATACCCTGGGATATTCCCCAGGATGCTGCCAGCATCAAAGCCCTTGCAGCACAGCACGGTATACGGTTTGATGCCATGAACAGCAACACTTTTCAAGACCAGCCTGGGCAGGCATTGAGTTATAAATTTGGATCGCTGCAACACGTAAACAAGGCGGTACGCCAGCAGGCTATTGAACACAATATACAGGTAATTAAGCACGGTGTTGCATTAGGCTCGCAATCGCTCACCGTTTGGTTAAGCGACGGCAGTTGTTTCCCCGGCCAGCTTAATTTCCGCAAGGCTTTTCAAAACACGTTGGAAAGCTTGCACGAGATCTATGCAGCCCTGCCAAATGATTGGAAGATGTTTGTAGAATATAAAGCCTACGAACCCAATTTTTATAGCACCACAGTGGGCGACTGGGGGCAGTCGTTTACGTACGTTAACAAACTGGGCCCAAAAGCGCAAACACTGGTAGACCTTGGCCACCATTTACCCAACGCCAATATTGAGCAGATTGTGGCATTGCTGCTGATGGAGGGCAAGCTGGGCGGCTTTCATTTTAACGACAGTAAATATGGCGATGACGACCTTACAGTGGGTAGCATAAAACCCTACCAACTGTTCCTGATTTTTAACGAGTTGGTGGAAGGCATGGATGCCAAAGGCATAGACCATGCCACAGGTTTGGGTTGGATGATTGATGCCAGCCATAATGTAAAAGATCCGCTGGAAGACTTGCTGCAATCGGTGGAAGCTATCATGATAACATATGCCCAAGCATTGCTGGTTGACCGCAAAAAACTGGAGGAAGCGCAAAACAACAACGATGTGGTTACCGCACAGGAAGTGTTGCAGGAGGCTTTCCGAACCGACGTTCGCGCGTTGGTGGCAGAGGCCCGGCTAAGGTCAGGCGGTGCATTAAACCCGTTGGGCTTGTTTAGGCACAAAAACGTACGTGCAAACTTAATAAAAGAACGAGGGCTGAAGACTGTAGCCACTGGGCTTTGAGATGGGGACAACTTAATAAATAATTGGCTCTGCCCCTCTCCGCGAAGAGAGGTGTTGGGGTGAGGCGAAATAACAAAAATGCAATATGGCTACCCCGGTTATACTAATATTTGATGTGGGCAAAACCAACAAAAAAGCGTTGCTGTTTGATGAGCAGTACAACTTGGTGTACGAAGAAGCCAGCCATTTGCAGGAAACGGCAGATGAAGACGGCTACCCCTGCGAGGATGTTAACGCACTTACTGCCTGGCTTAAATCCAAATTTGCTGAAATAACCAACAACCCTGCATTTAACGTAAAGGCCGTTAATTTTTCAGGTTACGGGGCAAGCTTTGTAAACCTTGGTGCCGACTTACAGCCTGTTACACCATTGTATAACTATCTAAAACCTTACCCCGAGCATTTAAAGGAGCAGTTTTATAATACCTATGGCGGTGAAAGTGTAATGGCAAAGCATACCGCATCGCCTGTGCTGGGCAACCTCAACAGCGGTATGCAGTTGTATCGCCTTAAGTACGAACGGCCGGATGCATTTGCCAGTATCAAGTATTCACTCCATCTGCCACAGTACTTGGCGTTTGTTTTAACCGGTGAGACATATACTGATATCACCAGCATCGGCTGCCATACCGGGTTATGGGACTATCAGCAGAATACTTACCATAGATGGGTGTTGGAGGAAGGTATAGACAAACTATTTGCGCCTATTTTTCCTAGTGATAAAACGATTGCCATAAAAGATAAAGGTGTTGTTTGTGGTAAAGGCCTGCACGACAGTTCCGCGGCACTGGTGCCATACCTAGCTTCGGTTGGTGAGCCGTTTATATTGTTATCCACCGGCACTTGGTGTATCAGTTTAAATCCCTTCAACCATTTCATGTTAAGCGATTACGAACTGCACCAGGATTGTTTGTGTTATTTAACCTTTCAAGGTAACCCGGTAAAAGCATCGCGGCTATTTGCAGGGTATGAACATGAACAGCAGGTTAAAAAGTTGGGGGAACATTTTGGCGTTTCGCAAGATTACTATAAAACAGTAGTGTATAACCCATCTCTTTTGGATAGTCTTCCAAATGTGGACACAACAAGGCAGCTGGACGTTGAAACAGCCATGGTACAGCAATCGGCGTTTGGCCATCGGGCATTGCACAGTTTTAATAGTTATGAAGCAGCATACCATCAACTGATGTATGATATAATGTTGCAGCAGGCACATAGCCTAAAGCTTGTGTTAAGCGGCACTGCGGTAAAGCAAATATTTGTGGATGGCGGCTTTGGTGCTAACCTAATTTACATGCAGTTGCTCGCCAAAGCTTTCCCGCAGTTGGAGGTGTACGCCGCCACGGTAGGCCAAGCATCGGCATTGGGGGCCGCGTTGGCCATACACGAAAGCTGGAATAGCAAACCTGTGCCGGAAAATATTATTGGCCTAAGGCATTATGCGGCGCAGACGGATGTTGTTATGTAAAAGGCCGTTGCCAATGCTGGGCTTATTTGTAGTGCCTGGTTTCAAAAACGTGTGTGTAAAGCGTCGATCATTGCATAAAGCGCCTGTGGTTGGCCTTTTAAAATCACTTAATACAACCAATGTATGTACCGTGCTAAAAATATCAGTTTGCCGCTTCTGATGGTTATTTCCCTGCTTTGCGTACGCTTTAGCAATGCAAACGCCGCTGTGCAAGTGGAAAACCTTACCGTGGAATACGCTGCCAAGCCCATTGGGATAGATGTAGCTAAACCCCGTTTTAGCTGGCAAATGGTAGCGCCGGCAGGCGAACGCGGTTGTGTACAAACAGCTTGGCAAATTATTGTGAAGGATGAAACCGGCAAGCAGTTATGGAATACCAATAAAACGCCGGGAAGTGCCGCACTGGGCATTGCCTATGCAGGTTTACCGCTTACTGCAGCAACCCGATACTTTTGGACAATAACTGTTTGGGACCAAAAAGGATCATCCTCGAAAAACACAAGCTGGTTTGAAACAGGACTGATGAACTCTAACCCAGATTTATCTGCTTGGGGTGGTGCCACTTGGATAGGGGGCAGCAAGGAAGATATGGTGCTGTACGCTCATTATTTACCCATATTTCGGCTTAAATATGGGCTTACGATAGCACCGGGCAGCAAAAGGGCCAGTATTATACTGGCTGCCAACGACAGCAGGTTGATGGATAAAAACAAAAACAACTACCAGTTACAAAACGGCAGGAATGAAAGCTATTTTAAAATTGAACTTGATATTGCGGCGTTAGGCACAACAGACAGCGGTAAAGCAAAATTAAACATTTATAGGGTGGGTTATACCAACAACGATGTTGCAGGCCTTGCTTATAAAACCTTTGAAATAAAACAGGACTATATAAACAACAGCAATAAAAATAAAGAACACCTTTTTAACTTAAAAGACGAGTACGGAAAGCTCACGTTTAATGTAGATGGCAGTGATTTGTTTTTTGTGCAAGAGCCTAATAAGCCAAGTAACGTTGGTTTTACCGGTTTTTCCGGCGCAAACAATGGGGCTATTGTAAACCTTAACCCTATGGGGGCTGGCCATGATTATATAACATTTGGGTTTTTGTGCGATATTGGATTTTCTATGGATGCCGGACAGCAGGCATCAGTAGCCAACTTATCGGTTTCCAACACCCGCAGCCCCCAAAACACCCTGTTTAGCGAAGATTTGGCAAGCCCACAATATGCGGGTATCTTTCAATCTATGGCAAAAAAGGTAAACTCTGGCTTAATTGTACGCAACGGTGCGTACCATCTGTCGGGTGGTGCAAACGGTTTATTTGTTACGGCAGACCCAAGCCACAACGCTATGCCATTGTTGCGCACAAAATTCACAACGGGCAACAAAAAAATTGCAGATGCCCGTTTGTATGTTACTGCACGGGGCATTTACGAAATATATATAAATGGCAAGCGTGTAGGCAACCACTACTATAATCCCGGTTTAACGCAGTATAACATTACCCATTTTTACCAAACCTACGATGTAACCACCATGGTAGCCAATGGCCAAAATGCCATGGGGGCCATGCTTGGCGAGGGATGGTGGAGCGGTTTGTTAAGTTTTGGGGCCATTTGGAACCATTTTGGCGACCGGCAATCGCTATTGGCCAAGTTGGTAATAAAGTATGCTGATGGCACCACCAGCGTAATAACGACCAATAACCATGATTGGAAGTATTATAATAAAGGCCCCATTGTATACAGCAGCCTTGATATGGGTGAGGTATATGATGCAGGGCGGGAGGCGGCTATAAAAAATTGGGCCACGCCTGCATATGATGACAAAAACTGGCACCCAGCGGTAAATGTACCACTGGAAGGTACTTCCTACACAGGGGGGATGCCTGATTTTATGGGCGTGAAAGACGTGTTTAATTTTGATAAGCTATCGCTTGTTGGCCAAATTGGCGAGCCTGCAGGTGTATACCAAACACTTACTGCCAAAAGTATTAAGGCAGTACGCAAAGGCGTGTACGTGTACAACCTGGGGCAAAATATAGTAGGCGTGCCTAAAATTACGTTGCGAAGCGGCAAGGCAGGCCAAAAAATAACGGTGCGGTATGCGGAGGTTTTATACCCGGCTTTGAAGGAATCGGGTAGTAATGTAGGCATGATAATGACGGAAAATTACAGAGCCGCGTTAAGTGAAGATTGCTACATTATGAAGGATGGGCCACAAGTGTTCCAGCCCTATTTTACTTCCCACGGGTTTCAATACATTGAGGTGACAGGCATTGATGCGCCTCTGCCATTGGAGGATGTGCAGGGGGTATCCATCAGTTCAATCACAAAGCTTAGCGCCAGTTATAATACATCCAATGAAAAGGTAAATAAACTTTGGTCAAACCTTGTATGGTCTAATATTGACAACTTTTTAACCATACCTACTGACTGCCCCCAGCGCAATGAGCGGATGGGTTGGTCGGGCGACATCAGTATTTTTTCCCGCACCGCCACCTATATTTCCAATGCCGACCAGTTTTTAAAGCGCCATATGGTTGCCATGCGGAACCTGCAAACCGCAAAGGGTAAATTTACCGACATAGCACCAGTGGGCGGTGGTTTTGGCGGTGTGCTTTGGGGCAGCGCGGGCATTACCGTGGCATGGGAAACCTATGAGCAATATAAGGATTCAGGATTATTGGCGGAACACTATAATGCCATGGCTGCTTATATGGCTTATGTAGATTCAACCATAAGCAAGGAAACCGGCCTGAGTACAGATAACCAGCTGGGCGATTGGCTCGGGCCGCAAAACAATACACTTGGCCAAGATTTTTTGATAACAGCTTACCACGTTTTCGATTTGGGCATTATGGCTAAAGTGGCCGTTATTTTAAACAAAACAGATGATGCCGTTTTGTTTACAGATAGATATAATGAACGGAAGGCGTTTTTTAATAAAACATTTGTGGGTGCAGATAAGAAAACAATGGGGCTTATAGGCGTGCCGATGTTTGTGATGCCTGGAACCAAACCGCCGACGCCCGTTTTTAAACCTGCGGATACACAAACTTCCAACGCCGTAGGCCTTGCGTTGGATGTTTTTAGCGAGGAAAATAAGCCCTATATGGCAAGGAATCTTGCAGATGCCGTGGCGCGCGAAAACATAGATGATAATGGCGTACGCAGGCCAAAATATTCGCTTATGACCGGTTTTATCGGTACCGCGTGGATAAGCAAAGCATTGAGTGACAATGGTTACAGCCTATTGGCGTATAAGTTGCTCCAGAACGACCAATACCCATCGTGGCTATATGCCGTGCAACAGGGCGCCACTACTATTTGGGAGCGCCTAAACGGCTATACGCTGGAGAACGGGTTTGGTGGCAACAACAGCATGAATTCTTTTAACCATTATTCTTTTGGCGCCATTGGGCAGTGGATGATGGCATATTCGCTTGGCATACAGCGCGATGAACCCGGATTTCAAAAATTTATACTCCAGCCCGAGCCTGACCCCACTGGCGAGATGACTTGGGCCAAGGGGTATTACGACAGCCCTTTCGGTAGGATAAGCAGTAGCTGGAAAACAGGCCAAGGGTTGTTGACCTATTCGGCAACAGTTCCAGCAAACAGTACGGCTACCCTCTATCTTCCCGCTGCTTCGCCGCAAGCGGTGCGGGAAAGTGGCAAGCCTGCTACTAAAGCAACAGGCGTTACATTTGTTAAATTTGAAAAAGGCAAGGCAGTGTACACATTGCAACCCGGTACATATATATTCGTTACAAAGCAGTAAACAAGCTGAACATGAGGGTGGCATTATTTATACCATGTTATGTAAACCAGTTTTACCCGCAGGTGGCTATTGCCACTTTGCAGTTGCTGGAAAAGTTGGGTGTTACTGTTCAATACCCTGTTAACCAAACCTGCTGCGGGCAGCCCATGGCCAACAGTGGTTTTGAGCATTTGGCGCAGGGATGTAATACCCTTTTCATCAAAAACTTTTCAGGGTTTGATTATATCGTTTGTCCCTCGGGCAGTTGCACCCTGCACATTAAAGACCATCTGCACGATGAACACCAGGAAGGCAAGGCCCAAGAAATACGCACAAGGGTTTATGAACTAACAGAGTTTTTAACTGATGTGTTGCATGTAACAAAATTAGATGCAAAATTTCCGTACAGGGTGGGCATGCACCAAAGCTGCCACGGGCAAAGAGGTTTGCATTTATCGCAAATGACTGAATTGGTGGAAAAACCATTTTCCAAACCGTTACAATTGTTACAAATGGTGGAAGGCGTGGAGTTGGTGGAGTTAGACCGGAAGGATGAATGCTGCGGCTTTGGCGGCACCTTTTGTGTTGCTGAGGAGGCAGTAAGTGTAAAGATGGGCAAGGATAGGGTGGCAGACCATATTAAGCAGGGTGCAGAATATATAACCGCCGCCGACATGAGCTGCCTGATGCATTTGGAAGGCATTTTGAAGCGCCAAAAAAGCAGCGTACAGGTAAAGCATATAGCGGAGATTTTGAACGGAGAAGGAGTTTAAGCCAAATAGCCAGAATAGAAAACAGAAAAACACGGGTAGAAATAAGATAGCGGACATGCCAACCCACAGGGATTGTATGTGAATAGCCCCGCGTGCAACGCGGCGATTGCAATGCAAATATATTTCGGGGAACCCTATCGGGGTTCAAGATAAAAGCAGGTGCGATACGCTTAGTAAAAGCCCACCAATGCTTCAGCCGATGAAGTGCTTGCGACGCAACGAAGATGCCATGGAAAACAAAAGCTGGTATCAATAAAATATTGACAGACTATAAATAAGTTAATGACACGATGAAAGACCATGCACAATTATCGGAGACGTTTAACGAGGACGAGCCAAGGGTAAACTGGCATGATGAAACGCTGTGGTTTGTAAGGCAAAAGCGCGACAAAGCCGCACACGGCATACCTGAGTGGGAACAGTTGCGCGAAACCGCATCCCAGATAAAAAACAACGTGCTGAGTAACCTGAGCGAATATTTGGTGCAGTTTGAAGAACAGGCTAAACAAAACGGCATAACCGTGCATTGGGCGGCAGATGCGGCAGAGCATAACAAAATTGTGTATGGCATATTGCAGCAGAACGGCGTGCAGCAGATGGTGAAAAGCAAATCAATGCTTACCGAGGAGTGCCACCTGAACGAGTACCTAAAAGAGCAAGGCATAGATGTTACAGATACCGATTTAGGCGAGCGCATTGTGCAGTTGGCGGAAGAACCTCCCAGCCATATAGTGTTGCCTTGCATACATTGGAAAAAGGAAGAAATAGGGGTGTTGTTCCATAAGCATCTTGGCACGCCAGAGGGCAATGCCGACCCCCAATTACTGACCCATGCCGCCAGACTTAACCTGCGTGAGTTTTTTTTAACGCGCAGGGTAGCACTAACGGGGGTAAACTTTGCCATAGCAGAAACCGGCGAGTTTGTGGTTTGCACCAACGAGGGCAATGCCGACATGGGCGCACACCTTGCAGATGTGCATATTGCCTGCATGGGTATGGAAAAAATTATACCTGAAAGAAAGCACCTGGGTGTGTTCTTGCGGTTGCTGGCTAGGAGCGCCACCGGCCAGCCAGTAACAACGTACTCAAGCCATTTTAAAAAGCCTGCGAGAAACCAAGAAATACATATAGTAATTGTTGACAACGGGCGTAGCAAGCAGCTGGGCCGGGCTGATTTTAGAAACTCTCTAAAATGTATACGTTGTGCGGCCTGTTTTAATACCTGCCCTGTGTACAGGCGCAGTGGCGGCCACAGTTACCATACGGCCATCGCGGGCCCTATTGGCAGCATACTTGCACCCAACCTTGATATGAAGCAGTATGCCGATTTGCCTTTTGCTTCAACGCTTTGTGGCTCTTGCAGCAATGTTTGCCCGGTTAAAATTGATATACATGAGCAGTTGTATAAGTGGCGCCAGGTGCTGGTACAAGAGGGCTATGCCCCCGCCGCAAAAACTGCTGCCATGAAGGGTATGGGTTTTACGCTATCCAACCCCGGCGCATTTAATGTAGCGGGTAAGGCCGGTAGGTGGGTGGTAAAAAATGTGCCTTTTTTGGTGAATAACCGCTTTAATGCCTGGTACAAACAACGTGATATGCCCGAAGCACCAAAAGAATCGTTTACCGAATGGTATAAAAAGAATAAAGCGGAGTAAGTATCGTCCTTAGTCAATAGTCCATTGTCGATGGTCCATGGCAAAGGCACTGTATATGCTTTAAACACGTTGTTTGAGATATAGGGGCTAAAAAACTCCTCATTCCAGTCGGGACGGAGTATTAACAAAGTGAGAAAGCCCCAAAGGGGCGACATATATCAGCGATGGGTGAAGCCCATCGGATAAAGGCGGATTAAATAAAATAGTGGTGGGTGCAGCACATCGAAAAATGAGGAAAAATATAATACTATGAGCAGTAGGGAAAATATATTGGCGGCTGTAAAAAGTAACCAGCCCGCGTTTGTGGGGGCACCCGTGATACCACATTTTGCGCAGGGCGAGATAAATTTGGTCGAAAAATATGGAACTGTTTTGAGCGGCATAGGCGGCAAATTGTATTTAGTTGAAACACACAACCAAGTGTTGGACATATTGCAGACAGATTTTTTTGGCCCAGCAAAAAGGGTGGTGTCAAACTTGGGTTATTTGTCAGCCATGGCAGAGTCCTACACCAGTGATGCAAACCCGCACAGTTTTAAAAACGTAGACTTGTTTGTGGTGGAATCGCGGCTGGCTGTCGCCGAAAATGGTGCTGTTTGGGTAACCGACCAGGAGATACCCCAACGTGCCTTGCCCTTTATAACCCAACATCTGGCCGCAATAGTGCACAAAAACGATATTGTGGCGACCATGCACGATGCTTATGACAAAATTGCAAACTTTGACTATGGGTTTGCCACCTTTATTGCAGGCCCTTCAAAAACGGCAGATATTGAGCAGTCGCTCGTATTGGGCGCACACGGTGCTAGGACTATGACGGTTTTTGTGGTGGGGTAAATTAAAGAATGTTGAAATGAATATAGAAGAACTAATGCGAAAAATAAATGAACCCGGCATTAGCCAATCATGCTATTCTTTTTAACGCGGATTGCCCAATGAAGCATATTTTTTAACAGGAAATAATTACAGTTGAGAAGTTTATTACAGCATACGAGGGCATAAAAATGGTCTTAAAAATTTTAAAAAGAGAGGTAAGCCCGCGAATTTTTTTAGTCTTTGCTAATCTCTGATTCATTTGTTATGGCCAATTTAAAGGTTGGGTGAACGGAAATTGCCATTCGAGAGATAGCAGAAACATCTATTTTTATCGGCATAACGCTTTTTCTGACAACCATCCACAACCATGCACAAAAACATTTGCCTCTGCCTAATTATTTTTTTGGTAACCACAGCATCCAGCAATGCCCAGCCTATTGCCCCAAACGTTAAACGCGTGTTGTTTTTGGGTAACAGCATCACCTGGGCGGCCAATTATGTAAACGATGTGGAGGCTTGGATAACGGTGCATTACCCCAACCGCCATATTGATTTTGTAAATGTGGGTTTGCCCAGCGAAACGGTGTCGGGCCTGTCGGAGGAGGGGCACGCAGGCGGCCAGTTTCCCCGGCCCGACCTACATGAGCGTTTACAACGGGTATTAGAGCAAACCAAACCCGATTTGGTATTTGCTTGTTATGGTATGAATGATGGTATTTACAAGCCTTTTGACTCTGCCCGCTTTCAAAAATTTAAGGAGGGCATTTATTGGATGCATGATGAAGTTGTAAAAACAGGGGCAAGGCTTATACACATAACTCCCCCGGTGTATGATGGGGTGTTAGCCGGCAACAACTTTTACAACGGCGTGTTAGACAGGTACGCCGACTGGCTGTTAACCTTAAAGGGCATTGAAAAATGGGAGGTGTTGGATGTGCATTACCCCATGGAAAAATATTTACAGGCCCACCGTGCGGTGGATGCACAGTTTAAGTTGGACGGTTTTGCATTGTCGCAAGATGGCGTACACCCCAATGAAACCGGGCATTGGATTATGGCTAGGGAAATACTAGCCTACCTTGGCTGCGAAGGTGCTGCCACTTGCCATGGCATAGCACACGAAATGGGCAAGATACCCAATGGCCCAGAGATACTAAAACTGGTAACACAGCGGCAAAACATGATGCGGGATGCTTGGTTGCGTTCTACAAAACATAAGCGGCCTGGTTTGCCCGATGGTTTGCCTTTGGAAGAAGCCATGACAAAATCGGATGAAATGGTTAAACAAATAAATGCCCTGCTAAAGGGTAAAAAAATGGACCCACAAGTTAACTAGGCACTGCTGGCTTGGTTTGTTATAAAAAGCCAACAAGCAAAAAGGGCATGCCCTTAGTTTTGGTTAAACATCAAATATTTGACGTGATTGCTTGAACGTCTTCCTCTTTCTTGTTTAACCTTAGCGATTAAATAATTAATAACAGCCGTTTACGTTTTAATAAAAAGTATACCTTGTGCAACGTTTTTAAGTAAACATTGGTCAACAATTTTATGTGTAAAGCCCTTATTAAAATAGTTTTGGTGTGGCTTGTCGCCGTTTGTTGTTTTGATGCCCGTTTATTGGCGCAAAAGGCGCAAATAGATTACAGTGTTGGTGGACTGATAAGTAAGCCAGCCTATTTTCCTAACCACGCAAGGAGTACAATGACGGGATTTGGCGTTGACATTACCCGTGAAAAATTTATTTCTCCCAATTTTTCTTGGACGGTAAGTACTGGGTTTAATTATTTCCGGGGCGGAATTACGCATCATAACCGCCCTGGTATGGCGAAAGATACAGCCATCCGGCATTTTGTAGGCATACCTGTTATGGGGGGGCTAAAATTATATTTTGGCAAAATCTTTTACGTATCCGGCGATGCCGGTCTGTTACTACGCGTCAATAATAACACCAAAACACATTTGGGCATTACACCTTCAGCAGGGGTAATGCTGCGCACCGGCAAATCTAAAATAGACTTAGGCATAAAACTGGTGAATGCGTTAAAAGGTTTTAGCCAAGCCAAAAACAATAGCTTGCAAAATGGCGGCTACGGGTTTTGGACCTGTAGGGCGGCATGGGTATTTTAATGTTATTGGCACCCCAAGCATTGGATATGATAACTTGAAGCATTAAAGACTTCCCATATTGTATAAACGCCAACCACTTTCTAACCTTTCAAAAATATTATTACCAGCACTTGAGTCCGAAAACCCCGCTTTGCCACGAAAGAAAACTAATTTATAGCTAAAGCCAGCCATCCCGCAAAACTGCCCTACGATGATTTTATTTTGGCCATTGTATGGGCGCTAAGTAAAAATTTTAGGCTGTTGCTAATCCCTAATTCCCGGTTCCGGTTATTATCTTCGCACGTATGATCATAGACCTCCGTTCCGACACTGTTACCAAGCCCTCTCCCGGCATGCTACAAGCTATGTTTGATGCAAAAGTGGGGGATGATGTTTTTGTTGAAGACCCCACTGTAAACCAGCTGGAGACTTTGTGCGCCAACATGTTTGGCATGGAGGCGGCGATATTTTGCCCCAGTGGCACTATGACTAACCAAATTGCCATAAAATGCCATACCCAGCCTGGTGATGAGGTGGTGTGCGAAAAACTAAGCCATATTTACCAATACGAGGGTGGCGGCATAGCGTTTAACGCAGGTTGTTCAGTAAGGTTGATTGATGGCGACAGGGGCCGTGTTACCGCGCGGCAGGTAACCGAAAGTGTGAATAATAAGGCTGATGTACACAAAGCCCAAACAACGTTGGTGAGTTTGGAAAATACTGGAAACCGTGGCGGAGGTAGTTGTTACGATTTTGAAGAGTTTAACAAAATAAAACAAGTTTGTGCGCAGCAAGATTTGGCCTTACACCTTGACGGGGCCAGAATATTTAATGCCATTGTTGCCAAAAAAGAAAATCCCTTGCATTACGGCCAAGTGTTTAACAGTATTTCTGTTTGCCTAAGCAAAGGCCTTGGTGCACCAGTTGGCAGTGTGTTGTTGGGTAAAAAGGCGTTTATTGCCAAGGCAAGGCGCATACGTAAGGTGTTTGGCGGCGGCATGCGGCAAGCCGGCTATTTGGCGGCGGCAGGTATTTACGCATTAAGCAATAATATAAACAGGCTGGCAAATGACCATGCGCACGCCCTGGCGATCGGCGAGGCATTGGCAAAAAAGGATTTTGCATTGGAGCTATTGCCCGTGGAGACCAATATTGTTATTTGCAACATCGGTGGCAGGTACACTGCCGCTAGTTTGGCTGCCGAATTTAAAAGACACGATATTTTAACCATTGCCATAGCACCCACCCAAATAAGGCTGGTACTGCATCTTGATGTAACGCCTGCGATGGTAGAAAAAGTGATAGCAGTGGTTGAGGGACTCTAAAGTGAAGATGAAACTGAGGCACAATGCTATAAAAGGCGGCAAGGTTTACTACGAAGAAAAATTACCGTGTCCCTCGCCTTTTACATTTCCGTTTGTGTTATTGCCCAAACAAATGTTTGTCAGCCAGCAAAAAGCCAACCATAGCCGCAATGGAGAGCCAGGTTAATAAACTGGGGTCATATTTTGCCCTAAATGGTTTTAATGTAAGTATAATGGCTATTGCGGCAAACGCAAAGGCCTCGATAAAGTGTGTGGTAATGTTGCCACCAGTTTTACCGCTTTCATGGCCGGTCATAATTGTTCTCGCTGTAATAAGCATAAGTACCATAAATGTAAGCGACGCAGCTAAAGACATAACCCAGCCCCATTTTTTTTCGTATAACAACCCAAATCCACCAATGCCTGCCAGAATGCCACTTAGGTAATACGCGTTGTATGTAACAAGCATTTTGCCGTAGCTGATTTGTTGTTGTTCTACTATGCCCTCGTTAACTGCATTGCCCATGCGTGAAAAAACACTGTTGGTAAAGGTGTATAAAAAAAACAGTGCCCACGCTTGTAATATGGTGGCAATAATGTTTTGGCTTACGGTCCATTTTTTTGTCATAAAGCAAGTATTGCCAAGTACCGGCAATGGGGTAAAAAATTATGGTTACAGTTTGGTAGGCGATATGCATCGCGTTTTATAAAAGTATAAAAAAAATATCTCAACGGCTTTTTTTTCTAAAACACCTGGTGGCTGGTAACTGAATAGTTATATGCTACATAAAATAGTAAAGCCCCTGTTTTTATACAGGGGCTTTACCAGTAAAAACAATTTGCCAATCAAGCTAAACAAAAAAGCAGAGAGATGTACAGTTCGGCAACAAAATATGATCCTCTTTGTAAAGGGTGGTTCTAACCCTATTCTTTTCGCCGCTTCTCTTCATATTTGCCCTTCAATTTGCTTATCTCAGTCTTCCAAGTCGCCTTATATGCACTCCTTCAATTCCTTCTCTGTATAAGCATACCCATACTGCTTAAGCACATCATCTGGCACACCGGTCCATTTTGTAATGGTGTTGCCAATGTAGCCTACATCTTTAAAGCCTATTTCTGTGGTATAAAAACCAGTGGCTGTTAAATCGCGCATACGGCTAAAAAAAGCCACGCCAGGTTGGTTTTCCTTTTTGGCTTTTTTGGGGTACGCTATCATATCCACTACAGCAATTTGTTCGTCGTGGCTACAGTCTGTAAATGCTTTGCCGTATAGGCCAATACATTTTAGGTCAAGCCAACGCAGGCCGCCTTTTAGTGGCGTTTGGTGCTCAGGCATGTCTTTTACAATGTACTCAATAAACTCTGGCACTTTTGCATCGGTGGCACTGCCGCTTACCTCGTCTTTGGGTATAATTATGTCGGCAAGCAGTGTAATGGTTGCCATTTCTTGCTGCGTAAAAAAGGCCCCTTGTGCTTCTATAGTTTTTTGTGCCTCCTGCTCTTCCTTCATACGGTTGTACCCGTCGGTGGCGGCGGGTGTTGCGGTGGTGCCTGCCGTTTTATTGTCGCTTGGTTTGCAAGCCTCAACAAGCACACCCGTTGTTACGGTTCCTATTACAAGCGTTTTGAGTGATTTTCTTCTGTCCATCTGTTAATATTTTAATTCAGTTACCGGTTTCAAGTTACTGGTTCCCGGTTCTTAAAAGTTTAAAATGGTTATCGCCGGTAAGCGTTGTCCGAAAACTTGCGACGGCCTTAAATGCCGTTGCTTGGTATATTGCCCTTCTTAAGTTCTTCTACCAGGTTTTCACTTGCACGCATACTTAATGCAAGTATGGTCCAGGTAATGTTTTTATCACCTTGGCTTACAAATTGGCCACCATCCACGCAAAGCAGGTTTTTACACTCGTGCGCCTGGCTCCATTTGTTTAACGGAGAAGTTTTGGGGTCGTCGCCCATACGCACCGTGCCAGCCTCGTGAATAATATTGCCGGGCGCATGTAGGCCGTAGTTGTTTTCTGGGCCGTCATCGCCGCCCCAAGTTACAACTGCGCCCATGGAATGCAGTATTTCCTTAAAGGTTTCCTTCATGTGCTTGGCTTGCTTAATCTCATAGTCGGTATAGGTAGTATTGAAACGCAGTACCGGTATGCCGAACTTGTCAACCACGGTAGGGTCAATTTCGCAATAGCTTTCCTTGCGTGCAATCGCCTCACCACGGCCGGCCATGCCAACGTGCGCGCCAAAAAAGTAACGGTAATCTTCTTTAAGGCTTGCACCGTATCCACCCGCTTCCTTTTGCTTGCCTTTAATTTTATAGGTGCCGTTTAGGTTTTCTATGCCCCAGTTAAAGCCGTATACAGGCATGCCAAAACCGCCGCCGTATTCAATATGGTAACCACGGGGAAAGTCTAGTTTCTTATTGTCCAGCCACCATGGCGTATATACGTGCATACCGCCTACACCGTCTTCGTTGTAACGTTTACGGTCAAACAGTTCGGGTATTATACCGCCCATGTCTGCACCGGTGGAATCATGTAGGTACTTACCTACCACATCGCTGCTGTTACTAAGCCCGTTCGGGTGGCGTACCGATTTTGAGTTAAGCATTAACCTGGCACTTTCGCAGGCACTGGCAGCCAGTATTATTGTTTTGCCCATTACCTGGTACTCTTGCATATCATCCTTGTTAACGTAGGATATGCCAGTGGCCAGCCCGTCTTTATTGGTCATTATCTCCCGTGCCATGGCACCGGTAATCAAATCAACGTTGCCTGTATGCAGGGCTGGAATAACCAACGCAGAGGACGAAGAGAAATCCGCATACATTTTACAACTGCGGCCGCACTGTGCGCAATATCCGCACTCGCCGCGCTCGTTGTTTATTTTTTTGGTAAGGATGGATAACCTGGAAGGTATAACCGGTATGCCAATGTTGGTGGCCGCTTTTTTTACAAACAGCTCATGCAGGCGTGGTTTTGGCGGGGGCAGAAATATGCCGTCCGGGTCATCAACCAAACCCTCGTTGGTGCCAAAAACGCCCAGCAGTTTGTCTATTTTATCGTAGTAAGGTTTAACGTCGTCGTAGCTTATTGGCCAGTCATCGCCAAGGCCGTCAATGCTTCTCCTTTTAAAATCTTTAGGGCCAAAACGCAGGGATATACGGCCCCAGTGGTTTGTACGGCCGCCTAACATACGTGCCCTCCACCATTCCCATTTGGTGTCGCCTACATGGGTGTAGGGTTCACCGTCAATTTCCCAGCCCCAGTAACAGCCGTCAAAATCGCCAAACGGCCGGAATTTTGTGCTGGCGCCTCTGCGTGGTGATTCCCACGGGTTGCGGAACTGGTTGGAGTCTTTTGCAGGGTCAAACATCGGCCCCGCCTCAAGCAGGCACACTTTTAAACCGGCTTTGGCCAACACATAGGCCGCCATGCCGCCACCCGCACCTGAACCTACAATAACCGCATCATACGTTTTTGGTTGTTTCTTAATTTGAATGCCTGGCATAATACAAGTTAGATTATAAAGTAAATAATACTGACAAGAACAAGGTGAATAACCAGATTGTTTGTAAAAACGGCATGAAAATATGATTTTATGTTGAATCAAAAATGCTTTTTCTACATTCGGGGCCACTAATAATCGGTGTATGGAAATTGTTGTCGGTATTGACGCGGGTACCACCCACTGCAAGGTTGTGGCCGTTGATAAAAAAGGGGTATTATTGTTTTCGGCGAAAAGAAACTGCACATCGTATACCGATGAAACGGGCATGCATGAGCAGGACCCAGATGAGGTGTTTAACCTGGTGGCCGACCTGCTTACGGAAGCATTTAGCCAAGTGGGTGCGGATAATGTAGCTTGCGTAAGTTTTAGCACAGCCATGCATAGTTTGTTTGCGGTTGGCAATAACGGCGAGCCTTTAATGCGGGCTATGACATGGGCCGATACTAGGGCCGGCCATTATGCTGCCTTCTTAAAGCAACTGGAAAACGCAGCGGAAATATTTGCGGAAACAGGTGTGCCGGCCCATGCAATGACGCCTTATTGCAAGCTGGTGTGGTTAAAGCACGAACGGCCGGATATATTTGGCAGCGCGGCAAAATTTATATCGCTTAAGGAATATATACTCTACAAGTTGTTTGGCCATTTTATTGTTGATGAAGCCATGGCTTCGGCCACGGGTTTATTTAATCTAAAAACCGGAAAGTGGAGCGAGGTAGCCATGCAGGTGGCGGGTATTACACAGGATAAACTTTCACATATTGTTAGCATATTTTACGCACAACAAACCTTGTTGCCAGCCATGGGGCAGCGGCTTAGATTAACCAGCGAGGTGGTGTTTATTGCCGGTAGTGGCGATGGGGGTTCTGCACAGCTTGGCAGCGGTGCGTTGTTGCCAAATGAGGCCTGCTTTACCATAGGCACCAGTGGCGCGGTACGTACGTTTATACACAGCCCCCTTACCGATGCGCGCCAGCGGGTGTTTACCTACTTGTTTACCGCTAACTGGTACTTTACGGGCGGTGCCACCAACAACGGCGGTGTGGTTATACAGTGGTTTGCCCGGTTGTTTTTGCCCACAACCCCTGTGGATGAAAGTTTTGACGCGATCATTGCCCTTGCGCAAAACAGCGAACCGGGCGCCAAGGGGCTATTTTTTGTGCCTTACCTAAATGGGGAAAGGGCACCTGTTTGGGACGCGGCCGCCACCGGGCAGTTTGCGGGTATTAGAAGCCTGCACGGCATTTGCGATTTTGCAAGGGCTGTGGTGGAAGGGGTACTGCTGAATATGTTTGATATTTTTCAGTCGCTGCCCAACTGCGGAGTGGTGGATGCCATTTATGCCAATGGCGGTTTTTTGAACAATGCGTTTACCGCGCAATTGTTGGCGGATGTTACTGGCCGGCGTGTTTTGCTGCAGAGAGATACAGATTCCTCCGCGATGGGTGCCGTGTATGAGGGCATGCTGGCCGTGGGGTGGCTGAAAGATATATTGGATGTGAAGCAGTTTATTGCGGCCGATGAAGAATTTATGCCTGATGCGGCGAACCATGCGGTGTATAAAGCGGTGTTTGAAAGGTATGTGGCATTGAAAAAATAAGCTACGAACCAAACCCAGGAGCCGGTCCTGGCGTTTGGTTCGTGGCAAGTATTGCCTTTCGTATAGCCAATAACCCCACTAATTCAAATTAAGCGTTTTATCCTTAGGGTACCTTATGCTGTAGGTAAACCGTACTATTTTACTTTCGCCGGGGGCAAGTGTTAACTTCCAGCTAAGCAGCCCATCGTCGTTGTTAACCTCGGCACCGCCGTTGTCATCCAGCACCACTTCTATATCCTTGCTGGTGGAAAGTGGAAATTGGTCTTTCAACAACAGGCTAATGGTTTCCTGCTTGTTGTTTTTCACCCTAAGCTCGTAGGTAAACTTTTGCAATTTATTGCTGCCTAAAAACTTCACGCTGCTGTAGTCAACCACCTTTTCGCGTTTAACGGCCACCCTTTTATCGCGGCCAAGGGTTAGGTTAAGGGTATCGCTGGTGCTGGCAGGGTCAATAAACGATTTGCCTATGTAAGTATTTTCAACAATAATATTGGCCTCGCCTGGCAGCAGGCCCAGTTTGTTCCAGTTGGGTATTGCCGCCAATAGGTAAGCGTCGTTGTCTAACTTGGGTATGGCGTAATGTTTGTAGTTGGCTGCAACCTCAGTTGTTTTTAGGGTGGCTGTTTGCGGCTTGCCGTTGGTGGGTATATCGTAAGGCACATCCAGGTTGTACGACATGTCTAACGCATTATTGGCAACCGATGTATACTCTTCCAAGCCATTTTTTAATTCAACCACCACGGCACCGTTGGATGCACTGGAACCATACAGGGCCGAGGCGGCATCATCTTTTAGCACTTTCACTGATTTGATGTCGTTGGGGTTAAGTTTGTCGAATTCCGCTTTGGCCGTAGGGGTGCCATTTACTACATACAAGGGGCCTTCTTGCTCAACTTCTGTTGCCAAGCCGCGTATTGTTGAGCTGATACCATAACCAGTAACTACCACATCATTAAGGTTTTTGGTGTCTATACCTGCTACTGCACCAGTTAATTCGCGCCTTTTATATTTTGCCAAAGGGTTAATATACCCCAAAAACCAAGCCTCCAAGGTTGGTGCATTGCCCCATTGTGCCGGCGTAGAGGTTGACAAGGAGAGTTTTACCTGTTTCCAGTCAATACCTGTGGTTTGTTCCACTTTTGCCTTGTACACCAGTGTAAGCGGGCTGCTGGTGTTAGCCACCCTAACATCGTAGCAAGGCGACCAAGATGCGTTTTGCGCTATATAGGTAATGGTTATATCGCAACGGGTATCCAATGCGGCCGATAATTGCAATGTTAACCTGCCGGAGGTGGTAACGTTTTTCTTTTGCTCTTCGCTCATTTGGTTTTGTAGTTTTTCTTCCAGCAAGTCAAGCTTTTTCTTTTGGTTGTTAAGTTGTTGCAGGCTGGTTTGCAGTTCAAGCGACTTTGTTTTGTAATAGTCCATCAACTTCACCAGTTCGGCCACGCCCAACCCGCTTTGTGTTCCTTTAATATTACGGTTTTCTTTCAGCACATCTAATTGGTCGCTGGTGTTGGTTATATTCAGGGTTATTTTGTCCTCATCCTGTTGTAAGTGCTCCAAAGAGTCTGCCAACACCAGCTCCTTTGTTGTTTTTTCAACCGGGGGCAGGTAATTGGCCGAAAACTCAACCCCTAGCACTGTTACCGTGCCAGGGGTTTTTACCTGTATGCTGTTTACATCAATCTTATTGCTAATGTTCTCCACAATAAGTTGGTTGTTGCCCTGCTTAGCAAAAACGCTGGCGGTATGTGTCATTTCCGCGCCTTGGCGGTACACCACTACGCTGGTAAGCTTGCTGGGTATACTGGAGCCTTCGTATTTGGCCTCGCAGGTAAAAATGGTCATCATGCATGCTGAAAATGTTAGAATATGCCTCATAAAACATGCTGTTTTATGTAAGGATGCAAAAATTGTGGCCATTACACAGCCCTCACAAAACATTAACAAAACCCGCTTGAGTGTAATAATGTCGGTTCAACATTTTGCATGCGTTTGCTTTCAACCCATTTTTAAACAAGGGGTTGCGGGTAGCCGGTAAATAATTTTTGCTATTGTGTAAAATATACACATATTTGTATGCCATTTTTAAAATATATCATCCATTAAAAGCTTGCCGATGAAAAAGATTTTTACGCTACTTTTTGCACTGGTTGTTGCCGTATGCGCCCATGCACAATTGCTTTCTTGGTCGCCCAGTTTTATACAGGAGGGTTCAACCCCAGTGGTTATTACCATGGATGCCACATTGGGTAACCAAGGCCTTTTAAATTACACACCCACCAGCGATGTGTATGTACATATAGGCGTTATAACCAATAAAAGCACCGGCAGCAGCAATTGGCTGCACGTGCCATCTTGGTCGCAATGGGGTACTACACCCGCGCAAGGCAATGCCGCCTACTTGGGCAGCAATAAATGGAGCTTTACCATAACCGGCGGGCTGCGCAACTTTTTTAATATTACAGACGCATCCGAGAAAATACAAAAAATCGCCATCCTGTTCAGGAGCGGCAACGGAAACCTAAAGGAAGCCAATGCCGACGGTGGCGACATGTATGTGCCCGTGTACGACAATGGCCTGTATGCCCGTATTGACCAGCCTTACCGCCAGCCAATGTACGTGCCAACACCGCAGCCGCTTAATCTGCATGTAGGCGACCCATTGGCTATTGCGGCCAATGCCAGCCAGGCCGGCACTTTAAACGTGTATTTTAACGGGGCCCTTTTAAAAACCAGCAGCACCACCAGCGCCAATGTAACCACTAACATAGTAACCGCAGGCAACCAGCAGATAATTGCCTTCGCAAGCAGCGGCGGCAACTCTTTTGCAGACACGCTTAATTTTCTGGTTTCCGCACCAACTACCATAGCACCGTTACCTGCAGGTGTTACCGATGGTATTAACTATGACGCCGGCGACACATCCGTTACCCTTGTGCTGTATGCGCCCTTTAAGAACCATATTTTTGTGCAGGGCGATTTTAACAACTGGGTACCCAACACCAAATACCAGATGAATGTAACGCCCGACAAAAAAAGGTTTTGGCTGCGTATTACAGGCTTAGCCCCCGGCACAGAATATGCCTACCAGTATCTGATTGACGATACCGTAAAAGTGGCCGACTACAACAGCGAAAAAGTGCTGGACCCTAATGTTGACCAGTATATATCATCAGCCACCTACCCCAACCTAAAACCGTACCCGACCGGTAAAACAACCGGCATAGTAAGTGTTTTTCAAACGGCACAAGCCCCTTATAACTGGCAGGTAGCCAATTTTACAAGGCCCGACAAAAGAAACCTAGTGGTGTACGAACTGTTGCCTAGGGATTTTACCGCAGCACAAAACTGGCAAACACTTAAAGATACACTGGCATACATTAAGCGGCTGGGCATAAATGCCATTGAAGTGATGCCTTTTTGCAATTTTGAAGGTGCCAGCAGTTGGGGATACAACCCTAATTTTTATTTTGCACCGGCTAAAGTGTACGGCACGCCAACAGCTTTAAAGCAGTTTATTGATGCCTGCCACCAAAATGGCATGGCTGTGATTATGGATTTAACCATGGATGATGTTGCTGGCAGCTCGCCATTGGCTGGTATGTACTGGAACAGGGCCGCTAACACACCTGCTGCCAATAACCCCTGGCTTAACCAACAGCCCAACACGCCTTTTGTACCTTTTTTGCAATTTAACCACGAAAGTGCGGCCACGCAGGCATTGCGCAATAGGATATATGCACAGTGGCTTACCAACTACCATTTGGATGGGTTCCGTTTTGATTTGGCTGGTGGGTATACGCAAACCAACTACGGCACCAATAGTAACGATTACACGTGGGAGAATAATTATGATGTTGGCCGTATGGCCATTTGGGACTCCATTTACAGCAGCATGCAAAGTATTGCGCCAGGCAGCTACTGCATATTGGAGAGCTTTGTAAACAGTACCGAACTACAAAACTATACTAGCAAAGGCATGCTTGTTTGGGGCGGCGGCGGCAATATGAGCTACACCGCTACACAAGCTGCCATGGGGTATAATTCAGGGTGGGATTTCAGTTCCGGCCTCTATTCGGCGCAGGGCCATGCACAGCCGGGCTTGGTTGATTACCAAGAAAGCCATGATGAAATACGTTTAATGCTTAAGAACGAGCTGTATGGTAACTCAGCAGGGTCGTATAACATTAAAGATACTGCCACCGGATTGCGCCGTGCGGCTTTAACAACTGTTATTTGGGCTATGATGCCAGGCCCTAAAATGCTTTGGCAGTTTGGGGAGCTGGGTTACGACTACCCCGCCAACGCGTGCGGCAACGGAACGTTAACCTGCGGCAATTTAGACGCCAAACCGTTGCCTTGGGGTAATTATTACAAAGAAGCCCGAAGGCTTGCGTTGTATAATGTGTACAGCAAGCTGTTAAACTTGCGCAATAACCCCGCTTACCTGGATGCTTTTACAAACAATGGTAGTGCCAACAACACCAAGTACAATTTGTCTGGTTCTATAAAATGGATTAGTAATTACAGCACCAAAGCCCAAACAATGGCTTTTGGTAATTTTGATGTGGTGCAGCAAACCGGTACAGTCTCTTTCCCCAGTACGGGCATTTGGTATAACCTGTTTACTGGTGCCGATACGCTTATTACAACTACTGCATTGCAAAATGTAACGCTGCAACCAGGGCAGTATGCGGTTTATGTGAGCAATGCTGTTGCACTGCCTGTGCATTGGTTAAGTTTTACCGCCCAAAAAGGCAACGAGCAATCCATCGTGCTAAACTGGTCAACCGGAAACGAAATCAATAATGACCATTTTGAGGTGGAAAGAAGCATTGATGGCGAAGCCTACACAGCAATTGGCAGCGTGCCTGCCGGCAAAGTAGGTAACAGTGTTCAACAATATGCATTTACCGACGCCAAGCCTTATAACGGCTTAAATTATTACCGGTTGAAGCAGGTAGATAAAAATGGGCAGCACATCTACTCAAAAGTGGTTACCATGGGTATTGACGGCAGTAGTGTTTTGTGGCAAGTGTACCCAAACCCGGCACGCAGCAACACCGCGTTGCATATAAACACCAACTTAGGCAAAATGCAGTTGCTTTTAACAGATGCCTCTGGTAAAAGGGTGTACCAACAGGTTGTTAGCGCTGCGGTAACCGGCCAGCAGATTAACATACCTTTACAAGGTCTTGCCAAAGGCATGTATTTGTTACAGGTTACAACAGGCAAGGCAACCCATACCGAGAAAATTTTAGTGCAGTAATAAAAGAGTTATTGATACATAAATAAGAGGCCGTTACGTTTTTATGTAACGGCCTCTTATTTATTGGTATAGTAGAATTTAGTTGATGGAATACTTAACGAGAGATGCCGCAAACTGCCGGTTTCCGTTGAGGACGTTATTGCTATTCGTATACCTGTTTAACCAAAAACTCAATATTCAGTTTGGATAATTTTATGGTGTCTTCCAATTGTGTGTACTTATGGGTCGCCCACTCACCATTTGCTTCCCTCTCATACACGGTTACCAAGGTTGTTTCCGGTTCAACAATTAAATAATATAAAAGGGAAGGTATTTTTGAATAGTCTATATATTTATCTACGTAATCCGTAACATGAGTTGATTCTGATACTACTTCAACTATAATTTCGGGTTGGTATTTTATGTAACGGTTATTGTCTGTCTTCGCTTCTTTTGTTACAAAGGCATCCGGGTAATAATATTTTGTTTTACCTGGTATAGCAATTTTCACTTCATGGGTATAGATGCTATATCCTTTAACTTTCAATAGGCCAGAAAGCACTGTGGCAATTAAAAAAGCCAATTCATTATTAATATCTTTTTCCCCCGCCATTTCAAATAGTTGTCCGTTAACAAATTCATGCCTTACTTCGGAGCGTAGTTCTTCTTGTATATACTCCTCAACAGTATAAATTTTATCGCTTACGGCTGTCCTCATAAAACGTCATTTAGCCAAATCTACAACAATTTTTACTCCAAATTGGGCCTCAGCCACCTTTCTGCTTCCTCTTTATCCCAGCCTTTGCGTTTGGCATAATCTTCAAACTGGTCGTTTGTTATTTTACCTATGCCAAAATACTGGCTTTGCGGGTGGCTGAAATACCAGCCGCATACACTTGCGGCGGGGTACATCGCCAGCGACTCTGTTAGATATATTCCCGTGTTCTCCGTAGCGTTCAACAATGCAAACAGTTTGTATTTTTCTGTATGCTCGGGGCAGGCAGGGTAGCCTGGGGCAGGCCGTATACCCACATATTGCTCTTTTATCAATTGTTCGCTGGTCAGTTGCTCGTCTTTTACATACCCCCAATATTCCTTCCGTACACGGGCGTGCAACAGTTCGGCAAAAGCTTCAGCAAGCCTGTCTGCCAGGGCTTGCAGCATAATTTTGTTATAGTCGTCAAGCTGCTCTTCAAAATGCTTTATATGCGGTTCAATACCTTTTATGGTTACGGCAAAAGCACCCAAATAATCGCGGCCTGCATCGGTTTGTAAAGCGTCGGGTTTAATAAAATCGGCTAATGATAAATTGGGCTGGCCCGGTGCTTTTTTTACTTGTTGGCGTAAACTTTCCAGCTGTACTGTTGTGTTGCCGTCTCTAACGGCTATGGTGTCTGGGCCGGTTTTTGCTGCTTCCCAAAATCCAATCACGCCTGTTGGCGTAAGCCATTTTTCTGCTACAATTTTATCTAGCAATTCGTTTGCGTCGTTGTACAGTTTGGTGGCTTCCTTGCCAATAACTTCATCTGTAAGCAGTTGCGGAAAACGGCCGCCCAGTTCCCAAGCAATAAAAAATGGTGCCCAGTCAATATAGCCCCGCAACTCGGCCAAATCATATTCCGGAAAAACCTTAACACCCGCGAAGGTTGGTACCGGTGGTGTGTAGCTATCCCAATTAATCTTAACGGCATTTCTTTGGGCATCCGCAAAGGAGATGTATTGCTTGGCCGACTGTTTTTTGCCGAAGTCGTCGCGCAGTTTTTCATATTCGTTGTTGATGACCGCGAGAAAATCAGTTTTTTGGTCTTTACTCAACAACGAGCTTACTACGGTAACACTGCGTGATGCATCTAACACGTGTACCACGCCATTGTCATACCCTGGTTCAATTTTTACCGCCGTGTGCATACGGCTGGTGGTAGCGCCGCCAATCAGCAATGGCTGTGTCATGCCCCGGCGCTTCATTTCCTTGGCCACGTGCACCATCTCATCCAGCGATGGCGTAATTAAGCCGCTAAGGCCCACCACGTCAACATTTTCTTTTATCGCCGTGTCTAATATTTTGTCAGTGGATACCATTACCCCAAGGTCAATAATGTCGTACCCATTGCAGCCCAGCACCACGCCCACAATGTTTTTGCCAATGTCATGCACATCGCCTTTAACGGTGGCTAGCAGTATTTTTGCCGCGCCGCCTTGCTGGGCCAGCGGGTTATTTTTCTTTTCTTCCTCAATAAATGGGAACAGATAGGCTACGCTTTTTTTCATCACCCGGGCACTTTTTACCACCTGTGGCAAAAACATTTTGCCCGCCCCAAACAAGTCGCCCACCACGTTCATGCCAGCCATCAAGGGGCCTTCAATTACTTCCAATGGCTTGGCAAATTGCAGCCTGGCTTCCTCTGTGTCTGCATCAATATAATCAGTAATGCCGTTAACAAGGGCATGTTTCAACTTTTCGGCCACGGGTAAAAGGCGCCAGGCATCGTCTTTCTTTTCTTCCTTGCCCTTTGCTTTAACCGTTTCTGCAAAGGTTATCAGCCTTTCTGTGGCCTCGTTGTTATCGTTGTTGCGGTTTAAAATTACATCCTCGCACAAATCGCGCAGGCGGGGCTCAATTTCGTCGTACACCACCAGTTGCCCGGCGTTTACAATGCCCATGTCCATACCTGCCTTAATGGCATAATATAAAAACACACTGTGCATGGCCTCACGAACCGGCTCATTGCCCCTAAAGGAGAATGAAAGGTTACTTACGCCGCCGCTTATCTTAACCAACGGGTATTTTTGCTTTATGTGCTGGGTGGCCTCTATAAAATCTACCCCGTAATTATTGTGTTCTTCCAAGCCCGTGGCAATGGCAAAAACGTTTAAGTCAAAAATAATGTCCTCGGGGGCATAACCGACCACTTCGGTCAGTATTTTATAGGCCCGTTCGCTTATCTCAATTTTACGTTGCAGGGTATCTGCTTGCCCTTGCTCGTCAAAAGCCATCACGATGATGGCCGCGCCATAGCTTTGGCAAATAAATGCCTGTTGTATAAATTTTTCCTCCCCTTCCTTCATGGAAATGGAGTTTACAATACACCTGCCCTGCACGCATTTTAAACCCGCCTCAATAATGTCAAATTTTGAGGAGTCAATCATCAACGGTATTTTGGCAATGTCGGGTTCGCTTTGAAGCATGTTGATGAAAGTGGTCATGGCAAGCTTGCCGTCCAGCAAGGCATCGTCCATGTTGATGTCCAATATTTGGGCCCCGCTTTCAACCTGCTGGCGTGCAACACTTAGGGCTTCCTCATATTGGTTATCCCTAATAAGGCGGGCAAATTTTTTGGAGCCGGTTACGTTGGTACGCTCACCCACGTTTACAAAATTGGTTTCTGGGCGTATTACCAAAGGCTCCAGGCCGCTTAGGCGCAGGTACGGTTTAATATTGCTTGGTTGGCTCATTGTTTATAAGTGTGTTCCCAAAAAAGGTTACTGGCTGTTAAATGATTTTTTTTTTATATTAAAGCTTCTTCTACCACCGGCAAGGCCCTTGGCGTAAATTGTTTTACTTTTTGGGCAATATGCCTAATATGGTCGGGCGTGGTGCCGCAGCAGCCGCCAACAATATTTACAAAGCCTTCCTGCGCCCAGTCTTCTAAAAAATGGGCGGTTTCTTCGGGCTGCTCATCATATTCACCCATGGTGTTGGGCAGCCCTGCATTGGGGTATGCTGAGGTATAGCAGGCTGCAATTTGCGAAAGCTCCTCAATATGGCTGCGCATTTCCGCTGCACCCAAAGCGCAGTTTAGGCCAATGCTTAAAGGCTTGGCATGCTTTACGGAAATATAGAATGCTTCCAAGGTTTGGCCGCTTAACGTTCTGCCGCTTGCATCGGTGATGGTGCCGCTGATCATAATTGGTAGGGCTTCCTTGGCTGTATCCCTAAAATATTTCTTGATAGCGTAAATGGCGGCCTTGGCGTTTAACGTGTCAAAAATAGTTTCAATCAACAAAACATCAACCCCGCCGTCAACCAAGCCGGTTACCTGCTCGTAATATGCCTGCACTGCCTCGTCAAATGTAATGGCCCTAAAACCCGGGTTGTTTACATCGGGCGACAGGCTGAGTGTTTTGTTCAGGGGGCCAATGGCACCTGCCACAAATTTTTCGCCAGTGCCTTTGCCATTGGGCGAAGCTAAAAAATTATTCACCGCCTTTCTTGCGCACTGTGCCGCCGCCACGTTAAGCTCGTAGGCTAGGGCTTGCATGTTATAATCAGCCAGTGATATTACCTGGGCGTTAAAAGTGTTCGTCTCCACTATGTCTGCACCTGCCTCAAGGTACTGCAAATGTATACCTTCAATAATATGGGGCTGGGTAAGGCTCAACAAGTCGTTGTTGCCTTTTAGGTCGCTTGGCCAATCCTTAAACCTTTCTCCGCGGTAGTCTGCCTCCGTAAGTTTATGCCGCTGTATCATGGTACCCATTGCGCCGTCAATAATCAAAATACGTTCCTTCAAACACTGCGCTATTGTTTTCATTGCCTTACATTTAAAAGATTGAAAATAGTTGTTTATTGTTTGCATTGCCAGCGGTTGAAACGTTGTTGCCCAAAGCTGCTTAGCGTGGCCAAGGAGGCCTGTTTTATAAATAAACGCGTGGAAAGATGGTAGAAGTGCGGTTTTCCGGCGTTTATTAGTTCAGTTACAGATGGCGGGTTACGCCCATGGAACGTACAACGGCCCGGGCCGAACAATAAACAAATCTACCCGGGGCTGCAAAGATATATATTTTGGGAATGAAAATTAAAAATGGGTGTCAGCTATATAGTGGGCTATATTAGGTTGGCTGCTGCCTTTGCTGGTTGGTGGTTGAAAGATATACCCTTGGGCTGGTTTGTTTGTATTAATTAAATATCTTTTCTGCGGCCGGGTTGGCGGCGTTCTATTTTACATTTTTTACGCTTGCTGCTTTACCGCCTGTTACAAACACAGCTAAATTGGCTTGCGCACTATTCTTTTGTTGCTTAGTATTTAGGGGGTAGGATGCCGGCAGGCTATACCCACAGGCTTTGTCCATTTTTTCTAACATGGTAATGCAAAAAAGGAAAATGAGTATGGTGACTATTTCTAAAACGGATTTCATGTTATTTAAATTTACCTGGATTTATTTTTTCAGTTAAAGCAAAAGCAACAAAGAAAATACCATGATGGCAGGTAAAATGCAACGCCCATCAAATTTCAACAGCCGTTGTGCCAAGCCTTTGTGGTTTTTGCGTTGCAAGTGGGCTGGTTTTATTACTGCCTATGGCTACTTGTATTTAACTGTGGTAAAATTTTTACATGATTATGTGTTTTCGAATAGCGAAAGCGGCCTATATTGACAATTATTTTAAAAATGAATGCGTAAAGTTTATATAAAAGCCGCTGCTGGTAACTGGCAACGAACCTACCCCCACACCTGAAAAAGGAACTTTGAAATATGGCTCAAATCTTAAAACATTGTGTAGCGTGAGCTTAAACTCCAAGCCCGCGCTAACATGTAACAGGGAGAAGATATTGGCACAAACGTCATCCGATTCTTCCTCCCTGTTTTCGTAGCCCATGGGTCTGTGGAACAAAAAATCGTAATGCTCATAGTCAGTAAAATAAGAAGACAGCCCGCCGTTAACAAACAACTTAAACCTTTTTTTATGTATAACGTCATAACGCACCGAAATAGGTATTTCTAAAAATTTTGCGTTTGCGTTTACCGACGTTAATTCTATCCTATCATTTGGCAAGTTGAACGCGCGTTTGAAATAACTGCCTGACGTATAATAATTTTTTGTGGAAAAAAGCAAGCCGCTTTCAATACTCAGATGATGCCCCAGATAAACCCCTAACAAGAGGCCGACATTTGAGCCTGTTTTTTGGATGGGTTGAAATTTAACCGTGCTAAAATCGGGGCCGACCGAAATGCCTGCATAAAAATATTTATCCTCCCGGGTTTTTATTTTAACAACCGGCTGTATTGCTGCCGCACTGTCCACATTGTTGTTACTGGCTGCCCTGGAGGCGGCCAAACTTGCAATGCTTGGTGTCGAATTGGGCGAAATGGAATTTGCCATAGCATTTGATGAGTCAACCGGTTTTGGTTGATTGGGCGCTGCATCAGCCATGTTGGGGCTAATTGCTATAACCTCAGATGGTGGGGTTACCGCAGGGGCTTGTGTTTGTGATGCTTGCAGCACCGTATCGCCCATGGTAGGCTGCCGGATGGATGTTTGGAAAATAGCCCCAGTTTTGTTGTTGCCCTGTTGGTTAGTTTCAACAATCGAAGTATCGGGTACGCCAATATCTTTTGTGTTGGTGGCGGTTGAGCCGGTTATTGTTTTGTTGGCATTTTTAGGGATTGTTGTTTCACCGCTGCCAGCATTATTATTGTCACCAAAATGCTGGGCTCTTAATATTGCACTTGCTGCCGGGTCTTTTTGTGCTGCGGCGGCTGGCTGTAACGGCTTGCTTGGTATTGTGTTTTTGGCAGTGCTGCCTGTAGTCTCTACGGCCTGTTTTGCCACATTACCGTTATTGTTGGCAGGTAATTGGTTTTTAGATAGATGCTTACCGCTTGCTGCTGGCAAAGACCCAAGCACGTCTGCCGTTTTGTTAGATTGCTGACTTTTGTTCAGGGGTTCATCTGCCTTAGTAACAGAAGGTTGCGCGGCGCCTTTGGCGGATGCTGTTTCGGCGGTACCCCCTGGCAAATGTTCGCGGGTAACAGGTAGATTTTTTCCTGCTTCAGCCGCCGGTAAAGTTGAGGGGGCGGTTTTTGCTTTACTGGCCGGCAAGGTGTTGCTATTTTCAACTGGGGCCGCCGTTGTTGCAGCAGGCGGCCCGTTATTTTCTTTTTTACTGTTTAACATAAACACGCCGGTAAGCACCGCCACCAATGCGGCGGCAGACAGCCAGTACCCGTACTTCTTCAGCATATGCACAAAAGGGTTACCCCCCGCTGGTTTTTCAGGCGGCAATTTTTTTACAGGGGCATTTTCCATCTTTTGCAAAAAATCATCCCATCCGCTGTCATCAGTTTTAAGCGGATAGTTTTTTGCAAAATCCCTGTATAAATCCTCTATGTCACCCCCAGGGTTTAACATACTGCGGTTTGTTGTTTATTTTATCACCTACTCTTTTTTGTAGCAGGCTTTTTGCTTTAAAATAGATTGATTTTGTACCCCCCGTTGTAATGCCAAGCATTTCGCCAATTTCCTTATGTGTATAGCCATCAACCGCGTGTAGGTTAAAAACTACCCTGTAGGTTGGCGGCAAACTGCTAAGCTCAAGCAACAGCTCCTTATAAAGCAAGTGGTCGTCTGGCGAGACACTCGTTTCGTGTTCATCCCAAATGTTTTCGGTCAACTCAGTTACGGCAAGTGTTCCCCGTTGCCTGCGCATTTGGTCAATACCTGTGTTAATCACAATCCGTTTCATCCATGCCATCAGCGCATATTCCACATTGCTGCTTTCTGTTTTGTTGGTAAAGTGCTGTAGGTTATTAAATATTTTAATAAAGCTGTCATGCACAATGTCCTTGGCTTTGTCGTAATCAGTAACATACCTAAAAGCAAGCTTCATGGCAAAACCAAAGTACCTGTCGTAAAATTTACGATGGTACACCCTGTCCTGCTCAATACACTTTCGGATAGTATGTAACAAATTTTCCAACCGGCTATTACACTTACAATATTATTTAATAGGGATAACGACACAAAAACTGAAAAGGTTTACCGCCTGTAAATACTTTTCAAAGGTAAAAGCACTAAGGGGAACTGCTTTTATACGAACATGCGGATGTGTATAACATATAAATTTGTTTGTAATTGGGGGTTGCGCAAAAATACGCAAGTAAGTTTACCGCTCACCCTTTACAAAGGCAAGCCATCATCATTTAACATTTTGCAGTGCAAATGCAATTAATGGCTCATGTATTGTTCCACAGGCAGGCGTTTGGCCAGACTTCTGGCAAGGGTCATTTCATCGGCATACTCCAACTCTCCGCCAAAGGCGATGCCCCGGGCAATAGTGGTGATGCGGCAGGGGTACTTTTGTAGTTTTTTTTGTATATAATAAATGGTGGTGTCACCTTGTATGTTAGGGCTTAACGCAAACACCAGTTCTTCTGTTTGCTCGTGCGCCACGCGGGCTATCAACGGCTCAATATTTAATTGGTCTGGCCCTATGCCATCCAAGGGCGATATAATGCCGCCCAATACATGGTAAGTGCCGTTAAACTGCTGGGTGTTTTCAATGGCAATAACATCGCGTATGTTTTCCACCACGCAAATAAGCTGCTGGTTGCGTAGGGTATTGGCGCAAATGGAACACAAGTTGCCATCACTTATGTTGTGGCAACGGGTACAAAATTTAATATCGGTGCGCATTTTGGCAATCGTTTCGCTAAAATGGCCCACGGCTGCAACGTCTTGTTTCAACAAATGCAATACCATTCGCAGGGCAGTTTTTTTACCAATACCCGGTAACTTGGCAAACTCGTTTACCGCATTTTCTAATAACGTTGAAGGAAATTGCATTGGGCAAAGATAAGCCAATAGGGCAATCGTGAAACGGGAAACGAGAAACGTGAAACGTGAAACGTGAAACGAGAAACGTGAATCGTCAATCGTGAAACGGGAATCGTCAATCGTGGAACGGGAATCGTCAATCGTGGAACGTCAATCGTGAATGGAGAAACTTGAATAGGCAGCCAGGAGTCATGAATATTAAGCCGGCGTCATTTGCACCATTCAACAGCTTTTTCACTGCGATGCCTCAACCATATGCATGAATACTCCTTTCTGACCATTGACCTAATGACCTTATTTTGTTGCTACGGCTATTTTGGAGTCGGCGGTGCCGTAATACAGCCACCATTTGTTTTTAAACTGGGCCAATGCCTCAATAAAACATACCTGGTTTACCTGGCCGGTAAACTCGTACGGCTTATCAGGCTTTAAGAAATTGTTTTCTAAACGGTCTATTATTTTTAATGGGTTGGCTTTGTCCAGCAGCACCTGGCCCGATGCGTAGGCACCTTCGCCCAATTGTTTGTCGCCCACGGCGGTAACATTGCGGCCGTTGTACAATAGTACAATACCGGCAGGTGTTAGTATGGCCGGTGGGCCACTTTCAACCAAGTCGCTGTCAAACTTTCCATTTCGTGGTTTAATTACGGGCTTAAGCAAGTGTATGTCGGCCCCGTAAAAAGGCATGGCACTTGTCGTCGTGTCCGTTGCTTCTTTTTCCACGGGCTGCCAGTTTAATAAGTCATCCGACGTGGCTGCCCAAATGTATTTGTCGCCCCAGTACATCCAGTATTTGCCGTTTATTTTGGCGGCAGTAATGTTGCCTTTGGAATAGATGGATACAATTGAACCCGATTTGGACCAAGCGTTGAGGTATTTGCCACCAAACGCTTTTGCAAAAACAGGCCCGTGTTTAACCCAATGCACCAAATCCTGCGATGATGCCACCAACAACCTGGCATTTTTGCCGTCAAAGGCCGTGTAGGTCATAAAATAAGTGCCGGTGCTGTCTTGTACCAGCCGGGGGTCTTCACAGCCGCCTTCCCATTCATATTTTTTAAAAGCATCGTTGTTTGGGTAAAGCACGGGTTGGGGCATGCGGGTGAAATTTACGCCGTCAGTGCTTACGGCCAGTCCAATGCGGGATGTGCCGGCTGGCTTGCCCACTTTGTCTTGCGCACGGTATAATAAAAACAAAGAGTCGTTGCGTACAGCCACCGCAGGGTTAAACACGTCTTTTTGCTCCCATAAAACATTTGCTTTTTTTACAGGGCAATAAAAGGTGCCGGTGCCAGGTGTTAATATAGGATTTGCGGAATCAGTTTTAACAAAAGGCAGAAGTGCCCAAGAAGGCCGCGTTGTGTCACCGGTATTTTTTTGTGTTTCCTGCCCCGATTGGCTAGGGCCGTTGGTACACGAAAAAAGGATGATGCAAAGTATAATGGATAAAAAGAATGCTACATTTTTTTTCATATGCTGTTGTTGCAATGCCGGTGACTTGCAAATATGGGGCTTATTTGGAGAACACCAACAGCCAAACTTTTGCCTGGGGGGCCGCTTTGTCAAATACCTGTAGATTGGTGCCGCAGTTAAGCTTGTTGGCTTCTGCCGGAAAGGCAACATTGGCAAGGGCGTAATAAATGTTTAAACCTTCATCATACATTACAGGTTGAAAAAAATGCTCATCAAACGCATTTTTCTTATGGTAGTGCTTTACTACCAGCATACGGGCAAAAGGCTTTTGGGGTTTTGTGCCAAACACGGCCACAACAAGCATTTCTTTTCCGGTTCGGCAGGGTGCATCCACGTCTGGCGGCAACCCGTCTGTTCTGCTATTTACCGATTTTATCACCCTTTCCTTTTTAAAACCTTGGTTTTCAAAACGGCCAACTATTGCATGCAGCAAAGAATCTGATATGGTTTGGGCTTGGGTTTTGCTTGCCAACGACAGGCATATTATAAAAGTGAAAACGATGTTTTGGGATGATTTTTTAAGCGGGTTTGTGAACATGGTGAAATAAAATTTTAACATCAAATACTTAAAGGGAGGGTCTTATTACCCTTCCTAGGTTAAGGGGGCTTGCCTACTGCTTTACGTTGGCCACCACCTTGGCACCGGCTTTTTTTGCCGAAGCAAGCACTTTGAAAAAACCGCCTGTGAATGAAATGGTGTCAGCATTAACCACCACAGAGGGGGTGTCAATTTGCAGCTTTGCTTTGGTTACTTCCTGTGCAATGGCCGAATCAAGCATGGAAAGCGGAATCTCTTTCTGACCCATGTATATTTTATTGTCTTTGTCAATGGATACCACAATGTTTTGTTTGGCTTTTGTGTCTGATTTGCCTTTGGGGTTGTTCACCTTAATAACATTGGGGTTTGCCAGTGTTGACACAATTAAGAAAAACATTACCAATATGAACAATATATCATTCAGCGCACCGGTGTGCACCTCAGGATGCGAGCGTAATCTCTTTCGTATGTTCATTGTACACTATATAAAATTCCTAAATAAAATTCCAACTTCAAAGCCCAAAATCCCTGTATCCAAGCCCAATGGCGCAGCCTATCTGGTGGGTTCCTGCAAAATATCAATAAACTCTGCGCTGGCAGCTTCCATCTTATTGGCTGTTTTATCAACCAGGGAGGTTAGGAAGTTATGGGCTACGTAGGCTATCAAGCCGATGATCAGGCCCGAGGCAGAGGTTATCATCTTTACATAAATACCACCCGCAATAACGTTCAGCTCAAACTTGCCGGTCTGGTTTATTTCTGAAAACAACTGTATCATACCGGCAATGGTACCCAAAAAACCAAACATGGGGGCAATGCCAGCAATCAGCGATAGCACGTTCATGCGGCGTTCCATTTTATACATTTCCAGTTTGCCAACGTTTTCCATACTTTTTTCTATAGCGTCAATCGGCTTGCCTATGCGCTGTAGGCCCTTGTCAATCATGCGGGCCACAGGGTTGGCGGTGTTTTTGCTTAGGCTTCGGGCCGCATTTATGTTGCCCGAAACAATATTGTCGCGGATGATGTTCATAAAATTTGGGTCAACCCTCGAAGCTTTGTTGATGGCAATCAAACGCTCAAAGAAAATAAAAACGGCGGTTGCAAAAAGTGCATATAAGGGGTACATAATCCAGCCGCCTTTTGACAATAGGTCCAAAAAGTTAATTTTTTGCGCAGCCAACGCTGCATCCGCGGCCGCTGCGGCTATTTTCGTAGAATCAACCTGTAATAGAATGCCCATCCGTTGTTTTTTTATTGAAGATTGCTAAAGTAGTAAGTAATTACAAAGAAACGGTTACAGTGTTAATAAATTGCCGCACCGAGGTATTTTAGGAAAAATTTGCAACCTACAGCGTTTGCGGTTCTGTATAACAATACTGCAAACTCTTGTGTTTGGCCCAGTGTTGCCGTGGTTAAATAAGCATCGGCTAATGGTTTAAAATATTAGTTTTGCATATGCTAACAATAGAGTTGACACGGCTTGTTTTTAATGGGTACCACGGGTTTTACGAAGAAGAAAAGGCACTTGGCGGCACGTTTGAGGTAAATGCGGTTGTGCAACATACCGTACCCACCATACCTGTAAGGCAGATACAGGGTACGATTGATTATACTTTGGTGTTTGAAATTATTAAAAATAAGATGGAAAAGCCGACGCAGTTATTGGAAACCCTGGCCACTACGATTGCTCAAGAGATTTTGGAAACGTTTTTAATGGCGCAGCAGGTATCCATCAATATTAAAAAAATAAACCCGCCCATTATTGCGTTTAGGGGTACCGTGGGCGTTACTTGCGTGTTAAACAGGGGTGATATTGCCCAATAAATTATATTAACGCTGCCCGGCATGGCCGGTAAATTTTGTTTTGGCATGAAAAACTTGATATTGACCTTAGCTTGTTGTTTTGGGGCTGTTTTTGTTTTTGCGCAGGATGCCAACGTGTTGTTTAAGGAAGGCCTTAACCTTGAGCGGCAGTTAAAGGACGTGGAAGCGGTTGACAAATACCAACAGGCGGCGGCGGCCGACCCTAAAAACATTGCAGTGCTGGTAAAATGCGCCGAAATATATTGCAACATTGGCGGCAGGCAGGCAAAAAAAGTGGATAAGCAAAGCAATTACCTATCTGCTCAGCAGTTTGCGGGCCAGGCGCTTGCCATTGACAGCAACAACGCCGACGCCAACTATGCCATGGCACTGGTGCTGGATAAAACGATAGAGTTTGAAACAAAAAATGAAAGGATACTGGAGTTAGAAAGGCAGGTTAAAACATATACCAACAAGGCATTGGCCCTTAACCCAGGGCAGCCAAGGGCTAATTTTTTGAATGGCAAATGGAATTTCGATATGCTGAATATATCGTTAGTAAAAAGGGTAGAGGCAAAAACATTATTTAAAAAATTTCCTGACCCTGATATTGACAGCGCTATTTTTTACATGGAAAAATGCCGCAGTTTGGAGCAGTATTTTGTGCCCAACTATTTGTACTTGGCAAAGGCCTACCGTTTTAAAAACAGACCCGGCCAGGCTATAGAAGTGCTAGGGCGGCTGGTGAAATTGCCCACACGTTCGCCCAATGACCTGCCCATAAAAGCAGAAGGGCAGCAAATGCTTTCGGAAATGCAGTAAAAAGCACTTGGCAGGGTTGGGCAAGATGCCTAAACTTGTTCATTTGGATAAAGGTTTTTTTGGGCTGAGAAAAATGTGATATTCCAAAATTGCCAAAAGTGTGCGGCTGTCACCCAAAATGATAGAACCCTAAGGCAAAAAATGCCTTAGTAACTCGCCGTTTTAAATGTAAGCCCCACGCAGTTTAGCAAACCAATGTATTGGTAAGTAATTCCAACACCTCCATAAACTCTCTTTTTTCAAGGGGTTTAATAAGCTGCTTAAGTACGTGGTGCTTTTGTAAAATGGCAGGTTCCATCCTGTCGATAGATGCTGACAAGATACAATAACTTACTTCTTGGGGCAGGTTAAGGTTTCTAATACTTTGTATTACTTCAAAACCATTCATGCCTGGCATGTTAAAGTCTGTCAACACCAATTCTGGGAAAGTAACTTCTTCGCTTCGTGCCTTGTTTTTTAAAGCAGCAAAATAATCAATGGCATCGTGGGGGTCATCAAACACAACGATTTTTTCAACGCAGTTGTACTTCCTAATAAGAAGCTCGTTTATAACGCCGGATAATTCGTCGTCATCAATAATAACGACTTGTTGCAGTTTTTGCATGGAAATTTGGATTAATTGGATTACATAAAGGTAGCTCGATTTTATTACCCCGGGCTTAAAAGCAGCATAAAATATCAAAAGCCCACCTAATAGGGGTTTAAACAGCAGTACGTGCCAGTGCCACTATCGTAAATCTACCGTTGGGGCAGTCCAAATAGCCTGATGCCCATCCCAAAGGCTAATGGTGCAGTGCCGATTAACAGGTGCCTTAACCTCAATTGAGGTTAAGGCACCTGTTAATGCGTTATTTTTTGCCCACATAAGGCATCAATAACGCATGCCTGCTAACCCAAATGGATTGCCACCCCTGCCAAATACAACATAAAAATACAGCAGGCGGGCAACCATTGGGGGTTACGCTATGGGTTGCAGGCATAACGGCGCTTACATTAAAAACTTCGCATAACAGTTTTGCACCATGCCACCTTTGCAGATGCGCCTAAACATACACAAAGGCTGAAACACAAAGGCAAACGCAGCCTACGCTTGGGAATATTCAGGGCTGTTTTCAAGCAAATCCAGCACCGCCATAAATTCCTTTTTTTCCAAAGGTTTAGACAGCTGTTTAAATACATGGTGTTGTTGTAAAATAATGGGGTCAATTCTGTCAATAGAGGCAGATAATAAGCAACAATTGACTGTTTGGGGCAGCTCCAAATTTTTAATGGCTTGTATAACTTCAAAACCGTTTAAACCGGGCATGTTAAAATCTGTAAGTACTAGTTCTGGGAAAATAACATCCTCAAAAAGTGATTGGTTTTTTAAGTCGGTAAAATAGTCGATTGCGATGTAGGGGTCGTCAAATACTACAATGTTTTCAACGCAGTTAAATTGCATAATTAACAGCTCATTAATTACACCAGACAGTTGATGGTCGTCAATGATGACGATTTGGTTTAGCTTTTTCATGGAATTGTTGGATTTATTGGATGGGATAAAATTAGGGGAGTTTTTATACTGCCAGCTTAAAACAGCATAAAAATTTCTAAAACATTCTATTAAAATATGCTTATAATCATCAAAGCTATTTGCTAATGGAAACAAACCTTACGCTAACAATTAACTTAACGGTAGATGCCCCCCCGTGCTGGTTGCTGTTAACCTGCTATGCCGCAGAAAAAATAAACCCCGCACAGCTTTTTCTGCGCGGGGTTAGCGTTTAAACAATAACCATTTATAAAGTGGCCATGTCAATTACAAAGCGGTAGCGTACATCGCCCTTAACCATACGGTCGTAGGCTGCATGTACATTCTTAATATCAATTAATTCAATATCCGAAACAATGTTGCGTTCGGCACAAAAATCTAGCATTTCCTGTGTTTCGGGCAAGCCGCCAATGCCGGAACCTGCAACACTCTTTCTGCCACCCAATAGGCTAAAGGCTGGCACTTGGTAAGGAACAGACGGTGCACCTACACAAATATGCACACCGTTGGTTCTTAACAACGACATATAAAATGGGAGGTCGTGTTCCGCCGAAACCGTATCTAAAATAAAGTCAAAATAGCCAGTAACTCCTTTTACTTGACCGGGGTCGGTAGTTACTACAAACTTGTGCGCGCCCAATTTTTTGGCATCTTCTGCCTTTTTTGGGGATGTACTAAGCACGGTAACTTCAGCGCCAAATGCCACGCCAAATTTTACCGCCATGTGGCCCAAACCACCCAAGCCAAGTACAGCAAGTTTATGGCCTTTGCCTACCTTCCAATGTTTTAATGGGGAGTAGGTGGTAATGCCCGCGCAAAGCAAGGGCGCGGTTGCTGCAAGGTCTAATTTGTCGCTCAGGTGTAAAACAAAATCCTCATGCACCACAATAGTGTTTGAGTAGCCGCCGTAGGTGGGTGTTTTGCCGTCTCTCTCTACACCGTTATAGGTTTGTACGCTGCCATTAAGGCAGTATTGCTCAAGGCCTTCCTTGCAGTTTTCGCATTCGCGGCAGGAGTCTACCAGGCAGCCGGTGCCAGCAAGGTCGCCCTCTTTAAATTTCTTAACATGGGCACCTACTTTGGTAACCTTGCCTACAATTTCGTGGCCGGGTACCATGGGGAATATACCTGGGAACCAGTCGTTTTTAATTTGGTGCAAGTCGGAGTGGCAAACGCCGCAGAACAATATTTCAAACTGCACATCATGTGGGCCAACTTCACGTCTTTCAAAGCTCCAAGGCGCCAAATCAGTGGTGGGTGATTGCGCCGCGTATCCCTTTGCTTGAATCATAGATTAATTTTTAGATGGCAAAGGTGCAGCCAATAAATGTAGCAAACTAATATTATTAAAAGTAAAAAGTAAACAATTCAAATAACCGGCTTTCGTATAGAAAGTGGTGTGCGGCTTGTTTGCTTTTTAAAAAAATTGTTGAAATAGGTGGTGTATTCAAAGCCTAGGCTAAACGCAACATCGGCAACGCTCCAGTCCGTATGCAGCAAAAGGGCCTTGGCTTCCTGGGTTATTTTGTCAGTAATATGGGCGGTGGTGGTTTTGCCGGTAATTTTACGCACCGCACTGTTAAGGTGGTTTACATGTACGTTAAGGTGTAGGGCAAAGTCGTTAGCCGACGTTAGTTTTAGCGGTGTTTGCGGCGAATCAATGGGAAATTGCCTGTCTAGCAGCTCCACAAAAAGGGTGGCGATTCTTTCAGCGGCATTTTTATGTTTAAAATACGCGGTACTGGGCTGCATTTTTAGGGCCTCGTGAATAATAAGGTTAACATAGTTGCGCAACAGGTCGTATTTGTAAGGGTAGTCAGTCTCAATCTCCGACAGCATTTTTTCAAATAGGCCGGTAATGAACCCCACTTGGGTTTCTGCTAAAAAAAACAACGGATTGCTGCCTGTTTTGTATAGCGGGGAGTGGTTTATGCTCTCATTGCGGGTTTGGCCTGTTAAAAATGCTTCAGTAAAAATGCAGAAATAGCCTCCGTGCATAGGGCCTATGGGCTCCCAAGAATAAGGTATAAGCGGATTGCTAAACATAAGGGCGGGGCTGGTTACTTCAATGCCCCTATCGGCATAGTTAACTTTTACATGGGTGGTGATTAGCGAAATTTTGTAAAAATCCCTGCGAACATAAGGCGTTGGCTTGTTGCAAAAATCCATCAACCTAAAAACATTAAACTGCCCAACGTTGGTGGGAACAGTGTTTTTATGGTGTGCTCCCCTTACCTCAATTTCCTTTGTTGTCATGGTGCGAAGTTAAGAAAATCAAATGACCGTAAGTTAGATGCAAACAGTTCTGAACTGCATTTTTTTTGCTTACAAGCGGGCTGTACCGTGCCTTTTTGGTGCGTTTACGATACCGATTTTACTTGCGGCGGTATTCCTATTGTTTGTAATATAGTTGCCATACGGCTAAAATTTGAGATGGTTAGGCTGGAGTATAAGAAATGGGCACCAGTATAAAACTATGTGGGGCTGCTCTGAAATTTAGGGTACGCCCGGCCGTTTTAACATGTTTGTTTCAGTTTGCTTACCACATGCAAATTATTTAACAATGTGGTGTATTGTAGAATTTTGTACACGTGAATTGTATAATATTGGTGTAAGCCGCTAAAGGTTGTGGTATTATCGCCAATCCCAAAATAAAAATGCTACGTATATGCAAATAGCTGGTTTTACATTGGGTTTTTGGTACATGAAGCCTGGTTGGCACTATAACAACCAGCTAATTTCAGGGTTTTTTTGAAAAAAAGTAAAAAAAAACTCCAATGAAATTCAATTTGGTATTTTTTTTGATAAAAGTTTATTAATTTACAAGCAACAGATTGTTGCTGTAGAATTTATTTACTGTTACCCTTTCTTGTTTTGCTTATGACACACCTTGCCAACAACTTTTTTTTCGCGGATGTTAGTGTTTTTACATTGATAATTTTTATTATAATTGGTTTTTTGTTAGGCTTTTTTATCAGACGAAATGCCAAACAAGGGAAAACCAAATTTGAGAAAATGCACAAAGAGTCTGAACTAAACAAGGCCAGAATAACGGGGTTAAAGGAAAAAATCGCTGACCTTGAAAAGCAGAACATGTCATTAGGCGGCCACGCTGAGCTGGGCAAATGAGCATTGAGGTTTTTTTGCTACCCGTTTTAAAATGGGTAGTTATACATTGGTGTCATAGTGTTTACCAACTTCCGTTATTAATAACTTGCAAACGATCTTGTTCTGTTTATTTTGAGATCCCGCAATATGCCCGATTTAGGGTTAATTACGATGCTGAATGACTTATACGAGCCCAATTGAACATTAATAGACATTTGCCAGCAATGCATTTCCCTAGTGAGGAACATGTTAATGGCGTTAATCTTCAACTGCCTAAAGTCAAAATACGTTCCCCCGCCTATTTTCCATTTGGGGCTTAGGCTAAAATCGCCGTTTACGTTAAGGTTGCTGTTTATTTGTGTAGTATAGCTGCGCAGGTTGGCTGCCTGTATTCTTGAGAAATTAATGGCCAGTGACAACTGCAATGACCAGGGTATATTGAAATCAACAAATTCTGCGGGGTTTTGGCGAACGTAGTCAAGTTGGCGTTGCTGCTCGTCTGGCGTTAGGGTTGCATCGGGCGTTATTCTGCCTGCATCTTTTTTCGTATCGGTCGATTTGCTTTTTAGTTGCGTTGATATGGCCAAGTTACCCCCTGTAAATCGCCCTAAATTGCCTTTGCCCCACAAAAAATTGTTTACCCTTTTTCCTAGGCTGTCTACTCCATAGGGGTCAATCGTTGCCCCCCCGGTAATGTTTACTTTGCCAAAAAGTGTACTGCGTACATTTAACGACAATGGCGTCCATTGCAGGCTGTCAGCCAAAAAGTTGTATCCGCCGGTAATACCAAACCCATCCAACAGGCGTACTTTTTTGGTGCCGTCTTCTGAGGATGTGGTGTCACTTTTATCCCTTACTTTCATTTCAAGCAGGTTGTCGATACCAAAAGAGATACCGCCAAATTTACCCTCAGAAAAAGCACCGATAACACCGCCCGCTAATGTTGAATAACGCGAAGAGTCGCCTTGATTGTCAATCCTTACGGTTCGGTAGCTGCTTGCCGCAAGGTCGGGCTTATAGTTAAAACTTATAAACGGTTTAACCTCATGCCTAATGGCCACAAGATTGCTGTTCTTAAATTTATAGGTGCCAAAAAGGCGGGTGTTTACTGAAAAGCCAAAACTTATTTCCCGCGCAGTAAAAAAGCCGCGGTTTATTCTTGTTAGCAGGGTGTCGTGTTTGGGATCAAATGTTTTTATGGTTTGCTGCCCATACCAGCGCTCCTCATACGAAATTGAGGGCGATGCCAAAAAAGGCCCCAACGCAGGCAGTGTAAGGCTTATGGGTATGCGGTGGTCTGCACCCCACATGGCCGTGTCAAGCATCTTTTTAAAGCTGAAGATGGAATCGTAAAACGCAAATTGGTTAAGCAACTCGCCACTGTAGGAGATGCCCGTTTTTTGGTACCATTTTGGGGTACCTACTTGGTCTTTTTTCTGAAAAGGGTATATGGTGCTGGCCGTAAAGTTGAGCGTGGGCAATTGTATATTAATTAAGCCTAAGTTATTGTTTTGATTATGGTTTGCGGCTGCACTTAAATTGTATTTGCCATTGCCCCACGATTTGCTGTAGGTGATGGAAGATGCCAGCTGGTTATCGTAATTGCGGAACGATTGGAAAGTTTGCAGTTTGTTGTACTTGCTACTGCCTGCCCTAACACTGGCCGAAAACGAGGTGCCGGGCCTTGCCCTTTGGTCGGTGGAATGGCTCCAGGTTAGGAAATACGTTTGGGCCGTCGAAAACTCCTCGGTGCTAAGCCCTGTGGTATTCAGGGTTTTCGTTTTTTGGATCGACAGGTCAAAGGTGCCCCTATAATTATACCGCTTAAAATAATCCGGTTTAATGTCCAATGTCCAGCCGCCATAGGTATAAATGTCCGATCGTACGGTAACATCCCAATTGTCGTTCACCACTTTGTAGTAGCCCAAACCCTGTAACCCCAGGCCCTTGCTGAAATCGTTTGTGAAGGCGGGTGCCAAAATGCCTGAATGGCGCCCACGTTCCAACGGAAATATGCCAAACGGTATTACAATCGGTACGGGCACGCCTTCAAACTCGGGTATGGCGGGGCCGGTTACCGCTATTTTGTTGTTGATTATTTTAATCTTCCTAGCAACAAAAGCAAAATGGGGCGTATCTAAATTACAGGTGGTAAAGCGGCCTTTGTAGGCGAACTCGGTAGTGGCATTAATTTTTTTTACTTTTTCGGCATGTACAAACAATTCGCCCTCTTTATAGTACGTGTTCTTGGTTAGGGCGCGTTGGTTGTTTAAATTATAAATGATTGTGTCGGAAGTAGATTCCGACTGCCCCTGTTTTAGTTTTGGCAGGTTCAGCGGGTTATTGCCGGTGTCTGTACCACCAAAGGCTTTTATAAGCTTTGTTTCCTGGTCGTACTGTATGGTGTTGGCATCCAGGTTAAGGTCTTTATAAGCCACGTTGCCTTTGCCGTATAAGTAAAACTGTTTTGTGGGAATAATAAGCACGGCAGAATCTTCAGCTTTGTAAGCCACCGGTGCATCCAGCGAGTCTTTTGAAAAGGTGAGCGTGTCAGCAGCTGCTTTGCGGGCAGAGTCGTTCGCAAGTGTGTCGGCAGCGTTTTTGTTGATAGTATCGTTCAATATGGTTTGCGGTTTCCGCTGCTTAGGCTTGGTGGTATCAGCGTCTTCATCTGTTAACGATTTCAAAATTCCCTTAAAATGTTTGTCTTTAGCATCCATATTAAAGGTTAAAGCCATAAGCATAAGCATTATTAGCCCCGGAAGTATATATTTTGCAGTAACTTTACGTTTGTACAGCATACGTGTTGAAACAAAAATAGGGCTTAAAGGATAAATGAATTGTGAAGAATAATTTTAATGAACTGTATTTATGTTAAGAAACATTTTTTTAACGCTTCTGTATCCTGTAATTTTCTGTGCTTTCACCTCTTTTAAAGCTGCACCCGGTACAATAAAGCATGCCCGGCAGCACAAACTAAAAACAATTATAATAGATGCGGGCCACGGTGGGCCGGATGAGGGGGCGGTTGGTGAATACAGCAATGAAGCGGATATAACCTTGGCTATTGCATTGAAATTGGGGAAATTACTGGAAGACTCCCTTCCCGACTGCAAAATTGTGTATACCCGCAAAGACCATGACCTGCCCGGCGGGTTGATGGACCACAACGTGGCCAACAGGCTACGTGCCAAGATTGCCAACGAAAACCACGGCGACCTGTTTATTGCCATACACGTTAACGACTCAAACCACCCCTATAAAAAAGATATTGTTGGCCACAAGCAAGAAACCTACTACACTGGCAAAGGTAAAAAACGCAAAAAGCATACCCGCACGGTGCCCATAATACGCTACACCAAACTGCCGGCCACTGTTACCGGTACGCAAACCTATATTTGGGCGGTGGGCAAAAACGATAAAAAAATTGAGGCAGTAAATGGCCAAGAGGAAGATATGTTTGGGCTTGGGGAGAAGGTTGACAGCACTTTTCAATATTTTGACAGCCCGGAGGCTAAAATTTTGGCGTCGCTACGTACCCAAAAATATTTTAACAACAGCTTACTTGTTGCAGGGTATGTGCAGGACGAAATTGCGAACACCAGCCGCCGTAGCTGGGGTGTATTTCAGCGCGATTGGGAAGGTATATGGGTGTTGCAGGCAACCGCCATGCCAAGTATACTAGTGGAAACCGGCTTTATTTGTACCCCATCAGAAGAGGAGTATTTAAATAGTGAGAAGGGCCAGAACGAAATGACCAACTGTATTTACAATGCCGTTATACGTTACAGGCAAAATATTGAAGGCGGCAGATAGTTTTGGTAGCCATGTTGTAGCGTTGTTTATTCTACCCCTGTTTATTACATGTATGATGGCTGGTTGTGTTTTTAAAAAATAGTTGAGGGCAATTTTGGCGCAGTTTGCCAAACCCAATATGGCCTACATTTGCCTAAATTTTTCATTTTAAAGCAGTATGCTTTGGGGCCAAACTGGCCTACAAAATAAAAGACAATGAAAATATCGAACGAAACCAAAATAGGTGCGCTTACCGTAATTGCAGTTACATTTTTTATTCTTGGGTTTAATTTTCTCAAAGGCAAAAGCCTTTTTAAAACAGGTAATTATTTGTACGCAAAATATCCGGACGCAAAAAAAGTTGCCCCTTCCGACCCCGTGTTCATAAACGGGTTTAAGGTGGGCAGCGTGGAAGAGGCAGAAACGCGCGACAATGATTTATCCAGCATAATCGTGTCCATCAAACTTAACGCAGCCTATAAAATTCCCGATAACTCAACGGCTTCCATTGAATCAAGCCTGTTGGGCGGCGCAGATATTTCTATCACACTTGGTAACAGCACCCGTTACCTGCAATCGGGCGATACCATACCCAGTATCAGCGACCCCGGCTTGATGGACCAATTGCAAAGCAAGTTAACGCCGGTTGCAGACCAACTGAAAGCCACGTTAACCTCGTTGGACGCAGTGTTGAAAAACGTAAACACTGTTTTGGACCCCACCACCAAAGGCAACCTGCAGAGTGTTATTGGCAGCTTGAGCAAGGCAGCCGCCAATATGGTAACCTCCAGCGAGTCGCTCCAGCGCCTGTTGAATACCCAAACAGGTGCGTTGTCAAAGTCGTTGGATAATGTGAACCATTTTACTAAGAACCTGGCCGATAACAACGATAAAATATCGCATGTGTTGAGTACCATCGACAGTACTACCACGCACTTGTCGAAGGCAGATTTGGAAGGCGTGGTTAATAATTTCAAGCAATCAGCTGGGCAGTTGAACGACATATTGGCCAAGGCCAACTCCTCCAATGGTTCCATCGGTGCTTTAATCAACAGCAAAGATTTGTACAACAACCTTAACAATTCGGTGCGTAGCCTTAACACTTTGATGGATGATTTGCGCGTACACCCAAAGCGTTATGTTAATATTTCGGTTTTTGGCAAAAAAGAGAAAGGAAATTACTTAATTAGCCCTTTGAACGACAGCACGAAGGCAAAAGCGGCACCCACCGCCCCTTAGCTTGGGGCATTGCCACAGGATAAAGCTGGTTGTTGTTTAAGTATTTCGTGCTATCAATCTTTTTGCATCATTATTAAAAGCTGAAATGGATAAACTTACTAAGCTATGGGTTGTGCCTGCAAGTATAAGCGAGCTGTTACGGAAGATTGGATCAAGCAGCAAATGGGTGCTTTGTATATACTTTGCAACACTGTGTGCTTTAGCCCAGGCGCAACAGGGTGGCGGTGAAGACCCTTCCGCTAAAACGCAGGTAATTATTATACATGCCGACCGGCTGAACATGCAAAAAGCGAATGACACCACCCAGCTTACCTCTTTGGGTGGCAATGCCGAAGTGCAACAGGACAGCACGCTTTTTTTTGCCGACAGCATCTTGCTAAATAAATCGAAGAACATATTGGAGGCTTTTGGCCACGTGCATATCAATGACCGCGACAGCATTCATATTTACTCCGATTACTTAAAATACTTATCGAAAGAGAAAAAGGCCCACCTGCAAGGCAATGTGAAGCTAACAGACACCAAAAGCACACTTAGCACACCCGACCTTGACTATGATGTAAACACCAAAATAGGCATTTATACAAACAATGGCAAAGTGGTTACCCAGCGTTCTGTACTTACCAGCAAAGAGGCCTATTATTATGGTGAAACCCGCGATATTTATTTTAAGAAGAAAGTGTTGATGGTGGACAGTGACTATACTGTTAAAACTGACACGCTGTTGTACAATACGAACACCAATATTGCAACATTTACTGTGCCCACTGTTATCACCAGCGGCGATAACAGAAAGGTGTACACCAGCGACGGTACTTACGACATGCAGAATAGGAAAGCCTATTTTAGCAAACGCCCCGAGATACACGACGGCACAACAGTATTGATTGCGAACGAGGTTGCTTCCGACTCCAGCGGCTTTGGCGAGGCTAGGGGGGAGGTAGTGTACCACGACACGGCCCAAGGCATCAACCTTTTTTGCAATAACCTTAAAACCAATAGAAAGGAAGGGTCGTTGCTGGCAACCTTAAAACCCGTGTTGGTGCTGAAGCAAGAAGGGGACTCTCTTTTTATTGCAGCCGACACACTATACTCTGCAAAGCTTACCGACCTTAGGAAATACCGGAATGTGCCGACGGTGATTGATTCCATGCGGCAAAAAGATAGCACCGAACTGGAAAGGGACAGCAGTAACCGTTTTTTTGAAGCGTATTACCATGTGCGCATATTTTCCGATTCGTTGCAGGCCGTTGGCGACAGTCTATTTTACTCAGGCGAGGATTCTGTTTTCAGGCTTTTTAAACAGCCCATTTTGTGGGCCAAGGCCAGCCAAATTACCGGTGATACCATTTATTTATACAGTAAAAACAAGAAACCGGCTAGGATGTACGTGTTTGAAAACGCCTTGGCGTTGAATGCAGCCGACACCGTATATTTTAACCAATTAAAGGGCAGGACAATAAATGGTTATTTTAAAAATGGCGATATTGACTATATGCACGCAAAGGGCAATGCTGAAAGTGTTTATTATGGGCAGGACGAAAGAAATAAATTTATCAGCGTAAATAAGGCGAAGTCGGATATTATCGACATGTATTTTAATGAGAAAAAACCACAAAAAGTGGTGTTTCGCAGCAGTGTTGAAGGCACGGCATTTCCCATGCGGCAAGTAAACCATCAAGAAATACGCTTGCGCGGCTTTAAATGGAACGAAGCACTGCGGCCAAAAAGCAAGTTTGATTTGCTACCTGCACTTTTACCAGAAATAGAAAAAACGCCAGTTACCAAAGCCCCAGTAAAAAAATAATGGTGTATTGTACTACCCGGCTTTGGTGTAATGGCTTAGGCCCCCTTATAGGTATAATACGAATTTGCTTGTGCTGTGCAGGTAATTACCAAATCGTTAATGCAAACATGTGGCGGCAGGCTGGCGCAGTACCATGTAGTGTCGGCTATATCCTCTGCCTTTAGCGGCTCATAGCCATCATATACTGCGTTTGCCTTTGCTGTGTCTCCTTTAAACCGCACCATAGAAAACTCAGTTTCGGCAGCACCCGGGTGTATGGCAGTAACTTTTATTTTATGTGGCAACAAGTCAATACGTTGTGCCTTACTGATAGCATCAACGGCAGATTTAGTGGCGCAGTATACGTTTCCGTTTGTGTACACTTCCTTGGCGGCAGTGCTGCCTAAGTTAATAATATGGCCTTTGCCTGCCGCAATAAAATACGGTACCACCGCCTTAGACACATATAATAAGCCCTTCACGTTAGTGTCAATCATTGTCTCCCAGTGTTCTAATGATGCGTTGTCAAAACTATCCCTGCCGGCTGCAAGGCCCGCATTGTTTACCAAAACATCAATGGATTGCCAAGCGGCAGGTAGGCCTTGTAACGCAGCAAATACTTCAGCCTTTTTTTGTACGTCAAAGTGCAAAGCCAGCACTTTTACCGCATAATTATCTGTTAGGGTGGCGGCCAGTTCGTCCAATCGTTCTTTTCTTCTGCCTGTTATAATGCAGTTCCAGCCTTGGCTGGCAAATTTTTCGGCAATGGCTTTTCCAAACCCCGATGTGGCCCCTGTTACTAGTATAATTTTATCCATAGTGCGAAAATAGTTGATGAAACGTTGCAACTTGTCCGTGTTTGGGACTTAATTGCATGGCATAAATCCATTTAAAATAAACCATGCCATTAGCAGAAGCCATACAATGATTTTTTTACTAGCCTTACCTAACTAACACTACAGTGCCTTTTTTGTTATAAATATGCCCAAGGTAGTCAATCGCTTGGGCCAGATATATATAGGTACCGCTTTGCTGGGGTTTGCCTGCAAAGCTGCCATCCCATCCCGCTTGTGGGTCGCCACTGCTAAAAAGCTGGTTTCCCCAGCGGTTAAATACCTTAAAGTAGTTAAAAGTACGCATACCCGCCACAATGGGTCTTAAAACATCATTTTTACTGTCGCTGTTGGGTGTAAATGCCGATGGCACAAAAATTTGCGGTTGCGTATTAAAAACACGCACGGTAACATGGGCATACCCGGTGCAGCCACCTGCGTTGGTAACTTTAACGGTATAGGTGATGGAATCAGCCTCGCTGCCATTCAATACAGCCACCGGGTTGGGTATGCCGGCGTTGTTTAGCCCGTTGGTAGGCGACCATGTATAATTGGTACCGCCGGTGGCATTTAGTTGTAACGGCTGGTTAATTACAATAGCGGTGTCGTGGCCTGCAAAGGCATTAACTGGCTGCGAAACGCTGACTGTGGCATAGGCCAGCCCCGGTTTTGGGCAACCCACCGTGTCGTACACAGCCAGCCTGTAAATGGTGGTGGCTTGCGGCCCTGCAATAGGTGTTAACGTGTTGGCATTAAATAATGAGTTTGTTGGTGACCACGCAAAAGACGAGCCATTGCCGGAGCCTTTTAACTGAACAGTTTTGCCAAAACAGATACTTGTATCGGGTGCAGCCTTGGCCAATGGGTAGGGTGCAGTGCGTATATTTATGCTTGCCGTTGCGGTGCATTTGTTGCTGATGCTGGCCAACACGGTATATGTTGTTGCGTTTGTGGGCGATGCCAAAGGTTGAATAACCGATGCACTGTTTAGGGCAAGCGCGGGCTGCCAGGCAAAATACAAAGCATTTGTATAGTTTTTTATTTGCACGGTATCGCCCGCGCAAATAGTGGTATCGTTACCTAGGCGTATGTTTACTTGTGTGGCCACATTCACCGTTACGGTACCTGTGTTGGTACAGCCATGGCCGTCATCAGAAAGCACGGTATAGGTTGTTTTTGTTTGTGGGTACACCAAGGGGCTTGCCGTGGCTGGGTTTATAATATTGTAACTGGGCGACCATGTAAAGTTTGAAGCGGCACTGGTGCTGGCAAACAGCCGCAGTGTGTCCACGTTGCAAATAAGCGTGTCGGTAAAAGGCAGGTAGATGGTGGCCTTTTCGCTTACAATAAGCGGCTTGGTATACGTATCGGTACAGCCTTCGCTGTTGTTAACCGTGAGCGATACGGTAACGGTGGCAGGGGCTGTGTACTGGTGGGCTGGGTTTTGGGTGAAGCTGGTGGCCGTATTGTCTCCAAAATTCCAAAGCCAACTTGTTATAACACCATATTTAGACACCGAAGAATCAATAAAATGGTAGGGGATTTGCAAACAGTTGCCGACAATGCCAAAATTGGCTTTAAAACCGGGGTAAACCTTTGCCAATGCCGTGGCCGAGTCGGAGCATTGCTGGCCTTTGTTTACCACCAGTTTTACCACGTAGGTGCCAGTATCTGCGAAAGTATAAGTGGGGGTGGGGCTGATGGAAGTATCGGAGTTGGTGCCTTGCACACCAAAATTCCAATAGTACGATGTGATGGAAGACGACGTTGACTCGTTTTGGAACGAAAGGTTATAGCCATTGCAGGTTATATACGATGGCTTTAAATCGGCGGCCGCAAAATCGCAGGCGGCCACCCGCAGTAGAAAATCCTTGCGGTGTACGCTGATAACTTTGCCATGCCGCCATTCAGTAACGCATACGTTTACCACATACCCCCCGGAGGCACCTATATAACCGGTAATGATGCCTGTAGCAGGGTTAATTACCGCCTGTGGGCCTAGCGGTGCATCGCCGCTGTAGTTGCCTGAATACGTAACCGAATTATATGGGGGTGGGGAAGGTATTACATCGCCAGAGCCTTGGGCGGCCCCCCTGTCGTAGGCATCGCAAAAGGAATAAGACAGCGAATCCTTATACAGAGGGTTTTTTGTGTCGGGGTCGGTGGCACTAAAGTCGAGCGTTATTTTTTTTTGCTGGCAAACCAATACGGTGTCCTTCACGGCAAAAACAGCGCTTGAATTTACTTCAGTATTGCCGAGTAGGTTGGTGCCGGGTATCGTGCAACTGTAGGTGGCGCCTTCTGCTGGTGTGTTTTGCCCCTGGATGAGAAAAAACTCAATGTTTTGTATGCTGAACGAACGGCAACAGGTTTGGTATGCAATGGTATAGCCATAAGGCTGTTTGGGCAAATCGATGGCCATTGTAAAATAACCAATTTGGTAGCAAACCACGGGTGGGTTTGTAATGCAGGTAACGGGTGATTGTAGCCTTATAACGTCATACTCTGTGCGGGTTACTATTACTGGCTGCAACAGGGTGCCGCCGCCGGCGGTGTTTATAAAAATACCCAGCTCCACTTCGGTCGGCATGGGGGCAGCCGTTTGTCCGTTGGGGGTTACCGGGGTACACTCCCTAAAAAGCCGAAGCGTTATTTTGTAATTGTCGGTATTGGCCGCAGCACCAGGCCCAGTATAATTATAGTACAGCTCGCCACCCGAAATGTGTAAAGCCAAGCATGGCCTGGCAACAGCAATACATATAAGTAATATAATATATTTTTTCATTAATGTAAGCCCCCGGTGTTAAAACGCAGGTTAGCAGTGTACAGGTTGCCTAAGTACTGCCCATGCGGGTATTTTATTTTAACAGTGTATGAAAGTAATACGTTTTTCCGCAGTATTTTGTTGTGTTAAAATGTTTTAACGGTGTAACACAATAGATATACGCATCAACGGGTGTTTGGTTTGGCCATTATCCTTTTTTATATTTCGTTACATAGCATTTTTGGCAAGCAGGGTACCATGTTTCTATGCAATTCTTTTACCGTACCAAAACTACCGTACCCTTGCGGTACACCGCACCGCAAACCGTGTTGGCCCAAATTTGGTAAACATAGGTGCCGGATGCCTGCAATACGCCTTTATACGTGCCATCCCAGCAGCCAATGGGGCTTTCGCTGTAAAAAACTCTTTCGCCCCAGCGGTTATATGCAGAGAATTGGATGGATTTTATCCCTCCCCAATCCTTAACGCCAAAGCAGTCGTTGTGGCCGTCGCCATTGGGCGTAAAGGCAGAGGCAAGGTAGTAGCTGTTGGGGTTGCCGGTGGTTAATATCTTTACCTGTATGCTGTCCCGTTCAAAACAAGCAGTTCCGTTGCCTGCCGTAACATAATAAGTGGTGTTGGCAATGGGTGTTGCAATTGGGTTGGCTGAGTAGGGGTTGTCAAGCGTTGCTGTGGGGCTCCATACATATTGGGCACCGCCGGTTACGCTAAGCCTAACCTGCGGGTTGAAACAATCAACATCGTTCAGTTTGGTTACGGTTAGCTTAAAAGGCAGGCTCACTATTGCCGTTGCGTTCAGCGTGTCGCGGGTGTTGCAGGTGGTGCTGGTTATAACTACCCTGTAAGCTGTGGTGCTTTGCGGGTACACGGTTACCGTGGCCGCAGTGGGGTTGATAATGTTTGTTACTGGGTACCATTGGTACAGCTGGCCACCAGAGGCGGCAAACTGCAGGCTGTCGCCACGGCAGATGTTTTTGTAGGGTGGCGTAACGGCAAACGCCGCTTGGGGTACAACGGTAATGGTCAACGAGTCGCGGGCGGTGCATGCGTTGCTATCACTAATGGTTACCTTGTAAACCGTGGTTTGTGCCGGGGATGCAAAAGGAGCGGCGGTGTAGGGGTTATCAAGCCCCGTTGTTGGTAGCCAGCTGTACGAAACATTTTCTGGGGAGTTTGCCAAAAGCCTGGCAGTACCCCCTACGCAAATGAGCGAATCCGCTGAGGTGCCTACCGTGGGTGAGGTATTAACCTTTACATATACTGTGTCGTTGGCCAAGCAACCTGCGGTGCTTGTGGCTGTTACTATATACCGGGTATTTACCGTTGGGTTTGCTACCGGGCTAAGGGTTGTTGCATTTGAGAGGCTTGTTGCAGGTTGCCATTGGTAACTTGCAGCGGTGCCAATTGTTAGCAATTGTATGGGTGTACCAGTACACGTCACAGTGTCGGGTATGGTAATAACCCTGGGTAAACTATTTATTCGCACCTTAACGCTATCGGTGTTAGTGCAGCCAAGCCCATCATCAACCAAAACAACATACGTGGTGGTGCTTGTGGGGTATACAATAGGCGACAAAGCATGCAAGCTGTCAATATAGTTAGCGGGCTGCCATACAACGGTACTAGCTGGGCTTACGGAAAGGTGAATTTGCAGGCTGTCCCGCACGCAAATGGCCGTGTCTTTCACTGTTAGGCTTAACACCGGCTTGTGGCGCACCGTAAGCGGTTTGGTTAACGTGTCCGTACAGCCTTTTGTATTGGTTACGGTAAGTTTTACGTTTCTGGTGCCTGCAGTTTGGTATGTATATGATGGGTTTTGGGCGTTTGAGGTGCCTGAGGTGTCGCCAAAATCCCAGCTCCAGGTGGCAACCTGCCCATATTTTGTGGTGCTGGAGTCAATAAATGCTGTAAGGTCAGGCAGGCATTTTGGCACAAAGCCAAAGTTGGCGGCAAAGCCTGGGTACACTTTTGCCAATGTGGTGGTGGAGTCGCCACAACTGCCGCCCCTGTTAACCACCAGTTTAACGGTGTATGTGCCACTATCAGGGTAATTGTAAAACGGTTGGGGCTGGGAAGAAGTGTCGTTGGCAACCCCCGGTATACCAAAATCCCAAAAATAAGAATATATGGATGGCGAAGACGATTGGTTTTCAAACTGCAGCCCAAACCCATTGCAGGTTAAATAGGCGGGGTTTAATTGTGCGGAAGCAAAACTACAGTCGGCAATTTTTAAAATAAAATCTTTGTGGTGTGTGTTAATGAGCCTGCCTTTTCGGTATTCCTCCACACAAACTTTAACCACATATTTGCCGGGTGTTGCGGGTGCTATGCCGCTTATGATACCGGTTAGGGCATTGATGTTAACCGTACTGCCCAAAGGGGAACCCCCTGAATAGGGCGTAAGATAAGGCAATGGGTTTAATGAAAGTATTTGCGCGGGCAAGGGGTTTGGGTTGCCTGGCGTGGCACCCGAATAGCCAGTGCAAAAGGTGTACGCCAACGAGTCGTTATCGGGGTCAAAAGCACTAAAATCTAATTTAAAATGGCGGCCAGCGCAAACCAATACCGTGTCTTTCACCACGAATTCGGCTGAACTGTTAAAGCCGTTGGGCAGTTCATTCGTGCCGGGTATGTGGGTAATAAATGTTGACCCCTTGGCACTGTCGGGGTAAGGCGTGTTTTCTACATTAATTACCTGCTGGCGGCAGCAGCGTACCCAGCTGAGGGTATATCCAGTGGCACTTCTGGGCAAATCGATAACACTGTCAAAAAGACCCATCTGGTAACAAAGGCTGCCATCGCCAGTTAAGCAGGGTATGGCACCGGGCGTGTTTTGTAATACTGGCGGATCGTTTTGCCACAACTTATTGAGTGGCAGTATGGTAAAAAGCGTGTTATTGGCCGCAGCAAATATACCAATATTTACAACCTCTGTATTAAGTGCCTGGCCGTTGGAGGTACACTCCCTAAAAAGGCGCACTGTTACGCGGTATTCATCCGTATTGGGTGTTGCACCAGGCCCAATATATTTGTAAAAGACCTCCCCACCCGAAATATGCGAGGCCATGGCCATTTTTGACCACAGCAGTAAAAAAATTACGCTATAAATTTTGCAATATTTCATTTTTTAAGCGGTTGGGTTTAAGCATCCACACGGTGGTATGAAAGTACATTAAATTGTTATTGGGTGTTGCAGAAAGGTATCTCTTTTAACCCCTAAGTTCTGTTACATATTTAACAAACGCTTTTATGGCGTTGTTTGTTTTGCCTTGTTCTTCCCAGATACCCATATGGCCCGATTGTTCCAGTAAGCATATTTGTGTTGTGGCAGGCATGTGCAGTTGTTTAAGGCTGTCGCTAAACGGCACGGCCACATCATCTTTACCTGCAACAAATAGCACGGGCACGTGGCTTTGGCGCAAAACATGGGTGCGGTCAGGCCGGTTCATCATCGCCGTGTAATATTGCACCAGCGCTTCTTTAGAAAAATTGTTGCCTTTCTCAACCAGTTCTGCCACTTTGTTCCCAAATTGGCTTTTATACGCGGCGGTAAATAAGTTAGGGGTGGTGTTTTTAATAAAAGAGAACGCCCCATGGTTTTCAATAAGTTGTATGCCCCTTGCACGGTTCTGCTTTTTCTCTTCACTGTCCGCAAAGGCGGTGGAGTGTACAAGCCCCCAGCCTTGTAGGTATTGTGGGTATGTGTCGGCAAAGGCCAATGTTATATAACCGCCCATGCTATGGCCGAGCATGATGCAGCGGGTAATGTTTTCATGTTCCAACAACGCCTGCATTGCGCCAGCAAAATCGGTGATGGTGGTGAATAAAGGGTTGTACAGCGAATTGCCACTGCCCGGTAAATCTGGCGCAAGTACCCGGTAATGTGCCGCCAAACAGTCAATCTGCGCGCGCCACACCTTGGCATCCTCGGCAAAGCCATGAACAAGCATTATGGGGCTGCCAGTGCCTTCGTCCACGTAACTTATTATTGATCCTTTGAACTCAAATTGTTTTTGCATAACCCACCTGTTTTTTTAACATGCAACTGTTATCCCGTTGCACCCTAGTCTGCTCGCAATTTTGTTCATGTTGCGGTTTGGTTTCCCCAAAAAATCTAATGTATGGGCCTATGTGTACGATATTTAATCCGTTGATCTAGGATGTAAGTATAAAAGATCTCGCCCAAAAATAGCCAGCCCCATATGTGCCATACCTATTGTGCAAAACGGCTTTTAACCAATACCAGCCAATGCCAAGCCAACAAAATGCCACCCAGCACCAACGCTATTTTAGACAGTACGTCCCCATGCTGTACATAAAAGGTTTCTCCTGTAAGCATGGGTATGTTGTATTTCATAGCCGCAGGCACATCCCAAGGCCGGGTTTCTTTTATTTCCCCATTGGCATCAATAACGGCACTTATACCTGTATTGGCACTGCGGGCAACCCAGCGGCGGGTTTCTATGGCACGCAGCCGCGCATATTGCAGGTGCTGCTTATGGCCGGGGGTGTTGCCCCACCAGCCGTCGTTGGTCATTATGGTTAGCAGGTTTGCGCCTTTTTTAACATAGGTGCCAACATACTCGCCATAAATACTTTCGTAGCAAATAATGGGTGCCACTACGTAAGGTTGGCCCGGCTGCTGCAGCACGGAGGCTTCTTCCTGTGTGCCATAGCCGCCTGTAGTACCGCCAAATTTTTCAAAAATGGGTGCCATCCACCGTAAAAAGTCCGGTAGCGTTTCCACACCAGGCACCAGTTTGCTTTTATAGTAATAGGTGGGCTGGGTGCCTAGTTTAAAACAAACCGCGGCATTAAACGCATCGTAATAGCCAGCCCCGCCGCCATAGGGCATGGCGGAGTTTGTTTTTTTATCGGGCCCGTAGTTTTTTAAAATCTGAATGCCCGTTACCAACGTTGTTTGGGGGTGTTGCCAAACAAACTGGTACACTGGCTGGTAAGGGGGGTAATTGGCTGCCTGGTCTTCAAAAACACCTTCGGCAGACAGGGCTGTTTCGGGCCAAACGACCAGCTTTGTGTTGGAGTCAATATTCTTGTTAGTCAATTGCAGTAATGTTTGCACCTGCTGGGCAATGGAGTTTTGGTCATTTTTGCCATAGGGGTCAATATTAGGCTGTATAATCAACACGTTGGCCGTTCCATTGCCTTTTATGCTGGCATCACTTGGTTGCACCATCCTTGAAATAATAAAGGGCAATGCCAATACCAACACAGCACCCGCGATAGCGGGTCCGGCTGTTGCGCTGGTTTTTTCAATGCCGGTATTGGTAGTTGTTATATAACGTTTAACCAATTGGTACAAAACTATGTTGGCTAGTAAAACCCAAAGCGTTCCGCCGCTGCTGCCGGTGTACTCGTACCACTGTACCCAACCAGGGTGGCTGGCAAAAACATTGCCCAAGGTAAGCCAGGGCCAGCTAAGCTGCCAGTTTAAATGTATGTATTCAAAGCCCATCCAAAACAACACCAGTGCGGCAAAGCCCATGCGGTCGCCTAGTTTTCGTTTACACACCCTGTAGCCCCACCAAGGCAGGCACATAATAAGGCTGTTTGCAATAAAAGCCGCCACTGAACCTTCAGCGGTGGAGTTCCATACCCACCAGGTGGACAAAACATTCCAAACCAGCATGGCTGTAAACGTAACTAAAAAGAAATAGCGTTTGTTTTCAACCACCTCAGCCAAGTACAGCATAGGTATAAAGGCAATAAATATTAGGCAGGTGAGCGGCGACATTGGCCATGCGGCCCAAAGCAAGAGACCCGACAATAAGCCCAGGCCAAACAACTTATATTTTTTCAAGCAGCAGTTTTTTTGAGGGCGAAAGGTCGTAAATATTCTGATTGCATATAGGCCAAGGTGTTTGAGATTGCAGATAATTTAACATGCTGCGCCTACAGGTATCGCATTAATGGAATTGTGAAGACACAATTCAAAGGCGGCTGGTGTCGGTTGTGTGCCCACTCCAACGGAGTTTTTTGGACGACGGAATATAACGGCTTAAATTAAACACACTGATGCTGCGCCTTGGTTTGCCAATGAAACCGCGCAGTAAGGCATTTGCCAGCTTGTGAACCTACCCCTGTTTGTTGTTAACGAAGGATGCCATAATGGTGGTGCCAAACCCCAGCACCGCCACCAACGCGAAAGAAGCCCTTAAGTTAAGTGCCTGTGCTACAAAGCCAATTAAGGGTGGCCCAATGAAAAATCCCAGAAAACCAATTGACGACACTGATGCGATGGCTACGCCCGGCGGCACGGTTGTTGATTTGCCTGCCAGGCTGTACACCATGGGTACCACCGACGATACGCCAAAGCCTACCAGCATAAAGCCTACCATACAACTATAGAAATAAGGGAATATGGCCGCTGTTAAAAGCCCGCCGGCAATGAATATGCCGCTTACCTGCAACATGCGCTTAACGCCAAATTTGGTGATGAGGGTATCCCCCGCAAACCGGCCGCCTGCCATGGTGCTCATAAATGCGCCAAAACCAAACGATACCAGGTTGGGCGGTACTTGTAATACTTTTTGGAAATAGATGCCGCTCCAGTCGAACATGGCACCTTCGCTAACCATGCAGCCAAAAGCAATTATGCCCAGTTTTAAAATAGTGGCATCTGGTTTGGTGAAAAGTTTTTGCTGTTTTGCCGAACCGGTGTCTTTATTGGGTGCATACTGCCTAAAAACCAACACCAATAAGGCTGCACAACTAAATATTATGCAAAAATGGTAGGCCGGCGGCACTTGCAAAAACACCATGAGAGCGCCCGTGGCGGCACCACCGAAACCTGCTAGGCTCCAAAGCCCGTGGAAGGAGGCCATGATTGACCGGCCATACGTTAACTCAACACCAACAGCTTGCGTATTAACGGATATATTAAAGAGGTTGCCCAAAAGCCCAAAAAGAAATAAGATGGCAGCCATTTGCCAAGCGGATGCGGCTACCCCCAACAGTATAAGCACCATTGGGTATAACAATGCGGCCATCGTAACTACGCGCCTGCTGCCAAAGCGGGTAACCAAATAGCCCGAAATTGGCAGGCTTACCATTAACCCGGCGGGCAGGGCAAACAGCACCGAGCCAAGTGCGGCTTCACTTAAGCCAAGCTTTAGTTTTATGTTTGGTATGCGGCTTGCCCAGCTGGCAAATGTTAGCCCTGCGATAAAGAAAAACACCGAAACGGCTATCCTATTTAGCCGGGCGGGTACAAATGTTTTGTTGCCTGTAGAAGTAAGCATTGCTGCAAAGGTGCGGTGTATTCGGGATAATTTATCAGCCAAACCATAAAACATGCTAAACAATGAGTTGTTTTATGGCTTATTGTGGTGGGCAAAATAAAGCCATAACCTGTGTTTTTTGGGCCGGGGTGGGCAAAAAAATTAAGCTCCACCGGATGCGGTGGAGCTCTATTATGGTATTGCAATCGAAGAGGCCTGTTGTTTAGTTAAGTGGCAAGAGGTAAATTTTGACTAAACAGTTGTTAAATGTAGATGATTTTTTTAAACCGCCAAATGAAAAAGTAATTTTTTTTTGTATGACGCATAGCATGTTTTATATATAATATTTATATAATTTAATAAAGTAAGCCAATAACAATGTCCATTACATTTGTTTGTGTAGTACCCGTGTTTATTAATGCCCCAATCGACTCGAAAAAATGAAATGAATCATTATTATTTAAAAAATCAATAGCTTTTTCCGGTGTTTTTAAAACATGTAAAAAATTACTAATGTTAACGATTGCGCCTGCAGCCTCCGTAGGTCCGTCAGTACCGTCGGTGCCAGCAGAAAGTATAACAGGCCAATACTTTGGTGCAATGCCCGCGGCTATTAATTTGCGCAGTGCTGCCAAGGCAAACTCCTGGTTACGCCCGCCTTTGCCTGTGCCGCGTATGGTTACCGTTGTTTCGCCGCCGGCCAAAAAACAAGCAGGCCGCTTGCCGGTATAGCTTGTAAGTATTTGTACAAAACGCTCCCCAGCATGCCTTGCCTCGCCAGTTAACAAGCCATCCACGGTGGTAACAGTAAAACCAAGTGCAGTTGCCAGCAACGCAGCCGCGCGCAATGCTAGCTGGTTATTGCCTATGGTTTGGTTATGCACTTTGGCAAATAGTGCGTCACCAGGCTTAGGTGTTTCGCCAACATCGCCGTTTATGCCTTTAAGCAGGTGCGCCCGCGCGGTAGTGGATATTTTTTGGGTAAGCCCATATTTGTCAAGCACGGTCAAGGCATCGTTAAAAGTTGATGGGTCGGCCGCGGTAAGGCCGCTCGCAATAATGCTAGTGTCATCACCTGCAACGTCGCTGATAATGAGAGAATAAACCGCCGCACCTTTTGCCAGCCTAACCAACTGGCCGCCTTTTAAAAACGACAGGTGCTTGCGAACGGTGTTTATTTCGTGTATATCCGCACCGCAATGCAGCAAAAGGCTTGAAACAGCCTGCATGTCGGCCAAGGGTATGCCCTCGGCACAATCTGCAATAAGTGCGGAGGCACCCCCGCTTATACAGCATAGCAGCAAGCTTTTATCCGTTAGGCGTGCCAAAAAATTGTTGATGGCGTGTGCCGCTGCAAGGCTGTTCTCATCCGGTACGGGGTGGCCAGCCTCAATGGTTTTGCAATACCGCAGCGGCTGGCTGTGTTGGTATTTGGTTACCACCAACCCAGCTGTTAGGCTGTTGCCTATAATTTTTTCTGCTTCCCAAGCCATAGCTGAGGCAGCCTTACCCACCGACAGCAAATAGATGCTGTCAAAGCTGTTTACCAGCAGTTTGTCGCCACCAATTTGTAGCGTGCCGTTACCTTTTTTTATATACGCCGGCATCAATACTTGTGGCTGCACCGCTTTTACGGCCGCTTTAAAAATTGAAATTGCTGCGTTGCTGGCTGTTTCTTTCATCTGTGCTTGTTTAAACACTGCGCCTAAAACTACGCAATTGCCCGAAGCTTTTTGAAAATGGGAATTTTTGTAATTATTGTAAAACGCTTAACGTTTAATTCAAAATTAGTCTACTATTTTTGTGGCCAATTATTATAAAATGATGTACCAAACCATTTGTTGTGCATGTTGTTTTACACCTTAGCGGGGCAAGGTTTGCTATGTTTTACCTTTATACGTCCCGCCGCTTAGGTGGGATTTTTTTTACTCAAACAAGTAGCTTGTATGAAATACCCTGGTTTTATTTTAAGCCACATACTGCCGAGCAAGGACGACGTTTGCCGGTTTACCGATGAACTGACCCGTTACCTTTTTCATGTAACCAACCATGTGGACGATTTTTTGCTACACCATTATGAACAGCAGCAAAAAATGCAGGAAAAGCTGTTGGCCTTAATCAAATCAGTTGACAACGCATTGTTGCTTGACCATAACACGATTGTGTTTGAGTATTTTTGCGGGTTGGAGGCGATAAAAGACCAGTTGCTGGAGGATGCGCAGTTAATTATGGATTTTGACCCGGCAGCATCGTCTATTGAAGAGGTAATACTTTCATATCCTGGCTTTTCGGCCATAACCGTGCATAGGCTCGCGAATGCCCTGTATCAGGCCCGGGTACCGTTGATACCCCGTATGATGAGCGAATGGGCGCACAGTAAAACAGGCATTGACATTAACCCCGGTGCGCACATTGGATGCCCATTTTTTATTGACCATGGCACCGGCGTTGTAATTGGTGAAACAGCGGTAATTGGCAACAACGTAAAAATATACCAAGGTGTTACCTTGGGCGCACTGGCCGTGCGGAAGGAAGACGCCAAAAGCAAACGGCACCCAACCATTGAAGACAATGTGATTATTTATGCAGGTAGCACCATATTGGGCGGCAACACGGTGATAGGCCGGGAAAGCATCATTGGCGGCAACACTTGGATAACTAAAAGTATACCGCCATTTAGTGTGGTTTACCACAAAAACCAAACAGTGGTAAATGACCGGCGCGACTTTGAAGAGCCTATAAATTTCATCATTTAGGAGAACTGGGATTATTGGGGATTGGGAAAGAAATGAGGACACCGGGATGCTTTTAATACAGATGGTTGGCTATTGCAATAAGGTATATTTACTGCGGCCAATTGCACTACATGCAGAAAGGCTGCGTACACCGAACATAAAACACCGAACATAAAACCAAAAAAAAGGCACATAAAACAAAAAATAATGAAAGCGAACAGCATTTTAGAAACCATTGGGAATACACCGCACGTGCGCATTAACCGTTTATACCCCGCCAACATTGAGGTGTGGAGTAAATTGGAACGTGCCAACCCAGGCGGCAGTATAAAAGACCGTATTGCATTAAGCATGATAGAGGATGCAGAAAAAAAGGGGTTGCTTAACGCCAACAGCGTTATAATTGAGCCAACATCGGGCAATACAGGTATTGGCTTGGCCATAGTGGCTGCGGTAAAGGGCTATAAACTGGTGTTGGTTATGCCAGAAAGCATGAGCGTTGAGCGTAGGCGGCTGATGAGCGTTTACGGGGCCACATTTGAATTAACCCCGCGTGAAAAGGGGATGAAAGGCGCCATTGAAAGAGCGAAAGAACTGGTAGCTTCCACTCCCAACGCCTGGATGCCACAGCAATTTGACAACCAAGCGAATATTGACGTGCATATAAAAACAACCGCGCAGGAAATTTTGGCTGATTTTCCTGAAGGGGTTGATTTTTTAATTACAGGCGTGGGTACCGGCGGGCATATTACCGGGGTTGGTGAGGAATTAAAAAGGCATTTCCCAAACCTGAAGGTGTTTGCCGTGGAACCAGAATTGTCGCCCGTTATTAGCGGCGGCAGCCCCGCACCGCACCCAATACAGGGCATAGGTGCCGGTTTTATACCTACCAACCTGCATACTGATGTACTTGACGGGGTTATAACCGTAGGCAAGGATGAAGCGTTTGAGTACGCCCGCCGCGCGGCTAAGGAAGAAGGTATTTTTCAAGGCATATCCAGCGGGGCAACCATGGCAGCAGTGGCTAAAAAGCTAAGCGAAATACCAACGGGCAGCAAGGTGCTGATATTTAACTACGACACTGGCGAACGCTATTTGAGTATTGACGGGCTGTTTGCATAAGGTTTTGCTACGCGCTGCGGAACTTGCAGTTCCGCAGTTATATGCTGTCGCCTGTGGCGACGGTTTAAAGGCTGTAAAATTTAGAAGTGCTACATACAATTTGAAGATAATAATAAACAACGTTATCTGGCTGCTTAGACCGAACTTACGTTCATATAGATAATTATAAAATTATGCTTTTGTTTTGGCCAGCGACTTTTCGGTGATCTTCTTCAGCTGGTTAAAAATAACCGATGGAGCGATACGGCTGACGATATTCATGACTTTAGCAAGGCCCGGATATATCTCGAACTTATCGCTTTGGAGGCCTTTAATGGCTACATCTATCAGCTTTACCGGGTCCATCAACCTGCTGTCATCCACATCGCCGGAAAATTTGTCGTGCAATGGCGTACTGGAGCCGGGTGCGACGAGTTCAAATACGCGGATTCCTGTATTTTTCAATTGCACACGCAGTGATTTGGTGTAAAAACGCAAACCTGCTTTTGTGGCTCCATATATGGGCGTTAATGGAAATGGTATCAGCGCGAGACCTGAGGTTACATTTAATATAGCCGCATTGCTTTTTGTTTTTAAATGTGGCAGGAAAGCCTGCACCATGCGGATAGGGCCGGACAGGTTGATATTGATTTCGCGGACGATATTATCCAGATCGATAGATTCATCCTGCAGGTCTATCTTTCGCATTTCGCCCGCGTTGTTGATGAGTATATTTAATTGCGGAAATTGCGCGGTCGCCCTTTCAAATAGCTTTTCAATGGCCTCAGGGTCGCTTACATCGCTTTGGAAGGTATAAACGCCGGGCAGCTTCTTTTTAGTGAGGTCGAGCTTTGCCTGGTCGCGGCCTGTGATAATGACTGTATTGCCCAGCGCAAGCAGCCGGTTTGCAAATTCGTAACCGAAACCGCTGGTGCCGCCTGTTATTAATATAGTGTTTTTGTTGAGTTCCATTTTTGTATCTTTTAATTGTGAATGCTAACTTAGGTTTCTGTATTCAGCAGGGGTTGTGCCGGTTTTGCTTTTAAAAAGTTTGCTAAAATATTGCGGATATTCAAAGCCAAGGTTAAATGCAATTTCACTAACAGTGGCTTTTGAATTGAGTAAACTGTTTTTGGCTTCTTCAATCAGGTAGTGATGAATATGGTCTTGTGCATTTTTGCCTGTTTCCTTTTTTAATAAGTCGCTTAAATAATTAGATGATAAAAAAAGCTGTTCAGCACAATATTTTACTGTTGGCAAGCCATTGTTTTTTAGTTTGTCTGATTGAAAATAATCTGTCAGCACATTTTCAAACTTCATTAGTATGTTCTGATTTTTGGTTTTCCGTGTTATAAACTGCCTGTCGTAATACCGCAAAGAATAATTCAGCAGCAATTCAATATTTGAAACAATCAAGTTGCGGCTATGATGGTCTATGTTTTGCGAAAGTTCAGTTTCAATCTTTGTAATACAATCATTCAACGTTTGTTTTTCTTTCTCGGATACATGCAGGGCTTCATTTACCTCATAAGAAAAAAAGCTGTAGGCTTTCATTTTACTTCCTAACGAAGTTCCTCTTATCAGGTCGGGATGAAAGAACAATCCCCAACCCTCTACTTCGGTTTGTTCTCCGCCTTCATTGTCAATATAAGCAACCTGGTTGGGTGCAATGCAAACTAAAGTGCCTTCCTCAAAATCATAATATTCCCTGCCATATTTCAGTCTGCCACAATAATTGTTTTTAAGCATGATGGTATAAAAGCCTAAAGTTGTTTTTACATTATTCTCCCCACAACGCTCAACTTTTGATAAATCAACAACAGAAACTAATGGATGCGTTGGTTTTTCCTGGTTCAACAATTTATTTAACGCACTAATGCTCTCAATGTGATGTACCTCTTTCATGTTTTGAATTTTAAAACGGCTTATTGTTTCAGCCTATAAATGTAATACGGTTTATGTTGAAGTAATAAATTTACATCAGGTGGCGCAGCAAACTGCCCAATGTATGATGGAATTGCACTATCATTAAAGTAGATTGTATTATCAGCGCCAACAACTACACCATCTGCCCAAACTATTGCTTTATTACGTACCAGCGTAGCTATTTTTTTAGTGGCAATATTAAATGACATTAAGCCGCCATGCTCAACATCGGTAATAATTACATTGCCCGTTTTATCAAGCGTTATCCCATCACTCATGGGCTTTGCACCTATATTTTCAATCTTGGCTGCAACATCTTTGGGGGTAATATTTTTATTCAACACATCTGCCAACGGCACACGGTACAAATGCGAATTGGTCATGGAAGCTAAGTATAACCACTGTTGGTCATCGCTAATTTCAATGCCGTCAATACCAACATCAAAGTTAAACAAACCGTAAGCAAGACGATAAGGCTTACCATTTATCTGCATTGTCCAATCTTCGGCAGTCACACTCGGGTCGCCATCAATGGCGGCTCTCACACTATGGTCATCTACAGAATAAACCAGCAGTTGCGAATTGGTAAACCTAAAAATGCCGGGGTTAGGAAAGATAACATATTTGCCATCTCCGGTAACGCGGATATCTTCCGCCTGCTTTGCAACGCCTTCAGGAAATTCATAGTAATGAAAAGTTTTCTTCGTGGTTAAATCAAACGCCCAAACACGGGTATGTTTAAAATCTAACGTTGCAGGCTCAACTAACCAAAGATGATTTTGCTTATCAACAGTTAAACCAAAAGTTCCCTGAAAATTCTTTTGCATGTCAGCAGAAGGAAACGGGGTAATTTTTCCGTCGGCCCATTCAAAAACTGTTGCATTACTAAACCGCGTTGGATGGGTTAACGGATGATAATTAAAGTACACATGCCCGTTTTCCCCTATGGCAACATTACCAGGCGGATAATCCAGCTTTATTAATTTTTCAAGGTGTTTATTCCCTTCAGGATTTTCTGTTCCAATATCTGTGTAAGTTTTGCCTGTGCCATACTTTATCTTGATGACGATTAACCCGACAACAACAATGCCCACCAAGACAGGCACAATTCTTAGAAAGAGGATACGTGCTATTTTTATTGATATTTTTTTCATTGTAATTATTTATTTTATTTGGCTCATTATTAGTTTATCAAACAATGTGTCGCCTAAATAAACACGTAGCCAAATTAGGGTTTTAGCTAAATTTCCTATGGCATAACGTGTTTTAGGGTTGCTGTTGTTTACTATTTTATCTACCGCTTTTGCAATCACTGACCGTGGAGACCTTTTTAATGAACCTCCTGATTTTATTAATGATTGAGCCATTGATGAATAGGCACTTTTCCCGGAATTCCTTGTCAGTTGCGATTCAAGTCCGTCTCCGAATTCGGATTCTATAGCACCCGGCTCTAGTATTACCACTTTTATATTGAATGGCTTTAGCTCCAATCGTAAACAGTCACTCCAGCCTTCCAAGGCATGTTTAGAAGCATGATACCAAGCTCCCAACGGTGAATACATTTTTCCCCCTACAGAAGTTGTATTTATGATAGTGCCTGATTGGGCTTTTCGCATGTATGGAATTACCTTTTGCGTAAGGCTAGCCAAACCAAAAAGATTTACTTGAAAATGATATCGTGCTTCTTCAATCCCAATATCTTCAATTGCACCATTTAAAATTAAGCCGGCGTTATTGAATAATACGTCTATTTTGTTTTCCTTTTGGATAATTGTATCTACCACTTTTTGTATATCGTCTTCATTAGCGATATCCATTTGAATTGGAAATCCGCCTATTTTTGCTAATTCGTTCATTTTATCAATACTTCTTGCTGCTGCATAAACTTTGTGCCCTTTGGAAATTAGCAGCCTTGCTGTTTCTTTACCCATCCCTTGTGAGGCTCCTGTTATTAAAACTACTTTTTGCATATTGGTTGTATTATTTTATTTGGCTCATTATTAGTTTATCAAACAATATGTCGCCTAAATAAATACGTATCCACACCATTGGCTTAGCCCAGGCACCAACTCTATATCTTGTTTTGGGATTAGCTGTGTTTATAATTTTGGAAACAGTATTTGAAATAACCGATGCAGGAGACATTTTAACCGTAGTGGTTGATTTAATGATAGAATTTACCATGTTGGAATATGCACCTTTGCCTGAATATTTTACCATAGGCCCTGTTATTACATCGGTAAATTCAGTTTTAATTATACCTGGTTCCAAAATCACAACCTTAATATTAAAAGAAGCCAATTCAAGTCTCAAACAGTCACTCCAGCCTTCTAAAGCATGTTTTGTAGCATGATACCAAGCACCTAAGGGAGAATACATTTTTCCGCCCATTGATGAAGTATTGATAATTGTACCCGATTTAGCTTTTCTCATAAACGGAATTACTTTTTGCGTGATACTTGCCAACCCAAAAAGATTTACGTCAAATTGGTTTTTAGCGTAAATTATTGAAATGTCTTCCACAGCACCATATAAGCCATAGCCTGCGTTATTCCACAATACATCAATCTTTCCCTCGTTTTTAATAATAGTATTTACAACTTTCTCAATGTCTCCTTCGTTCGTTATATCCATTTGCATTGGCAAGCCGCCCATCTGCTTTAAGTCGTTCATGTTTTCTATACGCCTTGCTGCTACGTAAACTTTATGACCGTCTTTAATCAATTGTCTGGCGCCTTCTTTGCCTATGCCTGATGAAGCTCCGGTTATCAATACTATCTTTTGCATGTTCATTTTTTTGTGGTAATGTTATTTAGAAATTTCAGTTACCAAACGGGTCCCGTACTTGTTTTTGCGATCTCAAATTTTTGGACACAGTCGTTGTCCGATACCGGAAAAGAGTTGTTAAAGTGTATATGTATGTAAGCCATGAGTTGGCTGAGACTTTTTTTATTTCATTGGTCTTCCCCAAATTATTAGTGTTAGATATCTTTTCATTTTATTTATACAAAGGTGGGCGGGCTTTGCGGGCTGCTATTAACACTAATTACTGATTGTTGTATACAAATTCAGGGTTTTCTCTTTTTAGTGATTGGCTGGAATTATCGGCGAGTTGAATGGGTAGTGGTTGGGCACCTGCCCTTGCCGGCAGGCAGGCTTGCAGTTCCGCAGTTATATGCTGTCGCCTGTGGCGACGGTTTAAAGGCTGTAAACTTCAGACATGCTGTCGAAAATTACAAACTGTTCACAGTTATCTAACTTAGCCTCATAGAGGCTACATGTTAGTAGAATCAGGCAAAGATTGCAAAGCAAGCTCCGTATGGAGCGACGTGTAACGTTACGCGGGCAACATAAATGCCAAAAGTTACAAACGGCATTACGCTTAGCTTTAAGGTTTGCGGATGTTCACATGCCGCTCCATACGGAGCTAATTGAAACATTTTTGTGTAACTGGCTACTAACATGCCGCCCCTAATGGGGTTTGTGATTGATGTACATGGCGCAGATAACATATGACCTGCTTTAAAGGATGTCTTCTGTGGGTAAGTTTGTTTAATTTTTAAGGGACTTTAGGACGTAAAAGGCACTTAATGTCCCTAAAGTCCCTTGAAATAATGCGGGGAAAGCTCCGCAAAGCTAAAGCCGTATAAGAGCGCGACGCAAGAGGCGATTCCATGAAAAACTACAGCCGGCAGCCAAAGTATTTTCAAGCTTGTTATCCCCAAACGGCGGCGGCTTTTTATAACCGTGCCAAATAACTGCAAGGTTTAGTATTTTTGCCGTCATTACATAAAACAGCGTATGGAAACAGGAACCACAGAGCATGTGCATTGTTTAATAATAGGCTCGGGGCCGGCCGGGTATACGGCGGCCATTTATGCAGCCAGGGCTAATATGAAACCGGTGTTATACCAGGGCATACAACCGGGCGGCCAGTTGACGATAACCACAGAAGTAGAAAACTATCCGGGTTACCCGGAGGGAATACAAGGCCCGGAAATGATGGTACATTTTGAAAAACAGGCCGCCCGCATGGGCACCGATATACGCTACGGCTTGGCTACCAAAGTCGATTTTAGTGGCCCGGTGCATAGGGTGCAGATTGACGAAGAAAAATGGATTGAGGCCGATGCGGTTATAATTTCCACCGGTGCTTCGGCCAAATGGCTTGGCTTGGAAAGTGAGCAGCGTTTAAACGGTTACGGTGTGAGTGCCTGCGCGGTATGCGACGGGTTTTTCTTCCGTGGCAAAGAGGTGGCGATTGTAGGCGCGGGCGACACTGCTTGCGAAGAGGCATTATACCTTAGCAAACTGGCTACCACAGTGCACATGATTGTACGCAAAGGCGAGCATGCCATGAAGGCCAGCAAGGTTATGCAGGACAGGGTTAAAAGCACCGCCAACATTAAAATATACTGGAACAGCGAAACGCATGAAGTGCTGGGTGAAAACAAAGTAAATGGCGTGCGAATTAAAAATGTGGTAACAGGCGAATTGGACGAGGTGCCAGTGAGTGCTTTTTTTGTAGCCATAGGCCACCAGCCCAACAGTGATATTTTTAAAGAATGGATTGATATGGATGATGCCGGTTACATACAAACCGTACCAGGCAGTTCCAAAACTAATATTGAAGGTATTTTTGCAGCAGGCGACGTGCAAGATAAAATTTACCGCCAAGCCGTAACTGCCGCGGGCAGCGGTTGTATGGCGGCGTTGGATGCCGAGCGGTATTTGAGTGCGAAAGGGGTGGTTTAAAGTTGGTCTGCTCCCCGGTACTTACCATGCCATCGACCGCAGGGGTACCGGGGAGACTAGTTTTAAGTTGCCAAGCATTGTTGGTAACGGTATTTTTTGTTTGTGGTACAACGCTAATGCGGAAGGCTAGCCCAAGTTTTTTAATCCTTCCGGAAACCAAGATTTTTTGCTTCTTCAATTGCATACTAATCGTCAATCGTCTTTTTTACAAGGGCCTGTAATTCGGGTACCACTTCGGCTTCAAACCAAGGGTTTTTCTTTTGCCAAATGCTGTTGCGTGGGCTAGGGTGCACCAAGGGCAGGTACCTAGGTAAAAATGCCTTAAAGTTTTTTACATTTTCTGTCAACGTAGGCTGTAAGGCATCCCCCAAGTAGTGTTTTTGTGCGTATTGGCCAATCAATAAAATTAGCTTTACCCGTGGCATATTTTGCAAAAGAGGTTGGTGCCATAGCGGGGCACATTCAGGCCGTGGTGGCAAATCGCCCGAATTACCCTTGCCGGGGTAACAAAACCCCATGGGTACCAATGCAAATAGGCCATTGTTGTAAAACTGTTGCTTGGTAACGCCCAGCCACCGCCTTAACTCATCGCCGCTCGCATCATCCCAAGGTATGCCTGTTGTGTCAACTTTTTTGCCTGGCGCCTGGCCGATAATTACAATGTTTGCCATTGGACTTGCTTGCAACACGGGGCGTGGTGGCCCAGGCAAATTTGTTTTGCAAACTTGGCATTGTTTTATTTGGTCCAAAAGGTTTCGCATGGTTGGTTGAAAGTACAATATTGCCGCTACAAATTAATAAATGAGTACCTCTCGATTTTACAATAGCCTGAATATTAAATATATTGCCAAGTATTTACTTTTATCAAGCCACCAGCCTAAAATATTTGCCATATGCACAGCCGCCGCGATTTTTTGCAAAAATTTACCGCCACAGCCATAGCGTTGCCCCTAGCACAATTGCATGGTGCAGCCGCCAATAAAAGCCCTTTTGATGAAGCATACAACGGGCCTGTGTTAAAAGTGGCCATTATGGGTTTGGGCGGCTATGGCACAAGGGTTGCCGATGCCATGGCGGCTTGCAAAAAAGCGAAATTGACAGGGGTTATTAGCGGCACGCCTGCAAAGGTGAAAGCCTGGCAGGCTAAATACGGCATACCGGAAAAGAACTGCTACAACTACGAAAACTTTGACGAGATAAAGAACAACCCAGATATTGACGCAGTGTATGTTATTACACCCAACGCCTTGCACCACAGCCAGGTAATACGCGTTGCAAAAGCGGGCAAGCATGCTATTTGCGAAAAGCCGATGGCGGTAAATGCAAAGGAAGGGCAGGAAATGGTGGATGCCTGCAAGCAAGCAGGTGTTAAGTTGCTGGTAGGGTACCGCATGCATTTTGAGCCTAAGACCTTGGAGATTATAAGGCAGCGGAATGCGGGGGCGTTTGGTAAGGTGTTATTTTTTCAAGGTTTGAGCGGTTTTATTATTGGCGACCCCACCCAATGGCGGCTGAACAGGCAACTATCGGGCGGCGGTGCCATGATGGATATTGGTATTTACTCTGTTAACGGCTCCCGGTATATGATCGGAGAGGACCCCATCTGGGTTACTGCGCAGGAAACCAAAACTGACCCGGTGAAATTTAAGGAAGGCATTGACGAAACAATACAGTTTCAGTTGGGCTTCCCCAGCGGTGCCGTGGCATCCTGCCTCTCAACCTACAGCCTGGATAACCTTGACAGGTTTTTCCTGAACGGTACGGAGGGTTTTGCCGAATTATACCCTGCCACAGGTTATGGCCCCATACAAGGCCGTACCAGCAAGGGGGAGTTGACGCAGCCGCATGTTACCCACCAAACTGTGCAGATGGACGAAATGGCTGGGATAATTTTGGAAGGCAACAAACCTTTAGTACCAGTGGATGGTGAAGAAGCTGTAAAAGACCTGAAAATTGTAGATGCCATTTTTAAAGCCACAAAAACAGGTAAAAAAGAGCCATTGGCATTATAGCGGGGGCATGTGTGGGTTACTGTTGCTATAATGGCTTTGGGTTTTAAAAATTGCGAAAGGTTTGATGATTTTAGGCGCGTACTCGGGTTACGCCTTTGCGTTAACGAGGCTCGCTTTTTGGGCAATATCGCGGATGATAATGTCCAACTCCGCGCATGACGCTAATAGGTAACCTAGTAAATTAGAGCATTCTGTGCTTTCTGCTTTCAATTCAGTAATTAATGTCGCTATCCCCATCGCTCTTGCCAAAGGCGCCCTTACTACATGCGACTGTGTCCAAGCAATTTCCCGTAACTTTTCATTTTGTTTTTCTATGGCATTAACATGCTCAAACCGCTCAGTAATATCGCTTGCCAATACCAATTCCGCCTTTTTTCCGTCAAATTGAATAATGTTGCCCTGGATTTCAACATAAATCAACTCGCCATTTTTTTTGGTATGCCTAAAAGTACCACTGGAATAATGTTGGTCATGTTGTTTTATGAAGGCAACCGATTGTTCAATTAACGCCACATCCTGCGCGGGCCTTATGTCTCTTATGGTCATCGAAAGAAATTCTTCCTCGCTGTAACCGTAATGTTTTACAGCAGCGCTGTTTACCCTTAAAAAGCTTAAGGTTTCCAAATCGTACACCCACATGGGTTGCGGACTAAGTTGAAACAAATCGCTGTATTTTTTCTCAGAATCTTCCAATCGACGCAAGGTTTTTTTGCGCTCAATACTGTAGATAATGCTTTTATATAGCGAAGACGGAGCCATTTCGTCTTTTAACAAGTAATCGGACACACCCAAGGCAAGAGACCTGATAGCGAAAGAACTATCGGCATGGCCTGTTAATACTACTACCGGGTTATCCGGTGACAGCGTTAAAATGTTTGTGATTAATTCAGTACCTGATTTGTCGGGCAGTGTTAAGTCAAGCAGCGTAACGTCAAAATATGCTTCAGCGTCGCGTAGTAAAGCCGAGGCTTCCTGGTAGTTTTTTGCATGGCGGATGTTTGGGGATGCAATTTGTTCTAACAAATAGTCTTCTATCAACGCAAAATCGCCCGCGTTGTCCTCTACCACCAATATTGTAAATGTTGCCTTGTGTTTTTGCATATAACAGCTATTTGGTGTTGGGCAGTTTAACGATGTTAATCCAAAAATCCTCCATTTTTAGTACAGCCTCCATAAAATCGTCAACGTCTACAGGTTTTGTAATGTAGCAGTTTGCATGATTGTTATATGCCATGCTTATATCCCTTTCGGCGGATGAGGTCGTGAGCATAATAACTGGCAAAAGCTTCAGCTTGTCGTTTGTTTTAATAAACTGTAGCACTTCATGCCCGTTTTTTTTTGGCAAATTAATATCTAACAAAATCAGGTTGGGTGCTTCTGCGTTAGCATACTCTCCAGTTTTGGATAAAAAATCAACAGCCTGCCTGCCATCCCTGGCTACAGTGATTTTATTTAATATTTTGCCTTCCTGCAATGCTTCTGTGGTAAGCAGTATGTCGCCTTCGTTGTCTTCCACTAACAGAATGTGTATCGGGTTCATTTATTTGGTTTTAGGAATTGTAAAATAAAAACTGCTGCCCTGGCCTTCCAATGACTTAACCCAAATTTTGCCGCCTAGGTTCTCAATAATTTTTTTGGCAATGGCAAGCCCCATGCCGGTTCCTGAATAATCATCTTTGTTATGCAGGCGTTGAAAAATGATAAAAATTTTATCGAAGTATTCTTCGTTAATGCCAATGCCGTTATCTGCTACCTCAAATTGCCAATGTGTGTTAAACTCAATGGCCGACACTTTAATAACGGGATGCACCTGTTTACTGCAATATTTTAAGGCATTGCCAACCAAGTTTTGTAGAACCTGCCTTACCGGTGACTTAAAATTGTGAATCACCGGTAGGTACCCGGCTTTGATTACCGCTTTTTTTCCCTCAATGGTTTTACGGAACAAAATTTTTATTTCAGCCAGCAATTCGTTTAAGTCAATGTTTTGTTGGTAGTCATCCCCTCTGCCCACGCGGGAAAACTCCAGTAAATCCAATATTATTTGGCGCATCCGCTTGGCGCCATCTACAGCAAAATTTATGTATTGTTTGCCTTTTTCATCAATAATATCGAAATATTTTTTTTCTAGTTGCGTTAAAAAACTGGTGATCATGCGGAGCGGCTCTTGCAGGTCGTGAGAGGCAACATAGGCAAACTGCTCCAATTCTGCATTTGAGATGGCCAATTCATTCGCCTTTTTTTGCAAATCCCTGTTCATTTCCTCCATTCTGGTAGATGCTTTTTTCAATTCTGTTATGTCTTTTGCAAAACAAGCAACACCTGTAATCGTGCCCTCTCTGTTTATAATGGGGGAGTAAGAAATAATGCTGTGTATGGCTTCGCCAGTCGATGGGTCGGCAAGGGTTTCTTCAAAGCTAAACGTTTCTCCGTTCAAGGCCCTTTGGTACAGGCCTTTCCATGTTGCAATCATTTCATCGCCAAAAGCCTCCACAATCACATCATCGCCCTCACTAACGGGTTTTTGGGTAAACATATATATCGCATCCCTGTAGGCTTTATTGGCAGTAATTATTTTAAGGTCGGTATTTAGCGACCATATCATGTCTTTGGTATTGTTAATAAGGGCGTTAAGGTTTCGCTGTATCCGCCTTATTTCAATCAGTTGCTCCGTTTGTTTGGTCATGTCACGGGTTGCGCCAATCATGCGTATAGCCCTGCCCGTATGGTCTCTTACAATGTAGCCCTTTGCATGCACATACGCGTAATTTCCGTCGGCTTTTAATAACCTAAATTCATCTTCCCAATAAAACTCGTTCGGGGTATTAAAAATGCGCTGTTGTTTTTCACTAAATCTCTCTATATCCTCGGGGTGTACCAACTTTAGCCTAAACCCACCATGGTCTTCCAAATCCATAAGGTCGTACCCGTACAATTTCTTAAACCCAATACCTGTGCGTGTTATTTTGTTGGTTATGAGGTCCCAATCGGAAATAGAATCGCTAGTGGCTTTTGCTACCAGGTTGTACCGTTCGTTGCTAAGGCGTATGGCGTCCTCGGCTTTCTTTTTCTCCGTAATATCCCTTGCAATTTTTGAGGCACCAACGATAAGGCCTTTTTCATCAATAATTGGTGAAACTGTTAGGGAAACATTGACATGGCTTCCATCTTTTCTTAGCCGTTCGGTTTCAAAATGCTTTACATATTCCCCTTGGGCAATCCGGTCGATAATTTCTTGCTCTTGGCCAACAAGTGCTTCGGGAATGATTAGGCTGATATGTTTACCAATTACTTCGTTCGCAGTATAGCCTAGTAATTTTTCTGCACCATGGTTCCAGCTTGTTATTTGGCCGCTTAATGTTCTACTGATAATGGCGTCATCCGAGGATGTTACGATTGATACAAACAGTGCTTGTTGGGCTGCTGCTTCTTTTAGTTTAATCTCCGTAAGTTTTTGTTCCGTAACGTCGCGCTCTATGGCAATCCAATGCGTATACCAACCTGTCTCATCTGCTACGGGGCTTATTGACATATCAAGCCAAAACTCTTCACCGTTTTTTTTGTAATTCAGCACAGTCAATTCGCAAGGTTCCCACCTTCTTAGGGCCGAACCCAGTTTTGCCAATGCTTCGTGGTCGCTGTTGGGCCCTTGTAGAATGCGTGGTGATTTGCCAATTACTTCCTCAGCAGCATACCCCGTCATTTTGGTAAACGCTTCGTTTACATAAATAATTCGCGGGCCGGGCTCTTCAAAAGGTTCGGCTTCCGTAATCAGTACGGAATCGGTGGCGTTGGTAACTACCGATTGTAGCAGCTTAATTCTCAGCTCCTCTTCTTTTCGTGTGGTAATATCGCGCATGCCGCCCACCATCCTTGTTGCCTTGCCATTGTCGTCTCTTATCACAAAACCCTTGTCAATAACATAAGCCATCGTTCCGTCAGCCTTGTAATAGCGGTATTGGTCTTCCCAGTTTGTGTCGGTGCCATTCACAAATGTGTAAATGCCTTCAATAACCCTATCTGCATCTTTAGCGTGTATATGCTTGGCCCAACTGGTTAAGTCGGTTGTTATTTCATCATGTTCATAGCCAAATATCGTCGTATACCCTTCTCCCCACAAAAGCGTTTGTTTGTTTAAATCCCAGTCCCAAACAGCGTCGGAAGTTGCTTTGGTAAGATAATGGTAGCGCAAATTGCTCTCGTTCAATTCCCTCAAAACATTTTCTCTGTCAGTAACGTCAAGCCTTGTTGAAATCATTACGTCGTGGTCAGCCAACAAAAATGTTTTTGCGTCAACAATTTTTCTCTCGCCGGTATTGGTTGTTATTTGCAAGCCTTTCCATTGCATCCTGCGGGCATCGCCGCTTAAAATATCGGCCAACACTTGGGCCGATAACTTTTCTCTGTACTCTTTGTCTGGATAAACCTTTTGTAAAAACCCTGCCATGTCTTCCATGTCCTGGGCGTTCCACCCATATATATCCGTAAATTGCTTGTTAACCAGGGTGGGTTTGCCGTCGCTTATTTTATTTACTGCGATGCCTACAGGCAGGTTATGCAAAATGGTTTCAATAAAGTTGTTTCTGCGGTTAAGCATGGCAACCGTTTGCCCTAGCATTTTTTCCATTTGCCTACTGCCGGTAAGGTTTTGCACCAGCCCGGTTAGTTTTATGGGTATGCCTGCTTGGTTTTTGATGGCTGCCACTGTCAACAATACTTGCAGTGTAGCGCCGTTACCGCCTTTTATTCTTTTTTCAATCCTGTAACTGTTGCCGGTTTGGGCTGCGGTGTAAAAGGCGGCCTTTGCCTTGGTTCTGTCGTCGGGGTGTACCATCTCAAAATGCTGCTCCAGGGTAGGCGTAAAACTGCCAGCCTGCAAATCGAACATATTAAAGTACTCGTCTGACCAGTAAAATTCGTTTGTTCCAATGTCAAATTCCCAACTGCCGGTTTCCGATGTTTTTTTTAGGTGTTCTAATTCGGCACTAATGGCGGAGGACTGCTCCTCTAACAATTGCTGCTTTTTTTCAAGCAGTATTTTTTCGGTAATGTCAGTTACCGTGTGCATGATCAGTACCAAGTCGCATCCACCATCAAATACGGGCACATTTTCGGGCGCATAGTATTTTTCGGTATAAAGTTGGGTACCCCTTACGGGTATGTCGTACCGCTGGGTGGCCATTTTGTGGGCCAGTTTGGTTTTAATAACAGCTTGCAGAGACGTGTTTAGGTTTCTAACACCGTCTGCGGTGGGGTTGTCGGGATTGTCTGGAAATGCTTCAAAAATACCTTTGCCAACCAAATCCCCACGCGTGGTGCCTGTTATTTTTAGATAGGCGGCATTTGCTTCTACAATGGAAAACAGTGGTGCATCCGGCTTTAACAAAAGGCTGGGAAGCGGTGAAGCATCGAAAATATTGGCAAAATAATTGGTTGGTTCCATACGGTTAATCCCGCATTGTTTTTTTTGGTAGTACTATTTGCCGTTTTGAAGCCTTTGTTAGTGAGAATAAAGTTATAAATAATACTTAATATCAGGTTAATAAATTTGTTTATTATTAACCCAAAGTATTCTAAAATTAATTTTTTTAAGATGTAAGGCTTAAAATGCGCTTGGTTTAAATAAAAGGTTTGTAACCCTCACGGCTTTGGGTCGGTTACGCAACTGGGGTAGCTGCCTATGGTTTTGGGTTTTTTTATATATTGTATGCTCAATTCATTGGGGGCAAGCGGGTGAACGGTGTGCCTTACAAGGCTAGGCTGAATAAATTATGGTTTTTTGTAAAAAATGGGTTTGGTTTGTACATGCGTTGGGTAGGCAGCATTAAAACCACCAAGCGGCCTTTGTATAAACTTCTGGTAGTGTTACATACAGCAATAGCACCATGCCAACGCCAAAAATGCAAAGCAGTGTTATAAGTTACTTGGCGGTTATTTGATTGCTCACAAACTTTTAGCGCAACAAAAGGCAGCCACTTGCACACCCAAAATTACCAATCAATGTTTTAGGCATCGGTGCTTGTAAGTTACACCACGGTTGGTTTAAAGCTGTTTGGTGCGGAAATGCTGATTACCCTTTGTCATTAAGCGTTAGGTTAGAAAACTCAAAACCGCTGAATATTTTTGCCAGGTTAATGTCTTTCGACTTTGTCCATGCCTCAATATTAGTTGCCGTAACAATACGCCAAAAATTCTTGGCCTTCAGGTCGTTATAGTCTTTGCCTTCTACAAACAACCCAAATATTGCATCCCGCTTTTTAAACGCAATTTTAACACGCTGGCCTTGGCCAAGTTTTTGCCTGCTTAAAAACTTTTCAACTTCTTGTACGTTCATTGTATCTATATTTCTATTGTAAAAATTAATAGGCAGGCTACTTAGCTGCAAACCTTTGTTTAGTTAAACACAAATGTGTAATAATTGCTAACCAAACACTAGTAAAGTAAACTTTTGCCGTTAAAGGTAAATGATTAGGATGGTTTTATTGTAGAAATTGTAAACCAAATGGTTTGGCATAGCATTACTGGCTGCTTAGCTATAGCGGTTTAACGCAATTAACAACCTGTTTTGTATTGTTTAAGCATTAAATGAGTTTACCGGTGTAAGTGGCTTTAAACATAAACGTTATAGGTGTGTTGTTTAAGAATACTAGTGGTTTGGATAGCGGAGAAATGTACACTTTATAAACTTTAAACCTATTTTAAGGTTAATGAAAGCTGTATACTGTTTAAAGCGGCAATTAAATTATACATTCACCCAAAACATATTTAATGATACTTTTATTGCTCATCCTTTTCCATTGGTATGCCTCGTTGTTCTTCCAGTCTTTTTTTCATCACAGGTATGCCGCCCATGGGTTGTTTGTAATGTCAAAAGGATGGGAGAAGTTTTTCTATGTTTGTTGCTTTATAACGCAAGGCTCGTCTTACATCAGTGCAAATTCGTATGGCATCATGCACCGCCTGCACCATGCACATACCGATGATGCTGATGACCCGCATTCGCCGCTTAACTCGCCCGGTTTTTTAGCTACCATGTGGCAAACAAGAAACAGCTACCATGATATTTTTAAGGGTAAAACTGTAGTTGAAGACAAATACCGGGCCAACTTGCCCGAGTGGAAGGCCTTTGATAAAATTGCGCACAACTGGATTACAAGGCTGGTTTGGATTGCCATTTATGTTTCGTTGTACATATACTTCGCCACTGCTTGGTGGATGTTTTTGTTTCTGCCTTTTACCATTGCCATTGGCAGTGTGCAGGGTGCTGCAGTAAACTGGTGGGCCCATAAATTTGGCTACGAGAATTATAAAATGGATAACACCTCCAAAAATATTTTGCCGTTCGATGTGCTATTTTGGGGTGAAGCTTATCATAACAACCACCACAAAAACCCATCAAGGCCTAACAATGCCGTTAAATGGTTTGAGTTTGATGCCGCCTATTTTGTAATGTTGGTAATGCATAAACTGCATATCATCCGTATAAAGAAATTGCAACCCCAACTTGCAACTGTTGTAGGTGCAAGTGAAGGTGTGGCGCTTAACAGGGTATAAACAAATGTAAAATGCCTGCGCAGTTTGGGTATAAACCAAACTGCGCAGGCATTTGCATAAATAAAAAAAGAGCGTATAAAACGCCCTTCTTTATAAGTAAGTTGCTTAAGCAGTTACTACTACCACCTTGAGTTGTTGCCGCTGAAAGAGCGTTTTGCTCCGCCGCCGCCTGGTTTGTCTTCCTTAGGCCTTGCAACAGACACATTGATGGCACGGTTGTCCATATGCGTGTTGTTTAATTCCTTGATGGCTGTTTCAGCTGCTTCATCATTGGGCATTTCAACAAAACCAAAGCCTTTGCTGCGGTTGCTGAATTTGTCAATAATAACTTTTGCAGAAGATACGTCGCCATAAGTTTTAAACGCAGCCATTAAGTCTTCATCTGTAATAGAGAAGCTTAGGTTAGACACATAAATGTTCATTGTATGAAATTGAATGATGTAAAATACTTGAGAAAAAAAGCAGAGCAAAATAAAATTAACTCGGAGCATGATTGGTGCTTGGCGGAAAATATCACTTACTGAGTGCTGTATAACTCAAATTAACATAGTGAAGGTATATGTATTAATCGGCTTTCCAAATAAAATATTTTTTTAACAGCCTGTTTTGGTTGGTTTAGTTAACTGTATACAACCAATAATTTTAAGGGAGGGTTGGCCATATAACGACTGATTTTTGTTGTAACAGCCTACTTGTTAGCAATGTTTGCCGTGGGGTAGCAATTTTTTTTAGGTTGCTGTTTCGCTTCAGCATATTACGTCTAAAGCTTCTGAAATGTTATTTTAAAATTAGCGGCAAATGCCTTTGTTACTGTTCAGTATTCGGTTGTGCTGCTTATTTGGCCTCGGCAATTACCGCATGGGAGCTTTGTTGTAGAACTTCTTAACTCCTTTTAATTGCTTGGCTTGCAATTGTACCAGCTGCATGATATTCGGGTGGTTTTTCACAATGTGTTATATAACCAGCTGTAATAGTAGCCGAATATTTCTTAGGCTGTTAGGGTTGTTTTTTGTAGGCTGCATTTATGCCACCTGGACCCATACTTTGGTTAAATGGATATGCTATTCATTTACTTATCTGCCTCAATGCCAACTTTTATCTATTTTATCCAGTGCCATTTCGGCTGTTACGGTTTCAATTTTTATGATTTTGCCCTCCGTATTCCCCGTTTTGGGTATTAGATATACTTATGGTAAACATAAGAATTATTAATAAAAATAATTGAATTAAACTTGGCAATTTTGCTCTGGCAAATAAATAATTGGGTGATGGTGTTGTTGTTGCATTGGTGGTGGCTGGTTTTTTTGCCTTAGAGGCTATATTAAAATAGCAATCCAGTTAGCCTCTGTTATGTTAATAGCATGGCTTGGCAGATTTTGGGTTTCGTTTCAGCTCGCCTATATGATGCGCACTGGGGAGAAGGCGTTTTAGGTGCTTTTTGCTTGGTGCCCAAAAAAGAAAAGGATGCCGCACCCTAAGATTACAAAACACCGTAATGGCAAAGTACACGACGGTTGTACGCGGCAAGGGTTAGGGGGTAAAAGGTGATTTTTTGTAAACTGTAGAGCGTAATTATTGTGGGGCAGGCAAAATTAGGTAGCAAATGGTTGACTTTTTATTAACGACTATATGATGGACAAAAGCAGCAATATAACAGTGCGCACGGCGCTAAAGAACTTTTACAACTTGTTGAAATTAGACCGCACTGAAATTTATGCCATATATATTTTGGCTATTTTAGCAGGTTTGGTACAACTCTCGTTGCCCTTAGGTATACAAACAGTGATAAGCTTTGTAATGGCAGGCTCTGTGTCTACCTCTATCGTTGTTTTAATAATATTAGTAGTGCTTGGCACTTTTGTTGACGGCCTACTGCAGGTTAGGCAGTTGCAGGTGTTGGAAAAACTAAAACAAGGTATTTTTTTGCGGTACGCTTTTGAATTTGCCGGTAGGCTGCCAAAGCTAAACGTAGAGAAGTTAGATAAGTATTACCTGCCTGAGGTGGTAAACCGTTTTTTTGACACGGTATCATTGCAAAAGGGCTTGGAAAAGTTGTTGTTAGACCTACCAGCGGCAGTTATACAAGTATTTCTGGGCTTGATTCTGTTAGCCTTTTACCACCCGGTTTTTATTGGCTTTGGCGTTCTTTTGTTAACCATTGTAGTGCTTATAATGGTGTTTACCATGCCGCGTGGTTTTTCGCTTGCGCTTCAATCCAGCGAATATAAATATAGCATTGCTGCATGGTTGCAGGAAGTTGCCAGAATGGTAAAATCGTTCAAATACATAAAAAGCGGCAGCCTGCATCTCTCCAAAACTGATGAACTGGCGTGTGGTTACGTTGAGTCGCGCACCAAGTATTTTAAAGTATTGTTAGTGCAGTTTTGGAGCCTAACCAGTTTTAAGATTGTCATCACCGCCTCCATGCTTATTGTGGGTACGATACTGCTTGTTAACCAACAGATAAACATAGGCCAGTTTATTGCTTCAGACATAATAATCCTTGCCATTATCAATTCGGTTGAGAAAATTGTGCTTAGCCTCGATAAAGTGTATGATGCTTTGGTTTCAATAAAAAAATTAGATAAAATAGCAGAGGCGGAGGAAGAGGCCAGCGGAGAAATTCTTTTAGACGCGGAGGAAGAGGGGCTGGATATACAATTTAACAATGTGGCGTTTTCTTACCCCGGCGCAGGTGCCGTGTTGTCGCAGTTAACGTTGCGCATATTGCCCGGCCAAATGGCTTTGATACATGGCCGTTCTGGGGCGGGAAAATCTACGTTGTTGCGGCTTTTAACCGGTGCGTACAGTAATTACAGCGGCAGTATTATGGTAAACAGTTTGGCGGTTAACAATTATAACCTAGATAGCCTGCGTGCCGCCACCGGCGTAATGCTAAGCAGCCAGGACATTTTCTACGGCAGTTTGTTGGAAAATATTACCATGGGTAATGCCAATGTAACAATTAAAGAGGTAAACCACCTGGCCGAAAAATTAAATTTGCTGCCATTTATACAGGCGCAAAAAGAGGGTTTGTACAGCCAGTTATACCCAGGCGGCAAAAAGTTACCCGGCAACACCAGGCAAAAAATATTGCTCATCCGGGCCCTGTTGGGTTACCACAGGCTTTTGTTACTGGAGGAACCTTTTGCGTATTTGGACGGCGCAGACCGCACCGCATTAATTGCCTTGCTAAGGCAGCTGAAAAACACTACCATCATCATCACATCGGAAGACAGTGGCCTCGCCGGACTTTTTGATATTAGTTTTCATATAACCGCGGTGCAAAACAAATAATTCCGCCAACCTTTAACAACCATCTATATATGGGTAAATTAGTATTTCTACAATCTAACCAATACCAGCCAACCGCATATGCCAAAATATACAAAGCTGGCCGTACCAAACTGGTGCGCCGCTGGCTTTGGGGTGTACTGGCAGTGCTGCCATGTGTTATGTTATTGCCTTGGACACAAAATATACGCACCAAAGGCAAGGTAACCACTATGCGGCAAGAACAAAGGCCGCAGGATTTAAATAGTATTATAGCGGGCAAAATTGTGAAATGGTATGTTAAGGAGGGCGATTTTGTAAACAAAGGAGACACCATTTTACAACTGGCTGAGGTGAAAACAGATTACTTTGACCCCGATTTGCTTGCGCGTACGCAGGAACAGATTACTGCCAAGGAGGAGAGTGCGTACAACTACCAAAAAAAATCTGGTGCATCCGACAACCAAAAAACGGCCCTTGAGCAAGAAATAGGCTTTAAACTACAAGCGCTTGCCAATAAAAAAGGCCAGCAGAAGCTAAAAGCAGCCAGCGATAGCATGGATGTGCTAACAGCAGTTAATGAGCTGGCTATTTACGAAAGGCAAATTACCGCAGCAAAAATAATGCTCGACAGCGGCGCGATAGCTTTAACCGAATTTGAAAAGCGAAAAGCTAATTACCAAAGTGGGCTAGGCAAAAAAATAAGTGCTGAAAACAAGTACAACCAAAGTAAACAAGAACTTGTAAACATTCAAATTGAGCAGCAACGGGCGGCGCAGGAGGCGGCAGATAAAATTGCCAAGGCAGAAGGGGATAGCTATGGTGCTTTATCCAGCGCATCAGCCACACAAGCTGAGGTGTACAAGTTGAAAAGCTTGCTGGCAAGCTATGCCGTACGAAACCAGTTGTATTACTTGGTAGCCCCCCAAAGCGGGCAAGTTACCAAAGCGAAAAAGGAGGGCTTGGGCGAACTGGTAAAGGAAGGGGAAACCGTGGCGGAAATTGTGCCGCGTAATGTTGCCAATGCCGTGGAGATATTCGTGGAGCCGATGGATTTGCCCCTTTTTAACGTTGGCCAAAAATTGCGGTTTGTTTTTGACGGCTACCCGGCAATTGTATTTAGCGGCTGGCCCAAAAACAGTTATGGCACTTTTGGTGGCAAGGTATCGGCCATTGAAGGCACTATAAGCGATAATGGGAAATACAGGGTTTTGGTACAGGCGGACGAATCTGACAAGCCTTGGCCGGCCAAACTGTCTTTGGGTACCGGTGCAAGCGGCATAGCACTTATGAAGGATGTGTTGATTGGTTACGAACTATGGCGCAACATCAATGGTTTTCCCCCAGATTATTATACCCCAGTTTCCTCGGAAAGTACCTATAAAAAGAAAAACAAATAGCATGAGGCTGAAAACATTTGTGAGGGCGGCGTTTTTGGTATTAATGGCTATGCTGGTTATGCCCGCCTGCTTTACGCAACAAAACGATGTGCAAATATTAACCCCAGATAATTTTATCCATTTAATAAGGCAACACCACCCAATTGCAAAGCAAAGTGCCATTAGGTTGCAAAGTGCAGAGGCGGGCCTGTTGGCGGCATCGGGAAACTTTGACCCTGAACTAACCGTTGCCGCCAGTGGAAAAACCTTTACGGGCAAAGACTATTACCAGTACCAAAACGCGGGGCTTAAAATACCCTTGCCGGTGGGCAACCTATCTGCCGGCATTGAGAACAATAAAGGGGATTATTTATTGACAGAGCTAAGCAAAGGCCAGTCGAGCTTTTTGGGGGTTGAATTGCCATTGGCAAGCGGCTTGGTTACAGATAAGCGTAGGGCCGCCTTACAAAAGGCAAAAACGTTTGTAAAGCAAAGCGAACAGGAGCGCCTGGCTGTATTAAACGACCTTTTTTTTGATGCCTATAAAGCCTATTGGCAATGGGCTGGCTGCCACCAGTTGGTAAAAATTTATGATAGGTTTATGGGCATTGCCCAGGAACGCCTTAGGTTGGTAAAAATAGGATATGACCAAGGCGACAGAGCTAGGGCAGACACTTTGGAGGCTTTTGCACAATTACAAAGTTACGCCATGCAGCAAAATGAGGCGCAGTTGAAGCTGAGGGAGGCGGAGCTTGAGTTGTCTAATTTTTTATGGGCTGAAGATAATTTGGCCTACCAGCTGCCCCAAAACTATTTGCCCGACAGCACTATGTTAACAACCGTGCATGAGGGTACGCCCGTTGCTACAACAGAAATTGCCCCCGGTTTAGACAAAAACCCTACCTTAGAAAGTTACCGCCACAAGCTGGCCTGGCTCGGCACCGAGAAAAAATTAAAATTTCAATCTCTCTTGCCCTATGTGGCGTTAAAGTATAACGTTTTAAACAAAGAATACCAGCCTTTTAAAAACCTAACGCCCGACTTCGTGGCCAACAATAATAAGTTTTCCATTCAATTTAGCATGCCTTTGTTTTTAAGGGAGGCCAGGGGGGAGTATAAAAAAGCACAGCTTAAAATAAGTGAAACTAACTTGGAGTTTATGTACAAAAAGCAACAACTGCTCAATAAAATAAAGCTGTATTTAAATGAACAGCAATTGGTTTACCAACAACTGTTAAACGCACAGCAGGTGTATAACAGTTATTGGGGGCTTCTACAGAACGAACTGCTTAAATTTAGGCAGGGTGAAAGTGCGCTTTTCTTAGTAAACAGCAGGGAGAACAAAGTGATTGAGTTGTTGCAAAAAAAGAATGAACTGCATGTAAAATACCAAAAGGCAATTTATGCGGCTAAATGGGCCGCTGGTACATTGGTTGTGGGCTTACCAGCCCAATAAATTATCCAACATAGTACCGCCATTGGCAATTAGCTGTCTGCTCTTAGCATCGGGCATTTTACTTGTATCGCGATAAAAAATAGCCTGTTTGGCGTTTTTTATATTTTAATTGGGGTAAAATATGTTTATAAGCTGGCATTTAAAATCAATAGCAATAAAGTGCCGATGCCTAATTTTGTAGGCTATAACACAATTTAATATGGCCGCAATTAACTGGCATGGCGTTTATCCCGCAATGCTTACCCCGTTTTACAGCGATGACAGCATCGATTTTGATATGTTTGAAAAAAACATCAAAGCCCAGGCAGACGCCGGTGTGGCAGGTATTATTATTGCCGGCTCGCTTGGCGAAACCAGCACCTTAACGTTGGAAGAAAAAACTTCGCTGCTTGTTTTTGCCAAAAAAGTATTGAACGGTACATTGCCTGTAATTGTAAATATTGCTGAACAGGCAACCAAGGTAGCCGTAAACTGTGCTATTGAAGCCGAAAAGAACGGTGCCGACGGTTTAATGATGTTGCCCCCGCAACGGTATAAGGCCGATGACCGCGAAACCGTTGCCTTTATAAAGGCGGTGGCACAAAGTACATCGTTGCCCATTATGATTTACAACAACCCTTATGATTATAAAATTGAGGTTACGCTTGATATGTTTGAGGAGCTTGCCGCTTTGCCAAACATACAGGCTGTGAAGGAATCAACAAGGGATGTAACCAATTTAACCCGCATGAAAAACCGTTTTGGCGACAGGTTTAAAATACTTTGCGGTGTTGACACGCTGGCACTGGAGGAACTGGCCCTTGGTGCCGACGGCTTGGTGGCCGGTTTGGTAGATGCCTTTCCCAAAGAAACCGTAGTAATGTACAACCTTATGAAGGCAGGTTGCTACCAAGAGGCTGTTGCCATTTTTAGGTGGTTTTTACCGGTGTTGGAGCTGGATATACAACCTAAGCTGGTGCAGTATATAAAATTGGCAGCAACACAAACAGGCATAGGCACTGAGTTTGTGCGCGCCCCGCGTTTGTTGTTAGAAGGCGCCGAAAGGGAAAGGATATTGGGTATTATAAACAAGGCTATAAGCACAAGGCCGCAACTGTCTTAATATTTAAGGTATTATGCCCGCTACGGCGCAAAGTTTAAACGCTGGCATAGGTTAACCGTAGGCTAGCGTTTTTAAACAATGTTTTTAGGTTGTAAAAAGCAAAACATGGCTTCAAAAAAATTCTTTTGTATAGATGCGCATACCTGCGGTAACCCCGTAAGGCTGGTGGCTGGCGGCGGCCCCTTTTTGCAAGGCGGTAATATGAGCGAAAAGCGCCAACATTTTCTACGTGAATTTGACTGGATTCGAAAAGGGCTTATGTTTGAACCACGCGGCCACGATATGATGAGTGGCAGCATACTATACCCCCCGCACGACCCTGCCAATGATGTGGCGGTATTGTTTATTGAAACAAGCGGGTGCCTGCCCATGTGCGGCCATGGCACCATCGGCACCATTACCATTGCAGTGGAAGAAGGGTTGATAACCCCAAAAACACCAGGCATCATACGCATGGAAGCACCAGCAGGGCTGGTGCTGATAAGTTACAAGCAGGAAGGCAAAAAGGTTAAAAGTGTAAAGCTTACCAATGTTGCCTCGTACCTGGATGCAGAAGGCTTAACCGCCGAATGCCCCGAGTTGGGCGAACTGGTGGTGGATGTTAGCTATGGGGGTAATTTTTACGCCATTGTAGATGTACAGAAAAACTTTAAAGGGCTGGAACATTACAGTGCCGATAAACTGATAGCCTGGGCAAGGGAACTGCGTAAGCGCATTAACGAGAAATACACGTTTGTACATCCCGATAACCCTACCATTAACGGCTGCTCGCACATATTGTGGGCCGGTGCTGTGCTGGATAAAACCTCCACAGCACGCAATGCGGTATTTTACGGCGACAAAGCAATTGACCGCAGCCCTTGTGGCACAGGTACTTCGGCACGTATGGCGCAGTGGTATGCAAAGGGTAAACTTAAAATAGGTGATGCTTTTGTACACGAAAGCATTATCGGTTCAAAGTTTATTGGTACGATTGAGGAAGAAACTACTGTTGCAGGCAGGCCTGCCATAAGGCCTGGTATTGAAGGTTGGGCGCGTATATACGGGTATAACACCATTAGCATAGATGATGAGGATGACCCCTATGCGTTTGGTTTTCAGGTTATTTAACCAGTTGCAGGGTACAAGTTGCTGGTTACTGGTTTTGTCAATCCAATCACGTACGGATTTCGGAGGATAGCTCAACTTTTCAGGTTTTGGTGTGTACGATTGAAAATTCACGTTTCACGATTCACCCCGCCCCAGTGCATGGTTCGGGCAAGGATCCAAGTTTCGCAATTGTCGTTTCACTATTCACGATTGTCGATTCACGATTGTCGATTCACGTTTCATGTTTCTCTTTTCACAAAAACAAAAATATGGCTGGTAAGGCAATCATAATAGGGGGCGGTATCATGGGGCTTAGCGCCGCATATTACCTGCAGCAGGGTGGCTGGAATGTTACTGTTATTGACAAAACCGATTTGGCAGACAGTTGCTCCTTCGGCAACCTGGGTATGATAGTACCCAGTCATTTTGTACCGCTGGCAGCACCCGGCATGGTGTCGCAGGGCATAAAGTGGATGTTTAACAGCCGCAGCCCTTTTTATGTAAAACCATCATTAAGCCTAGACCTGATATCCTGGGGACTGAAATTTATTAAGAGTGCCACCCCAAAGCACCTGGAAGATTCGGCCATACCTCTACGCGATATAAACCTTTTTAGCAAAGCATTGTACGAGGAGCTAGCGGCCACGCCGGGCTTTGGTTTTGCCATGGAGAAAAAGGGTATTTTAATGTATTACAAAACCGAGAAGGTAGGCGAGGAGGAAGTACACTTGGCTGAAAAGGCGCAGGCGATGGGGCTGGATGTAGAAGCACTGGATAAAGCCGCGTTACAGGCCCTTGAGCCCGAAACGAAGATAAATGCCCTTGGTGCGGTGCATTACCGTTGCGATGCGCATTTATACCCTAACCAGTTAATACCCCAGTTAATTGCACACCTAAAGGCAGCAGGCGTGGTTTTTAAAACAGGCCATGCTGTTGAAAAAATAGTGACACAAGGTGGCAAAATAAAAAAAGTAGTTACTGCGGCAGGCGAGGACGAGGGCGATGTGGTAGTAATGGCAGGTGGCTCTTGGTTGCCCCAGTTAACCAAAATGGCGGGTGTTTCTATACCGCTTATGCCGGGCAAAGGCTATTCTTTTACGTTTGAGCATCCGGAACAAAAACTGAATGTGCCTGCCATATTATGTGAGGCCAGGGTGGCTATTACACCCATGGGCGGCCGCATGCGTTACGGCGGCACCATGGAAATAGCCCCTGTAAACGATAAGATTAATATTAAACGTGTAGAAGGCATTGTAAACGGGGTGCGGGATTTCTTTCCCGGCATACAGTTACAGGTGCCTGCTGAAAAAGATATTTGGTATGGCTTCAGGCCCTGCACGCCCGATGGGTTGCCTTACATAGGGTTCTCAAAAAAAATAAGCAACTTGGTTATTGCAGGCGGCCATGCTATGAGCGGCCTTAGCCTAGGCCCAGCAACAGGCAAGCTGGTAGAGGAACTGGTGAACGGCAAACCTGCCTCCGTTGCACTTGAACCCTTTAGCCCAGAAAGGTTTTCATAGGTTTTTTGCGCCGCATTTATACCCCATGGTGCAGGGTTTTGCCCAATAGTTACATAGCCAAGATTGTGTTGCATAACGGATGTTTTAAGCGGGCCTTGGCAGGGAATGTTGTTGCATGAAACCACTATGTCAAATAGCGCCGCTTTCTAGGCCACACACCAATATACTCGTACGGCTTGTATCCCCCGGCTAAGCTATGCCTGCCAAATTTTTAAAATAGGCTCATAAAGCCATTTTTCCAGTCAGCCAGCACCGCTTATTACCTGCATTCCACTGTTCCTTTACTTATTTTGCCCCTAAAGATTGCCGGAGTGCAAAAAAATGGGTATTTATTGATAACTTTTCGTGAAAATACGACACGCAGTATCGCGGATATTTAGCCATTTTTATGCTCAATAAATTAAACACGACTTCCGTTTGGCTGGTAAAATTGGTAATATGAAAAAGCTTACGCTCTCCATACTTGTTTTTTGCACAATCGCTGGCAGCATTGTTGCCCAAAGCTATGTGCCGGAACTGAACAATACCAAAATAAAGGTAAAACCCATAGTGCCGGTTAAAGCCTATGCGTTTGATATTAAGGATGTACAGGTAACCGGAGGACTTTTTAAGCAGGCCATGCAGTTGGATGCAGCCTACCTGCTGGAGCTTGAACCCAACCGCCTGCTGCACCGGTTTTACGAGTATGCGGGGCTGCCCACCAAAGGCGACATATACGGCGGCTGGGAAAGCGAAACCATTTCGGGCCACACGCTGGGGCATTACCTGTCTGCCTGTGCCATGATGTTTGCCTCCACGCAGGATAAGCGTTTTAAAGAAAGGGTTGATTATATGGTTAGCGAGCTGGCCCGTTGCCAGCAGGCCCGCAAAACTGGTTATGTGGGCGGCGTGCCCAATGAGGATACTGTATTTGCACAGGTGGCGCGCGGAGATATACGCTCAAAAGGATTTGACCTTAACGGTGCCTGGGTACCCTGGTACACCATGCACAAAGTGATGGCAGGCTTAATGGATGCGTACCTGTATTGCGATAATACACAGAGCCTTGAGGTGCTGAATAAAATTTGTGTTTGGATAAACGGCGAATTAAAAAACCTTACCGATGCACAACTGCAAAAAATGCTTGATTGTGAACATGGCGGTATGAATGAAGCCCTGGTAAATATGTACGCTATTACAGGCAACAAAAACTATTTGGAGTTATCCTATAAATTTCATCATAAAGCAGTGCTTGATTCGTTAGCGCACCAGAGAGATGTAATGCAGGGCAGGCACAGCAATACCAACATCCCTAAAATAATTGGTTGCGAAAGAAGGTATGAGCTTACAGGTTCATCAAGCGACAGCGCCACCGCCGATTATTTCTGGCACACCATTGTGTACCATCACAGTTATGTAAATGGCGGTAACAGCAACTATGAGTACTTGGGTGATGAAGATAAACTTAACGACAGGCTGAGTGACAACACCACTGAAACCTGTAACACGTACAACATGCTTAAGTTAACACGGCACCTTTTTTCTGTTAACCCAAAAGCAGAGTATGCTGATTTTTACGAGCGTGCTTTGTACAACCACATACTGGCCACGCAGGAAAAAGACAGCGGCATGATGTGTTATTTTGTTCCGTTGCGCATGGGTGGGCAGAAACAGTATTCAGATAAGTTTAACTCGTTTTGGTGTTGCGTAGGTTCTGGAATGGAGAACCACTCCAAGTACAGCGAAGCCATCTACTACCGCAGTGCCGATGGTGGGTTGTTTGTAAACCTTTTCATACCATCACATTTAAACTGGAAGCAAAAAGGGATACAGGTTGATCAGCAAACATCATTCCCCGAAAGTAATGTTACCAATCTTACAATAACTACTGCAAAAGCGGCTAAGTTTCCATTGTATATACGCAACCCCTGGTGGGCTGGCAACAATGTAACTATTACAGTAAATGGCAAACCTGTTGAGGCTGTAAAAGCTGATAATGGGTATTTAACCTTGAACAGAACATGGAAGAACAACGACAAAGTGCAGGTTGTTTTTAACATGAACCTTTACACTGAGAGCATGCCTGATAATAAAAACCGTATTGCATTGTTGTATGGCCCGGTTTTACTGGCGGGCGACCTGGGTACAACCATGCCCGACCCTGTGTATGGCACCCCTGTACTGCTTACCAGCGACCGCAATGTTAGCAATTGGGTAAAGCCCGTAGCAGGCAAGCCGCTAACTTTTGTAATGCAAGGTGCAGGCAAACCGCTTGACGCAACCCTGTCGCCTTTTTACAGTATGCACCACCGCTACTACAGCGTGTACTGGGATTATTTCACCAAGGATGAGTGGGCAGGCAGGGAAGCGGAATACAAGGCTGAAAAGCTTCTCCAGAAGGAGATTGAAGAAAAAACAATTGATGTGGTGCGCTTAGGCGAAATGCAGCCGGAAAGGGACCATAATGTAAAATCCTCAGAAAATAGTTATGTAAGCGATGCGCTGGGCAGGCTAGGCCGCGAGGCACGTGGCGGCGGCTTCTTTTCGTTTGAAATGAAGGTAGATGAAACACTGCCAAACACGCTGCTTTGTACTTATATTGGCGATGATAAAAACAGGGCTTTTGATATTTTAATTGATGGAGTAAAACTGGTAAAAGTTGAATGGGCGGGTGGTGAAACAGGCCGTTTTTATGATAAAGAATATGCCATACCTGCCGAGCTTGTTAAAGGCAAAAAAACAATTACTGTCCGCATAGAAGCACCATATAATAAAACTGCGGGAAGGTTGTTTGGATGCAGGATTATTAAGTAGAAGATTAAATACAACTAAGTGTTGGCAGGTTTTTGTACAGCCTCCAGATGCTAATGGCTACATTAAAAATTAGAACATGAAAAGAATATTATTGTCATTTTCTTTTATTTCGGCAACCGTGCTGTTTGCACAGAAAAGAGATTACCCCATACAGCCGGTGCCTTTTACAAAAGTGAAGGTTAACGATGCATTTTGGAGGCCTAAAATGCAAACCAATGCCGATGTTACCATTCCTTATATTTTACAGAAATGCAGGGAGAACGGCAGGATTGATAACTTTTTGGCTGCTGCCGGTAAAAAGCCTCGCAAGCTTAACTCTGAGTTCCCTTTTGATGATACTGATTTGTATAAATGGATAGAGGGTGCCTCCTATGCTTTGCAGGTGGAGCCAAACGCCAAACTGGAAAGATACCTGGACACATTGATTGCTATTATTGGCGATGCACAGGAGCCTGATGGTTATTTGTACACCTTCAGGAGTATTAAGCCCGAAAAACCACATGAGTGGGTAGGGGATAAGCGTTGGGTGAACGAAGAAATATTAAGCCATGAGTTGTACAATGCGGGGCATTTATACGAGGCTGCTTATGCCCATTACAATGCTACCGGCAAAAAGAGCTTGCTGAACATTGCTATAAAAAATGCCGATTTGCTGGTGAAGGATTTTGGTTATGGAAAGGAAGAAGAATACCCTGGCCACCAGATAGTTGAAATTGGCCTTGCAAAATTATACCGCATAACAGGCAATAAAAAATACCTTGACCTTGCCAAGTTTTTTCTTGATGTAAGGGGGCCTAAAGGCGATGCATACAATCAGGCAGATAAAAAAGTAATAAACCAGGAAGAGGCCGAAGGGCATGCTGTAAGGGCTACGTATATGTACAGCGGTATGGCCGATGTTGCTGCACTTACCGGCGACAGCAACTATTTAAAAGCAATTGATGCTATTTGGCAAGATGTGGTGAATAAAAAAATATACATCACCGGCGGTATTGGCGCTACCAATAACGGCGAGGCTTTTGGCGATGCGTATGATTTGCCAAATATGAGTGCCTATGCTGAAACCTGTGCTGCCATTGCCAACGTGTACTGGAACAACCGCATGTTTTTACTGCATGGCGATGCAAAGTATATTGATGTGCTGGAGCGTACGCTGTACAATGGTTTGCTTTCCGGCGTATCGCTGCATGGCGATAAATTCTTCTATCCCAATCCGCTGGCATCTATGGGCCAGCACGACCGTAGCGGCTGGTTTTCGTGTGCCTGCTGCATCTCGAACATGACCAGGTTTTTACCCTCCGTACCCGGTTATGTGTACGCACAAAACAATAACGACCTGTATGTTAACCTGTTTATGAGCAACAGCAGCAACATACAGTTAACCGGCGGAAAAGTACATATTGAACAAACAACCAATTACCCATGGAACGGCAGGATTGATCTTGCTGTTACCCCTGAAAAATCATCTGCATTTACGGTAAGGGTACGCATTCCAGGCTGGGCACAGCAGCAGCCTATACCGGGCGATTTGTATGCATCTGTTGAAAATAAATTACCCGTTGTGCTTACGGTTAACGGACAGCCTTTTGCCTATACGGTTGAAAAAGGGTACGCTGTAATTAAACGCACCTGGAAGAAGGGCGATAAGGTTACCGTTGAGCTGCCTATGCAGCCATTGCATATACTTGCCAACAGTAAGGTTAAAGCAGATACCGGCAGGTTTGCCATACAGTATGGCCCCGTGGTTTATTGCCTGGAAGGTGTTGATAATAAAGACAGCCTTGTGCAGAATATTGTAATAGATAAAACAGCGCCATTACAGGTAAGTTATAACAGCAGTTTGCTTAATGGCATAAATACCATTACTACCACAGGCGTAGGCACAAAACGCCAGCTAAACTCAGCCGAGTTACTTACTTCTAAGCAAAATGTTACGGCAATACCATATTACGCATGGGATAACCGTGGCAGTGGCGAAATGGAAGTGTGGGTGCCTTTTACACAAGCCGTTTCAAGGCCGCAACCCGCGCCAACAGTGGCTAACACCAGTAAGGTTAGCGCTTCAATAAAATCTAAAAGCATAAGGGCCATAAACGACCAGCTTGAGCCGGTAGATTCAAAAGATAATACGGTGCCTTATTTTCATTGGTGGCCAAAAAAGGATACTACTGAGTGGGTGGTATACGATTTTAATGCATCGCACACCGTATCATCCAGTATGGTGTACTGGTTTGATGACAGCCCATGGGGTGGTTGCCGCATACCCGCCTCGTGGAAAATATATTACAAGAAAGATGGGGAATGGGTACCGGTTAAAAACACCACTGCTTACGAAATTGCGAAAGATAAATTTAACGCAGTAACATTCGAACCTGTTACCACCACCGCTTTAAAATTAGAAGTACAATTGCCGGTTGATAATTCAACAGGTATACATGAATGGGTGGTGGAGTAAAATATGATCGATTTTTTTAGTGCACTTTTTTTATCACTAAGTTTTGGTTTACTATGAGGGTTCCTTTTTAGGGACCCTTTTCGTTTATGCCAAATAGCAAAGGGCATATTACTGAAAAATAGTTGGTAAAAACCGCTGAGATCTACCATAGAAAAGGGTTTGCCGAAAGCTTAGTGAAAGTCTTTTCAATAAGTCTTTTATTGATTATGCCCAAGCCTAAAGGCCAATGCCATTTAGTTAGGGGATTTGTGAAGACACAAATCCGGGCGGGTGCCTTCGGTTGTGTCTCCACAACCGAAAATATGGGTTTAACTAAACGAAATTGGCCCTAAAAACTGGGTTGCGCTAAGTGCCATGTAGATACCCCGTAAACGATATTGATTTCGGGATAAGGCAACATAGTGCAAACCCATTTTGTAATTGCAAAGTTAGGAATTAGCACTTAGGTCGCACTTTAAAATTAGAAGATTTATATTTGCGACATGGATATGTTGGATAAATTCAAAGGCGTGAATTCTATAAATTTTCATAAGCGGTTTACGGATGACGATTCTTGCTTGGAATATC
>CAIRZB010000083.1 GCA_903882935.1 uncultured Parafilimonas sp. | reverse complement strand
TAACGTGAGTTCGACATAATACAGTGTCAAATTTACAGTGATAATTGGATTGAAGATGAAGAGTCGGTGTCAACGGACAAAGCCGGCTTTTTAGGCAAGAAGTGATAGGCTGCGATTGCGGAGAATACTGTTATTACAAACCCGTGTATGCTCCTGTGCCTTGAATGCTCCACCTGGCAGATATTTTTGAGGCTGTCGATGGCACATTCAATGACGCTTCTTTTACGGAGCATTATTTTGTCGTACACACTCATCAAAGAGTTTTTCATGTTGCGCTTTATTTTGGTGATGAGTTGCACACCGTCGTAAAATAATTTTTCAAAAACGGAGTGTTTTACAATATAACCCTTGTCGCCGTAAAGCTTGCCGAGGATGTCTTTGCAAAGGCGGAGCAGCAGGTTCTCGTTATTGTCTGCGACATTGCCCTGGGTAAGCCTGAAGCTGATTATTTCGGCCTTGTCGTTGATAATCAAATGTAGTTTAAACCCAAAAAACCACCCTGTGGACGTATGGCCGCGGGCGGCAACATCCTTAAACTGCCTGTGTTGCCTGATGCGCTGGTTTTTGCATACGGCAAGTTTTGTGGAATCGATAAAGGAAATGCCTGTGCAGCTGCCTATGCAGCACGACATAACAAACATCATAAGCGGCAATGCCGCCTCCTTCTGCCGTTCGACAAACCGGTTGTAAGAAACGAGGCACGGGAAGTCCCTTTGCAGATGCCCGCAAACATAGTCTGTATAAAAGTGTTTGAGCGTGCGGTAATCAGACAGGTGGAAGCAGACAAGGAGGGTGATAACCTCGCTGTCGGACAGGCCGGAGTTTTTTTTGCGTGTCAGCTTGCCGGAGGGGGAGGGCAGTTTAATGACGCAGTGGTCGATATATTGTTCAAAGTGGATACAATATTCATCTGCCAAAAAGAAAATTTCGGTAATTTGGTCATTAGTAAGCATGTTTTGGAGTTTTTGTTCGCACCTTAAATATACCAAAATATGCTTACATTTCATTATTAACCAATTACTTATATAAATAATATTTAGTTAATATATAGTTAAAACCTTATTGTTTCTTATATCGAACTCACGTTTATAGCAATAACCATTTTCAAAACCTGCACCCCACCGTAACGCTGGCAAAAGATGCCTCGTTTGTTAAAATGCTATGGCAGGCCCTCAACAGGCCACGTGATACTAAGCCGCCAAAAACACTGCCATCCATCAAAAATAATTTAACGGGTATTGCAACGGAAAAACCGGTAATCACCTGGTTTGGGCATTCATCCTACTTAATAGGCATCAACGGCAAGAACATATTGGTTGACCCTGTTTTTAGCGGGCATGCCTCCCCGTTCTCGTTTTCGGTGAAAAGCTTTGCCGGGGCTGATGTTTACACCGTGGGTGATTTGCCGAAGATTGATATTTTGTTACTCACGCACGACCATTACGACCACTTGGATTATGAAACCTTACTGCAATTGAAGGATAAAGCCGGCGTGGTTTGCACATCCCTCGGTGTTGCATCGCATTTAATTTATTGGGGTTTTGATGCAAACAAAATAATGGAATTTGATTGGCAGGATAGTAAAACCATTGCAGGCAACGTAACCATTACGGCCGCACCCGCCAGGCATTTTTCGGGCAGGGGGCTGGTGCGTGCCAAAACACTCTGGTCATCTTTTATTCTGCAAACGGGCGGTTATACCCTCTATCTTGGCGGCGACAGCGGTTACGATACCCATTTTAAAAAAATAGGGGAGGCGTTTGGCCCGTTTGACATAGCCATATTGGAATGCGGTCAGTACAATGCCAACTGGCCCCAAATACACATGATGCCGGAAGAAACAGTACAGGCCGCCATAGACCTGCGGGCTAAAGTATTGCTGCCCGTGCATTGGGGCAAGTTTGCGCTGGCCTTACACCCATGGGATGAACCCATTAGGCGCGTTACCGCCCGTGCGGCGCAATTGGGCGTAAACACCACCACCCCTATGATAGGCGAGCAGGTGGTTTTGGGGCAACATTACCCAGATGCCCGTTGGTGGGAATCTTGACGTGGATGGTCAATCGTGAATAAAGCGAATGATGGAACGCAGATTGGATGGGTTTTGTAGATAAAGTAGGATTTTTCGTTTATCTGTTTTTTTTGCTGCAGATGCAACGAATATGTATCGGCGGACGAAGCTTTGGATACCAGCTTTTGTATTTTATGGTATCGTCTCTTGCAGCCTGTCCCGATTTTTATCGGGATCGCAATACGTTTATCGCCCGGAACTTTGGGGAGCTTTTATGAGAAGGGTGCGATTTTTTTGGGTATTTGTGGCGGGGTAAAAATTGTCGCGGTTTCGTGTTTCAAATACCCTTCAAAGAAGAGGTACTACAAGATTTACAGATGCCGCAAGCGAACATCTGGAACAACGCAGCATAGCGGGGTACATCTTGGCTTAAGCTGCGGCTTATACTTATTGCACAGGAGCGTTTGAACTTTACCCGTCAGTAGAGCATGCAACCAGTACAACCCGCAGCTTGTTATTTTACCGGCGTTTGCACAATTTTGCCAAAGGGCTTGCAAAAATTAATTATTATAACTAATTTGGCTGTCAGTATCAACCTTGCCTTAAAATACCTGTGAGCGAGTTGGCGGAGCTTTTTAATACAATAAAAAGTAGTGGATAAGAATATAACCTATGGTTTGGCAGAAAAGATAATAGGGTTTGGATTACCGTTCAGTTTGAATGGAATGCTGCATGGAACAATAAAATGCGCCAGGTTGCCGGTGCAAAATGGAGCAGCACCCTAAAATGCTGGTTGGTGCCCGATACCCCTGCCAACCGGCAAAGCGTACAACAAATTTTTCATGCAGCCATGCAAAAGGCAGGCATACATAAAAAGCTAAGTTTCCACAGCCTGCGGTTTAGCTTAGCTACGCACCTGCTGGAAAAAGGGTTTGAAATAAGGTATATTAAGGAGTTACTGGGGCACTTTAATATTAAAACAACCGAGAGGTACCTGCATGTTGCCCGCGAAAAACCGGTATATATAGCAAGCCAGCCCGATTATCTTTTTAGTAAAGGGGATAAGCCTCAACCACTTGGGTTTGCGCAACAAGCAGCCCAGGCGGTTAAAAGGATAAATTATTGATAATCAACAATGTTAATACAGTAGTTTGCGTGTTTGCAACAGCAGACATAGCGCAAATCTACGGGTAGGCGGTCATGCTAATCGAAACCTTCGACTAATCAAATTAAAGTGAGACAGAAACTATGACTTTGATAGCTTCTTTTATAGGGGTTGACAATAAAAAGCCTAAACCAAAGCCTTCATCAATTTACATTGTAAGCGATAGTAGAATTAGTTGGGGTGACAGAGCTAATTTTGATTACGGAAGGAAAGTGTTTGGTTGTAAAAATTCACCAGATATATTTGGCTATTGCGGTGACGTATTGTTCCCATCGATAGTATTAAACCAAATTGTTGACATAGCCGACCAAGGACTTTTATTTCAAGCAAATTGGACTTCCGAAGACAAATTTCAATCAATTTTCCAAACACTTGTTCACTCATTCAATAATTACCCCACCGAAGTTGAAAATATTGCTGCCAATACTTTCCAAATTATTTATGCAACAAGAGATGAAGAGCGAAATTTCTTTTGCAGAAAAATGGAGTGGTGGAAATCAACAAACAAATGGTCCGGTGAAGTACTTGAGTTTAAAGACTATTCCGATAAACTTTTTGTGCTTGGTACAGGTAAGTTAGAATTTTTGGAGAAGTTCAAAGAATATGCAGAAAGTGAAAACCAAAAAACAAGTAGAGCAGTATTTCATTGCTTCACCGACACTCTCTTAAACATAAAAGATAAATATTGTGGTGGAGCACCTCAATTAGTTGGGCTTTATAGAAAAGACAACGCAAAGTTCTTTGGAATTATTCATGAAGGAAAAAGATATTTGCATGGAGTTCAGGTTGACAAATTAATAAACTTGAATAATGTTGAGTGGAGGAACCATTTATTTGAAGTTTGTGACGGGGTAACCAAGAAGATAAAGAATAACGCACAAAGGCAACCTAATCCTTTGTTGACATAAAAAAGCAACTCCCCAGACCGCCCTTTTTAAACTTCTTGGCGGTGTGCAGGTGCTGTCGGTGACTTGGCTGTTTCAGTCAAGTTCACCTACTGGGGTTGACAAAGAAAATCATTTCCTTTTCCGCAGAGTTTCCCTGCATGGTTTGTGGAATGGGCAGGCAACTCTGCGGCATGTTTACTGTCGGAGCTGATGAGACTTTGATGCTGGCGCCTTAGGGTGTATTGATTAGAATACCGTTTGGGCGAAATAGCCGGCTTTAGCCCTTTGTTTGGCTTTGGTGCTAACCATGCCGCAGAGTCCATGCCACCGCTACAAGCCTTAGCTATGAGACTCTGCGGAGAAGGAAAAATTCATAAGCATATGCTAACACTTCAGCTTTCAATTACAACAAAATGAACCTTTCATCAAGACTGTCGCAACCAGACAACGTAAAAATAGAAGAGATAATAGACTCTTTTACTCGTTTTGCACTAAGAGACATAAAAGTAAATATCTCAAATCCTATAGCTGCCTTTATATTAATCAGTTGTTTTATTGACCAAATGGCCGCATATGCTTATAATACTCAAATTGGGCAAGCAGGTGCTAACTACAAACGATTTGTCACAGAATATTTCAAAAATTACGACCCACTTAAATTATGGGAAAACTTGCGATGTGCATTAGTTCATAATTATACGATAAGTCCAAATTTTGCATTGTCAAGTGAACCACATCCAGACTTGCCATATACAAATACTATTAGTGCCAATGATTTTACTGTGACAGGGTTTATTAAAGAGCTTGAAACGTCACTAGCTGACTTGAGTGTCCATCTGAGAGAAGTGACTAGCCAAATAAGAGAAAATGCATTGAAGAAGTTTAACGCCTCACCAATTATCATTGGTGTAAATAGAAGTAGTTGGCAATACGACGAACCAGAAGCTGACTTTTTAGTAAAATACTATGAACCTATATTATTAGGTAAACCACTGAATGGACATAATGATTTGCTAATTACTTCCATATCAAAAGATCCAGTAGGAAATATTTTTATGGTTAAATGTATTGCAGCTAAAGGAAGTCGAAATTATGAGGCAAAGCTTGACATAGTTACTCAACAGTTAGAAGTTATTTATCCAATAGATGTTTTAAAGCAAGCGGGTTTTTCAGTGTGACGATATGCACTACGGCCAACATTGGTATTGCTGCAAGTGGGGGTGGACGTTGAAACTTAGGCTGTTTGCATCGCTGTACTTTTGTTCCGGCAGACGAATATTTATTTGGCTTTTGTTGTTAACTTGAACTTTAGTTTTTTCTTTTTCCGCAGAGTTTCCCTGCATGGCTTTGTGGAAAGGGCAGGCAACGCTGCGGCATGTTTACTCCCAGAGCTTATGAGACTGTGATGCTGGTGCCTTAGGGTGCATTGATTAGAAGACGGTTTGCGCGAAATAGCCGGCTTTAGCCATTTGTTTGGCTTTGGTGCTAACGATGCCGCAGAGCCCATGCCACCGCTACAATTTGCTATGAGCCTTTGCGGAGAAGGAAAACAGGTTCAAATTTTTGCCCACTATTATCATGTATATTGAATTGATGTACAAAAATCAATTAGTGTGCAAATGGCTTCAACAATTTACCAATTAATCCTGCGCCCAATAATCTAACACCAGTGGCTTTTCCAAATGGGGCCTCAATATTGCCACAAAAGCGGTGTGGGCGGGGTCAACCAGGTAATCGTTGCGGTCTTTCTCGCTGGTAAAGGTTACAAAAAAACAATGGGTAAGGCTGTCGTTCAGCTTTTCGGGGCTGTTGTTGGTACCCCACTCAAAACTTTTAATGGTGTGTATTTTTTTGGGCAGTTGCCTAAAACCATCTACAATTTGCGCAATGTCCGCATCGGTGGTGCCGGGTTTAAATGTAAACATTACTACATGCCGTAGTAGTTTGTGTTGTGTTTGTGCTGAAGCCATGGTAATGCCAATTACAGTTAAGGAGATGAATGCTGAAAGTATGATTTTTTTCATGCCAGGCAATTTTTTGCTAAAGCTATACATTAATGTGATACGGCGAGTAGTTTGGTGTGTTGCCTTAGTCCATAGTCCATGGCCGATGGTCCATGGCAAAAACCGCCGCCCCGCAATGTGATACGGCGAGTAGTTTGGTGTGTTGCTTTAGTCCATAGTCCATGCCCGATGGTCCATGGCAAAAACCGCCGCCCCGCTTAACCGGCCTTTGCCATAGCGGGGTTGTGAAGCGTGAATTTTCAAATAGCCATTTTTGCTTGCGTATAAATATCCGCTAAAACACTGCTTTGCAATTCATTAACTTTTTTACCTTTACCAACTTAAAATGTAGCGTATGCCATCTTTTGATATAGCCAGCAAGGTTGACCAGCAAACACTGGACAATGCCATTAACGTAGTTAGAAAAGAAATAAGTACCCGGTTTGATTTTAAGAATTCGCCCGTGGTGATTGAGCTTGATAAAAAAGAGTACATCATTAAGGTGGAAGTGGAGAGCGACATGAAAATGAAGCAGCTGATTGATGTTATCATCAGCCGCAGCATGAAGCAGGGCATTGAACCGGGTGCCTTTAATTTTGACAAAGACGCCTACCCCAGCGGCAAAGTGGTTAAAAAAGAAATACCGGTTACCAATGGTCTTAAACAGGAAGATGCCAAGAAGGTGGTAAAAACCATAAAAGACAGCGGCCTAAAGGTGCAGGTGCAAATTATGGACGACATAGTACGCGTTACCGGTAAAAAAATTGACGACTTGCAGGAGGTTATCGCACTGCTGCGGGCATCATCCCTTGGTTTACCCCTGCAGTTTATTAATATGAAATAGCGTTATTGTGCCACACGTAGCGGCACCTTAAGGCAATAGCAGTGTTGTGTTGCTTACAATGGCTTTGTTGCCTTGCCGTGCTGTTTGGTTAACGACCGGGTGTTTTCAGTGGCAACCTCTTCTACAAACACCGCGTAGGCATTCGGGTATATTTGCCGGCCCTTGTATTTGGCGTATTCCTTTGTAAATGCCGCGCCAAAATATAAAATAATGGATGAGTAATACACCCATAAAAGTATTATTAACACCGAGCCGGCAGCCCCGTACGAACTGGATATTTTTGTTTTGGCCAGGTAGAAAGTAATTAAAAACTTGCCCAGCATAAACAACAGTGCGGTAACAATAGCACCTGCCCTTACGTCGCGCCACTCAATTTTTGCGTCTGGCAGCACTTTAAAAATAATGCCAAACAAAAAGCTTATTACCAAAAAGGTGAGCATCAGGTTTAAAAAGTAGGCCAAATGGGCTTGCAGGCCTGGGAAGAAATGAATAATTGTGTCAGAAAACGCATCCATCAATGTATTGATAAACAGTGAAACAAGTAGAATAAACCCAAGGCTTAGCAGCATGGAAAAACTAATTAACCTGTTGAGCAGCAGTTTAACAAGCCCTTTTTGTGGTTTTATCCTTAATTGCCATATAAAATTGATGGAGTCTTGAATTTGTGTAAAAATACCCGAGGCTGCAATAATTAGGGAGATGATGCCAATAACCGACGCTGTAACATTGGCTTTTGACAAGGTGGCGTTCTTAATCATTTCCTGTATTTGGGTAGCGGCCGTGGTACCCACAAAAGAGCGGATTTGCAAAAATATACGGCCGTCAATAGCGGCTTTGCCCAAAAAAAGGTCGCACAGCCAAATTATGATAATCAGCATGGGTGCCATGGCAAATATGGTGCAATAGGCCAACGCTGCACTTAAGGTGGTTATTTTGTAGGTTGAAAAATCGCCGAAAGTTCGTTTTACAAGTACCCAGTAATTACTAAATTTAAGGTTCATAAAGTATTTAGTGTGTATTTTATTATCGTAGTTGCCGTTATATGGCAACTGCAATGCCAAATTAATGCAAGGTGAAGGGTGCGGTAATAAATTTCATTTGTTTGTCATGTTTATACCTCTTAACTTCGCGCCTCAAATTAAAAACAATACGGCAAAATCCGTATTACCTTAAATATATAATTATGAGAGAAGGTATCCATCCAAAAAGTTACAAATTTGTAGTGTTTAAAGATATGAGCAATGGCCATACCTTTTTAGGCCGCTCCACTGCAGGCGGGAAAGAAACGATTACTTGGGAAGACGGTAAAGACTACCCTGTTATCAAGTTGGAAATTTCGAACACCTCGCACCCCTTCTATACCGGCAAAAACATGCTGGTTGACACGGCAGGCCGTATTGACAAATTCAAAAAACGTTACGCAAAAAAATAAACGTTCAAAAAGAATTGAAAAGCGAATCCCTCCGAAAAGTGTACACTCATCGGGGGGATTTTGTTTTTACCAATCCCAAATAACAAACAAATACCATAATATTAACGGTAATGAGCCAAGAAACGAGTTATCCAAAAGAGAAAATCAACATACTTTTTTTGGAGAATATCAGCGACAAAGCAGTACAGCATTTTAAAAATAATGGGTACGTTAATGTAAAAAAGCTGGGCGGGGCAGTAAGTGAGGAAGAATTGATACATGAAATTAAGGATGTGCACCTGTTGGGCATACGCTCAAAAACACAAATTACCGAAAAGGTGTTAAACGCTGCCCACAAGCTGCAGGCCATCGGGTGTTTTTGCATAGGCGTAAACCAGGTAAACCTTAAGGCCGCCACCAAACATGGGGTGGTGGTGTTTAATGCGCCATACAGCAATACCCGCAGCGTGGCGGAACTGGTAATTGGCCTTTCCATTATGCTTATACGCCGCATACCCGATAAAAACAAAGCTGCCCATGAAGGTATTTGGAACAAAGAGGCCAAAGGCAGTTTTGAATTGCGCGGCAAAACACTGGGCTTGGTGGGTTATGGCAACATTGGCAGCCAAGTAAGCGTACTGGCCGAAGGCTTGGGTATGAAAGTGGCATTTTACGATACCGAAACCAAGCTGCCTTTGGGCAATGCCCATTCTTGCAGCAGTTTGGAAGAACTGGTGGGCATGGCCGAGGTTGTAAGCCTGCATGTGCCCGAGACCAAGCAAACCAAAAACCTTATTAGTGACGAAATATTGGGCCATTTTAAAAAAGGCGGCATATTAATTAATTATGCCAGGGGCGAGGTGGTTGACTTGGATGCGCTGGCCAAACACCTTAAGGCAGGGCATTTAGGCGGTGCCGCCATTGATGTGTACCCTTGGGAGCCAGAAAAAAACGGCGACCGTTTTGAAAGCCCTTTGCAAGGCCTGTCTAACGTAATACTAACGCCACATATTGGCGGTTCCACCGAAGAGGCGCAGGAGAATATTGGCGAGGATGTAAGCAGCAAACTGTTTAATTATTTGGAAAAAGGCATAACCAACGGTTCGCACACCGTGCCTGCGATAGGCCTGCCGCCCGTGGAGGGTGCGCACCGAATATTGCATATACACAACAATGTACCCGGCGTGCTGGGTGCCATTAATACACAGCTGTACAACCATAACATAAACATTGTTGGCCAATACTTAAAAACCAACGAAGACATAGGGTATGTGGTGTTGGATGTGGATAAGGCATTGAGTAAACAGGCATTAGAACTTTTGAAAGACGTGAAGGAAACCATTAAGGTTAGGTTGGTGTACTAATAAACAGGGTTGCAAAACATACAACGTTAAATACTTGTACCTTGGTGCATGCAAACCAACGTTTAGTGGCTACTTGTTAAATGTCGTTCAAATGAAACCAAAACTATATTGCCTTTTTGTATTGTTAGGCCTTAGTTTGCATGCCGTTGGCCAAGCAAACCCAATGCCGTTACCTATATTTGACGGTAAAACTTTTGCCGGTTGGCAGGGTGATACCGTACATACTTGGCGGATTGAGAACGGCACAATAATAGGCGGATCGCTTAGCCAAACAGTACCGCACATCGAGTTTTTAAGCACCACTGCCAGTTACGGCAATTTTGACCTAACCCTGCAATTTAAGTTGGTGGGTACGGGGTTTGTAAACGCAGGCGTTCAATTTCACAGCCAGCGGTTGGCAAGCCCGCCATATGAAATGGCCGGGTACCAGGCCGATTTGGGCGACGGTTACTGGGCCAGCCTGTATGATGAATCGAGGCGTAATGTTACTATTGTTAAGCCCGACAGTTTGCTGATAGCCAAAATTTTGAAAGTAGGGGAGTGGAATAATTACAGGATACGATGCGAGGGAAGGCACATGCGCATTTGGCTGAATGGCAGCCAAACGGTTGACTATACTGAACCAGACTCTGCCATAGTGCATACAGGCTTAATTGCCCTGCAAGTGCATGGCGGGGGCAAAACAGAAGCGTCGTACAGAAATATTATTATTACAGCATGGTAACCAGCAACTATGGCCTTTCAAAAATTGCCCACGCTTAAATTTCTAGTATACAATCGTGGTTCATGTTTAACAACTATCTGCCGGGCGCCTAAGCCTTAAAATTGGTTACATAAGCCTTCAATCCTGCCCCGCTGAAACCGGTAACCTGCAACTAGCAACTAATATGCCCCTGCCAAATTGCCTGCTTTTAAATCGCAGCACGCTTTTTGAAATAAAAAATAAAAGATACGCAAAAGTATTATACCTTTGCACACTTTTATAAATCATGCCGTAACATGACGTTAGCTGCCCTGTAAGGCGGCGGCGAACTGCATGTGGCCTATTAAACTGGTAGAACACATGAAATTATCTCAATTTCGATTTGACCTTCCGCTTAACCTCATTGCCCAAAACCCTACCAAACGCCGCGAAGATGCCCGTATGATGGTGGTACACCGCAAAACAGGCAATATTGAAAACAAACACTTTAGGGACATTCTGGATTATTTTGACGATAAGGATGTGTTTGTGGTAAACAACACCAAGGTTTTTCCAGCACGTATGTATGGCCGCAAGGAAAAAACAGGCGCAAAAATTGAAGTGTTTTTGCTGCGCGAACTGAACAAGCCCAACCGCCTTTGGGATGTGATTGTTGACCCCGCCCGTAAAATACGTGTGGGTAACAAACTATACTTTGGAGACAACGACGAACTGGTAGCCGAAGTAATTGACAACACCACCAGCCGTGGCCGTACCATCCGTTTTTTATGGGACGAGGATGATGACAGCTTTAAAAAAATGCTGGAGTTTTTAGGCGAAACACCCCTGCCAAAATATATTAAGCGCAAACCCGACGAAGAAGACAAGGAGCGTTACCAAACCGTATACGCTAAGCACGAGGGTGCCGTGGCTGCCCCCACCGCAGGCATGCACTTTAGCAAGGAGCTGATTAAGCGTTGCGAGATTAAAGGCATACGCTTTGCCGAGCTAACACTGCACACCGGGCTGGGCACCTTCCGCCCGATTGAGGTAGAAGACCTTAGCAAACACAAAATGGATGCGGAGTATTACAAAATTGATGACGAAGCCTGCAAAATTGTAAACAAAGCCAAGGAAACCAACCACCGCATTTGCAGCATAGGCACCACCACTATGCGTGCCATGGAAACAAGCTTTACCGCACAAAAACTGCTGAAGCCCAGCGAAGGTTGGACCAACCATTTCATCCATCCGCCGTACCAGTTTAGCGTGGCCGACAGCCTGGTTACTAACTTTCACCTGCCAAAAACCAGCCTGCTGATTATGACCTGCGCTTTTGCCGGTTACGACCTGGCCATGGAAGCCTACAAACGCGCCATTAAAGATAAATACCGCTTTTTTAGCTACGGCGACGCGATGCTGATGCTGTAACGGGTGGAGACCGGACGTCGGGAAGTCCGAAAGGCGGGAGACCGGCGGAACAGAAAACATACAGGGTAGTAATACCATTAGATAAGGAAGCCAATAAAGTTGGAAAGGGTAATTCAATTATCGTTTCTAATTTTGTTGGCTTTTTTTGGGTTTGGGGGTGAGGCTAACAAAATATTGCAGTTGATTGCCCTCGAAAAAAACACAAAAATTTGCTAGTGTTTACAAAAACATACAAACAAGGCGTGGACTGGCACCCTTACTTTGATGCGAGTTCCACCAATAAAAAACAGCCTGTAAATTATACGATGGGTATTGGCCAGGTGTTTCTTACCGCATCTCTGCTTTCATAAACTGGCCCATCACCTGAAAATAGCCGATAACGTTTACTTCAATATGGGTATCATCCAAATAAAACAGTTGCGGCTTTGCATCCCACCCTTCAACAGTTGTAAAGGGCTTTTGCAATAAAAATGCCTTTAATGCAGCAGAAACCGGGTGGGCCGTGGTTAGGTGAAACGTAAAATCGGTAACGCCGCCACTTCTTATTAACACCAAATTATCTGGCTGTAGTATCGCCTCCTTGTACTGTAACAAGTCTGCATTGGTGGTAGTGTCAAGCAGCTTTCCCACACCGTCTGTAAGCTCAACATAGGTCCATGCCCCCGTTTCTGCGGTTGTATAAACAGCTGTGTTTAGCAACGAGTTGAGTTCGTTTTGCAAGGGCTGGTACTGGGCCGGTAATTGTAACTCCACCTTTTTCCTAAAAAAAGAATCCATGGGCACGTTGTCGGTAAGTTTATTATAACAGGGCTTTGCGGCCATTACATTTACCATCGAAAAAATATTTGGCCCGGCCGCACCCCTTGAAGCCAGGTTTTTTACCATCTGCATTGTATGCTTGTTAATAACGCACCCAAGGGAAAACGTGTCTTTGTTGCGTAAAAAATAGGCGTTTGCCGCAAATGACACACCCATACAACTGTCGTGCAGCCGCTGCAAAGCAGGCAGGTTCTGCCCGCTTTGGGGTATGGGCAATGAATCGATAGGCACATTAAATTCACTTATGCCCACTGGGCTAAAATGGATTGTTTTTATTTTTTCGCTACAGCTGGAAAGTATAACCAGCAACAGCATGAATGGGGCAATCAATTGTTTCATTTTCTGGGCGTTTTAAAAAGCAACCTACCTCAATGGAGATTACCAGTAAATATAGAATTTTTGATAAAAACCAGTTGATATTAAAGTGATATGCCCCGCGGTATAGATGCAATTACTAAATGAAAAAATTACTGCCCGCAGGGCTCTTCGCGAAGTCATTCCGCCGAAAGCAGGGAATAATACGAAAACCGCAGTTGCATTTTGTAACCCCGCATCTCCCACAGTTTTTGTATTTTCATGCCATCAATTAAGTTTTATGAAGCAAAACCGTAGAAATTTTTTAGCCACTGCAGCAACCCTCGGTGCTGCCACTGCCGCCTCGGCCTTGCCTTTTACCCCAGCAAAAAGTAAAACGCCACTGGCGCACCATGCGTTCTTTTGGTTGAAAAACCCCGACTCTATTGAAGACCGCGACAAGCTGGTGGAAGGGGTTAAAACCTTGCATAAAATTGAAACCATCCGCGAAATACATGTGGGCGTAGTTGCCGCCACGGAAAAACGTGATGTGGTTGATACCAGCTGGCATGTATCGGAGCTGATGTTCTTTAGCGACCTTGCCGGCCAAGCCACCTACCAAACCCATCCCGTACACTTGGATTTTATAAAAAACTATAGCCACCTTTGGGCCAAGGTAGTGGTGTATGACGCGATGGAGGTTTAATGTAGGTGGATGGTGCATGGCAGATAGCCAAATGCAAAAACACAAAGGGCGTTATTGCATGTAAAGCAAGGGTTATGCTTTAAACCAGCAGCAACATGGCTAATCAACCCAAAATACCCCCTTGCTATAGGTTTTTGCCCGGCCTGCTACCAACACCCTTTCGCCATGGTCGGCACAATGCAGTTTACCCAACCGTTCAGATATTTGCAGGGCCACCATTTCCTTTTTTTGTAATTTCTCGGCCCAGTAAGGTACTAGCGAGCAGTGTGCCGAACCCGTTACCGGGTCTTCAAAAATGGACGCCTGCGGGGTAAAAAAGCGCGACACAAAATCGCAGGTATTGCCTTTGGCGGTAACTATAACGCCGCCGGGGTCAATGTTTATTTCGTCCAATATTTGGCGGTTAATGGCAATGTTTTTAATGTCCTCTTCCGTGTCGTACACCAACACATAATCCCTGGCCTTCAGCACCTCAGTGGGTTGTTTGCCCAGGCTACGTTGTATAGTATCTGGTAACGTGCAAGGCACCGGTTTGCGGGAAGGCAGGTTAAGCGTGTACATGCCATTTGCCGCAGTTACCACCAACTGGCCACTTAGGGTATTAAATACCATGGTGTTACCCGCATACCCCAAAAAGGTTTTTAACACATGCGCGCTGGCAAGGGTGGCATGGCCGCATAAATCTATTTCAAACTCAGGGGTAAACCAGCGTAAATGAATACTGTTTTCCCCCACAATAAAAAACGCGGTTTCAGCCACGGCATTTTCCTTGGCTATGTTCAACAATACCGTATCGGGTAACCAAGTGGCAAGCGGCACCACACATGCAGGGTTACCCCCAAAAATAGTATCGGTAAAGGCATCAACTTGGTAAAATTCGTATTGCATTGGCATTGGGCCTTATTGTTGCAGGGCCTGCTGCAATTTCGGTATTATGGGGCAATTATTGGTAACGAAAATGGAAAACTGTGGGGCGGGATTGACAGGCTATGGAAAACAGCCCACGGGTCCAGCGTGCTATGTATTGAAGCAATGGCGCGCTAAGCAGCAAGTTGTTTTGTTGCCAGTAATTTCTCGTTTTGGGGCTTGGTTCTGTTTTTTGTGGAAGTGATTTTTATGTTTTAAAGCGGTGCGAAAAATTATCTTGGGCTATATCCTAAACCGGCTTCATCTATTTCCGAAAATATCATAGGCAACAGTTACGCCATACCATACTTTACCGTCAAAAATCCATTTGTTGGCAAAGGTTTTATTCAGCAGGTGGTCGGCACCAACTGAAAACCCAATGTTCAAGTTGTACAAACCCATCAAAAAATTTACGCCATAACTAACGGCATACTCGGTTTTCTCATACGGCACAAAATACCTGGATGTTATAGGTTTTACATTTGTGGCCCCCAGTGTTACAAACCCTGTAATGGCTAATGATTTACTCGCCAAGCTAACCCCTTCCTCGTTTGGGTGGGCCTTAAAACTGCTCCAGGACCGTTTAAAACCAATAGCAGCGCCTATATTTAGTTCGGCCAATGCCTGTGTGGGCAGCGAGTCCTTAAACCTGCGGTATAAAATGGCCTGCCTAACCTTTAGCGGTACGGTTAGTATTTGAAAAACCGGGTGGTTTTCACTAAACTTTAGTTTAGTGGGGCATTTAAAAATGGTGTTGCTAAAGGGGTCATCCTTTTGGGGGTACTGTGTTTCCGGGTAATAATATTTGCCACTCAGCAGCAGCTGTCCGTGTTTTTCGGCGGTATCAAACCTGCAAACCACCAATGTTGGCAAAATAAACCGCCGGGCGTTGGCCGTGTCGGTAACCACCAGCAACGTGCCGTTCATATTTTGCAGCTTTACCCGTATTTTATGGTGGCCTGTATAGTAGGCAGTAATTTTACTCTTGTTTTTAACCGTGCGCTCAACCGTAAAAACAACCTGGTTTTTAGCCAAGTATTTTCTGTTTATGCAACTGCAAAACACAATAATAACTATAGAAACAACAATATGCAGTTTCATAGCATTGGTTTAAAAAACCGGTTTTCGTTTTGTATGTTTCCTCAAAAGATTAAATATAAGTAATTTTTATTGCTTGGGCCATTAAACTGCCATGTGTTTTATGTTTTAACCAGTTATTAAGCCCTTGGGCTGTGTAAGTTTTGGGTAGTTGCAGTTACGCTGCCTTTGGCGAAACTTGGGCAAGTTTTAGCTGGCGATGCTTGGGTTGGCAAGGTTTTGCTTTTTTGCACAATTTTTTATCCGTTGCTGTAACTTTTGCCGTGCATGTACGTACAACAACAAATAAATAACTGGCCAAATGCCGGCAACCCAAATAAAACAAGTATATGAAAAAAATAATCTATTTTTTGCTATTGGCAGGTTTTGCAAACATTGCAGCCGCACAAAAAACTGTTGTTAACGATAAAAACGCAGAAGTGCGAAATGTTAGTGCGTTTCACGCCGTGCACATTTCAAACGGTATTGACCTGTACATTACGCAGGGGGATGTGGAGGGCGTTGCCATTTCGGCCAGCGAACTAAAATACCGCGAGAATATTAAAACAATTGTGGAGGACGGTGTATTGAAAATTTACTACGATGCAGGTATTGGGGTGCATATAAACTGGGGCTGGGGCGATAAAAAAATGAAGGCCTATGTTACAGTAAAAAACATTGATGGGCTGCATGCCAGCGGCGGAAGTGATATATACACGGAGGGTACTTTGCAAACAGCTAAGCTTGACATGCACTTAAGCGGCGGCAGCGATTTTCGTGGCAAGGTTGATGTTGGTACCTTAACAGTAAGGCAAAGCGGCGGCAGCGATATAGACGTTTCGGGCAAAGTAGGCAGCGTTACAGTTGGTGCCAGCGGTGGCAGCGATTTTAAGGGGTACGACCTAGTTGCCGATAATTGCGATGTTGAAGCGAGCGGTGGTAGCGATGTGTATGTAACTGTTAATAAAGAGTTGAACGTGCGGGCTAGCGGCGGCAGTGATGTAACGTATAAAGGTACAGCTGTAATTAAAAACTACAGCACCAGCGGAAGCAGCGACGTGCGGAAAAAGGGGTAAAAAATCCGCGCTATTTAGTTTGGGAAGCAAATACACAACTAGTCCTGTTATGTTTTTGGCTTGTAATATTGCGGCATCGCAGCCAGTTGATAATGGCTGCGGTGCCATTTTATTTAAGTATTCTGGAGGCGCTTTTTTTTGCAAAAATAAGCCAATGGTAGGCGATTGTTGGCTACATGCCTACTGCTTTTGGGCCTTTGATTGGTAAGGTTAATGCTTATTTGCGTTTAAACAGCTCTTTCTTAAACCAAATAACAAATGTTGTTCCTTCGCCTTCCTTACTGTCAACGGTTATTGTGCCACCCAATGCTGTTATTTGCGAGTGCACAAGGTACAAACCAATGCCCTTACCCTCAATCTTGTTTTGGAAACGTTGGTATAAACCGAAAATTTTTGTTTTAACACGGCTCATGTTCATGCCTATGCCGTTATCCATAAAAGTAAGTACCACAAATTTTTCCTCATCGCGTGTTTGTATGGCTATAACAGGCTTACGGCCAGGGTGGGCATATTTTATGGCATTGGTGAGTAGGTTTATTAGAATGCTTTCCATATAAGCCGGGTAAAATGGCACGGAGGGCGCAGCAGAAAAATCAGCATGGATAACTGCGCCGGTTGCCTGTATTGTGCCAGATATTGAAGCCTTAACACTGGTGAGTGTTTTCTCAAACAACACATTTTGAATTTCCTGGCTTTTGCCGTCTTTTATAATTAATATGTTTATCAGGTCGTTTAGGGTGTCGCTTAGTTTTGCCGTAGACGTTTTAAAGGCCTTAATTAGCAAATCTGTGTCTTCCTGGGTAACGCTGCCCTCGTCAAAAAGGGTGCAAATAGCCATAAGGTTGGTAAGGGGCGCACGCAGGTTGTGGCTGGTTATGTAAGAAAATTGTTTAAGGTCGGCGTTTTTTTCCATCACTTCGTGCACCAATACCATTTTTTCCTCTTCTTTTTCTTTGCGGCTGGTAATATCGCGGGTGGTGAGTATGGCTGCCTTTATAACGGGGTTGTGCAATTGGTTGTTGCCTTGTGACTCCATTATTAAATAGTGGCCATTTTTATGCCTGTACCTAAATTCTATAACACCGCCGCTGCCCTCGTAGGCTAGTAGGGTTTTAAAAACCTCTTTCCCCTTATTGTAGTCATCAGGGTGTACCAATGTAAAAACCTTTTTGCCCAAAACTTCCTCAGGCTCGTAACCGAGTATTGTTTTTAGCGAAGGGCTTGAATATGTTACAAACCCGTTTTCATCAACCAGCGCAATAACATCGTTAATATTGTGCACCATAGAGCGGAATTTTATTTCGCTCTCTTCTATTTGCTGTTGGGCTTTTACCCGGTCGGTAATATCCTGCATGGCGCCAATCATGCGGGTGGCAATACCGTGTTCGTCTCTTACAACTATGGCTTTGTCGGTAACATAGGCGTATTCCCCATTTGCTTTGCAAAACCGGTACGATTGTGTCCAATATAAAGCATCGCTCTTTAAACATTCCTCTATGCTTTTTAGCACGGCAGGCCTTTCGTTGGGGTGTATTTGGCTTGAAAACTCCTTGCCAGGTTCAATTTTTTCTGTTTTGGGTGCGTAGCCAAACAGTGTTTGATAACCATCCCCCCAAATCAATGTGTTGTTTACAATGTCCCAATCCCAAATAGCATCAAATGTGGCACGGGTTACATATTCAAAACGTTCGTTACTTATCCGTAAGGCTTCTTCGGCAAGTTTTGTTTGGGTAATTTCTGAGTTGATGGAAAGGAATTGGAAAGGCTTGCCTAATTCGTTGGAGATGGGGGTTATGGTGGCCTCTACCCAATAAAACGATCCGTCTTTAGCTTTGCCTTTAACTTGGGCGCGCCAAACCTTGCCTGAAGTTACTGTTTGCATCAGGTGGTTATAAAAACTTTGCGGGTGGTAGCCCGATGCCAATATGGCCCGGTGGCTGCCAATCAATTCCTGCCTGGTATATTTTGTTAATCGGCAAAAATTGTCATTCACATAGGTAAATATCCCTTTGTCGTCAATAATAAAAACCATGGCCGATTCGTCAAGGGCAAACTTATATTCCTCCAGCTTTTTGTAGCTTTCAGCAATAGCCAAGGCCGCTGTTTTTTGGGTTGTGATGTCTTGCATGGCCCCAATCATCCTGATGGGTTGGCCTTTGTCGTCTCTTATAATTATTGCCTTGTCGGCTATAAATGCATATTCCTGGTTCGCTTTTAAAAAACGGTATGATACCGCCCAATACGGGCTGTTACCATCAATGGCTGACTGTGAGCTGTTTAAAAACCCGTCTAGGTCATCTGGGTGTACCTTGTCATAAAAGTCCTGCTTCGCATCGTATGCGGAAAAACCTGGCTCATAGCCAAAAAGCTTTTTATACCCGTCGCCCCAAAAAATAGTCTTTTTCTGTAGGTCTAAGTCCCAAATAGCGTCAAAGGTGGCATCCAATACGTAGTTAAAGCGTTCGTTGCTTAAAAGCAGCGCTTCTTCGGCCAGTTTGGTGTCGGTAATGTCTGTGTCAATACCTAAAAATTGGTAGGGCGCTCCTTCGTCGTCTACGAAAGGCGTTACCGTTGCATTAATCCAATAAAAACTACCGTCTTTGGCCTTATTTTTCATTTGCCCTTTCCACACTTTCCCTGCACGGACTGTTTTCCATATGTTGTCGTAAAAATCTTCGGTGTGGTGCCCGGAATTTAGCAGGCCCAATTTTTTGCCAACCAGTTCTTCGGCCAAATATTTGGAAGTGTTGCAAAAATTTTCGTTTACATAAGTTACCTCGCCCTCGGCATTGGCAATAAATACCATCCCTGCTTGGTCTAAGGCAAACCTGTAGTCCTCTAAATTTTTATAGGTTGCTGCAATGGCTTTTTCGGCTTCTTTGCGTTCAGTTATATCGCGGCAATTAATCAGCAAAGCTTTAATCAGCGGGTTGTACAGTTGGTTTGTACCCCTGGCTTCAATATAAACATAATGCCCATTTTTGTGCAGCACCTTTAGTTCTAAGGTGGTATTATAGCCTGGATGCGGTAGCGACCTTTGCAATTCTGCAAATGCTTCGGCTAGGTTATCAGGGTGTATAAGTTCAAAAATGTTCTTCCCCAACACCTCATCTTCTTGGTACCCCAATATTTCGGTTACTGATGCGCTAACATAGGTTATAACGCCGCTTTCGTCTACCAGTGTTATTATGTCACTTATGTTTTGCAATAGCCCCCGTAATTTTTCCTCATTGTGCTTTATGGTGTTCTGGGCTAATTTGCGTTCGGTTATGTTGCGGCTGTAACAAGCCAGCCCGGTAATTTCACCGTTTTGGATAATTGGTGTAAAGGCGCATTCTGTCCACAAATCCCAATTTGCCCCCTCTGGTCTTGTTACAGTTTCTTCTGTAAATGATTCGCCCGCAAGTGCCCTTTCAAAAAAGCTATTCCAAATTGCCCATGTTTCGTCGTTAAAGCCTTGGCCGGTTTTAACATGGTCTCCCTTCTTTACAGGTAGTCCGGTAACATTTTCAATAAAATCTTTGTAGGCTTTGTTTGCCGTAATAACCCTTAAGTCGCGGTCTAGGCTGCAAATAAAGTCGTTGCTGCTGTTAATCAGGGCTTCTTTGTCTTTCTCCTCAAACTCTATTGCAAGCTGTGTTTTTTTTAATTCGGTAATATCGGTTACCAGCGAGTAAAAGCCTTTAACAACATCGTTTTCAATATCAGGTACGTATTGTATCCATATAAAACCTGGTACGCCTTTTATATTAAAGCCTCCCCTTTCAAATTGCACCGTTTCGCCCAGTAATGCCCTTTTAATATAGGGGTAATTATTGGCAAATAATGTTTTGCCCAATACCTCCTCCATACCATGGCCAACAATGTCTTTTAACTCTGTGCCCAGCCACACCTTGGCTGTTTGGTTGGTAAATGTGCAAACCAAATCTTTATCCCAATACGACATCAGGCCCGGCGCATTATAGGTAATGCCATGCAAAAACCGCTGTTGCTCGGCCAGTTGCCTGTTTGTTTTTTCCTGTTCGGTTATATCAACAGCAATGCCGCCAAGTTTTGGGTTTTCGTCATTGTCGTCAAACAAAAACTTATTCACTAAAAAATGCTGTTCATAACCGTTTTGGGTTAAGGTGTGCCTAAGGTTGGTAAGGGTTTGCTTTTTTGTGATTAATGCATTGTTTTCGGCAGTATATTCTGCGGCAACGTTTGGTGGGTAAAACCCATTTAGGCTTTTGCCTACTACAACGTCTTGGGGTCTAAACATTGTGTAGTATTGCTTATTAACATATTCAAACACGCCTTTACTGTCACAAATCCAAGCTGCTAACGGGCTGTTGTTCATAAATAGCCTAAATCGCTTTTCGTTTTCAAACGATTTCTCTTGTGCTGCTTTAATTTTTGTAATGTCCTGCAAAATGCCCGTTAGCCTAAGGCCGTTTTGGGTGCTGCTTTCCACTTGACCTTTAATCCTAACCCATTTTTCTCGTCCGTCGCCCAGTTTTAGCTTAACTTCCTCATCAAATCCTTCGCCTTTTTTTACTGACGCTCGAATGCTTTGGTGTATCTCTTTGTTTTCGGGGTTATCCCCCTCCAGGTTAAAAAAAGCAAGGCCATCCTCCAGTGTTAGCACATCCGTGCCGTTTACGCCAAGAATTTGGGCGGAGATTTCAGAAATAAAAATCTTTTTTTCGCCCAGTATGGCTTCCCAACCGCCAATTTTACCAATTTCGCAGGTTTCTTTTAATTGCTGCTCAGTCTTTTTTCGGGCTGTTGCGTCTACAATAAAAATAGCCAAACCACCTTCGGTTGGGTAAATATGGCTTTCGTGCAAAACACCCAATTGGGGGTAATAGTCCTCGCTAAAGGTATATTCTTTTTCTTTTAAGGCTTTCTCTATTGCATGGTAGGTAGGCGACCCAACCTCCTCTTTAAAAACATCCCAAATGTGTTTGCCTACCCAAAAATCTTGCCCTAGGCCGGTAATTTCTTCAATCTTTCGGTTGGTATATATGTAGCAAAGGTTTTTGTCAAGTTCAATGTAGCCGTCGTTGATATATTCAACCACGTTGTTGCATAGGGTTGGTTTGGCGGCATTGGCCGCTGGGGTGTTTTTATTATTACTAGGTTCGGCGGTTGGTTGCCTTTGTAATACTTGTTGGCTGTTTTTTTCGGGCGCAGGGGTTTGCTCGGCAACTATATCGGCCTGCTTTAGTAGCAATTGCAACATAATTTGTTGCACCGCATATTCTTGTCTAAGTTCATCAATGGTTAGTGTATTGAAAGCAGCTGCGCCCCCAGGTTGAAACGATAAAAGCATCTCTGCCTCTTTTCGCAAATCATTTTCAATGTTTGATACTCGTGCCATATACGCTGCTGCTTGTGCTGTTAAGTATGGGGGAATTTTGCTGCTATTACGGCTACATTTGAGGCTTTTATTTTCCCGGCATTACTCTAAAAAGTGTGGTTCAGGCTTAACACAAAATAATTAAAGCGGTAGTATTTACGATTTTCTTAAATACTGCATTCATTAAATCACTTTGTTGAGTGTGTTCTTTCAACACATTACTAAACAAACCAAAATTATAAATTTGGCCGACTGTATAAATTAATCCTTAATTAAAAAAAGACATGATTTTCAGCACCATTTAATAAACGAAAAATATTTAATGTGTGTAAAAAGGGTAAACCGTGCATAAATTTGGGTGTATTGGTAAATTCAGCGGTTTTTGTGCTTGTTCAAAAATGGTCCGATGCAAAAAATAACACCGGTGTAGTTGCATTATAGCTTGGTTTGGCGTAAAAAACCAATGAGGCCATTTAAAAGTATTACGCTTTTAAATGGCCTCGTTGGCAAAGTTACTTGAGGAACGGTATTGGTAAAGTTGCGCTGTTTTGCACCTTATAATACACTAAAGGCTGTTTACACTGCCACAAAAACTACCCCTCGTATTTTTTAAATATGGCAGTGGCTATGTGGCCGCCAAAGCCAAATGTGTTGCTCATTGCATATTTAATGGGTTTGTGCTGTGCCTGCCCCAAGGTAAAGTTAAACATGCCGTCAAACTCTTCGTCCACATGTTCGGTATTAATGGTTGGGGGTATTATGCCTGTTTCCAAAGCTTTAATGCAGGCAATAGCCTCAACAGCACCTGCGGCGCCAAGCAAATGCCCTGTCATGCTTTTTGTTGCACTAATGTTAAGCCCGTCACCGGTGCCAAACAAACGCCTAATGGCCCGTAGCTCGCTGGTGTCGCCTAGTGATGTGCTGGTGGCATGCGCGTTCATATACCCAATGTCTGCCGGTTGTATCTCGGCATCTTCCAAGGCCGCTACCATGCCCAAATACGCGCCTTCCCCTTCTGGGTGGGTGCCGGTTAGGTGGTAGGCATCGCCAGCCATGCCGCCGCCCGCTACTTCGCCGTATATTATAGCGTTTCGCGCAAGCGCATGGTCAAGGCTTTCTAAAATTAGGGCACCCGCGCCCTCGCCCATCACAAAACCGTCGCGGGTTTTGTCAAAAGGCCTGCTGGCCGTGGATGCATGGTCGTTGTTGGTGCTTAGGGCCTTGGCCGCGTTAAAGCCGCCAATGCCGCTGGCCAGTATGGGGGCCTCGCTGCCGCCAGTAATAATCATATTGGCTTTACCCCAGCGTATGTAGTTAAAAGCGTCAATAATGGCTGTGTTGCTGGTGGCGCAGGCCGACACGGTAGTGAAGTTAATACCCCGCAGACCGTATTTGATGGAAATGATGCCCGAAGCAATATCTACTATCATTTTTGGTATAAAAAAGGGGTTAAACCTTGGCGTGCCGTCGCCTTTGGCAAACTCTATCATCTGTTCCTGAAAGGTACCCATGCCCCCGTTGCCCGAACCCCAGATTACCCCGATTTTATTACGGTTAAGGGTGGCAAAATCAATGCCTGCGTTCTTTGCGGCTTCTGCCACCGAAATAAGCGCATATTGGGTAAATAGGTCGTATCGGCGGGCCTCCGATTTTTCAATATGGTCAAGGGGGTTAAAGTTTTTTAGTTCGCAGGCAAAACGTGTTTTAAATTTTGCTGCGTCAAAATGGGTTATGGGGCCGGCACCGCTTACACCGTTTACCAATGATTGCCAAAAATCGTTTGTATTATTGCCTATGGGTGTTAAAGCGCCAATACCAGTAATTACTACTCGTTTCATGTATTGTTTTCTTTTATTTGCACAGGGCTAAGCTCCTGTATTATTGTTTCAGCTATAGTATAAAAGTCTTGTGGTTGCGTTAACCTGGTTAACTGCAGGCCGCCCAATAAATTGGTAATTATCAACAATGCTTTGGTGCGGGTTGGCACGGCAAATGTAAAGTCGCCCAGCTTTTTACCCTGTTCCAACACTGTTTCCAGCCACTCAATCACCTCCTCGGCAAACAATGCCAGGCTTTGCCCAGTTTCGGTGTCAAGTGTGTGCAGGTCGCTGGCAAGGCTGCCTACTATGCATATCCGTTCCTCCTGTCGTGTTGCTGCGTACGTGTGGGCAAATGCTCTTAGTTGTTCTGCCGGGCGTTTGTCTGCCACAGCCTGCTTAAGCACATTAAACCGCCGGCTTTGCTCCTTAATAACTGCAATGCCCAACTGTGTTTTGCCAGGAAAATAATAATGGATGGAGGCGTTTTTTATGCCAAGGGTTTTGGCTATGTCATAAAAACTAAAGGCGTTGTAGCCTTGGTCGCGTATTAGCTGGTCTGCAAGATGTATGATGGATTCCCTTGTGCTCATAAAAAACTGCCGCAAATATACCTACCTGTTAGTAGGTAGAAAAATATTTTTCTTTTCGGGTTATTGGTTTTGGCGTTCGGCACTTCCAAAAGCCGGCACCACTAAACTAAATGGTTGATAAACATTACAATACAACTGTACACTCGTAAAAGTTGGCAGGCTGTTAAAACTATTTTACAAATAATGCCATGTTTTTATGGCTACGTTAAATCTTTTGCTATTTTTAAACTTTGTTGCCCAAGGTAACCAAGTGCGGCCATTTATTACCACAAAAAACACCACCATCCAAAAACACTATTGCATGAAATGTAAATTTACCCTACTACCGTTAGCGTTTGTACTGTTAATTATTTTTTTTGGCAACACCGCTTTAAGCCAAGTAAAAACAAATACCCAGCGGCAAATTCAAAACCTTGCATTGGAGAAAAAATCGCGTACGGCAGCCGAGCGTAAAATTTCGTCACAGTTATTGCAAGCCGTTCGGGAATCCACGGGCAAACAAATGGCTGAGGGTGTAAGGCTGCGGCCGGCCAATGTGCGGGCCGATGCAGCCGGAAACTTGCAGATTGATATTAACGCAAATGTAAACCCAGCACTTTTGGCGCGTATAAATGCACTTGGGGGTAAAATAATTTACTCGTCGGCAAAGTACCATTCCGTAACGGCGCGGGTTAACCTCTCGATGGTTCAAGCCATTGCCGGGTATAATGAAGTACGGCAAATAAGGCCTGCTGCCAAAGCCCATACGGTTGGTGGCACCAACCCAAGCTTGTTGCCAGCAAAAAGCGGTGCACCAAGCGGGCAGCCGCAGCCCCTGGGGTTTAAACGGCCCTCTTTAAAGGAACGGACGGCATTGGTAAAAAAGCAGTTAGAAAAATACATGATGGTATTGGGTACAGGCTCGGTAAACGCTGAAGGCGACCACACCCTTGGCGCAGACAGTGCCAAAGCCAAATACGGATATTTTGGGCAGGGCATACGGATTGGGGTGATGAGCGACAGTTATAATGCCAATGGCGGCGAGGCGGATGATATCGCAAACGGCGAACTGCCCGGCCCCGGCAACCCCTTAGGTAACACCACCGCAGTTACAGTGTTGCAGGATTATTCGGGCGGAACAGATGAAGGCCGTGCAATGATGCAGATAATACACGACATTGCGCCTAAAGCACAGCTTTTTTTCGCAACTGCCTATAATTCGGATGCTAATTTTGCCGCTAACATAACCGCTTTGAGGGGTGCACCCTATAATTGCGATATTATAATAGACGATGTTTCGTATTTTAACGAGCCTGTTTTTCAAGACGGAATTATTGCCCAGGCAGTTAATGAGGTTACTGCCAACGGTGCCTTGTATTTTTCTTCTGCGGGTAATGCGGGCTCAAAACTGTTTGATTATTCAAGCGTTTATGAGGGCGATTTTAACGATAAAGGTTCCGTTGCCATCGCTGGCGGCACGATTCATAATTTTGGCAAGATAGGCGCCCCTGAAATGGGCGATTCTTTAATAACAAGCACCTTTACCCACGTAAACCCGTTTTATACCCTCAACTGGGCCGACCCATTGGGTAGTTCTGCCAATGATTACGACCTATTTCTGGTTGACTCATCGGGTAATGTAATAGCATCTTCCACCGACATACAGGACGGGCACGGTGACCCTTACGAATATATCGACTCCGCTTTATCCCCCTTGCCTGGCGACCAATTGGTGGTTTTTAAATCAACAGGTGCCGCTTCGGTTGCGTTTAGTTTAAATGCAAATTTAAATGGGCAGGGTAAGGGTTTTAAATATACCACGGCTTCGCAAACGCACGGCCACTCCAGCGCGGCTGATGCGTTCAGCGTGGCCGCTGCCGATGCGTCTCTTGCATACCCAGGCTTGTTTACTTCTGCCACACAAGTGGAGTATTTTTCTTCCGACGGCCCAAGGCGCATGTTTTTTAATGCCGACAGTACACCCATCACCCCGGGTAACTTCTTGATAGGGTCCAATGGCGGCAGCATTCGTAAAAAGCCAGACATTACTGCCGCTGACGGCGTAGCCACCAGTGTTGCAGGTTTTGCGCCTTTTTACGGTACCTCCGCAGCCGCACCACACGCTGGTGCCGTGGCTGCATTAATAAAATCGGCAAAACCCTCGCTTTCCGCAGCGCAAATACGAACTATTTTAACCGGCACCGCCCTAGATATTGAGGCGGCTGGGTACGATTATAACAGCGGTTATGGCATAGTGCAGCCTTGGGCTGCACTTAGTAACGTAAACCCCACTGCACTGGCAACAGTAACATATGGTAACGTTACCGCAACCGAAGGGGCCTTTAGCAATAGTAACGGGGTTTTAGACCCCGGCGAAAACGGGCATTTGGTTGTTAAATTGCTAAACCTGTCGCTGGGTAACGCAACAGCCGTTACAGCCATACTAACTACTTCAACCCCCGGTGTTACCGTAACACAGGGCCATGCCTCTTATGGTAATATAGCCGCAGGCGGCAGTGCGGTAAACACGGGTACACCGTTTGATATTTCCATCAACCCCTCGGTGCCCTGCGGCACTGAAATAAGCTTTTATTTAACGGCCAGTTTGGGCGGCGGTGCCGCAAGCCCACAATCAATCTCTTTTACCATAGGTGTGGGCGGCTTGGTAAATACAACTATTTCTTCAACATTAGGTGTAGCTGCCAGTGCAGGCTCAGGTTATACCGCCGTTTCGGGCCAGCAAACAGGCCGCCTGTCAAGGGGGGCTGACGCCTACACTTGCTCCAATAACTGGGGGGCCGATACGTTGATTGCCAAAACTGGCCAACGCCAATACGATGCCTATACGTTTAAAAATACCTCCCCTCACGACCAATGCGTAACGGTAACATTAGCCAGCAGCAACGGGTTGAATATATATTCGGCAGCCTATGGCAACGCAGGCTTTGTGCCTGCCAACCCCGCAGCCAACTTTTTGGCAAACCCGGGGCAGTCTGCCACTACCATGCAGTATAGCTTTACGGCGGTTGCTGGTGCAAAATATACAGTGGTGGTACACGATGTTAATGTATTGCCTGCATCAAACTCAAAATACACTTTAACCCTGTCGTATATTAAATGTGCGGCGGCCCCAGCGTGCACGCCGGTAAAAATTACCACTGCATCCATTGCCACGGGGGCAACAGGCACTGCCTACAAACAGGTATTTACGGCAACAGGTGGCAGCGGCAATTATATATTTTCTGTAAGTGGCGCATTGCCTGCGGGTGTGGCGTTTAATGGCGATTCCCTATACGGCAAACCTACCCAGGCGGGGCATTTCCCACTGGTGGTAACAGCCATAGACCCTATCGGGTGCCCATCAGACAGCCAAAAAGACACGCTGGCAATTGCTGGTATTGTACCAGCTTCGGTAATAGCTTTCGCTGGTACGCCGCAACAGGCTATTAGGAACCATTTATTTGCCGATACTTTAAAGGCTAAGGTGTTTGACGCCTCAAACGTAGCCTTGCCAGGTGTTAATGTAATATTCGTAGCACCATCAAGCGGTGCCTCCGGCGGCTTTTTGGGTGGTAGCGACACTGCCATTGTTGTTACCGACAACAACGGTGTGGCCACGGCCCCTGCGTTTACCGCCAACGGTGTTGCCGGTAGCTACACTGTTAACGGCGGCGTAACCGGGGTTGCCACACCTGCTGCCTTTCTGCTCACTAACGTTTGCGGTACCAATGTGGTAACCAATAACAACGATGGTGGTGCAGGTAGCCTGCGTAGCGTTATTGCCGATGCTTGCCCCGACAGTACAATAACATTTGCCCCGGGTATAACCAACATATCGCTTACCAGCGGGCAGATACCCATTAACCAGGCATTAACCATAAATGGGCCCGGTGCGGATATTTTGGATATAAGCGGAAGCTATATAGACCGGGTTTTCCAAATTGCTGCGCCTGATACCGCAGTGGTTACCCTTGCCGGCCTAACAATAAGTGAAGGGGTGCCTGGCGGTAACTTTGGCGGCGGCGGTGTGCTTATTTTAGGCGGTAACGTAAATGTTAACAATAGTGTACTCACCAACAATTCCGCCTATTACACCAAATATGGCGAAGGTGGAGCCATTGAAAGTTTTGGTAGCTCGCTTACCATTGATGGCAGTTCGCTAATAAACAACTACGCTTATTATGATGGTGGTGCTTTGGCCGTACAATATGGTACTACCGCTATCAACAACAGCACAATAGCAGGTAACAATGCCACGCAAACCTCTAGCGATCCTAGCAATGGCGGCTGGGGTGGCGGTATATTTACCGTTCCGTCATTAACAATTACCAACAGCACCATTTATGGCAACACCGCCCAAGATGGCAGCAACATATACAGCTACTACATTGACCCCGCAAGCAGCATTACTTTAAATAACACCGTGGTAAGCGGGGGTATTATTACCGCTGGTTATACGGGCATAGGGCCAGATGTGTATGGCGCAAATTTTGTGTCTGCTGGGTACAACCTTATCGGCGACACCACATCGGCTACCATTGCAGGCTTCTCTACAAGCGATATTACTGGTGTAGATGCGGGCTTACTTCCTTTAAACAACTATGGTGGCACTACGCCGACACTGTTACCAGCACCCAACAGCCCTGTGGTAAACAAGGGCGATGCTAGCCTTACACCATTGCAGCTTGACCAGCGTGGTTACGCAAGGGTGGCTGCAGGCCTGCCTGACATTGGCGCTGTTGAAGCAAATTATACATCATTTGCCAGTGCGGGGGCTACACAGTCAACCGCAGTTGGCACCACATTTGCCAAGGCGTTGGCAGGCAAGGTTACCGAAAACGGCAAGGCTATACAAGGGATTAGTGTAATGTTTAGGGCACCGGCCAGTACTACTATTGCTAGCGGCACCTTTGCCAATGGTACCAACACGGCCACTGCCACCACCAACATTAGCGGTATTGCAACGGCACCCGCGTTTACGGCCAATGCCAATACGGGCAGTTACTTGGTGTTTGACAGTATAGGGTCGGCATTTGGCAACACAGGCTTCTTCCTTACCAACACAAAAGCGTTGGCGGTTACCTTCGGGCATGTTTCGGCCAGCGTAAGCAATTGTACGGTGCAAATTGTATGGAACACCCTTACTGGCCAAAACCGTGAAACTTTTGGTGTTGAGCGCAGTACGGACGGTACAAATTATACCGCTTTGTACACAACGCAGGGTACTGGCAACAGTAACACCGTGCAAACCTACAAGTACACGGATGAGGCACCTGCCGTTGGCACCAATTACTACCGTGTTAAGCAAACCGATGCCGGTGGGTCAATTGTATACAGCCCAACCATAACCGCTGTAAATACGTGCAGCAACGCACCCATTATAGCGTACCCCAACCCTGTGCGCAGCACCTTAACGTTGATAATGCCTGGCACGGAAAAACAAGAAGTAAGCATTTACGACGGGCGTGGCCGCTTAGTGGTGCGGTATCTAGCCATAGCGGGCCGCAAGGATGTAGACGTAAGCCATTGGGCAGGTGGTACTTACACAGTTACCGTGGCAGCCAAAGGCAAGGCTGCTTTCAATTTGAAGTTTGTAAAAAATTAAACGGCTTGAGATAAGAGATAGAAATCCCCTGCCAGCTTTATGGTGGGGGATTTTTATTGCCCAATATTAAAGGCCGCTTAGTGGTAAATATTAAGAATCGTTAACTTAAGGCACCGCGTAGGATTGCTTTATTTAGTAAAAGGGAAACAGGTAGATATTGAGTAAACACCTATCTTCGCCCCATAAAATTTTGCACGTATGAACCTTCACGAATACCAGGCTAAGGAATTGCTGAAAAAATACAATGTGCCCGTACAGGAAGGCATTCCCGTTGATACGGTGATGGCTGCCGAAGAAGCGTACAGGCAGATTAAGACGCAAACAAACAACAGTTTCGCGGTAATTAAGGCCCAAATACATGCCGGTGGCCGTGGCAAGGGCAATATAGTAGGCAGCACCCAACGCGGTGTGGCCGTTGCAAAAAGCTTGGAGAACGTAACCGAGATTGCCACAAACATTCTAGGCCATACGTTGGTAACCATACAAACAGGCCCCGCAGGCAAAAAAGTGAATAAGATATTGGTGGCCCAAGATGTGTACTACCCCGGCCCCAACCCAGTAAAGGAGTTTTACCTGTCAATTTTATTAGACCGTGCCAAAGGCCAAAACGTGGTAATGTATAGCACCGAAGGCGGTGTGAACATTGAGGATGTGGCGCACGAAACACCCGACAAAATATTTAAGGAGTGGGTACACCCAGGCGGCGGCCTGCAACCCTTCCAAGCCAGGAAGATTGCCTTTAACTTGGGCCTAAGCGGCGAAGCGTTTAAAAACTGCGTAAAGTTTGTAACCAACTTGTACAACGCTTACGTTGGTTTGGACTGTAGCATGCTGGAGATTAACCCGTTGTTTAAAACCAGCGACGAAAAAATTATAGCGGTTGACTGTAAAATGAACTTGGATGAAAACGCCTTGATGCGCCACCCCGACCTGGCCGCGCAACGCGACATTACCGAGGAAGACCCCACTGAAGTGGAAGCAGGCCAGTTTAACCTGAACTTTGTAAAGCTTGACGGTAATGTGGGCTGTATGGTTAACGGCGCAGGCCTTGCCATGGCCACCATGGACATGATTAAGCTAAGCGGCGGCGAACCTGCCAACTTTTTAGACGTAGGCGGTACTGCCAACGCCCAAACGGTGGAAGCTGGTTTCCGCATCATTATGAAAGACCCTAACGTTAAGGCAATATTGATAAACATATTTGGCGGCATCGTACGTTGCGACCGTGTTGCGGCAGGTGTAATTGAAGCCTACAACAAGTTGGGCAACATCACTATACCCATCATAGTACGTTTGCAAGGTACCAATGCGCCAGAAGCTAAAAAGCTTATTGACGAAAGCGGCCTAAAAGTACAGTCTGCCATTTTGTTGAGCGAAGCGGCTGCATTGGTTAAAAAAGCCGTTGCTTAATTACTGCCAAGTAGCTTGGGCTGGGGGCGTTTGAATAATGCCAAGGATGCTTTAGGTATAGCCTAACGCTTAATATTATATAAACAAGAATTTTAAAAGAATGAAAAAGCCCACTGTAACAGGTGGGCTTTTTGTTTTTTATATGTTTTGGCAGATTGACGATTGCTGTTTTGTTTGGGGCAGGGTGGTTTTTAAGCTCAAAGGACATAAGTGTTATTTAGTTGATAACCTGAGTTCGATTAATAATTTGTAAAAAAATTTGTCAATCATAAGAAAAGTACTTATATTTAAGTATCTGACATTCAAATATTTAAATACGTTTCTATATGATTGACTTTGATAAAATTACAGATATTTTTTGTCTAG
>CAIRZB010000082.1 GCA_903882935.1 uncultured Parafilimonas sp. | reverse complement strand
GACGAATACCACTTCAGGTTCAACAGGAGAAATGCAATGGCGGGTACTTTTAATGCACTAATTGAACGTATGATGCAAGCCCCGCCTATACGTTTAGAAAATATTCAAAAACGAAGTGCGACCTAAGTGCTAATTCCTATACAGGGATTTAAACGATGTGGCATGGCAAGTGGCCAAGCAGCACAATATTGTGGCAAAAATTGACCTTGATACCTACAGCCAGTTAACATACATCTACGAAAACCAACATTTGATAAACAACGCCGAGCAAGAAATTGCATACGTGCTTGTATCATGGGAATCACGCAAGCCGGAAAACCTTAGGACTACGCTATTATTGCTGAAAGACAACTATCATGGCTGGGCTGTGGACAGAGCGCCCGGCCTATTGCAATCATACCAACAGGCGAATGATAAGTTGGAGAAGTATTGAGACTAATTTAATGCGCATAATGGGAATATGCGCGTATCTTTATTCAAATTCTCGGGTATGAAAGCCAGATTAAATATTACTATTGAAGAAACTTTGCTGGAGGAAGCAAAAATTTATGCATTAAAAAATGAGCTTAGCTTATCTCAAATAATAGAGGACTATCTAACAGCAATTGTTAAAAAGCCCGAAAGGCCATCTTTGCTGGATGTGCTTGACAGCCTGCCAAAAGTAAAATCAACTTTTCCTGATAATTTTGATTTTAAAAAGGAATATTACGAAGACAGAAAAACAAAGTATGGCTTTTAAAATAATGCTGGATACAAATATTATCCTTGATTTGACACTTGAGCGGACACAGGATTATGCCGACTTAAGAAAAATATATGCAAGGATAACAGGTGGTTATTTAAAATGTTATACGACAACATCAATTATACAAACCAGTGCATATTGGCTGGTAAAAGAAAAAGGGCTTATACAGACAAAGAAGATTATTCTGGCCATTTTGAATGATATCACCATTATTGAGGCCAATCATGATATTGTAGTTGATGCAATGTATTCCACAATGAATGACATAGACGACGCAATGCAGTATTATACTGCTTTACATCATAAGTTGGATGCATTTATTTCTCGTGATAAAGATTTTATAAAATCCGCCACGTCTAAACTTCCTGTTTATCATCCAGAAGACTTTATAAGGAAATTTATTTAGAACAATTTTTTACGCTGTTTCATGTATATCACAACGGCTTATCACTTAGATTTTGCCGCCGCAAAAGAGCGGCTGAAAAACATCGTTAACCGAACACCGCTGCAATTAAACACCAATCTTTCCCGCAGGTACGAGGCAAATGTTTACTTAAAGCGGGAAGACTTGCAGGTGGTGCGCAGTTATAAATTACGCGGGGCCTATAATATGATAAGCACCCTGCCTGCAGAAAAACTACTCAATGGCGTTACCACCGCCAGTGCCGGTAACCATGCACAGGGTTTTGCGTACAGCTGCAAAAAATTGGGTATTAAAGGGGTGGTGTTTATGCCGGTGATAACCCCCAGGCAAAAGGTAAACCAAACAAGAATGTTTGGTGAGGATAATGTAGAAATTAAACTGGTGGGCGACACCTTTGACGATTGCGCCATAGCCGCCAAACAATATACCATTGAGCACAGCATGACTTTTGTGCCGCCATTTGACGACTATAAAATTATTGAAGGCCAAGGAACGGTGGCGGCTGAAATACTGGAGGACTTGGGCGGTATAGATTTTGTGTTTGTACCCATTGGCGGCGGCGGCCTATCTGCCGGGGTGGGCAGTTATTTCAACCAACACTCGCCAAATACAAAAATAATCGGGCTGGAACCGGAAGGCGCACCCAGCATGTTGGAGGCTTTTAAAGCCGGGCACCCGGTAACCTTGGCGAATATTGACCGCTTTGTTGACGGTGCGGCCGTTAAGCGCGTGGGTGAACTTACATACCCCATTTGCCGCCAGGTGCTAAAAGAAGTACACTTGGTACCGGAAGGCAAAATATGCAGCACCATTTTAAAACTGTATAACGAAGATGCCATTGTGGTGGAACCAGCAGGGGCTTTATCCATCGCCTGCCTGGATGATTATGCCGAGCGGATAAAAGGCAAAACCGTGGTTTGCATTGTTAGCGGCAGCAACAATGATATTGACCGCATGCCCGAGATAAAAGAACGCAGCCTACAGTACGAAAGGCTTAAACATTATTTTTTGGTGCGTTTTGCCCAGCGCCCCGGTGCCTTAAAGGAATTTGTAAACTATGTGTTAGGCCCCGGCGACGACATTACCCGCTTTGAATACATACAAAAAACAAACAAGGAAAGCGGGCCCGCTTTGGTAGGCATAGAGTTACAGCACCGGCACGATTACGAAGCGTTGGTTGAAAACATGCGCCGTTATAACGTTGACTTTGCCGAACTGAATAAGAACGATACACTGTTTGGGTATTTGGTATAGGGGGGTGGCGTATTATACACCTAAGGCTATAAAATAGCTACTGCAGTATCAATTCAACCTATTGCGGGTTACTTTGTTTTCTGCTTTAACTGCATGGCTTGTAACAATTCGCCAAGTTTGGGGGCTTGGATGGTTTTGTCGTACGCATCCCGCGTTGCAGTACCGGGTTTGCTATGTTGCTGGTGGAGGTGGGTGGCGAAGCAGGTGGGTTGGTGAGTGTGTTTTTTCATTGGTGCTTTTTTATTGGCTTTATTGGATTTGACTTGAAAACGTTAAAAACTATGGAGGCATACGATTTTTCAGTAAGTGACATTCAACTCCAAATGTCCGCCAAGGCCGTCTTTTACAATACGCATAAGGGTGGAAAGGCGGATGTCGCTGGCATTGTTTTCAATTCTTGAAATATACGATTTTGTGGTACCGCATTTCAAAGCAAGTTGCTCCTGCGTTAAATTTTGCTTTTCCCGCATTTCTTGTATAAGCACCCCAAGCTTAAAAGCCTCGAAACCCTGCTCGTAAGCTTCCCTTTTTTCTGTGCCACGTTTGCCATATTTTTCGTCAAGATGGCCATTGAACGATGTTAGGTGTTTATTTTTTTCGTTTTTCATCAAAATACTCCTTTTTAATTTTCTTTGCTAACTCAAGCTCACTTGGTGGCGTTTTTTGTGTTTTCTTCTGAAAGCCGTTTGCAACTATTATCAATTTCCCTTCATCAAAAAAAGCAAATGCCCTAAAAATATTGCTGCCTACTTCTACTCTTATTTCATACAAGCCAACAGTACCTTCCATGTGTTGAAAAAACTTCTTGGGTACGCGGTCTATCGTTGAAATAAGTTCTAAAACCCAATCAAACTTTCTCTGAACATCTTCTGTTTGTTCATTAAAGAATTTCAGGAAGTACTGTTTGTAGTAAAATATTTCTCGGCTGAAATGTTGCTCCAAATTACAAAGTTAGCTAATTGGATAACATTGGTAAATTTTTTCTGAATTCTTGCCTGTTAAGTTTTGTGCGATTAAGGGGGTAGGAAGCAATTAACACAGAACAATTACAATGAAAAATTAATACCGTTCTTTCAAATCTGATAGTGAATAAAGGTCTTCATCTTCGTTTAAAAAACTGAAAGCCTTGTTTTCTGTTACCAATTGCGGCATGTTTTCAGCCAACATATGGTCTTCATATTTTTTTATGATAAAATCCGCAAAATCGGCTATTTGAGAAGCTTTTTCCTGGGGTAACTGGTTTATTATGTTAACCGTACGTGCTGCTATTGCTTGATGTTTCATCGCAGAATGCTTTAATTATCCAAATTTAAGTTTTTTTTGAACTTCGCTTTTTTGAATACGGAGCGAGTTTGTGGTTCCTTAATTCTATTGCAGTTTCTCTTAGTGGGTACTCCATTTTTTAATCAGCCTGCAACCTGTACTCAAATAATTCTTGACCAATTGTTATTGTTTCTTTTAGCTTTTGATATTGTTGTTCACCTCCTTCCATTGTTGGCAACATATCTATATACTGTTCGATAGCCGCATTAATATCATTTAAGCTTTGTTTTGATTTTATCCAATTTTGAGGACTAAAAATGGCGCCGTTTGGTAAGCTTCTGTTTGATGCAACTCTCAATGCTGTATTTAAGCAACGACCTGAAGTTCTAACAATCTGGTCAACCATGCCGTTCTTTTTAGCAGCTTCCCATGTTGCATTAGGAGAAGGCACTCTGTCTGATTTGTTATTTCCAATTGAAAATATTAATGAGATTGCGTAAAAGTGATGATATGGCGCATAAGCTTTCATCGTTAATAAAGTTTCATTAAGTCCTAATGGATTTTTGTCTATCCAATTTTTAAGAACTTGTTGCATCCAGTTATTTAAGGCTTGAATATTCTCTGGGTTATAATCCCTTTTGAAAAGAATTTCAAAATATTTATCAAATATTTTTGTTTCTCCGTAAGAAATATTTGGTCGTTGAGAATGCCAAGCGATAAGATATTTCCCCAAATCTGATAAATCTATTACAAAATTTTTATCTTTATCGGACGGCGGGTTTTCTCCTCGCTTGGTTATAAAATAACCTTGGGAATATTTTTGCTCAAAAAGCCTTTTTAAATTTAAAACCCTTTTATCGTTACTTCGTAAGTCTCTTGGTTTTACAGCGCTTTGAGAGTTTGTGTTAATGCTTATCAAATCGGCTCTATCCCTTTGTGGAATTTCGTAAAACCTAAAAAGAACATAAGTTTCCTGTAATTTTTTTGCAGTTTCACTACAGCTCAAAATTGTGTTTAGTGATTGACAACCATTTACTACGCTTAACCCATAGAGTTGCAGCTTATCATTGCCTAATTCAAGCCTATTACAAATAGCAGTAATTCCATTGTGAAAAAAGAAAAAGTCTTTGTGTTTGTCCCCAAGGATTGTTTCTCTGATTTTTTTATTTACAGCATTACTTGTCCCTAAACTCTGCCGAACATTCTTTTGAAAAAGTGAACCATCTTTAATACCTGGAATTTTTACGCATTCTTTTAATGGGAGAGCTGCTATAATGACTTGCGTTCCCGCAATACCAACTGGCATATACTTACTTTCCGTCAAATCGATTGTATAATTAATTTGAGGATTATCTGTCTCCAAAGCTAATTCATTACGTCTCGAAAGCTCATTTTCGTCCACAACCGTAATAGTAGCATCGAAGTCCTCATTTTCAGATATTTTTGCAAGTTGTTTTTGAAAAGTCTCAAGGTCATTTTGCGCTGAATAAGTTAGGGTTGCCGTTGTAATTAATTCAAAACAAACTTCATATTCATCTTCAAAGGCTTTTGCAACCTCTGATAGTTTTCTCTGTAATTTTTGATTACTTATTGTCTGTAATCTGACCAAGTCTCTAAGCTGCATCCACGAAGCCAAGACTTCTCTTAGAGGTTCGGCATCAACAACACCGCTTGATATAAATTTACCTTGGATGATGTATACAGTTTGGGTATCATCATTGATGACAATTGCATCAATTTGTTTATCGTCCGGGCCATCCGTAATAGCATCCTTAGTTTGGTTCCTGTCTTGATGTAAAATATTGAATAGATACCAGGCTACAAACCTTTGTCCGTCGTTTGGGTAATTCTGTTGGAAATAATCAGCTTTAATCTCTTCCTGAATCTTTTCGTAAATGTTCATATTTTTTAAGTTGGTTATAAGGTCTGTTACATTTCGAGAACCAAATCTATAAGATATTAACTACTAATTGTAACATCTTGGGGTTTAATTTAAAAATGCTTTTTTTAAACGTTGTTATTTCGATAAGCCCTCAAATATCGAAAAATTGAATTTCTGCATCCCCCTAATTCTTCGTCACCACTTCATCCAAATTCAATATAGCATTGGCAACCACAACCAGCGCCGCAGTTTGCGGGTTGGTGTGTTCGCTCATGCCACCCATGGTGTTACAGGTTTTGGCGGGGTTGTTGTTAAATTGGCCATAGGCAATATTGTACAATTGCAATAAGGCGAGTAGGCTTTTATCATCAATATCTTGGTAGGTGGCAAGCGTAAAGCCGGTGGCAATTTGTTTCTTTATATCGGTGGTGTTGGCTTCCCGTTGTATGCGGTAGGCAAACTGGCGGGCAACATCGGTATATACGCTGTCGTTTAGCGTGGTAAGTGCCTGCAATGGCGTGTTGGTGCGTATACGTCTGGCGGTGCACACTTCGCGGCTTACACCGTCAAAGGTTAGCATGCTGGGGTAGGCGGCACTGCGTTTCCAAAACGTGTACACGGCGCGGCGGTACTGGTCTTCGCCCTTGCTTTGCACCCAGGTTTGGCCGTTCCAGGGGCTTAGCCAAATGCCGTTGGGCTGGTAAGGCATTACGCCCGGGCCATACATTTTGTTACTGATAACGCCGGCAATGCAAAGGGCTTGGTCGCGCACCGCCTCAGCGGCAAGGCGTACCCGTGGCCCACGGGCATAATATTTATTGTAAGGGTCTTTTTGCATGTTTTCAGCACCTGCTTTGGACGATTGCCTGTAGGTGGCACTCATCACCACGGTTTTAACCAGTTGCTTTACACTCCAATGGTCGGTGTGCATAAACTTCCAGCTAAGCCAGTTGAGCAATTGCAGGTGGGTGGGCGGTATGCCTTGTGTGCCAAGGTCTTCCAAGGTTTCGGCCAGGCCGTTGCCAAACAATTGCTCCCATACGCGGTTTACCATGGTGCGGCTAACCAGCGGGTTGTCTTTGCTCACCATCCATTCTGCCAGCCCCAGCCGGTTACGCGGTGCCTGCTTGGGTAAGGGGTTGAGGGAATGCGGCACGTCGGGTTCCACCTTATTGCCTTTTACCAGCCAGTTGCCACGCTCAAAAACGTTGCTGGTGCGGTGCAGCCAACTAGGGTTATCCATCATAATGGGCGTGGTACTTACCTGCTTGGCAAGCAGTTGCCAATATTGGTTTTTAATGGCTACGTACCCCGGCTTGTCTTTACCGGGAAATTGCTGCGTAAAATAAAGCCAATCTAGCATCACGCCCGATTCTGTGGGTTTCTTTAGTTTACTATTTACATAGGTAAAATAAAGGTTGTGTTTGCCCGTAATGGGTGCAATATCCGTTTCTCTTATTTCCCATCCAGTTTTGGTAACCGGCATGGGTATGCTGGCTATAACCGTGCCGCCGGGTGCGTCAACGTGTATTTGCCAGTTACCACCTGCTGCAAACCCTTGGTAACGGAAAATCAAATGGTCTTTACCTGTCAAGTCAACGCCTTTCAAGCGGCAAAGGGCATTGTTGCGGAAGGCTGCCCATTTGGTATCACTCAATTCGCTGTTAGTAAAACTGTCGCATAACAGTGAATTGATGGCCGGCTGCCATGTTTTTAAAAACGTATAGGCTTCCTTGGCTTGCTGCGGTGATGCGTTGGTTTTTAACCAGTTTGCCACTTCTGTTACTTTGCCTTCCAAGGTGTCGTACTGGCGCAGCAAAGGGTAGTCTGCATAGCTGTCTTCGTCCCGGGTATCGTTAAAAAAAGCCAGAAACTTGTAATACTCGTCATGCTTAAAGGGGTCGTAAGGGTGGCTGTGGCATTGCACGCAAGCAAAGGTGGTACCCATAATAGCATTCCAAGTGGTGTTTACCCGGTCCATCACCGCCGAGGTGCGAAACTCCTCATTGTCGGTGCCGCCTTCGTCATTCGTCATGGTATTGCGGTGAAAGGCCGTTGCTATAAACTGGTTGTCAGTGGGGTTGGGCAACAAGTCGCCGGCAATTTGCTCCTTAATAAATTCATCGTATGGCATATCTGCGTTAAATGCCCGTATCAGCCAGTCGCGGTAGCGCCATATTTCCCTAACGTCGTCGCGTTCATAGCCCTTGGTATCGGCATACCGTGCAAGGTCTAGCCACATACTGGTCCATTTCTCGCCATAGCGGGGGCTTGCCAACAGGCTGTCTACCAGTTGTTGATAAGCATGCGGGCCATTATCTTTCAGATATTTTTCCGCTAATGCATCGGGGGCGGGCATACCGGTTATGTCAAGGCTAACCCTTTTTAGCAATGTTGCCTTATCGGCTTCGGGTGATGGCTGTATTTTTTGTTCCTTCAGCTTGTCTGCAACAAAATAATCCACTTCATTCTTCGCCCAGTCATTTTTGGCATGTACCAGGCCAAAAAACTTCGTTGGCGTTGGCACATCAACTGGCTTTACCGTAGTATAGCTCCAGTTTTCACCCCAGGGTGCACCTTCTTTTACCCATTGGCGTAATATATCAATCTCGGCTTTGGTAAGCGGCTCGTGGTGGTAGGGCATGCGTTCATCGGGGTCATTTAAAGTAAGCCGGCGTATCATTTCGCTGGCGCCTGGGTCGCCGGGCACAATGGCGGGCTTGCCCGATTTTGTTTTGGCGAGGGCTTCCTCCCTAAACAGCAGGCTGAAGTTGCCTTTGGCCTTAACCCCGCCATGGCAGGTAATGCAGTATTTGTTTATGATGGGTTTTACATCGGCACTGTAATCAACCCGGTTGTTGTTTTCGGCAATGCCCCAGCCAATGGCAATAACAGCCACCAATATAAGTAGGGCAACAACAATTATTTTTTTAGAAAACATGGCAATATTTGAGGTATAAATGTAACAAAACCGCTTAATATGGCAAGCCTTGTTTTATTGGAGGGCTAATGCACGTAAAACAATTACCAAAAAACCATGCAAGGCTAAATAATCATAGCGCCATAAGTAAACTAACTATTTCCCTAACGGCAAATAAGCCTCAAGGGGAGTTTGGTAACTATAACAAAACCCATTCTTGGTTTTAATTTTGCGCCATTGCGCGTTTGCGTGAATATTTTTAGCTCCACCGTAGGTGGGCAGTTTCTTGTCGCGCAAAGGCACCAAGCCGAAAAGAACAACCGTAAAAAAAAGTCACAACTTGTTGTTCGATTTTTTACGGTTAGTGCCTAAAGCAACGAGGCTTATGCCCCAAGTGTAATATGTAGTATTTTTTTAATGCCAAACGGTGGTGCTACTTTGCCAAAACGGTTTTTTGCCAATAAATAAGTTTGCCATCGCTGGCCATTCCCTGTAGTGTTATCACAGCTTTTTTTACGTTGTTGATGTTTGTAAACTCAATAATGTTCTGTTGGGCTGTATTGATGCACAGGTTGGGGTTCCAATAAAAAGTGCTCAGCATTGTTTGTTTGTTTATGTTGCCGAGGTTTAAGGCATTGGGTATGGTAAAATTTTTAGAGCCACTATAGCCGCCAAACTTAACCTTTTTCATTTGGGGGTCAACAGGCATAAAGCTTTCGCTGCCCTTTCTTAAGTAAACTGCAATTGCCGGGCCGTTGTCGTCGGCCAGAATAAAATGGTCTTCGTAAACTTTTATCAAGGCTACTTCGCGTAGGTCTAGGCCTTTTAAATAGCCGAACGTGGTTCTTCCTTCGTCTGCAAAAAGAGTATACGGTATGCCTTTGCCCCACCCTGGCTTTAGTATGTTGCCATCACCGCCACTTTCGGTAATAGTCATCCTGCGCCCAAAAACCCTCAGGTAGTCAATAATATTTTGCCCTGGGCGTATGGGCTCTTCCAACATATTAAAGGTTGCCGAGGCATCGCGTGAAAAAACTGTGGTGGTATATTTGTCATTCAACGCTTTCGTTTTTTCGCGTAGGCCGCGCACTGAGTGTACGGTTACGTTTGCCAGTTCGTTGGCCTTTAAGGTATCTGTTGCTGCCAAGAATAGCTGTTTTTGTTTTTCAACGGCTTCATTCTTCACTTCGTTCAAATTTTGAATTTGCACCGGCGCAAAACTGTTTAAAAACTGCCACCTGTTTTTTTGTTGGCCGAACAATTTTGCCGGCGAACTAACCTCCAGCGATAGTTTTATGGGCTTGGGTGTTTTGGAATTGAGTTTATAGAACATGGTGAGCGAATCGGTAAATACCATATCGTTCATTTCAAACCTGCCCGCATCATCGAGCGGAACGATGGAAAAATTGCGTGATGAGTCGGCAGTGCTAAAAATAACGGTCAGTGAAGGGTCTTTTGGCAGTGCCTTAAAACCATCCGGGGTAACTGTGCCTTTTAAGGATATATAACCCAATGTTGGTATTTCTGCACGGGGCTGTTTGGATGCGGCCACAATTTCCTGCCAGGTAGGTTTTAGCAATTGCTGCGTGGCCAATAAACCGTTTATGGTATTCGCATCAGTTTGGGCTAAGTCGCCAATAACACCTCTGTACGCTGGGTTGTATTGTTTAAAATAACTGGTAAGCAAAAAGTTATTTATAATGTTATCATCCTTATTTAAGGCACCAAATTCATAATCAGCATTTAGCGCGGTTACTGAAATGGTATTCTCGGCAGTATCGGTAACGATAAACTTAATGCTACTTTTTGCCGTGTCGGTAACCCTTAAATTAATATCCTGTTCACCCGTATTAATTATGCCGGAAGTGTTGCCGGAAAATACAAAACGTTCGCAAACAGCCTTGTTATCAGCCGTTAATAAAGCCAGCCTTGTTATACCCGTTGGTAGCTGGGCCGTGTTAATTTTTACATCGGCACCGTTGTTGTTAAAGTGTACTTTAATCTTGGTAAGTATGTTGTAGTTATATTCTGCAATCAGGTTGTAATCCCCAGATGCCATGCCCTGCGTGGCATTTAAATAAATATGGTAGGTGCTGTCTTTAACATAAACAGTCATGGTAACCCCATTGTCGTACATAAGCCTGTCGCTAACAGCATATTTGGTAGCTGTGTCACTTGCCAGCACCACAAAATAGTTTTCCGATACGCTTGGCACCACATGCAATTCATCAACCCCCAGATAATTGGTGGTAAATTGGGTGATGGTGTCATTTTCGGCATTCAACAAAACGCCCGCAGCCTCAATAGGCTGTTTGTATTGGTCGTACACCGTAACGTAGGCTTGGTTAACCTGACCGGCAACTGGCCTATTGGGAAAAATAAGCTTTACAAAAGCTGTTTTCTTATAATTGGCCGCAATTACTTTTTTGGGCGTTGAGGGGTTATTAACCAGCAATGGGGCTATATATAGTTGATCTGTGCCGCCAACGGAAGCATTGCCAATTGCCCTAAGAAAATACCTGCCCGTAGTGCTGGTTGCCGGTAATTTTATTGAACCACTTGCGACGCCCCCAAATACAGGGTAAATTTTTTCTGATATTATAGTACTGTCCGCCGTTACCAGTTGTATTTTAATGGCGGAACTTTTGGCAGATGGGTACAGGCCATCGTATAAATAGGCTTTTAACCAAATAGTTTCACCAGACACATAAGCACTCTTATCTGTGTGTACAAAAACTGCCTCAAATCGGTCATCCAATTTTGACTTGGACAATAACGAATCAATTTGGGAAATACCGCTGGTGCTTGCAGCTAGGAAGATGATTGCTGTTAAAATATACCGCATACTTTTTGTGTTAGGGTGATAGCACAAAGTAATGAATATTATTATATTTAAGAAAGCCTTTGCGGAAAATTTAAATAGGCAAAGCTACGTGCGGGTTATTGCAACAATTATTTATGCCGCGTTGGTGCGGAACTTGGTTTTACGGTTAAACAGTAACTCTGTAATAAATATAAGCAATAGGCTTACGGCCGTACACCCGGCGGTTTTGCCTATGAAAAAAACAAAGCCGCTAAAATTCATCCGCCACTCAATGAACACCAAAAAGGCATGGTGTACAAATGTGAGTATAATCACGTAAACGCTATACGGCGCCCATCCCATGCTGCGTATGCTTGGCTCGCTGTAACTGGCCTCCGCCGCCTCCTGGGGCAACAAAATACTAATTAAAAATGGGCGTAAATACGCAATCAATACGCAAGGGGCGGCTAATAGCCCCGGCACCCCGCTAAAATAATCCATCATCAAACCAAAAACAAAGGCTATTAGCAGCAACAGGCTTCTGCTTACATTAAAAGGGAGCCAAAGTATAAACAAAAAATACAAGTATGGTTTTACAAATTGGTGCAGGGGCGGAACTTTATTAAGCACAAAAGCCTGTACCAAAATAAACAACACAAAGCGGATGATATTTTTAAGCAAGTTACTCATTGGGCTAAGGTGTTTGGTCTTCAAGTGTTTCTTGCTCGTTCCTTAACACATTTTCTACCAAAGAAACGTATTGAAGGGTATAAAAATTAGTGGCTGTTTTAATTTTAAGCACGTACGACCCACCCGCCGACTCTTGTTTTATCTGTGCCACCGTGCCTATAAGCAACCCGGGCGGGTAGCTTAAGCCTGATATGTTACTGGTAATAACCGAATCGCCTCTTTGCACTGTGGCACTTCTGGTAACTTTTCTCATAACAAGGTACTGGGGGTCAGCGCCATCCCACTCAACAGCACCTGCTACCAGCCCTTTTTTCAACAATGCGTTTACTTTGCTTTTACCGTTTAGCAGGCTCATCGCACGGCTATAATTATCATTCACCAGTATTATTTTGCCTACTACCCCATTGGGGCCAACAACGGCCATGTCTTTTTTAACGCCCTGGCGCGCGCCCCTGTATATTGTAATGTAGTTAAACTCGTTGCTAACGGCATTGTTAACCACTTTTGCGGGCAGGTATAAATACTTGCGCACTTTGTGTAATGTGTCGTTGCTTAGTGAGTCAATTTTGTACTGCTTAGTACTGTCTGGCGCGTCAAAAGATGTACCCAGTAAATTTAACAAGTGGTTGTTTTGGTCGCTGAGCGCTTTATTGGTTTCGGTAAGGTGAAAATAGTACTCAATGTCGCTATACCGCTTGTCAAAATTGCCCGTTAATTCCCCGGCAGTGTTGTCAAATACTGCCCGGTATGTTTGGTTATATTTTACCAGTATGGCGAAAGAAATGCCCAATAATATAAGGAACAAAAAAAAGGTAAAAAACCGCCTTATAAAAACAAATATGTTTCGCATAGTGCCTTCTTTACAGTTGCCGGCGGCCCATTGGTGGATGCCGGTTTTTAAAGCGGGTTAGCTGCCTATTTTGGCCACATTATAAATATTAGTGTAACTTAACAACCAGTTACGTGCAACCAATTATATTAGCGCATTATAAAAGGATAATGCTGGTAGCTTTTTAACGCCAGCCCTGTGCCGCGTACCACGCTTTTAAGGGGGTCATCCGCAATATGCACAGGCAGTTTTATTTTTTGGCTCAGGCGTTTGTCAAGCCCACGCAGTAAGGCTCCACCACCTGTAAGGTATAAGCCCCGGCGGTAAATATCTCCGGCAAGCTCTGGTGGTGTTGTTTCCAAGGCTTTAAGAATGGCTTCCTCTATTTTAAATATAGATTTGTCCAGTGCTTCGGCTATTTCTTGAAAGCTTACCATTATCTGCTTTGGTATGCCGGTAACAAGGTCGCGGCCATTAACAGGTATGTCATCTGGTGGGTTTTCCAAATCCTTCATCGCAGCACCAACCAATATTTTTATTTGCTCAGCCGTTCTCTCGCCTATTAACAGGCTATGGTAACGCCTTAAGGCTTCCATAATATCTGCTGTAAACTCATCACCGGCAATACGTATGCTTTGGTCGCAAACAATACCCGCCAATGCTATCACTGTAATACCGGTTGTACCGCCCCCAATGTCAATTATCATGTTGCCTACCGGCTCCTCAACATCAATGCCAATGCCAAGCGCAGCGGCCATGGGCTCATGTATCAGGTACACTTCCTTTGCGCCTGCTTGTTCAGCACTGTCGCGCACGGCACGCTTTTCCACCTCGGTTATAGAAGAGGGTATGCAAATCATCATACGCCAGCTTGGCGGAAACCATGGTTTTTTGGGGAAAATCATTTTAATCATCTCCCGTATCATCAACTCGGCAGCGTTAAAGTCGGCAATTACACCGTCTTTCAAGGGGCGTACCGTTCGTATGCTTTCATGTGTTTTTTCGTGCATCATTAATGCACGTTTGCCTACTGCCAACACTTCTTTGGGGTTATTCCTGTTAAGTGCCACGATGGAGGGTTCGTTCACAACCACTTCGTCGTTATGTATGATGAGGGTATTTGCGGTACCTAAGTCCATTGCTATTTCTTGTGTAAAAAAATTAAACAGTCCCATTATCTCTTGTCCCTGTTATTAGAATATTATAAAATGATTGCAAAATTCACGTAATTAAACTGAATTAACAAAGTGGAATATGCAGAATTTTCGGCTAGAAATTGAATTAACAAAGCATGTTTTTTCCCTGGCGTTATTTATTTGTGTCCAAGAAAACAATATTGCAAAAGTAAGAAAACTGTTTTACAAGCTTGTATTTAAAATAAGATGTTGTTGCCTGAAATTAAGCAAAAAAGCAGCCTGTATTGCTTTTTGTGAGGGAAAAGAGCGGCCGCAGGCATTGCATTGTTGTTTGGTAGATAGATGATGGTAATACATTGGCTGGTATAAAACCTACCAGGCCTCCAAAGCCAATTTTTTACAAAAAACCCATCGGAATACTTTTCTTGGGGTAACCTATCTATTTTCCTTATACCCCTACCAGTGCAGAACCTACAGGCTGCCATTTGTTTTTAAAAACCACGGGAATGTGTTAGCCACGGTTGCTGCTAAACAAGTTGTTGTAATTTTTCAACAACGGCATCCACTTCTTCTTTGGTGTTATGCTTACTGAATGAAAAACGTACCGTTACATTATCGGGGTTGTTGTTAATGGCCCTAATTACATGGCTGCCTTGGTCGGCTCCACTGGTGCAGGCACTGCCACCGGAGGCGCAGATGTTGTTCATGTCCAAGCTAAAAAGCAACATTTCACTTTTGTCTGTTTTGGGGAAATTAACACTCAGCACCGTATACAAACTTTGCCCCAAAGGGTCGCCATTGAACGAAATGCCGGGTAGGTTTTTTTGCAGCGCATCCATCATGTACAACCGCAGCCCGTTAATATAGGCACTTTCGCTTTCGTACCCGGCCGTTGCTAATTCCAAGGCTTTTGCAAAGCCAACAATGCCATACAGGTTTTCGGTGCCGGCACGCATGTTGCGCTCCTGCGAGCCGCCTTGCACAAAAGGGGTTATTTTAATTTTTTCGTTAATGTACAATATGCCCACGCCCTTAGGGCCATGAAATTTATGGCCGGCGCCGGTAATAAAATCAACAGGCGTGTTACGCAGGTTAAATGGAAAATGCCCCACTGTTTGCACAGTGTCGCTGTGGAATATAGCGCCATATTTTTTGCAAAGCGCGCCGGTTGCATGCAAATCAAGCATATTGCCGGTTTCGTTGTTGGCATGCATTAGGGTAACCAGGCATTTTTCAGTGCTTTGTTGCAGCAATATTTCAAGGTGCTGCATATCAACATGGCCGTTTGGCAGCAGGTTTACATAACTTACTGTTGCCTCGCCCGTTTTATGCAAATGTTCCACCGTATGCAGGGTGGCGTGGTGCTCAATGGCCGACGATATAATGTGCTTGCAGCCTAAATCGCGCACCGATGCGTTGATGGCTGTGTTGCTGCTTTCGGTGCCGCCGCTGGTAAAAAAAATCTCCGCAGGGTGGGCGTTTAAAATTTTTGCGACGGTTTTGCGTGCATTTTCAATGGCCATGCGCGTTTCACGGCCATAACTGTATATAGAGGATGGATTACCAAAATTGGTTGTAAGGTAGGGCATCATGGCGTGTAGCACCTCAGTGTCCAATGGCGTGGTGGCCGCGTTGTCAAAATATATCCTATTCATCAAATGCCTGTTATTTTACATTGCTAAAAATGCAAAAATAATCATTATCACCCTATTGTTTTGGTGAACAAAGAACGTGAATCGTGAATATCTTGAAACGTGAATCGGGAATCGTGAATCGGGAATCGTGAATGGGGAATCGTGAATGGGGACTCGTGAAACGTGAATCGTGAAACGGCAAACGTGAAAACGGCAAACGTAAAACCTGAATCGGGAAACGTGAATCGGGAGCCGTGAATGGGGACTCGTGAAACGGGACTCGTGAAACGGGACTCGTGAAACGGGAATCGTGAATGGGGAGCCGTGACATTGGAATCGTGAAAGGTGAATGGTTGAGCGGTTGTGAATCGTCAAACGATATTCGTTAAAAGAAAATCCTTACCCCATCATCAGTAGCGGGCAGTCGAAGTGCCTGAAAATACTGGGTAATTTACGATGAGGCCCTCACAATTGACGATTCACGTTTCACGATATTCACGATTCACGTTTCCCGCTTACATATATTCCTTAATGTCCTGCATAATGCGCCGTGCTATATTGTCTGCCGTGGTTTCAAAATTGCTTTCGGCGTAAATACGTATAATAGGTTCGGTGTTGCTTGGGCGCAGGTGTACCCAGTCGTTATCAAACTCAATTTTCAAACCATCGTCGGTGTTGATGGGTTGGTTTTTGTACTTGCCCTGTATTTTTTCAAATATTTTCTGTATGTCAACGCCATTTCCCAGTTCTATTTTGTTTTTGCTCATAAAATAGTCGGGGTAAAGGCTGCGCAACTGCCTGGCCGTTTTTTTGCTCAATGCCAAATGGGTTAAAAACAGCGCTATGCCAATCAGCGCGTCGCGGCCATAGTGCAAGTCGGGTACAATAATGCCGCCGTTACCTTCGCCGCCAATTACGGCATGTACGGCCTTCATTTTGTTAACCACATTCACCTCGCCAACTGCGCTGGCAAAATATTCACCGCCATGTTTAATTGTAATGTCCTTCAATGCCCTTGTGCTCGACATGTTGCTTACCGTATTGCCTTTGCGGTGGCCCAACACATAGTCGGCCACGGCAACAAGGGTGTATTCCTCGCCAAAAAAGCTGCCGTCTTCGCAAACAAAGCACAGCCTGTCAACATCGGGGTCAACGGCAATGCCAAGGCTTGCCTGTTGTTTATTTACCTCGTTGCTAAGGCCGGTAAGGTGTTGGGGCAATGGTTCGGGGTTGTGGGCAAATTTGCCGTCAACCACTTCATTCAATACTATCACGTCTTTAACGCCCAAGGCCTTTAACAGCAAAGGCACAGCAATGGCACCGGTGCTGTTTATGGCATCCACCACAATTTTAAACTTACTTTTTTTAATGGCGGCAACATCCACCAGCGGGTAGGCCAATATATCGTCAATATGCTTCTGTAGTGCATTGTCATCGTTCGCTGACGTACCCAGCTTGTCTACACCAACAAAATTGTAGGCCTCGTTTTCAGCTATGGCCAACACTTTAGCCCCGTCTGCGCCAGATATAAATTCGCCGGCCGAGTTTAAAAGCTTCAGTGCGTTCCACTCTTTCGGGTTGTGGCTTGCGGTAAGTATAATGCCACCCGCAGCGGTATGGTATTTTACCGCCATTTCAACTGTTGGGGTAGTGCTTAAGCCCAAGTCTATCACATCCAAGCCCACAGCATTAAGGGTGCTTACCACCAGCCGCTGTATCATTTCGCCGCTTATGCGGCCATCCCGCCCAAGCACTATGGTGTGGTTTAGCGGGTTTTCCTGCAACAGCCACGTGCCGAACGCGGCTGAAAACTTTACTACGTTAAGCGGGCTAAGGGTGTCACCAGGCTTGCCCCCAATTGTGCCGCGGATGCCTGATATACTTTTAATTAATGGCATAGGTTATATGAAATTTGAATGGATAAAGTTTTAAGAAATTAGCAGCGAAAAATACAAACAATAGTTGAAAGAACTATTTTTTTAAGTAAAACCAGTTATTTGACGATAAATTTGAACCCTAATTGCTACTGTATATGCCGTTAACCGAATGGTATAAAAACTGGTTCAGCTCGCCATATTATGAGGTTTTATATGTTAGGCGAAACGATGCCGAGGCCTCACGCTGCATCCAACATTTAATACAATACCTACAACCCAAACCTGGCAGTTGCATGTTAGACGTAGCCTGCGGCAAAGGCCGCCATAGTAAAGCACTTGCAAGGATGGGGTTTGACGTTACGGGCATCGACCTTTCCCGTCCGTTTATTGCCGATGCCAAAAAATACGAAACCAGCCACCTGCATTTTTATGTGCATGATATGCGGATGCCCTACCGCATGAATTATTTTGATTATGCGTTTAATTTTTTTACCAGCTTTGGTTATTTCCGCACCATGCGCGAACATGGCAATGCCATCAGATCTATCGCACAGGGGCTTAAAAAGGGGGGTGTGTTTTTGATTGACTACCTAAATGTGCTTTACACCGAAAATAACCTTGTTAAAGCAGAGGTTAAAATAGTGGATGGTGTTAAGTTTACTATTACCCGTTGGCATGATGAAGGGCATTTTTACAAACAAATATTGATTGACGATAAAAAGTACCCTGGCCACAGCCAAAGTTTTACCGAAAAAGTAGCCAAGTTTTCGCCTGCCGAATTTACCGATTTGCTGGCACACCAAGGCCTGCAGGTGAATGCCATTTTTGGGGACTATGATTTGGGGGCATACGATATTAACCTATCCCCTCGCATGATCATCATTGCCCAAAAAATAAGTTATCAATAATTTGCCAAGGCTTTTAACGGCTTTGGGCAGGTTGCAAATGTTGATTGCCCACTACAGGCATGGCTGAATAAAATGTGGAATCGGGTTTTACTACCGGCATGTTATCGGGCGTTGCGTAGTATACTTCAAAACCATTGCCATTGATGCCTTTGTAATTAAGCGTAACCGCCCCCATGCCTGCAACTGGCATATTGTCAACATAGTTCAATGGTTTTGTAGGGCTAGCTTGCAATATTGGTTGGTGTGGTAGGTTTTGTACCCCAGGCAACAGAAAATAGGGTATAGGCTTACTTTTAAATCCAAAAGTTTGTTTTTGTTGCACGTTAGGCAGGGCTGATGGTGTTTGTGCGTTAATGGCAAACGCTGAAAAAATAAGGCAAGCCAATAATATTATCTTTAGGAATTAGCACTTAGGTCGCACTTCGTTTTTGAATATTTTCTAAACGTATAGGCGGGGCTTGCATCATACGTTCAATTAGTGCATTAAAAGTACCCGCCATTGCATTTCTCCTGTTGAACCTGAAGTGGTATTCGTC
>CAIRZB010000081.1 GCA_903882935.1 uncultured Parafilimonas sp. | reverse complement strand
TGCAACAGTAATATCAGGTGAAATGGCAATGGCGTTGGCCGACATTACATTGATAATGTTATTGGAGTATTGTTCTCGTCTTTTTGCAAATGCTTCCGATTCGCTATTGAACGATTTTACCGTTACGGCCGAAAGATTGGCACTGCTGGAGTTTAGGTAGAAATTTAGTGCGTTTATGCCATTGTTTGTTACGGTAATGGCGGTATCAAACGTAGCGAAACCCACATAGCTAATGGAAAGTTTATAATTGCCAGCGGTAATATTCTTAAAAATAAACCCACCATCCAACGAGGAGAATACTTTTGCGCTAGAAGGCTGTAATGTTACCAACGCACCTATCAATTGCTCTTTTGAGTTGCCATCATATACGTGGCCTTTTATTTCAGTGGCCTGTATGGCGTTAACAAAAAATATGCATATTAAAAAGGTAGTTGTTGCCCGCAATGGCGTAGTACAAATCCTCATTGGTTAAATTAGTTTTGAGTGAGGTGCAATATTAAAGCACAGCCTTAAAACCCTAAACCCTGCGCCAGCTAATTAACCCAATGATGATGTTTACTTAATTGATTGGTAAAGATATCTTCAGAAATAAATCAGAATGTTTTACCAATTTAATAAAAAGGTGTGCATGTTTCCCGAGTACTGGTATGATGCGTTTATTCCGGATGCTTTTGCAATTTGTTTAATAATCGATAGACCCAGCCCATTGCTGTTGCTGTTAATTACCCCTTTGTAGAAACGTGTAAAAAGGCGTTTTTCGTCCAGCGGGTTATGCAGGCCGGTATTACTTATGGCAAAGCTGCCCGGTTTTAACGCAATGGTAACCCGCCCCTCAGGTATACCATGGTTACTTGCGTTGCTAAACAAATTGTTTAGCAAAATATCCAAAAGTTCCGGACTGATATTTATATAGCTGTCTTCTAATTGCTGTTGGGCTTTAATATGCCTGCTTTGCCACAGTTCTTTAAACTGCATTATTTTATCTTCCACCATTTCCCGCATGTTCATGGCTTGCACATTGTTAAATTGCTGGTTTTCTATTTTTGCTAGCAACAGTAAAGATTGGTTTAACCTTGATAGTTTTTTTATGCTTGTGTATGCACTTCTGGCTAGTTCGCTCTGCTTTTCCGACAAGCTCTTTTCCTGTATTAATACATCAAGCTTTGATCGTATGATAGATAAAGGCGTTTGCATTTCATGCGATGCGTTTTCGGTAAACTCCTTCAACAACCAATAATCTTGCTCCGCTTTTTCGGTGGCTAATAAAAGGCTCTCATTCATAAAAGAAAACTCCTCAATATTGGTTTGCGGAAAACTCAGGGATTCTGTGCGGCCCAGTTTAAAATTACGCATAATGTTCATAGATGCATAAAATGGCCGCCATAGGCGGCGCAACAAAAAGCCATTTAGTATGATGGAAATAAGTATCGTAACCAATATGGTGGTGAGTGAAATGCTTATTAAAGCGCGCGACAAATGATGCATGCCTTCAATAGGCTTTGCCACAGTTACCCTATACCATGTGTTGTTGAAAAATAGCGGGAAAACAAGCTTACGGAAGTTGTGCATTTTCTTTTCCCGTTCGCTGAACATCTGTAATAATTCGCTGCTGCGCAGCGTTTTAATACTGCCAGTTACCTCAAAACTAATTCGTTCCTCATCTAATGGATAGCCTTTTGGCAGGGTGCCGTATTGCTTTAAATAGCTGTTTACTTTTTGTTCGATACCGGTAAGGTCGTTATCCATTTCCCTAATCAGTATGGCTTGGGTAAGTACGTATATGGCACCGCTTGAAATTAAGAAAATGGCTACCATCACCAATAAATTAACCAGCGAGTATTTGGTTAATAATTTCATTTCTTTTTTATTTTTCTTTTATCATCGTCCGAGGTGTCAAACTTGTAACCCATACCATAGACTGCTTTGATATAATCCTTGCAGCCAGCTTGTATTAGCTTTTTTCGCAAGTTTTTTATGTGGGTGTAAATAAAGTCGTAATTGTCGGCCATGTCAATTTGGTCGCCCCATAGGTGTTCAACAATAGCCTCTTTGGTTACCACCTTGTTTTTGTTGCCTGAAAAATACACCAGCAGTTCATATTCTTTGCGAGTAAGGTCAATGGTGGTGGTTTTTACTTTTACCACCTTGTCTTGTATGTCAATTACCAAGTCGTCGGTAACTATCCGGTTTTTTCCGTCGAATGTTTTGCGGCGTATAATGGCTGCCACTCTAGCCGACAGTTCGGGCAGGTGAAAGGGTTTTGTTAAATAATCATCCGCACCAAGATTAAGGCCCTGCACTTTATCGTTTAGCGAGTTTTTGGCCGAAATAATTAACACCCCGTCGGCCTTACCAAGTTTTTTAAGCTCTCTCAGCACATTTAGGCCGTTGCCCAGGGGTAAGCTTATATCCAACAACACGCATGCGTAATCGCCGGTGCGTACTTTGTGTACCGCTTCCTCATAATCATATGCAGCCTCACAAATAAAATTATCGTTTTTTAGGTAAGCACAAATGCTTTTTGATAATTCGGCCTCGTCTTCAATAACCAGCAGTTTCATTCAAATAAATTGTTTTACAAGTACGCCAATGGCAAGTGTAACCATTTACCCACCTTGCTGCCACATAAAACAAAAATGTTCATGTAAATTTAATTAGGCGTTTGGGTTTGCAATTTTTATTGTTAGCCAATCGTATTTTACCCCTCAAGTTCTAAATAAATTCTGTAGAAATGTTGTAGTTGCTTACTTTTTGGTAATAAACTATTTTCATTAGCGTTGCGTCATAAGTCGAACATATTCAATTGGTTATGATTCTGTTCTTTGAAATATTGTAATTGAGTGAGCTGAAACAGTTGATAGGAATTAGCACTTAGGTCGCACTTCGTTTTTGAATATTTTCTAAACGTATAGGCGGGGCTTGCATCATACGTTCAATTAGTGCATTAAAAGTACCCGCCATTGCATTTCTCCTGTTGAACCTGAAGTGGTATTCGTC
>CAIRZB010000080.1 GCA_903882935.1 uncultured Parafilimonas sp. | reverse complement strand
GATATTCCAAGCAAGAATCGTCATCCGTAAACCGCTTATGAAAATTTATAGAATTCACGCCTTTGAATTTATCCAACATATCCATGTCGCAAATATAAATCTTCTAATTTTAAAGTGCGACCTAAGTGCTAATTCCTAAAATATTTTACATTTCTATTTTTATTGAACTTTTTTGTTTATATCTTTAAATACTACAATTTCTACCAACCAAAAACATCAAACACTTACCAAAATGAAAAATATCTACCTACCAATTTCTATTTTTATCTCCACACTTTTATTTCTTACTTCGCAAAATTTGCAGGCGAAGGGCCTTTTTTCGGCAACCGCAGCCGTTAGCCCCGCCAGTAGCTGTGGCCCGGGTAACGATGGCATAATGCAAGTATATGTAACAGGCGGCACTTACCCCTACACATTTGTGCTTACCAAGCCCGGTGGCGGCACGGTAACCCAACCCAAAGGTTATTTTACCAAGTTAACCCCAGGCACTTACAGCATAACCGTAACCGACCAAAATAACAATACCACCACGTTAGGTGCCATAGTGGTGGCACAAGCAACCGCGATAGTACCAAAGGCTGCCATAAACCCTGCCAGCGGGTGTAGCAATGTTGCCAACGGCAGCATAAAGGCGGGTGCCAATGGCGGCATAGCCCCTTTCAAGTACGTGCTTACCCTGCCAGATAATTCAACCATCGCACAGCGGTCGGCTCTTTTCACCAATCTGGCAGCGGGTACTTATAGCCTTGGCTTTACCGACACAGCAGGCTGTAAAGCCACATTGGCAAGTGTGGTGGTGCGCAATGCGGCACCGATAGCCGTTACCCCGGCCATAAGCCCTGCCAGCAATTGCGGATCAGGTGGCGACGGTGCCATAAACGCAGCCAACACAGGCGGCACAGCACCCTTCCAGTACCTGCTAACAAAGCCCGACAGGTCGACTATTGCGCAGCAGAGCCCCTTGTTCAGCAACCTTAGCCCCGGTGCTTACACGGTAACCATTACCGATTTCTCGGGCTGTACGGGCAGCCTTTCAGGCATTGCGGTTACTACGGCCGCACCCATTACCGTTGTGCCGCTGGTTAATAACACCAGCAGCTGCGGCAACGGCAGCGACGGCAGCATAAGGGCCGGCCACACAGGTGGCGTGGCACCCTTCCGCTACCAGCTTACCAAGCCCGGCAACGCAACCATTACCCAGCGCAACGTTATATTTGGCAACCTTGGCACCGGCAGTTACAGCCTTACCATTACCGACACGGCAGGCTGTACCGCAACATTGGGCGGCATAGTTATTTCGCAAGCCGCACCAACAACGCCCAAGTACACCTTAACACCCGTAAGCAGTTGCGGCAACGGCTGCGACGGCAACTTAAAGGTGGGTGCCAACGGCGGCATAGCACCTTTCCATTACATGCTTACCCTGCCCGATAACTCAACCGTTGCGCAACGTCAGCCGCAGTTTGCCCACCTTTCAGTGGGTACTTACAGCCTTACCGTAATTGACACTGCGGGGTGCAAGGCCACGGTTACCGGTATTGCGCTTGTAAAAGCCGCCCCTATTGGCATAACAACAACCATTACACCTTTGGTTAACTGCGCATTCAACAACAACGTGCGCCTTACGGTAAACGCCACCGGCGGCATTATGCCTTATACGTACGCATTAGCGCAAACGTATAATAACACACCCTTTAAGGTACAGGCAACTGGGTTATATAATAATTTGGATGCAGGCACTATTAATATATTTGTAACCGACCAAAGCGGTTGCGCCGACACCGCTTTTAATGTTACTGTTCCGCAAGGGCCGCACCCACAACTTATTAACCCAAGCCAAAAAAACCCCACTTGCCTAACGGCGACTGACGGCACCATTACTGCGGCCATCACTGGCGGCAAGGCACCCTATTACCTTTACTTAGAAGACAAAGATTATAACCTGCTGGACTATGCGGCCGGCAATAGTGCCACCTTTAAAGGCTTGCCGGTAGGCGACTACCATGTTACCGCCTCTGATGCCAATACTTGCGGTGCAGGCTACAGCGATTATACACTCAGCAGCACCATAGCCTGCGCGCCACCCATTGCGTTACCGGCCATTGCACCAGCCAACGAAAACGCTATTGCAAAACAGGCAAGCAGCCTTGCTGTAATGGTACTACCCAACCCCACCAAAACCGTGTTTGTACTGGCCATTACCAGTGCGAAAAACGAAGCGGTAGAGATAACCGTTACTGACATGTACGGCCGAGCGGTACACCAAGCACGCGGGGCAGCCAACGCCCAATACAGCTTTGGCGCAACCTTTGCCGCAGGCATGTATGTTGCACGTGTTATGCAAGGCCACGAGGTTAAGGTGGTGAAGATGATAAAGCAGTAGTAGTCTGTATACAAACGATGCCTTTTTACAAAGCCCCGCCAGTAAAAACAGCGGGGCTTTGTTATGTTATGACCAGCCGATAAATGTGCACCCACCGTTTTGCCGCAAATACCTACATTCGGCAAAAAATTGCATGTACGAAAAAATAGGCGGCATTTCAAATTTCATCATCAGTATTGTGCTGCTATCGTTTGCGGCACTTGTCATTCGGCGTAAAGGCGGCGAACAGCCAGGTGTTAGGTTCGCGGGCATGTCGGTAAAAACCATACTGATACTTGTTTATATCGCCATCATGATAAATATTGTTGCGATGACAAGAGTGTTGTTGGGGTGAAGGGCGTGGGGGTGTAAAAATATGTAAAACTGTTTACTGCAGTATTATGGTGTGAAAGATTACCTCACATGATTAATGCGAAACGCCCATAAAGCCATTACCCCCCCGCCCATTGGCGGCTTACCGCTTTTTACTATGTTTGCCCAAATAAACTGCATGGCCTATAATTCGGTGGAAACCATCCTTAGCTTTCTTGAACCCGTGAATATATATGCCTTGTCAAACGACGAGGGTTACAAAGATTACCAAATTGGCAAACAGATTGCCGTTTACGACGGCGAGCTGCCCGACATAAGCCATGCCGACGTGTTGCTGGTGGGCTGCGGCGAAAGCCGCGGCTTGGGCAGGCAGCATACCAACACCGATGCGCCGGATGCCATACGGGCCGAATTTTACACCCTGCACCACTGGCACAACGAGGTATCGTTTGCCGACCTTGGCAACATTAAAACCGGCGAAACCCTACAGGATACTTATGCTGCGCTGCGCATGGTGGTGGGCGAACTGCTGGAACTGGGCAAACGGGTGGTGATACTGGGCGGCTCCCACGATTGCATGCTGGCACAATACGCCGTTTTTGCACACAACAAGCAAATTATTGAGGTGGCCAATATTGATGCCACTATTGACATAAGCGTGGAGAGCGTGCTGCCTGCCGATAACTTTTTAATGCCCATGCTTACCAACGAGCCCAATTATGTAAAGCAATACAACCACATCGGCTTCCAAAGTTATTATGTGCACCCGGCCATGTTAGAAACCATTGACAAGCTTGGCTTTGACTGTTTTCGTTTGGGCAAGGTGAAGGAAAACTTGGAGGAAATTGAGCCGGTGATACGCAACGCCCACATGGTCGGTTTTGACATTGCCGCCATACAGCACTGCCACGCACCGGCCAACAGGCTTAGCCCAAACGGTTTTACCGGCGAGGAAGCCTGCACCCTGCTGCAATACGCAGGCATGGGCAATGCCAAAACGGTGGGTATTTATGGCTACCTGCCCGCCCAGGATGTACATGGCCTTACCGCCAAACAAATAAGCCAGATGCTGTGGTATTATGCCGACGGCTTGCACAAGGCTAAACATGAGGCCAAGCCCGGCGACGACCATGGGTTTATTGAATACAAAATTGCTTTTGGCGAGGTGGACAGCCTTTTTTTACGCAGCAAGCGCACCGGCCGCTGGTGGCTGCAACTGCCCGACCTTAGTTTTATACCCTGCAGTTATACCGACTATGTGCTGGCATCGCAAAACGAGATACCCGAGCGGTTGATAAGGGCGGTGGAGCGGAGCTGACCCCCCCATCCGAAACCCTTATCCCCTAAAGGGGGGTCTTAGCTAAGAGATTTGTGAAGACACAAATCTCGGCGAGTACCTTCGGTTGTGTCTTCACAACCGAAGCAGAAGGGCTTAGCCAAAATACACTGCTCCTAAAGGGGGGGGTGAAAAGACATAGCGGATAATAAAAAATTTGTAATTAATAATTTTATGACGAGAAAGAGTAACCAATATTATGGCGTTAAATATGCCAGTGGCCTTCTATTATTAATTACCAATTATGCATTACTAATTACTTTCTCATCCTGCGGCGTAAGCAAACAAATAGCCAAACAAGCACAGCAAACGGTACTGGCGGATAGCCTGCTGGCAACCGCGCATATTGGTATTTGTGTGTACGATGCCACCGATGGCAAATACCTATACAATTACCAGGGCAACAAATACTTTATACCCGCCAGCAACACTAAAATTGCCACCTGCTATGCGGCGATGAAATATTTGGGGGATAGTTTGGTGGGTTTGCGGTACCAACGTTATGGTGACAGTGGTATTAAACTAATACCTACGGGAGACCCAACTCTTTTACATGAAGATTTTGTAACCCAACCAGTTTTTAATTTTCTACAACGGGAAAATGGACATTTGTGTCTTTCAATTAAAAATTGGGAGGAAAATCCTTTGGGTGCGGGATGGTCGTGGGACGATTACAACGACGATTACATGGTGGAGAGGAGTGCAATACCTGTGTATGGCAACATTGTTAAATTTCACCTTTTAAAGATAATTGACCAAGGAGCGGGGCTTTGGGGAATGCCACATTATTCGTTTCAAACAATTCCATCTTCTTTTGAAAAAAACATTAGTCTTTCTTCCGACGATGACTCTTTGAGGGTAACAATCAATGGAACTAAATATACTTATTCGCCCCTGCTTTTCGGGTTAAAAAGAAACATGAGCGATAATAACTTCATAATTATCCCTTCTTTAAAAGAATTTTCAGACATTACCATACCTTTTTCAACTAACGACAAAAATCTTGTTCCCACATTACTGGAAGATACGCTTCATAAACAAATAGGTACAGTTCTTCCTATTCTCTATTCGTTGGTATATGGTCCCATTCAAATAATCCACTCCCAACCCACCGACTCCCTCCTAAAAATAATGATGCACCGTAGCGATAATTTTTATGCGGAGCAAAGCCTGCTGATGGTAGGGAATGAACACATTGGCGTGATGAATGATGCCAAGATTATTGATACGCTGCTTACCACAGATTATGCTGCCATGCCGCAACGCCCGCAGTGGGTGGATGGCAGCGGCCTTAGCCGCTACAACTTGTTTACCCCGCAGGATTTTGTGTTTATCCTCAATAAAATACGCAACGAATTTAGTTGGAACCGAATTACTACTATATTTTCCACCGGTGGCGACGGCACCCTCGGCAGTTATTACAAGGGCTTGAAGGGCAAGATTTTTGCCAAAACAGGCTCATTAAGCAACAACATTGCCTTAAGCGGTTACCTTATCACCCAAAAAAACAAAAACCTTATTTTCTCTGTGCTCGTCAACAACCATACGGTAAGCTCGGCCAGCGTGCGCAAGGCTGTGGAGCGCTTTTTAACGGCGGTGCAGCGGGATAATTAAAAATAGTTCTGTAAATTTGACACATGGCCCAACAAACGGTTGACATATCAAAAAAATATTCGCTGGATGAATACATACTGATTGATGAAACCGGTAACGAACGCCATGAATACTACTATGGAAAATTAATAGCCATGCCCGGAGAAACCCTACTGCACAACGAAATTTGCGCCCAACTATTAATACTGCTTAAATCTATCTTACCCAAAGGCAGGTACAAAGTTTATATTGAAAATGTAAAGGTTAATATTGAAGGGGAGGAAGTGTATGTATACCCCGATATTGTGGTTATCCAATCGCAACCCAAAGTGGACGCTCCCCATAAAGAGTACATTATTTATAGTCCGCTGTTGATAGTGGAAGTACTGTCTGATTCTACCCGCAAATACGATTTAACCGATAAATTCATCCAATACCAAAAAATATCCTCCCTGCAATACTACCTCGCAGTAGAACCCCAAAAGCAATTGGTTATTTTTTATGAAAAAGACGACTCAAACAACTGGATTGCCAAAACCTTTACGGCCCTGGATGAAACCATATTGTTACCCAAGCTTTACGCTTCTTTTACGCTCGGCGATATTTATGAGGCTGGGGTGTAACGCCGCGTAGCCAGCCTATGCCAAACCACTTTTTTAACGGCTATAAACAATTGCCTTTGGGGTTTTGTGAAGACACAAACCAGCGCGAATGCCCACGGTTGTGTCTCCACAACCGTAATTCTAACCATAGTTTGACTACCTCGGTGTTTTAAACCCCCTAAACCAATTAACGGGTACCCATTTATTTTTTTACATTTACCCAACCCAGCCACCAAATAAAGTGTATATGCCCAAAAAAGCGGAAGCGCAATTGTACAAAACATGTTTCATGCGTGGTTTTGGCTTAGATAGCATTGAAGGGGCCGTGCAACGCTCAATCTTACTATAACCATGGCTGGCAAGGCCAGTATTTTATTGATATAACAGCAGGCGGAAACAGGTTGAGAAGTATATTTTACAAATTTTAACACCGATAGCGCAGGAAAACGGATAACGATGGTTTGACTTACAGCGAAAACGATATAGGCCCTTTAATAGAAGGTTGCAAAAAAGGCGACCGCCTTGCGCAGGAAAAGCTTTACAGGAGCTTTTACAGCGTGATGATGAATATTTGTGTGCGCTATACCAAAAACGAGGCAGATGCCATAGAAGTGCTAAACACAGGCTTTTTTAAGGTATTTAAAAATATACACAGCTATTCAGCCGGCAAAGCAGGGCCATATACCTGGGTACGGACCATCATCATAAACACCTGCCTAAACCATATTAGGTCTAAGAGCAAGGCAATGGCCAAGCATGAGATTAGCGACTCAACGGAAGCGTATATACAGCCCGAAGTGGTAGCATCCCTAACATCCGAAGACATCTTGCAATTGGTTAAAAAACTGCCGCCAGCCACCCAGGCGGTATTTAACCTTTTTGTGGTGGATGGGTACTCACACCACGAAATTGCCGCCATGCTTAACATAAGTGAGGGTACCAGCAAATGGCATATTAGCGAGGCCCGAAAAACATTGCAAAAACAATTAAAAACATTCAGGTGAAAGAATGAATGAGCTGTTACCATACGAGGAGCAATTAGCAGGCAAACTGGCCAACATTCCCCTACCGGATGAGAGCAAGGGTTGGGATGCCATGCAAGCCATGTTGGACGCCGATGACGACGGGGGTATTGTACCGCCGCCGCCCAATACCGGTTGCCGCAACAGGGGGTTGGCCGGCCTGTTGCTACTATTACTGCTGGCCGGGGTAACGGCTGGGTTGTATAAAATGGTTACAGGCAAAGCTGGCAGCAAAAGCACTGACAACAGCGTTCCAGCAAATAAGACCACTGCACCTTCGCGAAGCGACTCCAGTGCGGCTGGGCCTGCCCATAAAAAAACCGACCTCCCTACACGAGCACTGGAAGCGGATAACCCAAACTTAACCGCAGGCAAAATTACCGATGGTACCCCTGCCCCACCCGTTTCGGCAGCCAGCACGGGCAAGGTTGTGGCTAATTCCTTATCGGGTGTCGATTTAAAGCAAGCGGAATTATCAGAGGCTGCCGTTGCTAGCACATCTGTTGGTAAAAAAGGCGTGTTTGCGCTAAAAACAAAAGGAAGCACTTTTAGTAAGCGTAATGAAAGGAAAGACCACGAGACAAAAGATAGTCCACAGCCCGATACGACTGACAGTTTAGTAGGTGCAAGGTTAAACGTAAGATTGGCTTCGGCTAAAAAAGAAGACACAAGAGAAATTGACAGTGATATGCCCAAAGCAACAAACTTACGTGAGCCGGGCACAGCCCTAAAAGTAGCAATAGACTCCATCGCCGTGGTAAAACAAAAGTTATCCCCCGATAAAAAAGTCGATTCCGCTGAATTAGCGAAAAACCTATATTTCAAAACGAAAGACTTGGTTGTACGCAACAATCAAATCTATTTCAGCGGCGGCCTCGGTATGCAACAGTTAGTACCTGTCGACGGGCAAAAGGCAAACCCCTACAATGCTTTTGGCCGCAAAAGCTCGCTGGCAGACTATATACCCTCGGTGTATTTTAGGGTACACCAAAACCGCAAATTTTTGCAGGTGGAGTTTAAATACGGGGCACCACAATACACAAAAGATATTGCCTACAGCACCAAAGTGTTGAATTTCGACTCAGCTACGCGTATAACCAGCTCCTCCGTTAACCATGTTAATAAAACCTATTACCACCAACTGCCTATAAGCCTGCATTATAGCATACTGCCAACGCTCTCCATTGGCGCGGGCGTTGTGTGGAATAAATTTCAAAGCGCGGTGGTAACGCAAGAAGACCACCTTGCCAATGGCATCACCGGCACAGACTCAGTATTGGGTACCAAGGTTATTAATGTAAAAAGCGATTCCGCGTTCTCCAAAACATATTGGCAGTGTATGTTGGAGGCGCAGTATACGTGGCGGCGGTTTTCGTTTGGTGCAAGGTACGCCTGGGGCCTATCGCCATATTTATCCTACACCTCGCCTACCACGGGGCAAACCCAAAAAGAACGGAACGCGTCACTAAACGTATTCCTCCGATACGAGCTTTGGCGTTCGAAGAGAAAATAGAGCGCCGGTTTGCAGTTTATTCCAAAGGAATCCCTTTGGGATAGTTTGCAGTTTTCAGTTTAGGCAGAGGACGGACATTGGTATTTAGTCATACATTCGGCTGTATCCACCCTCAGGTATTCCCAAAACCAAAAACAGTACACTAAACCCTATAAACCAGCTTTTTATCGCCCAAACATCCTGTCCAAATAATCTTCTTTAAACTCAATGTAAGTGGGGCTGCCGGTGGGCGTTATGTTGGCGGTACTGCATTTAAACAGGTCATGCACCAGGCCGGCCATTTCCCGCTGGCCCAAGGCCTGCCCTGCTTTAATGGCCTGCTGCCTGGCCATGCAACGCACCAGCTTCTCCCGGCGGCTAAACTTAACATCGCTGCTAAAGTGCTTAAACTGTTCAATCAGCAGCTCAATAGCGTGTTTTTCGTTACCCGGTGCCACGTCAGCCGGGCTGCCTTGTATAACAAATGTGTTTTTGCCAAAAGGGTCAATCCTGTAACCAATGTTCAGCAGGTCGGGCAAAAGCTCTTGTAGCAATACGGTGTCGGCTGTTGCCAGTTCTATAGTTGAAGGAAAGAGGCTTTGCTGGCTGGCAATGTGCTTGCCGTGCATGGCCGTGCTGAAACGCTCGTACAATATACGCTCGTGTGCTAATTGCTGGTGTACCAACAAAAAACCATTGTTGTTGGGGGCTATAATGTAGGTATTGTGCAATTGAATGCAGGCGGTATCGGGTTGCCAGATACTAGTTGCAGGTTCCTGGATACTGGTTTCCTGTTTCCAGTTCCCGGATTCCAGTTCCGGAGAAGCCGTTATGGAATGTGTTAATGGGCGGAATGGCTTTTCTGACGATTCATCAGTAGCACCACCCCACCCTTTGTTCTCCATTGCCGATTCACGGTTCCCGTTTCCCGTTTCACGATTCCCGTTTCCCGTTTCCGCCGGCGTAAAAAAGTCCCTCCAATGGCGCAGTTCGCTTTTTTCGGTGGGCTCAATAAAATGGGCTTGGTTTTTTTGGCTAAAAGTTTTGTATAAGCTTGAGCTGGTAATGTCTTCTTTTTTGTCGCCTGATACCGGATTGCTCACCGCATCCAATTGCTGAATTTCTGCATTCAGCGAAAAATCTAGCGAGGGGGCAATGCTAAATTGCGCGAGTGCATGTTTTACCGCCGCCTGCACAAAAGCGTACACAATTTTCTCGTCCTCAAATTTTATCTCCTGCTTGGTGGGGTGTACGTTAATATCCAATTGCATGGGGTCAAGGTCAATAAACAGCACGTACATGGGGTAGCTGTCTTTGGCAACAATGCCGTCAAAGGCACCCATTACCGCGTGGTTTAGGTAGGCACTGCGTATAAACCGGTTGTTTACGAAAAAATACTGCTCGCCGCGTGTTTTGCGGGCCGTTTCAGGCTTGCCTATAAACCCGTGTATGTCAAGGTAATCGGTTTCTTCTTTTACCGCCACCAGCTTCGCGTTGTATTGGCTGCCCAATATTTGCAGCACGCGCTGCTTTAGGCTGCCGCTTTCCAGGTGGAACACCTCCTGCCCATTGCTGGTAAGCGAGAAAAATATCGCTGGAAAAGCCATGGCCACCCGAATGAATTCATCCATAATGTGGCGTAATTCGGCTGAGTTGCTTTTTAAAAAATTGCGGCGGGCGGGTACGTTAAAAAACACGTTCTTCATGCAAAAGCTGGTACCCACCGGGCAGGCGCAGGGTTCCTGCTTTACCACGCTGCTGTTTTCAATTTCAATATACGTACCCAGCTCGTCTTCGGCCCGGCGGGTTTTTACCTCCACCTGGGCCACGGCCGCAATAGCAGCGAGTGCCTCACCCCTAAAACCCATGGTACGCACCCTAAATAGGTCCTCAATATTGCGTATTTTGCTGGTGGCATGGCGCTCAAAGCTCATGCGGGCATCCGTTTCGCTCATGCCCTTGCCATTGTCAATTACCTGCACCAAGTTTTTGCCTGCATCGGTAACAATAAGCTTTATTGTGGTGGCACCGGCATCTACGGCGTTTTCCAACAGTTCCTTCACGGCACTGGCGGGCCGCTGTATTACTTCACCGGCGGCTATTTGGTTGGCAATGTTATCGGGCAATAATTGAATAATATCCACGGTGGCTTCCTCTCACTTGGTTAAAAAGGGTGTAAAAATAAAACATATAGGCTTAAAATACGGTAAACCCTTTTTTTAGGCACGCTAAGTGAGATACATTTAACCACATAACCAATACTTATGAAATACTTACTTATTTTAATGCTGTTAACGCCTGCGTTGCAAGGCTGTAACAAAAATGTTGGCGCCGCTACCGCACCGGCATCAACCACAACCAATAGCTCGCCGGTAAATGCGGGGTTTACACGGTATACGATTGAAAAGGGGAAACAGTTTGCCGACAGCACAGAATATTTGCTAAGCATCGTAAGCGTAAAAAAAATGCATTTTCTGGTCATCTTCGACAGCAGTGCCATATACCAAACCGACACAGCCGAAAACCAGCACGACATTAACAAGCTGTACGGTTTTGCCGACAACAATGTTTATGACCACCATGCGTTTAGTGCGCGCTTTGGTTGGAACTGGTACAAAGGGCAGCTTTTATTATATGCCTATGTTTATAACAACAGTGTAATGAGCTTTACGCGCCTAGGTGCCATACCGCTTGGCTCGCCCGCAGACTGCGCGATTGTTGTACGCGGGCCTGAATACCTTTTTACTTTAAACGGTGTTACCACCAGTGTGCCCCGCGCGAGTACCACTGCCACTGGGGCAGGGTATAAGCTGTACCCCTATTTTGGCGGCAATGAAGTGGCACCGCACAAAATAAACATAGACATAAAGGAAATAGCTGAGTAACAACACCTGCCTATCTTGCCCATAAACGAAATAAAACATTTGCACTACAACACGGCGAACGCCATGCTTTATCAACAATAAAAACTTGCCATTATTAAACAGTTAGGCTGCCATTTGGGCCGCAGTACTACTTAGTTTTACAGGCCCATGGCAAAACAATTGCAAAACAAAAAGGCCATCTGAGGTTTGCAAATATAAGCAGCGAATTATACCGGGGCAGCAACGCATACTGCCATTTAAAAACATACATCAATTTGCCTCGTTCTCGTCGCCAATGCCTGCAACTGTAATGTTTTTGCCTGCGGCCTGGTTTAGCAAATCTGCAAGCTCCTCAAATTCCCAACTATATATATTTTCGCCAAAGGTTATAATACTGCCCTCGTAATCAAAAGCAAGCCTATTATCACCATGCATTTCGTTGATAACCTGCTGCTGCGTTTGAAAGCCCAAGTAATCAAACGACTGCCCGGCCAACGGGTGTTTTGTTACCTCGGCCTTGTTAAGGTGGCGGAAGTTAGTAACTAGATTAATATCGTACTCAGCAGATTTTTTGATAAACCCGCCCTTAGATAACCGAATGGCGTTGTTATCAATTACCAGTGTTTCAGTTTGTAATGCTTTATTTAAAAACCTGTAACCGGCAAATACATAAACACCGGTAACGGTTAACCATATAATAACTCCAACAATAGTTCCTCCATTTGAAAAATCGGGGTCAAACATTCCAAAAAATAGTATCATGTAAAGCGCAAATCCAGTAAAAACAACAAAATAGACAATATTCAATATTTTAGCCCTAGAGTCAAAGGCATTGGATAATAAAACTATTTTGGAACTTTGCTGTTCGTTTACACGCATTGTAAATGTTGTTAAGGTTGTTTGTGTACGCAGGTAATTTTAAGAAAAACTGCTAAAAGGTTAGGAGGGTGAAGGTAACATGAATGTTACTAAAATTTGAAGTTTTCCGTCTATAATATTTTCGTTAAAGCACCTTGCGCAACCAAGCGAATGGCATGGTAATAAATAAATGGATAGGAATTAGCACTTAGGTCGCACTTCGTTTTTGAATATTTTCTAAACGTATAGGCGGGGCTTGCATCATACGTTCAATTAGTGCATTAAAAGTACCCGCCATTGCATTTCTCCTGTTGAACCTGAAGTGGTATTCGTC
>CAIRZB010000079.1 GCA_903882935.1 uncultured Parafilimonas sp. | reverse complement strand
GATTTGCCTTGACAGAAATTTCTATTGCCACACCTTTTGCAACTATAACCATGTTTCCATTTTATTATGGACAGATATTCCAAGCAAGAATCGTCATCCGTAAACCGCTTATGAAAATTTATAGAATTCACGCCTTTGAATTTATCCAACATATCCATGTCGCAAATATAAATCTTCTAATTTTAAAGTGCGACCTAAGTGCTAATTCCTATACATTTAATTGCTCATCCAGTGTTTTCAGCCGTTTTTCATTGGGCGTATTTAGCACTGAAAACATTGAATCTAAATGCATAGCTAAATCGCTACCGTCTTCTGAGGTGCGTTGTTCGATATATTCTTGGAAAATTCCTTTTTCAAAAACGCCTGTATCTTCCGCAAAAAGGCAAAATAGTAACCTTACAAGGTATAATTCAAGCGGGTGGCCTTCATAACCAGTTGCTTTCAATTGGTCATGCATCACCCCCATTAACTCTGCTGCCTGTATATTTACGGGGTCTTGTTCTTTGTAAACTTTCTTTTGGTATCCCGCCACAGATGTAAACAAATGGGCGTTTTTATGAAATTCCTTTAGGTTAAACTTGCTTAAGTTTCCTTCCTCGTCATATAAATGAAAGGTGTTAAAATCACTAATCATTATCAACTTTGGCAGTTCATGTTCCTTTAAGCCGGCACAATAGTCTTTTGCCTGCATGTAGGCTTTTTCCAAATCCTTACCCTTGCTTTTCATTTCCACAAGCAGGGTGCCTTTCCAAAGCATATCAATGTACCCGTCAGCCTCATTCAACTTTTTGATTTTATGCTCAAACGTAGCAACGCGCTTCCGAGAAATGCCAAAAACATTTAAGAACTCAATGAGAAAAGGTTTGGCTTCTGCCTCTTCCCGTTCAGTACCCTGCCACTCTTTACTAAAAGACATTGCACGGCTCTTAATTTCATTCCAACTTAAAGGCATACATTAAATTTATGCAGGGGGGTGAATATTTTAATGGCCTAAGTTGGTGAAAGTTAGCCGGATTTGCAAATGTTTACTTAATAATAAACTTTAAGGAAAGCTTGCAAAATTGAAAACAAGGCATTATCTTAACCTGCGACTGATTTTTTACCTTAAAGGACTAATTGTTATGGATAATGAAAACCTGTTTGAAAATATCAAAAGAAATTTTTTGCTGCCTGCACAGGTGTATACTGTTTTTTTAGTTGATTCCGGCAAAACAAAAATATTGACCAAAGAAGACCAAGAAAAATACGAAAGTCTTTTCCTTTGGGTTGACCAAGACAAGCTAACGAGAACGTTGTCAAAATTGCATGAAATTACAAAGGCCAACGAACTTTCGGTTGTTGCGGTTTACGGCGATGCCCAAAAGATAGAAGTATATGCACAACAGCCTATTGGTTTTGAGCCTCCGCCGCTTTAGCCAGCTCATTACGTTTATTGCTTTCCATTAGCTGTTCGTAAAACCCGTCACCCGGTTTAGGCAGGAATTCATTTATGCCGGGTTGCTCGAAAATTGAAACGTGAGGTTTCGATTTGTCCTTTTCGTCAGAAAAAATAGTTTGCTTCACCTTGGGCATTACAAAAAAATTCCAAGCCGTCTCTATCGTTGAAATTGACTTCCCTTCCAGTAAGGGAAGTATTTGCTCTGCCAATATTTCATTTTCATTTGGCGTAGGTGATTGTTTTTTTGAAGTGTCAATAAATTGGGTGGCGATATTATTATTTTCCATTTGAAGTTTAATTTGAAGTAAAAACAAGAAGGTTTATTAGAAGATAAACTTTGAAAACACATATCTAAAAACAACTTATATATCCCGCAATTAATATGTGTAATTCTTTCTGGGGATGTATTAACTATTATAATTATATAAATTAATCGTAATATATTAACTTATTGTAATATATAACTTTATGGCGGTAAACTACGGGGGTAAACTGGTATGTAACCGCCAAAAAGAGGTGTTGAACAACCCCGCCTACACCTCTAATATTTTTTTTACTACAAACGTAAAGGTAGCAATGCCGCGGCCGTAGAATCGCCTGTTATTGCGTTTTGTGGAAAGAGCGTTAATAACCCTATGGCCAGGCTGCTAACCACAAAGCTGGTAATACCCAGTTTTGTATTGGGGTAATTGAACGTCGGCAGCGTACAACCGTACGGGATGATGTGGCCGTACCTGGCCAGGCCAGGTTGCAAGGTTGGTAATTGTTAAGGGGCCAAGGTTAAAAAATGGCATTGGTTGTTTTAAAATTTCGAGTGTCATTTTGGCGCGTGTAATTTGCTTTGCCCTTGGGTTCACCTGTTCGGGCAATAGGCAATCACCGGCAGGCGAACCAGCATAGCATTTTTTGGGGTAAGTTCAAAGGCTGGCTTTGGGCTGCTAGTGCTTTCCCCACGTGGTGGTTGGGGGTTATTTTTTGGTTTGCACATGCCAGTGGCTTAAATAGCTGGGGTGGAAAAAACAGGTTAAACAACAAAATGGCTGTAGGAAAAACCCTTACTTTTTATTATATTTGGTATAATTTCTACTGGATGATAGCCTTGGATAGACCGAAATTGTACCGTAAAAAAAGCAGGCCCGCCAATGTGCCTGCTTTTTTGGTATTCGAAATAATGGACGGAAAGCCCTACTGCTACAAAGGGTACAAGGACGTGCTTAACAAAACCAAAACCTTTGAAGAAATTATAGGCACCAGTTCGTTGCAATGGAAAATAATTGAATACCTGCTAAGGCTTTTATTTAAAAGCCTCGATGGATCCCGTTATAGCATCGCCACCAACGAGCCGGGCCTGCACCTTGACTTCCACAATAACCTGTCGGGTGATATTTTAGTATTTGACAAAAACGAGTTGCCAGGCGCTGCCATATCGGAAAAATATACCGCAGTGCCTGGGTTGCTGCATATAGAGGTTGACATAGGTGCCGACCTTGAGCACGAGCCGTCCTTAATGTACATTGAAAAAAAGGTGAATAAGCTGCTGGCATTCGGCACACAAAAAGTAATTTGGGTTTTTTCAGGCAATAAGCGGGTACTCATTGCCCAGTCGCCCACAAACTGGCAGTGGCATGGCTGGGATGAAACGCTACCGTTAATAGGCGATGTACAGTTTAATATTGCACAATTTTTACAGGCCGAAGGGGTGGATATTGCCGGTCTATCACTTTAACAGTGCCGGGCAGCCAGCCGAGCAATTATCAATTGCAACAAACATTTGCTTTACAATTCAATCATTTCATATTGCTGCCCCAGTGCCTCCAACGCGCTTTGCAGCCTTTCCTTATGGGTATCGGTAATAAATACCTGGCCCTGTTCTTCCACACAAACACGTTGCAGTAAATTATGCATCCGTTGGGCATCCAGCTTTTCAAACACATCATCCAATAATAACACCGGTGCAAAGCCCTTTTGTTGTTTAAGGGTTATAAATTCGGCCAGCTTTAATGCAAACAGCAGGCTTTTGCGCTGCCCTTGGCTGGCCAGTACTTTAAATGCATCGCCTTGCATAGTTATTGCAAGGTCGTCTTTATGTGTGCCCACCCCCGTGCGTTGCAGGTAGGCATCGCGCTGGCGGTTTTGCGCCAGCAGTGCCTGCATGGTGGCTTGTTGCAACTGGCTTTCGTACTGCATGGTAATTTCATCATCCTTGCCGGCAATGGTATAGTATTGTTGCAACACCACCGGAATAAACTCTGCCAAAAAGCGTTGCCTTTGGTGATGTATATACTGGCCACGTTCGGCCAGTTGCTCATCCAAAGTATCCAACAGCGTTTCGTCAGTATAGTTGCGCTCTGCGGCGGCTTTCAGCAGGCTGTTGCGTTGCTGCAGTATTTTGGAGTAGTCTATCAGCTGCTTTAAATACTCGGGGTTTAATTGCGATAGCAGGGTGTCAATAAACTTGCGCCGCTCCGCGCTGCCTTCTGTAATCAACGCCACATCGTCGGGTGCCACCATCACACAGGGAAATTTGCCGATATGCTCCGAAAACCGGGCGTACGGTGCCCCGTCTAGCAAAAACTCCTTGCGGTTATTTTCGCGCAAAATGCCAATTATGTTGTGCTTTTCACCATGGTTTTGCAGGTTGGCCTCTATACGCAGGCCCTGTGTGCCGTGGGTTGCATTTTGCGCATCAGGCCGGGTAAAATAGCTACGGGTAAAACTGGCGTAATACACGGCATCCAGCAGGTTGGTTTTGCCGCTGCCGTTGGCGCCGCAAATGCCTACGATGCGCCCGGTAAACGCAAACTGCTTAAAAGCATAGTTGCGGAACTGCGTGAGCGATATGTTTTGGAAAAACAACATGGGCCTGCAAGATAATGCAGCCGGGGCTTTAGCAGGCAGTGAATATTGGGGTTTGGCTGTTAGATTAACATCAGCAAGTTGTATAAAACTTGTTACCGGGTATTCGCCACCGGGATTGTGCAAAGTAAAGAAGAGCCGCAGTTTTCTATCCTTACGTACAACCTAACGAGCGCAGCGGCCGTTACGTCTTTTGGCAGGGGACGATGTGCCTGCATTTGGCTGGTAAGGCACGCTGGTATTGTCAACGTAATCGGCTTTGTTATTTTTCTGCGCCCTTATTAGTAAAAACAGCAAAAAACATGCTCGCGAATGTATACAAAATAACGCCGATTACGATTATTCTAAGTGTATCAATGGGCAACGACTTTACAATAAATGCAGCTATCAACACGGCAACCATGCCGGGTATGGCCATTGCAACAGCAGCCTTCCGGTTATATGCTTTTTCCTTGATGAATTTAAAAGAGGCAGGTGGCATTAAAAACGCGCAGGAACCCATCATGATGGGAAAGGCAACTTTGGGTGAAAGGCCTAACATAAAAACCAGCGCCATACAAGGGGCATAAAGGCCTATGCCTGCTGTCATTAACGCACCCAATGCGGAATTTACAATTGCTGCAATAACGAGTTTTTCACCGCTTAGGCCGGTTGCCAAGCCCGACCCTTGTATCCAGTGCAGGCTATTGGCGGTCATAAAGCCAGCGGTAACGAGCAGGGCTATCGCCATGGTAAGGCGGATTTTATTTTCCGGAAGTCGCGCAATAATCCGGGCCCCAATCACAGCGCCTGCGGTAGCGCTCAAAAGCATTGTAACAAGGGTAAGGGGATCCACTTCAATTACCCTGATAAAAATTATTGCCTGTATTAGAACGGGTAGGGTATTTGCCACATTCATAGTGCCGGGAATAAGTTTGTCTTTGGTTTGCCCCGTGAACCGTAGTAAAGCGGTTTGGGGCGCAAATGCCCCAATACCAAGTACGTCAAAAAAATTCACCACAAAACCAATCAGCGCAGTTTTTTTCCAGCTACTCTCTTCCAGTTCATTTTTATGCTTTAAAATGTCTTGTAGAAAGAACCAGGAAAACCAGCAGGCCAGCAGTATAAGCGCAACCCAGATTAGAATTATCATGGCGTGATTTTATTTTTGGTATCGTAATTAGCACAATTAAAAGTATATGCTTTTGCGAGAATTTCTTGGGTGTTTTATGCCCATCCAAAAAGCAACTGAAAATTTAGCTGTAAAACAAGTGTAATCAGACAAATATTCCCCTTTGCCAAAAATAGCCGTTTTTTCTTGTCCGCTTAGCGTCCTTGGCCCGGCATTGTGCGTGAGCAGGCACTCTGCCGCATATTTAGCACTAATGCCCAACATGGGCCTATCTCCCGCAATGCCGCGCCTATTTCAATATCCCCAGCCATAATAAGCAGTAGCAAAGCCCATGAAAGGGTAGTAAAAGCTATTTTTTTAGATTGATAACAGCAAGTAGCATAATACTTGTAACCGGGTAGGCACGAAGTTGCCGGGCATGTAAAATTTTTTGCAGGCCTTGTTGCAGAAAATAAAAAACGGTTATAAGTACCTTGCTTATAACGGTTTTCTTAACGTGCCTAGGACTGGCACCTATATAGTAGCTAAAAACATTACTGGCATTGTGTTTCAACTTTTGCAAGGTACAATAGGGGTACAAATATTGTAAAAACTGTCTTTTTTGGCCGCCCACAGTTCAGCATAGCCAAACATCTTGTTGCAAAGGGGATTTTTGTCAAAACAAAGGTTTGTTTACTACCGCTGTGGCAAGAAGCGCTTCAAATCCAGTCATCCAGACTTTTGGGGTTGCCTGAAAAGGCAGGCCCTTTGTTATTCGTAATGTAGCGCCAACCGGGTGTCGGGACGGTTCCTTCGGGACGAAGAGGTTGCTGGTTCGAATCAATTTAATCCGACAGAAAGGAAAGAGTTGCAGCAATGCAGCTCTTTTTTGTTGTTATGCATAGTGCACCGGTTGTATATCCGGAATGAATCGGAAGGGCCTCTGGTTTGAATTCATGTCCTAGGGACAGAAAATTGAGAAAATCAAGTTGAAAAGTTGTTAAATTTATTGTTGTTTTTTGAAAACAGGTAATTGCGGAGACAGGCAAAATAAGTCTTTTTCTTTTAGTGCTTATCTTGAGTAAGGAACTAAGTTTTTAAAGCGGTAAAATATACTTAGTAAAGCGCTGCCCTAATTGCACCATGTAAAATAAAAGTATACCTATGCCAATTGAACCAAAAAAAATTGCTGGCCTCTATTTTTTTACCGCCTACGCCACCGGAATTGTAAAGTAAAATGAGCTTCCTGTACCTGGTTTACTCTCTACCCAAATTTTACCGTTATTTTTCTCTACCAGTTCTTTGGTAATTTGAAGCCCGAGCCCTGTACCCTTTTCGCCCGCGGTGCCACGCGTGGTATGGAAATTGACCTTGCTAAACAGCTTTTGCACACTTTCCGCAGACATGCCTTTTCCGTCGTCTATAACAGAAACAGTAATAAAGCTGATCCCTTTTGCCAAAACTATTTTAATGGTGCCATTGGTATTTGAAAACTTTACTGCATTTTCTAATAAATTACGCAGGACAACGTCAGCCATATACATATCTGCATTTACTAAAACCGGCTGAGCAGTTTCATTGGTCTCAATAGAAATGCCTTTTGCGGAGGCGCGTGTTTCAACCAAACTTATATTCTGGTTAACCAGTTGCCAAAAATTAAACACAACGCTATTTATTTGAACACCTGCCATTTGGGAGTTTGCCCAAATAAGCAGTTTGTCAAGCAGTTGAAAAGTTTCAGTAAAACCACCGTACAGCTTTGTTAAAAACATCTTGCTTTCCTCCTCTGAAACTTGGTTATTTTCTATCAGTTCAAGCAGCCCTTTAAATGAACCAAATGGGCCTTTCAAATCGTGGCCGATAATAGAAAAAAGTTTGTTTTTAGTTTCGTTCAATTCTTGTAAGGTGTCATTTTGAACCGCCATGGTTTTATTTTGACCCACCAGTATCTTTCTTAGTTTGTTAATTCTCAAATACGCTAAAACTGAAGATAGCAGCAACATGCTAACAAAAATTGCTATGTACAGTGTGATATTCCTCTTTAACTTGTTATTTTCATTTTCTTTGGAAAGAAGGTCAATTTGCTGCTGCTTTTTTTCAAGTTCATAATTTTCGCGAATGTTTTTTATCTGTTTGTCTTTTTCAACGGTTATCAAGCTGTCTTTCACTGCAATTTGTGCATTTCGGTAATACAGGGCCTGCTTGTAATCTTCTACGGCCTGAAAGTTTATGTATTGGGTACTATCAGCCAAAATCTCAATTTCATACATGCCTATGGCCTTTGCCTCTCTTATAGACGCTTGCGTATATGCTATGCTTTTTTGAAATTGATGAAGTGTTTGGTATATAATGCCCAAGCTATTGTTACAAAAAGCAACGCCTTCACTATCGCCAATACTTTTTGACATTGCCATGGATTCTTGAATATATGGCAAAGCCTTTTCAGGTTGCTTTACAGCTGCATATGCGTCCCCAATATTATACAGCAATATGGCGGTACCTAAACTGTCTTTCCTTACTCTTGCTATCGCAAGTGCCTGAAAACTGAACATATTTGACGAATCAATTTGCTGCCTTTTTCTGTACACGGTTGCAATATTCAACAACGTTCTAAAAGTTGGCAGGCTGTCTGGGTCGTCTTTTTCCCATTTAACGGCGAGCGCCTTTTTATAGTAGTCAAGGGCGTGTACATAGTCCTCAGTATGGGTGTATATTATGCCTATATCACTATATAAATGTGCTGTAAGGCCCTTAAAGTTTTGCCTATCAGTAATGCGAAGTGCCGATAAATAGCATTTTAACGCTTCGTCGTATTTGCCTTTATCTGATAGGCCAATACCCTTATGAATATATGCTTTAACCGTCACTTTTGCATCTTTGCCACCAGAATAAAACGCCAGGCATTTTTCACTGTATAAAATTGTGCTGTCAGAATTTTTATGCAAAAAGTATCCTGCCATGGTTAGGTAAATTTTTGCCTTACTAGTATCGTTTTTTGCATCTGCCAATTGTTTGGCAAAGTTTGGATGCTCGGCCTGGGAGCGTGTAACGCTGGTAAACTGGATTATAACGTATAATGCGAGAATTATTTTTTTCATTGGATATGGCAGTTAGATTGTCCTGATAATTAAAATTCAAGACTTTTTTAAAATTAACAATTTGCGTAAACTATTTTAATCATTTCTAAAACTGGAATTCGCACTTGGTGTTGTAAAAGTAAACTTGCACCATTCCCCAGGCTGGCTAACAAGCCAAATACTTCCGCCATTTTTTTCAACAAGTTCCTTTGTTATCTTTAGCCCTAGCCCATGGCCTCTTTCGCCTGCGGTACCCGGTGTTGAATAGAACGAGGAGCTGCTAAAAATTTCCTTTTGTTGTGATAGCGGTATGCCAGGTCCTGTGTTTGAAATAGTAACGTTTACGGCCTCGTTTTGCTCTTCTACAAATAGTGTAATGTTTCCTCCTGAGTTTGCAAACTTTACAGCATTATCTAACAGATTACGCACAGCAATTTCAATCATGTGTCTGTCTGCAATTACGCTTATAGGGCTCGTTGTTTCATTGGTTTCAATGGTTAAGCTTTTTTCTTCGGCGGGCGTTTCAATAGAACGAATACATTGATTTAATACCTGCCATATATTGAAAACACTTGGCGCCGCATTAATTCCTTCAACTTGGGTGTTAGCCCAGTAAAGTAAATTATCAAGCAAGGTGAAGGTGTTGGAAAAACTTTCATCTAATTTTGTCAACACAGTGCTGGTTTCAATTTCTGAAATCTCCTTAGTCCGGATAAGTGAAGAAATATTCCTTACCAATAGGAACGGTCCTTTAAGGTCGTGCGAAACAATTGAAAATAGTTTGTTTTTTGTTTCGTTCAATTCTTCCAGTTTGTTTTTTTGCCTAAGTATTTCTTTGTTCTGCAACTTGCCAAAACGCTGTAATTTTCTAATACGCAGATAAGCGAAGCTAACGCCAACCAATAGGAAGCCAAATATGACAGCCGTATATAAAGCGGTACGCCGCTTGTTATTGTATTCAGTGGTTTTAAAAGTGAGGGCATCAATCTCTTCTTGTTTGTTGCGAACATCATATTTCAACTGGAGAGATGCCATGTTTTTTTGGGCTTCAATATTATTTAAACTGTCATTTACGGCAACTTCAAGGTTTCGGTATTTTAATGCCGCATCGTAGTTTTTAAGGGCCTTAAAATTTAAATATAGTATGTTGTAGGCCTTGCTTTTGGGGTGTAGTCCTAAATTTATACTTTGTTGTAAAGCAAGCTTGGCAAACTGTATACTTTTGCTAGTTTGGCCTAGGCCGTAGTAAATTAGCGCTAGTGCGTTGTTGCAATATGCAATGCCTTCGTAGTCGGCTATTGATGCTGAAATGCCCATAGACGAATCGACGTACTTAAGTGCCAATTGGTAATTTTTCTGGTTCAGCCATGCGTCGCCGATATTAAAAAAAATAATAGCCTGCGCCAAGCTGTCGTTGGCTGCGTTTGCCATAGCGAGGGCCTTATAACTATATGCTCGGGTAGAATCACCCATATCCAAGCTTTTAAAGGTCTCCGCTAAGTTGCAGATAATTTGGTACTGAGGTGTTTTGTCACTGTCATGGGCATCCTGTTGTACTGATAGTGCTTTTTTAAAATAGGCTGCCGATAAGGTATAATCATTTATACCACCGTACGCGATACCAAGGTCGTTGTAAATTTTTGCTGTAAGACCGGTTAAATTATTTGAATTGCAAATAGGGAGACCCTCAAAATAATATTGCAGTCCATCGTAATACCTAGTTGCCTTAAGTAATGCTTTGCCAGTAGTTACCAACGATTTTACCGTAAGCCTTGCATTATTAGCCCGTTTTGCCGTAGCGATAGCCTTTTTGCCGAATATTATGCTGCTATCGGTATTTTTATTTAAATAATATTTTGAAAGTGAGTAGTACAAGTCTGCGCTATCGGCTGAATTGTGCATTGTTGAAATTTTAGTCAGCGACGGGTATTTGGCAGTTTGGGCCACCGCAATATTTGCTGTGGCCAAGAGAGAAAACATTAGGAACTTGAGATAGTTCATTAATTAATATTATTGATTCAAAGATTCAAAAAGCCGAACCATTTAAATTTAAGGGGAAAGTGTCGTAGACTGCGCCATGAGTTTAGGCACACAGAATGGTGTTAGGTAAAACCGTTAATTTCAGCCAGCTTGCTAAGTTCAAACAGGCTGCTGATTTGTAATTTTTGAAATATCCTATTTTTATAGGTGCCAACAGATGAAGGGTGCAGGTTAAGCCTATTTGTAATGCTGTTGATGTTCTCTCCATTAATAAAGCCTTGGGCTACTTGAATTTCGCGGTTGGTTAGGCTATCAAAAGGGTTGTCAGTATTCTTGTTATTAAATTTTACATCGTGCAACAGCAATTCTTTCATGGTATTGCTCACATAGGTGTAGCCGTCTAGCATGCTGGTAATAGCGTTGTTTACCTCAGAAGCAGGGGAGTTTTTTGATAAGTACCCCATAACACCCAGCTTGTAAAGCCTTTTGGCGTATAACAATTCGCTGTTGGTACTGTATACAAGTATTCGGTTATTTTGTTTATGGGCAATTATGTCGCCGACAAGGCTAAAAAGGTCAGTGTCGGGCATGTTAATGTCCAATATAATTAAATCGTAATTATTAGCTTTTACAAGCTTTAATGCTTCGTTGCCGTTAACGGCTTCGTCGAACTCGAATGTAAAAAAAGAAGAAAGATTCTTCAGGATAAGCTGAATGCCGTAACTGATGACCCTGTGGTCGTCTGCGATTAGTAGCCTGCAATTTTTCATATACCTCGTTAATAAGCTAAGGCCCACGGTTGTTTAATGGCAAACAAATATACTATTTTAACAATTCTCATGCCTTCTATTATTTGTTATTGGGCAATGTTTGAACTACTGATTAATTAATTAGGCAATATTTTGTTTCGGCTAAAAAGGATCTAAAATCCGTTTGGCCTGCCCAATCACAGGATAGTCAATAATCCAACGCCGATAATTGTTACATGGTACATCAGTATACTGAAAACCGGTTGCAATTTAGATATGTTAAAATATTATAATATGTAGCAAAAATGCTACTTGTAAATGCATAACCCGTTACATACCCCAAAGCCCGTACTGCGCAATTTTGTTCCACGATAGTCAATGACGAATTCCGTACCCTGTTTTTTGTCCCGTACCGACTAGGCCGTCGAATATTTTGAGTAAAGTTCGACTTGTGAAAACGAAATTAATCCGTCTGAATAATGAAACAACAATTTATAAACAAACTTGTGGCCGCGAATGAAAGCCGATTTCGAAATTTCATCTTCGTGTTCGTTTTGCTAACTATATTCAGCAGCAATGTATTTGGCCAGTCGGTCGGTAGTTACAGCATAAGCAATAACGGCGCTACGGGTGTAAATGCGCAAAAGACGCAGTTGCTCGACTTTACTAATTACAATAATACCACCGCGAGTACCAGCGCTGGGCAAAGCTTTGTGTTTACCCTTGCTAACGGCTATAAGTTATCTTTAATAGCACGTAATATTGGGGGTACTTACCTTAACCAAACGGCATTGCCAACAATAGGTAGCGGTACTTTAACACCCTTAGGTACAACAGGTTACGTGGGTGTGGGTGGTAAGCCAGCGTTGTATATGAATGGCAATTACAATGTTGATATTGTATTCAGCGGTATAGCACTTACCGATGCCGCTGGCAACACAATTCCAAATTTTAACCTAGCCTTGTTTGATGCAGAGCGGACGGGCAACGGTTTTGTTACAGAAACGATCTCGGGCATTACCAACGGCGGTAGCTGGGCCGCGTACGAATCCATTGGTACGGGTAACTTTCCGACACAAACAGGCATTGGCACCTCTACCGTACTTTGGACAGCCAATACCAATACACCAGTGGCGGCTTATGCAGCCAGCACAACCAACCCCACGCAGGTGGAGGTGAAGATGTACGGTTACGAGGCTTTTGCACTGGGGATTTATGTACCTGTAGGTTTTGTATACGTGCATGATAAGCATATTAATGAAGAAAACGCGGTAGATTATACCTTTACCACTAAAGACAACAGCGGGGCAACGGTAAATACTTTTGGCCTTAACGACCAGGCTACGGCCAACAATACTGCCAACTCTGGTACTTATATACATGTTTTTGATCTTGGCGTTTGCCATGGCGCAGGTGGCGATGGCGAGATGTGGGCCACTGCAGGTAACACTGCAACGGCCATTAGCAATACTGGTGCTGTTTCAGGCACTGTTTACCACCGCAGTGTAGCCAGCTCCAAATGGACATCTTTAAGTGTTACAGGTGTAACAGCTATTGATGGCGCGTATGCTGGCCAGTTTGTATATTCCACTTCCTCGGGCGTGTTTTTTTATAACAATGGCACATCAACACAAATTTATACCACAGGCAACACTATAAGCGATGTTACCTGCAACAATGGTTACATTGCCATGGTTACTTCTTCTGGCGCTATCTATTACTATTCAAATACCTATACCCCTACCGCAGCACCGGCAACTGGTGGCACGTGGACACTGGTATTAAACACCAGTATTGCGGGCACCAGGATTGATATGAACCTGGCTGCAACAAGTATTGCCTATATTAAACCCGGTGTAGCCACTATTAATGCTATTACATTGGCGGGTTCCAATACCAGCTTGGGCACAGCAGGCACTGGTGCTACCGGGAGTGTAGCCGATATTGCTTACGATGACAACGGCTATATTTATGCCACCTGTAACGATAACAGCAACGGCGGCACAGACGTAGTTGCGAGTTATAACCCGGGTACCGCCACATGGACAACCGAATTGTCCACAAGGCTGATACAGCGCCTTACTGGGGGCGCCTCAAGGCAGGTGTATGGGGTGGATGTATACCTTTACCCAGCAACATTTCCGCTGGGTATTTGGTACAGGGCACTTGATAATACCGGCACGGCTTACTGGATTGATGATGAAAGGGTTAAAAACAGCTCATCGCTTAACGGCAATGGCATTATCATACCAGTGGCGCCAGGTACCTATACCATTAACGAAACACTGCCCAGCAGCGCATACGACCTTGGCCGCTTTAACATATACGACCCCGGTAATGCCACCAGTACCAACCTGGTGAGCAATTATGCGCAAAGCACCATTGCCGCTGACGAAGTGGTTTATATTGAATTTGTGAACGAAAAGCTTAACGCTAAAGCCATAGCCCTTACCTGCACGCAACAAATATTACAGAGCTTTGATGCAGGCAACGGAACCGGGCAGTTTGGCACGGGTGGTTATGGCTTGGCGGTGGAAGGTTCGGCCTACCACTACTACAATGCAACTTCGCCAGCCGATGGCTATTACAATGTAGTGTTGAATACCAGCGGTACATGGTACAGTAACCCCGGTGTTACTGACCATACAGGCAATGGTGGGTATTTTCTGTTGGTTAACGCCAGTTATGCTAAAGATGAGTTTTACAGGCAAAGGGTTACAAATTTGGTGCCTGGCCTAAACTATATTATTTCGTTTTACGCAGCAAACGTATCGGCAGGTTCGCCCATTAAACCGAACGTGACCTTTGGCTTACAGGATTTAAGTGGGAATTTTGTAAACACCGCCACCACTGGCAATATAACCAGCGCCACGTGGACGTTGTTTTCCTTCACTTTTACTGCCACTACCAGCACGGCAGACCTATACCTTAAAAACGTAAACATAGGCGGTAACGGTAATGATATTGGTATAGACGATATATCTATCAACCCCGTAATTCTTACATTGGGGCCTAATACGGTTTCGCCCACCATTGCCCCCAATATTTGTTTGGGTACCAATTATACCTTCAGCAACACACAAACTGGTGGTATATGGGCAATAAACCCTACTAGCGTGGCCAAAATTAACGCCAAAACAGGTAAAGTAACTGGCATAGCTACGGGTAATGCCATAATAACATATACTTACACCAATGCTATTGGTTGTGTAAGCACATCAACGTCGGGTGTAATTGTAAGTACAGCCCCAACAATCGTGGTTACCGACCAGTTGGCTTCTGGCTCAGTATGTTTAAGCCAAGCAGACAGTTTGTATTCCAGTGCAACAGGGGGTACATTGCCATTTACCTATTCATGGTCAGCCAGCCCTGCAAGTGGTGCCGGGCTTACCAGCATCAACACCCAAAATACATCTTTTGTGGCTACCGCTGCAAACACCTATACCTACACAGTTGTGGTAACCGATGCCGTTGGTTGTACTGGTACTGGCAGCACCCCGCTTACGGTGTCGCTACACACCGCGCCAACGGTAACAACCACCGGGCCCAATACTTGTTCGGGTTCGGCTATAACTAATTTAAAAGCAAACGCAAGCGGCGGATCGGGCAGTTACACGTATGCTTGGTCAGCTGCACCCTCTGGTACTAGTGGTTTAAATGCTGCTAATAATTCCTTGCAAAGTCCCAACCCTACGCCAACGGCGGCGGGCATTTATTCCTTTAACGTAACTGTAAATGACGGATTTTGCAAAGTAATACCCGCTGCCCAAACCGTAACGGTGTACCCAGTGCCTACTGTAGTAACCTCAAATGATACAACAGAGTTTGTTTGCGGTAACCCAAGCCTAACAATTTCATCCACCCCAAGCGGTGGCACTACGCCTTATACCTATAGTTGGAGCGGTAGCTATGTATCCGGCCCGGATAATGGCCCCGGTGCGCAGTCGCCTACCAACCAGCAAAACCTATTGGCAAAACCAACCATCACAAACTCAACTATTGTTAACCAGGATAAGTATAAATATTCAGTAGTAGTTACCGATGCCAATGGTTGTGCCGCTACAAATGCAACAAACGTAAACCTTTACCTATTTCCAACGGCTAATGCGGCAACCGTTAGTGTAACACCAACGTCAGCACAAACCATCTGTACCAGCAGCACCGTAAGCCTTGGTTCAACCGTAAGCGGCGGCCTTACGCCCTATACTTACTCATGGACGGGCCCTAACGGCTATACCTCAAGTTTGGCCAGCCCAGGCAACATCTCCCCCACGGTGTCGGGCCCTTACAGTTTAAAAGTAACAACCTCACAAGGTTGTATAAGCACTGCAACCACTGCACAAATAACGGTCAATCCTTCGCCAACTGTTACCGCAAGCAGTTATGCATCTGCTTTATGTTTTAATGGGGTAGATACAGTGTATTCCGTTGCTTCGGGCGGCACTGCACCCTACACATACCTTTGGACAGTAAGCGGCACCAGTCCTATAATGACGCTTGCTGCACCAACCATTGCTGCGTCATCTGTATCGGGCGGCAACTTTGGCAGTACATATACCTATACAATAACAGCGAAAGATGCCAATAATTGCACCGCCACTAATACTACCACCGTAAGGTCGGTATCAGGTAACGTAAATGCAACCGGGCCAACCATCAGTAACATGCCTACCGCAGGTTTTGCGTGCTTAAACTCAGCAAAAACACTCAGCCCCACCGCTACCCAAGGCAACGGCGCTATAACAACGTATTTATGGACAGGCAGCCCCACCGGCAACGGTTTGGGTGCTACCAATACCTTAAGCACAACCATTACACCAACGGCCATTGGTAGCTATGCGTACACATTAAAGGTTACCGATGCAAATGGCTGTGCAGCTTCTGCTAGCACCGGCATACAAACGGTTAACAGTGCGGTAACAGTTGCTGTGGCATCCTCTGCGCCTGGCTTTTGTGGCGGCAGCGGTAGTGTTGGGCTGTTTTCGTCAGCCAACGGCGGCAGCGGCACATATAACAATTATGCATGGGCCACCACGGTAGTAACTTCACCGGGTAGTACTAGTGTTAACCCAGCTTCATCTACCACCAGCGGCAGCACCATTGCAAGCATATTGGGGGCAACTGTCGGTACCTCAACCTTTAAGTATACTGCCACCATTACTGATAACAACGGTTGTACTGGCTCAGGCTCCTCGTCCATATTGGTTACCGGCGGCACGCCCGGCCTAGGTTCAGTAACTGCAAGCTCAAATTCAACCTGTGCAGGCGGCACAACTGTCGTAAACCTTTCAGCATCGTACAGCGGCGGCACATCGCCCTATAATTATAGCTGGACTGCGCCAAGCAATTCTAGCGTAACACCGTCAGCAGGGTCTGCCTCATCATCGCCGGTAACTGCTACAGCCACGGCAACGGCAGCACAAAACTACGTGTGGGGTTTTGCTATACAGGATGCTAATAACTGTACAGCCACAGGCAATAATACCACGCTTGCACTTAACGCGGGGCTAACTGTGTCAGCAACCTCCAGTAATTACAGTGTTTGCCAAACACCCGCTACAAACATTAACTTAACGGGTACTTTTACTGCCACCACTGGCCCATATACATGCGCATGGGCAGGCAGCGGCGTTAACAATGCCGCCACCCAAAACACCACCGCAACACCCACATCTTCAGGCACCTATACCATAACCATTACCGACGGCGCCGGCTGCATTGGCGCGGCCACAACCCCATCAAGTGTTGTGGTTGACCAAGCAGCACCCAGCATTTCACTTACCTGCGGTACAAACAGCAATGGCATAAATTACGGCAGGTTTTACGAAGCAAATGGGTTAACATGGTACTGGACTACCGCCTCTGGCGGCCGTTTTTACCCTGATAACACTTTAAGCACCACCAACGATTCCTCCACCTCCTCGCTTCAGTCAAACTTTGTTACGTATAATGGTTTATATACTGTAAAAATAACCAATGCGGCAGGCTGTGTTGGTACGGGTAACTTTACCCTTACCGCAGGCAGTTGTGCTACTACGCTCACGGCCAACGATTTATTTTTTACTGCCTTGAAGCAACGAGCGCAAGCCTTACTTTCTTGGAGCTCTGCTAGCGAAACCAATAATACTTATTTTGAAATACAACGCAGCGATGATGCCAGAATTTGGCAACAAATTGGTACAGTTAAAGCTGCCGCCACTAGTGCTGTTTTAACAATGTACAGTTTTGCCGACGGGGCCCCGTTGGACGGTACCAATTACTATCGTATTAAGCAAATGGACAATAACGGCCATACCAGTTACTCCTTGGTACGTTCACTTAGCTTTAGTAACCAATGGGCGGTAAAAATGTATCCCAATCCCGCCCAAAGTTTTTTATTGCTGCAGTTTAGCAGTAATAGCGATGAAAACGGGTACGTGGAAATACAAGATATTTTGGGCAACAAGTTGATGGGCAACTATCAGCCCATTGCAAAAGGCACCAACATTATAAAAATTGATTGGCTGGAAAGGCTGGCACAGGGCATTTATATAATTACCCTTCATACGAACAACCATATTTTTCGCGAAAAATTTGCAAAAAGAACACAGTAATCCTATGAGAAATTTGTTTCAAAGACCCATGATTTAATGGGACGGATTAAACCCTTTGTTTCTACAAGGGGTTTTTTATTGGCTACCAACGTGTGTTACAAATAAAAGGGTTTGTAGGGGCGGAGGCACGCTAATAGCACCATTTAAAATAAACATTCTTACCGAGCTAAGACTTGTTTCATGCTAAATAAGTCATTAATTTTTCTGATATTGAGCTATATTAGCAAAAATGAATGGCATATTATATAATGAACTTTTCCCTGACAGAAAACTTGCAGATTTTGTAAAGTGTTTTTGGTGTGCCAAGAATGTAACGGGTGCCGCCCATGAGTTTACAATTCTTCCAGATGGCCATTTTGGTATGATTGTACAATTTGAAAAGAACAATTTTCAGTCAATTTACTTAAAAGGTATATGGACAAAGCCGTTTAACATTATAATTCCAGCTGATACGGCTTTTTATGCAATCCGGTTTAAACCAATAGCCGCCGAATCTATTTTGCTTTTCAACATAAGTGAAATACTTGACCAAAATAGGGCACTAGAAAAATCCTTTTGGGGTATTGATGAATTGCCTTTTAAAAGCCTAAGCGAATTTTCAGATTTGCTTACAACCAAAATGCTGGCAGTATTAGAGGCAAGCAAAAAAATAGACGAGAGGAAACTGAAACTATTTGGGCTATTGTTTGAAACTAAAGGATCGGCAAGTGTTGAGCAAATTTCAAAAACGCTCTTTTGGAGCAGCAGGCAAATAAATAGATATTAGGAATTAGCACTTAGGTCGCACTTTAAAATTAGAAGATTTATATTTGCGACATGGATATGTTGGATAAATTCAAAGGCGTGAATTCTATAAATTTTCATAAGCGGTTTACGGATGACGATTCTTGCTTGGAATATC
>CAIRZB010000078.1 GCA_903882935.1 uncultured Parafilimonas sp. | reverse complement strand
GATATTCCAAGCAAGAATCGTCATCCGTAAACCGCTTATGAAAATTTATAGAATTCACGCCTTTGAATTTATCCAACATATCCATGTCGCAAATATAAATCTTCTAATTTTAAAGTGCGACCTAAGTGCTAATTCCTATGAATAAAATTGACTCTTTTGGGGGTTTTAAACCTTTATTTAAGGATGCCTTAAAGGTTTTGGTATTAATACTGGCATAATATTGTACCAATATAAAAAACGTAAAAATATTATGGAACGTGAATTATTGTTGGCCCTTAAAACCAACGAAAGCAACAGAAGCAATATAAATAGTGAAGTAAATACGATTAAGAGGTTTTTGCCTTTTATAGAGTCGTTTTCTGCTTTTCTGCTTAATTATGAGGTGTTTGACCTGAAGAAGCACAGTGAAATTACAAAAACCGGCAAGCTGAAAGGTATTTTTGAAAAGGGGATTGAAGGGGAGCATTATTATTACCTTGTTTGTAAAAACTAAACCGCCAAGCCAATATCAGCTAAAGCCATGTGCAAGCCACCATGGATAGCTGCCCAAGCGGCGATGGTTGATTTAGCCAGCAGCTAATACCCCTAGCCTTTTCCCTTTCTGCCAGCCAAAAACCTATTGCGCCTAACCTGTTCAACCGGCACGTGCTGAATTTTGCTTTCCAGCCAACCTGTAATATCTAGGTACATAAACGACCTGCTTTCCAAGGGGTTGCCTTTATACCGCTCAAGCCTGTCTTTCAGCGATTTGAATGCGGCAATCATTTTGTTGGGTGCCAGTGAGAATGATTTTCGGAGGAACCTAAATATCTCTTCTTCTACCACACTTAGGTTTTGCATTTTTGCCATAAAACGGTATACCGATTTTATCAGGTGTTCCAAAATAGCATCGTTACCCATTTCGTAGTGGGCTATTAAATGCAGTAGGCGGGCATAGCACTGCAGGTCGGTGCGCAGGTCAACTTTCCAGTTAATAATACGGTTAAGGTATTCAATGGCTTTGACGTTGTTGCCGCTGCCAAAATAAAGGCAGGCTATTTTGTAATAAAACACCAAGGTGCGGTGCCTGTCAAGCTGCAGTTTATACTCGGCCAGCCGTCCTTCTATCTGGGGTACCAAGGCAAGGCCCTGTGTAAAGGTGCCCTCCAAAAAATGCTTGTTTATGCGGGCCAGGTTAAGGTACACAAAGGTTTGTATACGCGTATTGGGGTTGGTATCTGCGTTTTCTGAGCAGGCAAATTGCTCAAACTGTTGCAGCGTTTCCTCAAATTTTTCAAAATTTTCAAGGTCAAAGTGTGCACTCAACAGGTTGTGCATGGCCTTTATGTATTGCCCGGGCTCAACCAATTTCATATCGGGTTCAGCTTCAAAAAGGTCTACCCATTTTTGTGTGTAGCGGTAATACATCAGCAGGTCCTGCAAAATAAAACCATACCAGCAATAGCTTTGGTATAGGTACATTTTTTCATAAAACTGCATGCTGGCAATATTATAAGCAGGCAGGTTGGCATCAAAAAACATTTTTATGGCAGCCACATCTTTTTCGTCTCTGGCATGCCCCATTTTAATATACCAGCTGTACAGCTGCAACGAGAGGTTGCTGAGGCTGTTTACCAGGGTAAGGTGTGCATTTACATCATCGGATTCGTGGGAGAGCAATTCGGCCCTGTCGCCAATGCTTCTTGTTATGTGCAGGGCCTCAATCTTTTTCTCAAATATAATCGCCTGTAACTGAAAGGTTAACTGGTTGTGCGCGCGGGCAAGTTGCTTAATTTTATCAAGCATCTTAAGGCTTTGCAAGTACAGGCCTTTATTATACAGTATGCGTGCATAGGCCATTTGCTCATTTAGCAAAATGTCAATATTCCCCTCATTTTTAGCTTGCCGCAAGCTGCTCAGCAATTGCTTGTACAGGTGGGCTTTCATATTGCTCAGCTGCTGCTTTTTAATGCTTTTATCCTTTTTGAGTAATAGGTCCTCGCTGTACTCGTCCATTTTGTCCAATGCGTCAAAAAGCCGGATGACTTTTAGGTCTTCCGCGCCGTCGCTCCGCTTTAAATACAGCTTAAACATCCGCTTCTCGCTCTTGTCTAGCGACCTAATCAGTTGAAAAAGCTCGTCTGTTGACCGGTTGGGCATCGTAGTTTCATTTTTTCCAAAGCCTTACTGCACTTGCGTTTCAGCCAAATTTATGCCGTTTGTGCAGTGTAAAATAACTTGTAATTTAGTTGAAAACACCTACTACATATTGTTATTTTTGGCAATGCAGGCTGCTTACATTGTAAGGCAGGCAAACCCAAAATTAAGTAACCTGCACTTTTTCATTTCTAAAAATACGCTATGCCGGGTAAAAAGATAGATATTTTCGACACAACCTTGCGCGACGGGGAGCAGGTGCCGGGTTGTAAATTAAACACGAAGGAAAAAATTGAATTGGCGATTGCCTTGGAAGAGTTGGGCGTTGATATAATTGAGGCAGGCTTCCCCATATCGAGCCCCGGTGACTTTACATCGGTGCGCGAAATAAGCAAAGTGGTTAAAAATGCCACCATTTGCGGCCTTACCCGTGCCGTGCAAAAAGATATTGAAGTAGCGGCCGATGCGCTGAAATACGCGGCCAAACCTAGGATACACACGGGTATCGGCACGTCTGATTTCCACATAAAGTCAAAATTCAACTCCAACAGGGAGGATATTTTGGTGCGGGCAGTGCAGGCTGTAAAATGGGCTAAAAACTTTGTGGACGATGTTGAGTTTTACGCCGAAGACGCCGGCCGTACCGACAATGATTATCTGGCCCGGGTGGTAGAGGCCGTGATTGCCGCTGGTGCCACCGTGGTAAATATACCCGATACCACGGGTTATTGTTTGCCCCACCAATATGGTGAAAAAATTGCTTATTTAGTCAACAATGTTAGCAATGTAGACAGGGCCACCTTATCCTGCCATTGCCATAACGACCTTGGGCTGGCCACCGCCAATTCCATCGCCGGTATTATAGCCGGGGCTGGCCAAATTGAGTGTACGATTAACGGCTTGGGTGAAAGAGCCGGCAACACATCGCTGGAGGAAGTGGTGATGGTAATTAAGCAACACCATTCATTAGGCTTTTATACGGGTGTAAAATCGCAAAAACTGTTCCCGATGAGCCGTTTGGTAAGCGATACCATGCGCATGCAGGTGCAGCCAAACAAGGCAATTGTGGGCAGCAATGCATTTGCCCACTCATCTGGCATACACCAAGACGGCTTTTTGAAAGATTCACTCACATACGAAATTATCAACCCCGAAGAGGTGGGTGCAGGCGAAAGTAAAATAGTGCTTACTGCCCGCAGTGGCCGCAGTGCCCTGGCACACCGTTTTAGGAAACTGGGCCATGAATTTACCCGTAATGATGTGGATGTGTTATATGAGCGCTTTTTAAAGGTGGCCGACACCAAGAAAGAAGTGAACGATGACGATTTGCACCAGTTGGCGGAGGCATACCAAGCGGAGGTGCCGGAGAGTGCCGAGGTGCTTAAAGGTTAAATTTGCAATGTTTGGCAGCTATTATAAAAGACTGCGTTTAATTATTGGCAAAACAAATTATTATGAAAAGAATATTGATTTTAGGTTGTTTACTACTTGCAACTGCATGGTCGCATGCCCAAACATTTACGCTAAAAAGCAAAGATGTGGGCGGCCAGGCAACCAATAAGCAGGTGTTTAATGGCTTTGGCTGCACCGGCGAAAATGTATCGCCCCAACTGTCGTGGGAAAACGCGCCCGCAGATACTAAAAGCTTTGCCATAACCATGTACGACCCTGATGCGCCAACAGGCAGTGGTTTTTGGCATTGGGTGGTTTTTAACCTGCCGGCCAATACAACTGAGTTAAAAACCGGTGCAGGTGATGCTGCAAAAGGCCTGCTGCCCCCCGGTGCCATACAAAGTGTTACCGATTTTGGCCAGCCTGGCTACGGCGGCCCCTGCCCACCGCAAGGCCATGGCTTGCATACCTACCTAATTACAGTATATGCATTAAAAACACCTGTGCTACAAGGGCTTGATAAAACAACCATGCCGGCATTGGTAGGCTTTAATATACATTTTAACACGCTGGCAAAAGCATCCATAGTAATGTACTATCAAAGGTAGAAACCCCAAAACCACGCACAAGTCCCAAGCCCCCATACCCTAAAGGAGGGCAAAAGACTGATTTGTTTAAATTTTTTTGCATAACAAATAGAAAATGAACGACGCGCAGAAAGAAATATACGAAGCTCAGAACCCCCCTTTAGGGGATGGGGGCTGCGCTATGTACGTATCAAATCTTTCACTGCAGTTACAAGGCCAGCCATTGTTACGTGATATTTCTTTCACACTACCCATAAACGGCCATCTTGCCATAACCGGTGCCTCGGGCAGTGGCAAAACCACATTGGCAAAAGCCATTGCGGGTAAAATATTTTTCCAAGGTTCAATAACGTTTGGCGACAAAAAACCGCACATCGTTTTTGTTGAGCAGCATTACCACTTTAAAAACACCAGCAATACAAGCTACTTTTATTACCAGCAACGGTATAACAGTTTTGAAAGTGACATGACCATTACAGTGGCCGACGAATTAAGAAAAGTTTGTACTGCTGAGGCCAATATAGACAGCCTGCTTACTCGTTTACAGTTGCAGCATAGAAAAGATGCGCCTTTGCTGCATTTGTCTAGCGGGGAGCATAAAAGGTTTCAGCTAGTAAACGCATTTTTACAAGAGGCCGACGTGTTTGTTATTGACAGCCCATTTATTGGGCTTGATGTAAACAGCAGGCAGCAATTGCACGCCATCATTAACGAAAAAGCCGCCGCCGGCAAAACCATTGTTGTTATTGCAGATGTACACCAGTTACCGGCTTGTATAACACATGTTGTTTTTTTGCAAAACGGCGGCTTGGCGTTGTTTGAGGAAAAACAACAGTTTTTGTCAAATACCATACACACGTTGCAGTTACCCGAGGTGCTACAGCAGGAGATGCCTTTTAAACAGGCAGTGGTTAATTTTGATATTGCCATCAAAATGGAGAATGTACAGGTGGCTTACCAACAAAATATTATCATCAACAACATTAATTGGCAGGTTAACAATGGCGAAAAATGGTTGTTAAAAGGTGCCAATGGCGCCGGCAAGTCAACACTGCTTAGCTTAGTTACCGGAGACCACCCACAGGCATACGCCAATAAAATTATATTGTTTGACAAAAAAAGGGGCAGCGGGGAAACTATTTGGGACATTAAAAGAAAAATAGGCTATGTGTCGCCTGAGCTGCAATGGTATTTTGACACAAACCTTACTTGCTACAACACTGTGGCATCCGGTTTTTTTGATACGGTAGGCTTGTATAAAAAATTGGATGAGCAGCAACAACAAACAGTGCAGCAATGGCTTGTTTACTTGCAGTTGCAACGGGTACAGCAAAAACCACTTTCGGCACTATCCACCAGCCAGCAAAGGATGGCCTTGTTGGCAAGGGCTTTGGTTAAAAACCCGCCGCTGCTTATTTTGGATGAACCCTGCCAAGGCTTGGATGAAACGCAAGTGAAGCAGTTTGTGGCATTGGCCGATACGTTATGTACCCGGCTGAACAAAACATTGATATATGTAAGCCATTATACCAATGAGATTCCGGCATGTATAACACATGTGCTTGAATTAAGGAAAGATGGGTACGAAACAGGAACGCTTGACAAAGAAACGAAAGCGGCGTAAAAAACTTAATAAACAACACCCTTGCTTAAAGGGATGCCATGGAAAAAAATATAACCGTAATAGCTGGGGATGGAATAGGGCCAGAGGTTACGCGACAAGCAATAAAAGTACTTGACTCGGTGGCACACCAGTATGGCCACGTGTTTAATTATACCCATTGCTTAATGGGCCTGGAAGCCGTGGAACGGACTGGCACACCATTACCAGATGAAACCATTGAGAGCTGCTTAAACAGTGATGCCATATTGTTTGGTGCCATTGATAATTTGCAATATGAAAACGGCGAAAATGACAAAAGCAGGCCGGAGCCAAGCTTACTAAAACTTCGCAAGAGTTTGCAGTTGTACGCCAACATGCATCCTGTTACAACCTACCCATCGTTACAGCATTTGTCGCCGTTAAAGGCCAAACAGTTGGAGGGGGTTAACTTTATCATCTTTCGCGAGCTTACAGGAGGCATATATTTTGGCCACAAGGAATTGAGCAGCGATGGGGCTACTGCCAGTGACGTTTGCGTGTACACAAAGCCTGAAATTGAACGCATTGCCTATATAGCATTTAAATACGCAAGGCGGCGCAAGCGAAAACTAACCTTGGTTGACAAAGCCAATGTGTTGGAAACAAGCCGGCTGTGGAGGAGAGTGGTGGAAGCGGTTGCCAAAGAATATGCGGACGTGCAGGTAGACTATATGTTTGTTGACTATGCGGCCACCCAAATATTACTCAATCCCAAACAGTTTGATATAATACTTACAGAGAATATGTTTGGCGATATATTAAACGACGAAGCTAACGCAATAGTGGGGTCGCCGGGGCTGCTTCCTTCTGCATCCATCGGAACGGTTACCGCACTGTTTGAGCCAGTGCATATTACTTACCCGCAGGCGGCCGGCAGAGACATTGCCAACCCAGTTGGCTCTATCTTGTCCGCAGCCATGCTGTTGGAATATTTTGGCCTTATGCAAGAAGCCCGGCATGTGCGCGAAGGCGTTAACTGGACCTTGAAAAATAATTTTGTAACCAAGGATATTGACAGCATTAATTTTTATTTCACCTCTACCATAGGCGAGTTGGTAGCCGATTTTGTGTCGCACAAAATAACCGGTGAAATAAACGTGGGGAATATTGAGCTGAGGAAGTCGACCATTATATGACGGAGATTTGGAATGATTAAAATGATTGCGAGATGCTAAGAAAATTATTTTAAAAACATCTCATACATCTAAAAAATCTATCCAAATCCATGTCTTGCTCTTTGTTTTATTAAAAAGGCTTTATATATTCGCAGTATATAATGCTGATATGCAAAAAAACAGTGTAAATAATTTGCTCAACAACCTCACAATAGTAATTGTGGTGGTGGTTGTCAATATTATTCCTGCTTTGCATGGAGGTATCAGTTAGTTATAAACAACATCAAATTATAACCAACCCGCCTCCAAAAAGAGGCGGGTTTTTTATTTTGGTGGCATATTTAACAAGGTTACTAACGGCCTAAATGGCATGCATTTACAGCAACCAGGTTTAATGGCTGAATAGTAGGCTAACTGTTGAAGGGAGTGACACAACTAAAGACCATTATATAAAAAACAGATGATTCAATAAAATCTAACGACAAAAAATTATGAGCCAGCAAGAGAAAAATAGCCAGGTTGCAAGCACTTCTTTAGGGGATGGGGGTGTTTTAAATAAGTACAGCAAAACGTTAACACAGGACCCCACACAGCCGGCTGCCCAGGCTATGTACTATGCCATTGGCTTTAAAGAGGAAGACTTTAATAAAGCACAGGTAGGCATAGTAAGCATGGGCTGGGACGGAAACCCCTGCAATATGCACTTGAACGACCTTGCAACAAGCGTGCGTAAAAGTGTGAATGAAACAGAGGGCTTGCTTGGCTTGCGTTTTTATACCATTGGCGTTAGCGACGGCATAAGCATGGGCACAGACGGTATGCGGTACAGCCTTGTTAGCCGCGATGTTATTGCCGATAGCATTGAAACAAATGCAGGCGGCCAGTATTATGATGCTTTGATAACCATACCCGGTTGCGATAAAAACATGCCAGGTTCGCTAATGGCCATGGGCAGGTTAAACCGCCCTTCCATCATGTTGTATGGCGGCACCATTGCCCCAGGCCACTACAAAGGGCAGGATTTGAATATTGTTTCGGCATTTGAAGCATTGGGCCAAAAAATTGCAGGCAATTTGGATGAAAATGATTTTAAAAACATCGTCCGCCATTCATGCCCGGGTGCAGGTGCCTGCGGTGGCATGTACACTGCCAATACCATGGCCAGTGCTATTGAGGCTTTGGGCATGAGCTTGCCTAACTCATCCTCCAACCCAGCTTTAAGCGAGGAAAAACAAAGGGAGTGTGAGGCTGTTGGCAAAGCAATACGGGTGCTGCTGGAAAAAGATATTAAACCGCGTGATATTATGACACGTGAGGCATTTGAAAATGCCATTACCGTTATTATGGTGCTTGGCGGCAGCACCAATGCCGTGCTGCATTTAATTGCGATGGCAAAAAGCGTGGGCGTGCCTTTGACGCAGGACGATTTTCAGTCCATCAGCGACAGGGTACCCGTGCTGGCAGACTTTAAGCCAAGCGGCAAATACCTTATGCAAGACCTGCACAGCAAGGGCGGTGTTCCCGCCGTGATGAAATATCTGTTGGGCAAAGGCCTTTTGCATGGGCATTGCTTAACCGTAACCGGCAAAACAGTGGCCGAGAACCTTGCGGAGGCACCCGATTTAGATTTTGAAACACAGGATATTATACACCCATTGGAAAGGCCGCTCAAGCAAACAGGCCATTTGCAAATACTGTATGGCAACCTAGCCGAAGGCGGTAGCGTGGCAAAAATAAGTGGTAAGGAAGGCGAACGTTTTGAAGGTACGGCCCGTGTGTTTGACGGCGAGCATGATTTGATACAAGGTATACAAAGCGGCAGGGTACATGCAGGCGACGTGGTGGTGATACGCAATATTGGCCCCAAAGGCGCACCGGGCATGCCCGAAATGTTGAAACCAACTGGTGCGATTATAGGAGCAGGCTTGGGCAAATCGGTGGCATTGATAACCGACGGCAGGTTTAGCGGAGGCACCCACGGTTTTGTGGTAGGGCATATTACCCCAGAGGCGTACGATGGCGGCACCATTGGCTTGGTTAAAGACAACGACATAATTGAGATTGACGCTGTAAACAACACATTAACGCTTAAAGTAAGTGAAGCAGAGATAGCAGAACGCAGGGCAAATTGGGTACAACCTGCGCTTAAAGCCACTAATGGCGTATTGTATAAATATGCTAAAACAGTGAAAACCGCGGCGGAAGGTTGTGTTACGGATGAGTTTTAGAATAATCAATTGCTGTTCCCTTAAAAATAACAATGAACGCGAAAATAATATTGTTGGCATTTGTAGTTGTATTTACATGCATGGTTTTTACAAAAACCAAGGCACAACAAAATGTATTTACAAAGTATTACGACAGTCTTTGGAAACCTTGCGTTAAAAAGCAGGCTTTCTTTTATACGAAGATGGTTAAACATGATACTCTATACCAATGTACATCGTATTGGGTAAGGTCTGGAAAGTTAAATAGCATGGCAGTTTATGCTGACACGAGTTTCAATAAGGGTGTTGGCACAATGACTGATTATTACGAAAGCGGGATAACAAAGGATTCTGTGTTATTTGATGAAAAAGGGTACTCTTCGCTCGAGTATGATTATACAGAAAAAGGTGTAATTAAGCTTTTTATACTATACGATAAAGTAAATGACAAATGGCTGGGAGAAAATTATGACAGTTTAGGTAAAAAAATCCCCGGTTATTTTACCTATCAAGAAGCGGCGAAATTTCCGGGTGGCAAGGAGGGCTGGCAGAAGTATTTGGTAAGGCATTTGCGGGCTGAGGTACCAACTGATAACGGGGCTCCGCCGGGCATATACACCGTAACGGTCGAGTTTCTTGTTGACACAGAGGGCAACATATCAGAAGTAAAAGCAGATAATGACCCTGGCTTCGGCACGGCTACGGAGGCAATTCGTATAATTGAGCAAGGGCCCTCATGGGTACCTGCCGTTCAAAATGATAAAAAGGTAATTTACAGGCAAAAGCAACAAATAACCTTTGCAGTAAGCGAAGGATAAAAAGTTGTAGGAAATATACATTGCTAAACGTTTAAAATGTTTTTATGAGCGAAATAACAGATACACTAATCGATCCCAAGTCGGCGGTAATTAAAAGCTCCTTGCTCGACAGAGACAATATAACGGGCAGCGAAGCGGTGTTGGAGGCTTTGATTGCCGAAGGGGTAAAAACTATTTTTGGCTACCCTGGCGGGGCTATAATGCCTATTTATGATGCCTTGTATGATTACGAGGACAAGCTGGAGCATATATTGGTGCGCCACGAGCAGGGCGCCGTACATGCAGCGCAAGGTTTTGCCCGCACTTCTGGCAAAGTAGGCGTAGTGTTTGCTACCAGCGGCCCCGGGGCCACCAACCTAGTAACCGGCTTGGCCGATGCGCAAATTGACAGCACCCCAATAGTTTGCATTACGGGCCAAGTATTTGCACACCTCTTAGGCACCGATGCATTTCAAGAAACGGACGTTATAAACATTACCACGCCCATTACCAAATGGAACTACCAAGTTACCGACGCCACTGAAATACCTGCGGCATTGGCAAAAGCCTTTTATATTGCCCGTACCGGCCGCCCCGGCCCGGTGCTGATTGATATTACCAAAAACGCACAGGTACAAAAATTTGATTATGCCGGCTATACACCCTGCAACAAAATACGCAGTTATAGGCCCAAACCCATTGTGCGCAAGGGATATATTGAGGAAGCGGCCAAGCTGATTAACGCGGCGGAAAGGCCTTTTGTAATATTTGGCCAAGGTGTTATTTTGGGTGAAGCCGAAAAAGAATTTAAAGCATTTATAGAAAAAGGAGGCCTGCCCGCAGCATGGACGATACTTGGCCTTAGCGCATTGCCAACCAGCCATCCCCTTAACGTGGGTATGCTGGGTATGCATGGCAATTATGGGCCAAACGTGCTAACCAATGAGTGCGACGTGCTTATTGCGGTAGGTATGCGCTTTGACGACCGCGTTACGGGCCGCTTGGATAAATATGCCAAACAGGCCAAAGTAATACACCTGGATATTGACCCATCGGAGATTGACAAGAATGTAAAAACCACCGTGCCAGTATGGGGCGACTGCAAGGAAACACTGCCGCTGCTTACCGAACTGATTGACAAAAAAGAACACGGTGCATGGCTGCAAAGGTTTGCCGAAGCAACAGAAAAAGAAAATGAAATAGTAATATTCAATGAGCTGCACCCCACCACAGCGCAAATGAGTATGGGTGAGGTAATAAACGTGCTGAATGATATTACCAAAGGTGATGCGGTAATTGTAACCGATGTTGGCCAGCACCAAATGGTGGCCTGCCGTTATGCAAAATTTATACAGTCAAAAAGCAATGTAACATCAGGTGGGCTGGGTACCATGGGCTTTGCACTGCCAGCCGCCATAGGTGCCAAATACGGTGCGCAGGAAAGAACGGTGGTTGCTGTTATTGGCGACGGCGGCTTTCAAATGACGTTGCAGGAACTGGGTACCATCATGCAATACGGCGCTGCCGTAAAAATCATCATCCTTAACAACAGGTTTTTGGGCATGGTGCGCCAATGGCAGGAGCTGTTTAACTCAAGGCGGTATTCCTTTGTTGACATACAAAGCCCCGATTTTGTAATGTTGGCAAAAGCTTACAACATTGAGGGTAAATCAATCAGCGAACGTGCAGATTTAAAATCTGCCCTGCAGGAAATGCTTGACCACGAGGGGTCGTACCTGCTGGAAGTAATGGTAGGCAAGGAAAACAATGTGTTCCCTATGGTGCCGCAGGGTTGCGGTGTTGGTGAGATTAGGCTACAGTAGGGGTTGCTAACGGCAGCATAAGCCACTTCGGCTTATCCTCATTTGGCTATCAAGAAGAAAATAAAAAATAAAACAACTGAGGCTGCACGCGCAGGTATGTAGCCCCAGTATAAAAACCTTTACTATGCCTTTAACGGTTAAATACATTAAACGGACCTTGGAATTATTTACGCAAATGGTTGATGAGCTAAGCGTGGATGCGTTGAATACAATACCAGCTGGTTTTAACAACAACATAGCTTGGAACTTTGGCCATGCCATTGTTACGATACCGGCGTTGTGTTATAAACGTTCTGGCATTAGGCCAGATATTGAAGTGCCATATTTTCATCGGTATGTAAAAGGTTCCAAGCCAACAGATGTGGCCACACGCGAGGAGCTAGACGAGCTGAAAGATTTCGCAACATCCATCTTAACACAAGTGGAAGATGATATACTAGCAGGTGTTTTTGTCAATATCAAACCTTTTGCCACCAGCACCTTTGTATACGATATGGACACGGTTGACGAGATTTTAACGGCGGCTTTGGCACATACCGGTTTGCACTATGGGTATGCCTTGGCGATTAAAAAAACATTGGGCTAAAACAAATACTGTGTTAAGTGTGTTCGCTTCGCACAGCTATTTTATTGCCTCCGGCGATGAATGCTGCATAAAGAAGTTATTAACATGGCAAACATAGCAGTAGACAGAGCAGAAATGCCCGCAGGAGCTAACAAGGTATTGGATAGAAGGACAGTGGAAAATGACAACGGCAACCTATTGAAGTTTTTGAATGGCGATATAAATGTGCTGGATGTTGGTTGCGGTTCGGGTAGTATAACAGCAGGTATAGCCACATACGTCGGCCAAGGGGGTATGGTTACAGGGCTTGATGTAAGCGAACATTTGATTGCGCAGGCAAAACAACAATTTGCGGACGTTGGAAACCTGCAATTTTTAGTGGGCGATATTAATGCCTTTGATGCAGGGGCAAAATTTGACTTAATTACCTCCGCAAGGGTGTTGCAATGGCTGCCTAACCCTATGGAAGTGGTTAAGAAAATGAAGACCCTGCTGAAAAAGGGTGGTTATCTGTGCATATTGGATTATAACCATACCAACATTGAATGGGTGCCGCAACCACCCGCCACTATGGTGAAGTTGTACGGTGCTTTTTTGCAATGGCGGGCAGATGCAGGTTTTGACAACAAAATTGCCGATAACCTGGCCGGTATTTTTGCCGCTTGTGGGTTTTATGGCATTTCAGTCACAAACCAAGGCGAGATAACAACAAGGGAAGACGTGCATTTTGAAAGCAAAGCAGGTATTTGGAAAGTTGTTGCCGAAACGAGGGGACAACAGTTGGTAAAAGATAAATATATAACCGAAGAAGAAAGGCTGGCCGCCATAACGGATTACGAAAAATGGATGAAAGAAGATGGCCAGTACATGAAAATGTACCTGTTGGCAGTTGAAGCACAAGGGGTATAAACAAAAGAAAACCTGACTTGAAGGAATGATAACTAACAAAAACGATATCATACAATTGCTTTTATTAAATAAAGGGTTAATTCGCTCATTCAACGTACAACGGATAGGCATATTTGGCTCTTTTAATAATGAAACAAATACGAAAGAAAGCGATGTTGATTTGCTGGTTGAATTTGAGGAGGGCAAAAAAACGTTTAAAAATTATACTGGCGTATACCTTTTTTTAAAAGATATTCTAAAAAGTGAGATTGATTTTCGCACGCCAGAGTCTCTTAGTCCATATATCGGCCCTTCAATTCTAAATTCAATTGAGTATGTCTCATTCAGTAGTTAACTTATTGAAATACCGCTGTGGGAAGCGTCTTCGCTTCACACGCTTATTCTATCGCCTCTGGCGATTAAACTATTAAACAATGTGCTATGAGCTACGAATACGCAGATGGCTACAAAATACGGGATCAGTTTGGATTACATTTCATGACATTTACTGTTGTGGGGTGGATTGATTTATTCAGTCGGAAAGCGTACAGAGATATTTTGATTAAAAATATGCAGTATTGCCGTAAGCATAAACAACTCGCTATCGGATGTTATGTTATAATGACAAACCATGTACATGTCATTTGGCAATCTAAAAATGGTAAGCTGAGCGATACCTTGAGAGATTTTAAATCATATTCAACAAAGGAATTGATTACGCAAATAAAAGTAGAACAGGAAAGTAGGCGCGATTGGTTATTGCACATGTTTGAGTACCATGCAAAAAGAACAAATCAGAATAAAGAATTTAAAATATGGACGGGCGATAACCACCCGGAGGAAATATTTTCGGAACCGTTTGTGAAGATTAAAATGGATTACATACACCAAAATCCTGTTAGTGCTGGATGGGTTGAAAAAGTGGAGGATTATATTTATTCGAGTGCCTCCAATTATTACACAGGTAAGGGCATATTGGAGATTGATTATTTATTTTGAATGTAATGGTTAGTATTAATCGCCAGAGGCGATAGAATAGTGGTACGTGGCGAAGACGCCACGTACAGCGAAGAAAATTTGGGACGCGATTATAAATGAAGTGCCTGAGACATATGAGGCAATATTGCAAATTTTAGAACATTAGGAAAAACAATAAAAATACGGCAATGTTAAAGCAAGAATACACGGTAACGGTCTATACGGAAAACCAGGTTGGTTTATTAAACCGCATAGCGATTATTTTTTCGCGCAGGAAAATTAATATCGAAAGCCTGAACACGTCCCCTTCAGAGATTGACAGTGTTCACCGCTTTACCATTGTGATTAACGAAACAGAAGACGTGGTGCGCAAGCTTTGCCGCCAAATTGAAAAGCAGGTAGAGGTGTTAAAAGCCTACTACAATACCAATGAAGAAATTGTTTGGCAGGAGTTGGCTTTGTATAAAGTGCCAACCAGCGTAATAGCAGAAAAGGTAAAAGTGGAGCGTTTGCTGCGCCAATACGGTGCTAGGGCAGTGGTAATACGGCACGACTACACGGTGTTTGAAACATCTGGCCACAGGGAAGAAATTGAAGCTTTGATAAAAGCCTTGGAACCATACAGCCTAATTGAGTTTGTGCGCAGTGCGCGGGTGGCTATTATTAAAGCAAGCCATGGCTTTCACGAAAAATTGAAAGAGTTTGAGCATGGTGCGCCAGGTGAAGTGGTTACTGAAAATGAATTTTTGAACCAGCAAGACGAGGTTTTTAGCATGTAGCAGCGTGGCGTTTGCACAAATTTGAGTTTTCCCAAATCCAGCAAGCGGCAACTGTTTTCGCTTAAGCAAAATGAAGGATAGGGATTGTTTTTTAGCACGTAAAGGCAAAAAGCCGGTTTTAAATTTAGGCAAATGATTATAGGTATGTTACTTTTTCCGGGGCTTACACAACTGGACCTTACTGGCCCTTACGAGGTTTTTGTGCGGTTGCCCGGTATGAAAGTGCTGCTGATTGCGGAAACGGCCGCCGCCATAAAAAGTGACCACGGGCTTTTGCTAACGCCTGATGTAACGTTTGACGATGCCCCACAGGTAGATATATTGTTTGTACCGGGTGGCAATGGGGTTTTTGCCGCCATGCAAAATAAAAAGCTTTTACAGTTTTTGCAGCAACAGTCGGTTCACGCCAAATATGTAACATCGGTATGTACAGGTGCGTTGGTATTGGCTGCGGCAGGTTTGCTGGATGGGTATCAGGCTACTACGCACTGGTTATCGCTACATTTGCTGAAGCTGTTTAATATTGAGGTATTGGAGCAAAGGGTAGTGGCAGACAGAAACAGGATAACCGGCGGAGGGGTAACAGCCGGTATTGATTTTGGGTTGCATATTGCCGCATCTTTGTACGGCGATAACGTGGCAAAAGAAGTACAGTTGATGATGGAGTATAACCCTGCACCGCCTTTTGATGCGGGTTCGCCAGCAAAAGCCGACAGTGAAATTGTGGCCAGGGTAGTTGCCGCAAGAAGGGCGATTCAAAAGGAGCGGGAAGTGTTGATAAAGGGGATGGTAGCCATGCAGTCTTAAGATCTACTTAGTGCTGGGCATGCTTGCGAAGTAGGAGAACAATAGGTAGCCGGGAATCGTCAGACTAGTTTGCGAATTAAAGCGATCAAAAAAATCAAGCTTAAATAACAGTTAAGTATCATATATTAAAATTTTCATTTAAAAACCAAACCCCAACAAACCTCTCCAATAATTTAAACATACAGAGGTAAAAGGGGCGACAAAACAACAAACATGGCAAAATTAACTTTCGGCGGGGTAGAAGAAAATGTAGTTACCCGCGACGAGTTTCCGCTTAGCAAAGCGCAAGAAGTATTAAAAGATGAAACAATTGCGGTAATAGGCTATGGCGTTCAAGGCCCGGGCCAGGCTTTAAACCAACGCGACAATGGCATAAACGTTATCATCGGCCAGCGTAAAAACAGCAAAACATGGGATAAAGCCATTGCCGATGGTTTTGTACCCGGTGAAACATTGTTCGAAATTGAAGAAGCATTAGAGCGTGGTACCATTATTTGCTACCTGTTGAGCGATGCTGCACAAATTGAACTCTGGCCCACCGTAAAAAAACACTTAACCCCAGGCAAGGCATTGTATTTTTCACACGGCTTTGGCATAACTTTTAATGAGCAAACCGGCATTATCCCTCCGGCTGACGTAGACGTGTTTTTGGTGGCCCCCAAGGGTTCAGGCACATCACTGCGCAGAATGTTTTTACAAGGCCGTGGCTTAAACAGCAGCTACGCCATCTTCCAGGATGCTACAGGCAAGGCTAAAGACCGCGTAATTGCATTGGGCATTGCCGTAGGTAGCGGTTATTTGTTTGAAACGAATTTTAAAAAGGAAGTATATAGCGACCTTACAGGCGAGCGTGGTACCTTAATGGGTGCCATACAAGGTATTTTTGCCGCACAATACCAAGTATTGCGCGATAAAGGCCACACCCCATCTGAAGCATTTAACGAAACAGTGGAAGAGTTAACCCAGTCGTTAATGCCATTGGTTGCCGAAAACGGTATGGACTGGATGTATGCCAACTGTAGTACAACTGCACAACGTGGTGCTCTTGACTGGTGGAAGAAATTCCGCGATGCAACAGCCCCAGTATTCAGGGAACTGTATGAAAGTGTTGCAACCGGCAAAGAAAGCCAGCGCAGCATTGACAGCAATAGCCAAGCTGACTACCGCGAAAAACTGAACGAGGAACTTAAGGAATTGCGTGAAAGCGAAATGTGGCAGGCAGGCAAAACTGTTAGAAGTCTGAGGCCCGAAAACCAGAAATAGTTTTTGTTATAGCAAAGCAATAGCTTTTGTCAAAAGGGATGGCCGCTTTAAAAAGCTGCCATCCCTTTGTGTTTATAAATTACTTACTTTAGGGTAAAATAAACATTTATGGACGAGGTTGTACCTGAAAATACTGTACCCCAACAACAATTGGCGCAGCCTGAGCCTACTACAAAAAAACACAAGCGGCATTTGCCTGAAGTGCTTACGGTGCGCGACTGGAAGGACTATTTGGGCGAGTCGATGTTGATTATTTTCAGCGTTGCGCTTGCATTGGTAGTGACCGAATATTTTAATAGCCTCCACGAAAAACAGCAAACCAAAGAGGTAATTGAGCAGCTAAAGGCAGAATTAACCAATAATAAAAAGGCAGAAACCCTGCAATATGTTTACCAATTGCAGGTGCTTAAAAATATTGATGCTGCGCTAAGCAACCCTGTGCTGGCAAAAAAATTTATAGACAGTGGTGCCATGCATTTGGAAACAATAGCACCAGCCGGTATAAAATACAGGGATAGGAATTAGCACTTAGGTCGCACTTTAAAATTAGAAGATTTATATTTGCGACATGGATATGTTGGATAAATTCAAAGGCGTGAATTCTATAAATTTTCATAAGCGGTTTACGGATGACGATTCTTGCTTGGAATATCT
>CAIRZB010000077.1 GCA_903882935.1 uncultured Parafilimonas sp. | reverse complement strand
TTCGCACCTTAAATATACCAAAATATGCTTACATTTCATTATTAACCAATTACTTATATAAATAATATTTAGTTAATATATAGTTAAAACCTTATTGTTTCTTATATCGAACTCACGTTGGATTAGGGTATTGGGGCAGCCAATACAAGGCACCAATGGGCAACATGAAGGTTTTTTTGCCATTGAAGAAGACATTACAAAGGAAAGGGAAATACAGGAGCGGATAAACGAGTCGGAAGCCCGGTTTAGGCTGGTGCTTGAAAAAACCGGCGACAACGTTTGGGAGCATGATTTTAGAACCGGGGAAACCTATTTCTCAAAATTAAACGGATCGTTGTTGGGCATTAACATTGCGGCGTTTGTAGACAATGAAAAACTATGGTGGGACCGTATTTACAAGGACGACCTGTACATGGTAGTAAATGCCGATATGCGTTACCGCCGCGGCGAAAGCGACAGCCACAATATGGAGTATAGGATTGTACAAACGGATGGTACCATCAATTGGGTATTAGACCGTGGGGTGGTGATTGAAAAAGATGCCGACGGTAAGCCATTGCGCATTATCGGTACCCATACTGACATTACCAGGATAAAGCGAACTGAAAATGAGCTGGAACAAAGGGCCAAACAGTTTAAGTCGCTCTCAGAAAACATTCCCGGTGTTATTTATGAATATGAGTTTCGTAAAGACGGTACTGAAGGTTTTTGTTATTTAAGCCCCGCCATGGAGCGGATATTTGGCATTGCGCCGGCCGATTTTGAAAATTATAAAAACTGGGTACACCCAGAAGACATTGACGGGTTGCGGGACAAAAACTGGCACAGCAAACAAACACTGGAACCGTTTTATTACGAGTGCCGGATGGTAATACCTAACCTGGGTACACGCTGGCACTCCATCCAATCATCATTTTCTTATGTGTCGCAAACAGGCGCGTTGGTGTTCACCGGTATGATGTTAGATATTACAGAACGCAAAAACGTCGAAGAAACCCTGCGTGCCAACGAAGAAAAATACCGTAGCATTATAGCCAATATGAACCTTGGTTTGATTGAAGTTGACAACGACGAAACCATTAGCTACGCTAACCAAGGTTTTTGTGCCATGAGCGGGTACACTTTTAACGGGCTTATTGGCAGGAATGCCAGCAGCCTGTTTGTAAAGGGTACAAACGCCGACATAATGCGCCAAAAAAACCAGGCCAGGCAGCAAGGCCAAGCCGATGCCTACGAAATTGCCATTACAGATATGTATGGCCAAGAGCGGTGGTGGCTGGTAAGTGGTGCGCCAAGGTATAACGACAAGGGGGAACTGGTTGGCTCAATTGGCATACACCTTGACATTACCGAACAAAAAAAGATGCAAAAAGAACTGATTGAAGCAAGGGAACGCGCCGAACACTTAGCCCGCACCAAAGAAAACTTTTTGGCCAATATGAGCCACGAGATACGCACCCCGATGAACGCCATCATGGGCATGGGGCAGCAATTGGCCAAAACCACCTTATCGCAACACCAGCAACTTTTTCTAAACACCATTAATACTGCCAGTGACAACCTGTTGGTGATCATTAACGATATTCTTGACCTGTCTAAAATTGAGGCAGGGAAACTGATTATTGAAGAAATTGGGTTTGAACCTGCAGACTTGACGAACAAAACGATACAAGCCATGTCGCTTAAGGCATCAGAAAAAGGCATTAAGCTGCTTAAGCCCAATATTGACCGCCAAATAGCACCGGTTTTAGTGGGCGACCCCAACCGAATAGGCCAGGTGCTGTTAAATTTATTAAGCAATGCCATCAAGTTTACTGAGGCCGGCACCGTGGGGTTATCAGTACAATTAAAAGACGAAACTGCTGCCAGCCAGCTGGTGGAAGTAGTAGTAACGGATACCGGCATTGGCATGGATGACGCCTTCTTGCAGCATTTATTCGATAAGTTTAGCCAAGAAAACGATTCAATCAGCCGAAAGTATGGCGGCACTGGGTTGGGCATGAGCATTTGTAAGCAACTGATTGAATTGATGGGTGGTACCATTGAGGTGGCCAGCAAAAAGGGCGAGGGTACTACCATATCGTTTCAATTGGAGTTGAAAAAAGGAAAATTTGCCCAACTGCCAGAAAAAAACACCGCCAACATCAACTCTTCCATACTAAAGGGCAAACGGATACTGATAACCGATGATAATGAGCTTAACAGGCTGGTAGCTTCTGTTACTTTGGCCCATTACGGGGCCTTAATTACTGAGGCCTCCAGCGGGCAACAAGCGATTGACATGGTGGCAGGGCAACTTTTTGACGTGGTGCTGATGGACGTGCAAATGCCTGAAATGGATGGATACGAAGCCGCTGGGCGAATACGGGCACTTAATGAGACAATACCCATTATTGCATTTACCGCCAAAGCTATTAAGGGGGAGCGTGAGAAATGTGTAAGAGCAGGCATGACCGACTATATAACCAAGCCATTTAAAGAAGACGATTTGGTTAAGATGGTGGCCCAGCAATGCGGGTTGGTTGTTAAGGCTGAGAATTTGGAAACCCAACAAACAATCAACAAAACACAGCCTTTGTATGATTTATCTGCCCTATCAACCATGAGCCGGGGCAACGATGATTTTGTACTAAAAATGGTTGATCTGTTTTGCGACAACACTCCGGTTAACTTACAAGACATTTTGGGTGCCCACCGCGCAGGCAACTTTGACGCGATGGCAGGGCTTGCCCACAAAATGAAGCCCTCCATAGATTATTTAAACATAGTGGCCATTAAAGATACCATCAGGAAGATTGAAAAAATTGGTCGCGAAAAAACTGAATTAGGTACGCTGCCAGAACTACTTCAATTTACGCAAAAAGTAATTGGTGAGGTTATTGAGGCCATGAGAAATAGTTATCCAAAAACCTAAAAAGTTGAAATTCAGTTAGATGCTACTTTTGATTAAATTAATTATCATGCAAACGCTGGTTGGGTTTAGCGAATGCTCACTTTGTCGAGTGCCTTTTTCAGCGTGCTAATAATCGTATCGCAATGGCCTTTGTCAATCACCAGCGCGGGCCGCATGGTTATAACATTGCCTTCTATTATTTTAAAAGCCACCCCATCCTGCATACACAGGTACATAATGGTTTCAGCCTCCTGTATGGCCCGCTCTTTCGTTTGCCTATCCCTAACCAAGTCTACGCCAATATGCAGGCCCTTGCCCGCCACATGGCCGATAATAGGGTAAGTTTCTTGCAGGTTAGCCAATTGCGTCAGCAGGTAATCGCCCAACAATGCGGAGTTTTCCACTAGGTTATGCTCCTCTATATATTCAATAGTCGCCAAGCCTGCAACACTGCATAAGGGGTTTTTCTCGTGGGTAAAATGGCCGATAGAGCGGTTTTGCAATACATTGTACTCATCCCTTGTTACTATGCCGGCAAACGGCATTAATCCGCCGCCCAGGCTTTTACCCAGCACTAGCACGTCTGGAGTTACAAAATGTTCGCTGGCAAACATTTTTCCGGTACGGCCAAAACCTTCAATAATCTCATCAAATATCAACAGCATGCCATATTGCTTACACAGGTCTTTTACGGCCAGCCAGTAGTTCTGCGATGGCACAACAGGCGTGGCTGAAATAGGTTCGCCAATCACTGCCGCCATATCTGGGTTGCGCTGCAATATTATCTTTATTTGGCGCAGGTATTCCGTGTCTACATCATCGGTATTGGTTAGCCCCCAAGGGTTGCGGTAATAATTGGGAAACTCCACATGAAAGGCACCCGGTACCATAGGGCCGTTGCCAGTGCTAAAATGCTCCTCCCCTCCTATGGCTGCTGACTGAAAGCCCGTGCCATGGTAAGAATCCCAAAACGATAAGGTCTTCCACCTGCCTGTTATTTGTTTGGCCAGCATCACGGCCGTTTCTATTGCTTCTGAGCCACCCGGGCAAAACAATACCCTGTCTAAGCCATGCGGCGTAATCTCCACCAATTTTTTGGCAAGGTTTATGGCGGGTTGGTTGGTGTAACGCCTCGGTGTAAAGGCCAACGATTGGTTTAGCTGCGCAATCACCTTTTGCACCACATAGGCGTTGCTAAAGCCGGCCGCATGTACACCATTGCCATGGAGGTCGAGGTAGGCTTTGCCCTGCAAATCGTAAATATAAGGCCCCTCGGTTTTACCCAATACATTCATCACCGGCGTGGAAAGTGCCTGGTGCAAAAAAACGGCAGCATCCTCAGCTATGAGGGCTTTTGTAGCATCGTCAAGGCCACTGTGGTAGGCCTGCCTCAAAGTGGATTGGTTTACATCGCCCTGTTCTAATGACACTTGCTGTTGCATGGTACTTCGCCTATGGTTTGGGTGCAAAATAAGGCAATGGCGGCAACTTTAAGTAGCGTTTGCTGCAGTAAAAATTGGCGTGTTCAGCAATTTTATTTGCTATTATAATTCAACGATTTATTGCTCGCTAAAAATGGTTGTAAAATTTATTATCGTCTTAGTCATACCCCCACCATTCGTGAAAAACTATGTCATTATGATAGTTTGTTCTAATGCTTACCAATACAAATAAAAGCCTCGTTTATTGGTCAAAATATTATCTTGCAACCCGAAGAAACTGGGTATATGAAACGACTGATCAATAAGATTTTTAATAAGTTTAATTACGAGATTGTAAAAGTTGCAGGGTTGTCACATAGGCAAATACCTTCGGATTTTGACGGCCACCATAAAAAAGTGCTTTCAATAGTGGGTAAAAATACCATGACAAGCCCCGAACGGATATTTAGCCTAATTGAGGCCGTACGGTATGTTGTTAAGAATAATATTGAAGGCGATATTGTTGAATGCGGTGTTTGGAAAGGCGGCAGCATGATGGCAGTTGCGGAAACATTGAAAGTATTGGATAATACCAACCGCCATTTGTATTTATATGATACATATGAAGGTATGAGTGCGCCCACCGAACTTGATAAAACGTATAACGGAGACAATGCCGAAGTACTGTTGAACAGTAATACTGACAAAGAGCAAAACCTAGTTTGGGCATATGGTGCGTTGGAAATTGTAAAGCAAAACATGCAATCAACAGGGTATCCTGCTGATATGATTACTTATGTGAAAGGTAAAGTTGAGGATACCATCCCCCAAACTGTACCTAAAAAAATTGCTATTCTTCGTTTGGATACCGATTGGTATGAATCAACCAAGCATGAACTGGTGTATCTTTTTCCATTGCTCGTAAACGGCGGCGTTTTGATATTGGATGATTACGGGCACTGGGAGGGTGCAAAAAAAGCTGTGGACGAATTTTTAAACAGCTACCCCCATCCCGTATTATTGAACAGGATTGATGAAACTGGCAGGATTGCCATAAAACAGGCTTGATGGACATTCAAAAAATATCATATCCATTCAACCCAAATATTACCTACCCAGCTTATCTTACAAGAAACAGACTGTTGGTAAAATTAAGTGCGTTGGCACCAAAGCTAAAAGGTAAATTACTTGACTTTGGTTGTGGATCTAAACCTTATAGAGCCATTTTTTCGGTGGATGAATATATTGGCTTGGATTTCGAAAATCCAGGGCACCCGCACCTTAATGAACAGATTGATGTTTTTTACAATGGGAAAAATATTCCATTTCAGGACGGGCACTTTGATGCGATTTTCAGTTCTGAAGTGTTTGAACACATATTTAACTTAGAGGATATTTTGGGTGAACTGAACAGGGTGTTAAAAAAAGGCGGCCTAATGCTTATCACGTGCCCTTTTTCCATTTGTGAGCACGAGGTACCCAATGATTTTGCACGTTACTCATCGTACTCAATTAAATATTTGTTGGAAAAAAATGGTTTTGAAGTGGTGGAGCAATATAAAACCGGAAATAGCATTGAAACAATCGGCCAATTGCGGATAAGCTACATAAACCAACATATAATGCCCTACATAAGAAAAATACCGATTTTTCGTTCGGTATTTCGCTTTGTTTGCTTTACAGGCATAAATATTTTTTCAGTATTTTTCGGCAAGATTCTACCTGTCGGCGTGGATTTATATTTAAACAATGTTGTGCTTTGCCGAAAGAAGTAGACGTTATTGCTTCGGCACTAATTCGCCATATTTTACTTGTCCGTCAGTGCCTGGGTAATACCACGTAAAATGATTTTTATCTGCCTTTATTATTGTTCCATTCAATGTTGCGCCACCCATTTTAACGAAATAAGTTGTTTGTTGAAAATTTGAAAAGCCCCAGTAACCATTTAAAACGGTTCCGTTGTTAGTTTCCAAAACAGTTCCGTCAGGGTTAAAGGTATCAAAATCATTATCCAAGCTAAGTACATTTGATGACCCGCCTCTTAGGTATTGCACCGTGCCTAAATTATTTGAATCTATATAGCCACTGCAATATTTTTTATACATCCAAGTAGTTCGGGTGATGTAATCAAAATTAGACATAATGGTGTCTTTAATAGTTACCGTTGTGGTGTCATGCACGGTAACAGTAACAGTGTTGGTGTTGGTAACAGTTTTTGTACAGGAAAATAGTATTATTGCAACCACAATGCTTAGGGCCGATAATTTTCTCATAAAAAGATTCAGAGTTTGATTAGCAAATTAATGAACCATTACGATTATTACCAAATAAATTAATAAAAAATGGCCTTTTATGGGCTTTGTACCGGTATATGACGATAGCAGTAATATCAATGATACGGGATGCATGGGGCGGCAGCGAAGAACTGTGGGCAGCCATGGCCGATGAGGCACTTGACAAAGGCCACAGGGTTATACATGTTGCTTACCGTTTTACGCCGGTTCACCCAAAAATGCAGGCCTTGGTTAACAAAGGCTTGGTGGTATATTACCGGCCGTCGTACAAACCGGTGCGGGGTAATGTTTTACAAAAGAGTATTGGTAAGGCTGTTTTTTTTGTGCAAAAACGGCTACAGACAGCCCTGCACAAAATGTTTAAGGAACGGCCAGACGTGATTTTGTACAACGGCACCTGCTACTCCATAGCCGATGAAAAAACATTACTGGCACGGTTGGCCAAGTTGCACACCCGCTTTTACATACTTGGCCATTTTAACCGTGAAGACGGAAACGACTTAGCTGATGCCCACACCCCTATCATAAAAAATGCCTATGAACGCAGTAAAAAGGTATTTTTTATAACGGAAAGAAGCATTCAAAAGGCAAGGCTTTTTTTAAAAGCCAATATCCCTAATGCTTTGGTAGTTCGCAACCCGGTAAACATTAGCTCCACAGGGATTATACCTTATGCAGCCGGGGAAACGATACAGTTTGCCATGGTAGGCAACTTGGTTACCGTACACAAAGGGCAGGATATTGCACTGCAAGTATTGGCAGCAGAAAGGTGGAAAGAGAGGGCATGGCATTTAAATATTTACGGCAGCGGCCAAGACGAATTGGCATTGAAAAACCTGGTTGAATTATTAGGGTTAAAAAACAATGTTAGTTTTAACGGCCGTGTAACCGATATTCGCGCAGTTTGGTGCAGCAACCACATGTTGCTGATGCCTTCCCGAATGGAGGGGATGCCTTTGGCAGTTGTGGAAGCAATGATTTGCGGCCGCCCAAGCGTGGTTACGGATGTTGGCGGCCACACCGAGTGGGTTGAAAATGGCAAGCATGGCTTTGTTGCTGAGTTGGCAAATGCATTGTCTTTCGGCGAAGCATTGGAGCGTGCTTGGTTGGCGAGGGGTAACTGGGGCGCGATAGGCCAACAGGCACACAAAAAAGCCATGGAATTTTTTGACCCCCATGCCGGACAAACGTTACTAACGCTTTTGGAAGAGGCATAGCCCAGGCTAAAATTATTAAGATTGACTAAACTACGATAAGTGAAAAAACTCTTGTTTGTTTTCGGCACCAGACCAGAAGCCATTAAAATGGCACCGTTGATACATGCATGTGCTACACGCAAAGACCTGTTTGACGTAAAAGTTTGCCTTACTGGCCAACACCGCGAAATGCTGCAACAAGTGATGGCTTTTTTTGAAATTGAGGCTGACTATAACATTGACCTGATGCGGCCCAACCAAACCCTTTATGACATAACGGCGAACGCGCTAAAAGGGATAGAGGGCGTGTTAAACGAAACCCAACCAGACTTGGTACTGGTACAGGGCGATACCACAACCGCTTTTGCCGGTGCACTTTCGGCATTTTATAAGCGTGTAAAAGTGGCCCATATTGAAGCTGGGCTTCGCAGCCACAATAAATACGCCCCCTACCCGGAGGAAGCAAACCGTAAAATGGCAGCGGTGCTTACTGACTTGCATTTTGCACCAACGCCGGCGGCAGCAGAAAACCTGTTGAATGAAGGTATAAAGGAAAACGTGTTTGTAACCGGCAACACGGTGATTGATGCGCTACTATGGGGTGTAAAAAAGGTGCGGGATGATAAAAAATATGCAGAGAGTTTTGGTTACCTTGATGTAGAAAAGAAAATAATACTTGTTACTGGGCACCGGCGGGAAAATTTTGGCCAGCCTTTTGAAAACATCTGCAACGCATTGGCGGAATTGAGTGACAAGTACCCAGCGGTGCAAATAGTTTACCCTGTACACTTAAACCCTAATGTGCAGGAGGTTGTTAACCGTAAATTGAGTGGCCGGGAAAATATTTTTTTGGTGGCACCGCTTGAATACCCCAACCTTATTTGGCTGATGGATAAATGTTATTTTGTAATAACCGATTCTGGCGGAATACAAGAAGAAGCCCCGTCGTTGGGCAAGCCGGTGTTGGTTATGCGGGAAGTTACCGAGCGCATGGAGGGAGTGGAAGCGGGCACTGCTATGTTGGTGGGTACCGATACCGACAAAATAATTACGGAAGCTACCAGGCTACTGGAAGATGAAATAGCGTATAGACAAATGTCTCAGGCAGTTAACCCATACGGCACCGGTAATACTGCACAGGAAATTGTTTCTTTACTGTCAAAACATGTATAAATGGCAAACCCGTTAATTTCAATAGTTCTCCCAACCTATAACGGTGCTAAATATATACGGCAGTCAATTGACAGTTGCCTTGCACAAACATTCAAAGATTTTGAGTTGATTATTGTAAATGATTGCTCCACAGATGATACTGCGGCCATCATTGGGGAATATGCGGCCAAAGACAGCCGGGTAAAGGTTATACACAACAAATTTAATAAAAAACTACCCCTTTCCTTAAATACCGGCTTTGATGCAGCTTGCGGACGATACCATACTTGGACGTCGGATGACAATTATTATGCCCCTGAGGCACTTGAAACGATGTTGGGCTTTTTTTTAAAAGAAGGCCAAGAACTAGGCTTGGTATACAGTGATTATACCATTATTGACGACACAGGCACCCAAACAGGCACCAGGACTTTTAATAATATTTACGACGGATTTGCAAATTGGTTGGGATGCGGAGCCTGCTTTTTGTATAAAGAGGAGGTTTATAAAGCTAACAATGGGTACAACCCCTCGGCCTTTTTGATTGAGGATTACGATTTTTTTATGCGTGCGTTTCTCAAAGTTCCATTTAAGTATTACCCTTCCCATGCACTATATTATTATAGGGAACATGCATCGTCGCTTACATCCACCCAAGGCGATATTGTAAATTACCTATCAAAAATGATGGTCGAGCGCCAAATGCCACTTTTTGAGCAAAAATTACCTAAAAACCAGTTGGCCTTGCTGTACAGGAAATTTGCCGTGTTTAATGCGGTTCAAAAAAACAATGCGTACAAATATGCTTTGTATTTAGGTAAGCTGTGGCACCTTTCAAAACGGCAAACAATAATTACGCTTTGCTTTGTGCCGTTGCAAAAAATATGGCTGTCAATTTTGGTAAGTGTTAAGGGGTTTGTACAGTTTGTAAAAATTGTGGGCAAAGGTGGTTAACAGGCAGCGATAAGATTGTGCTTTAAATTTCAACACGAGGATTGTTGAATTTCGTTTGGGGTACTTAACCCTTTGGCATGAAACGGATGGGCAAGATTACCATCTCCCATTCTTACTATCGATTTGTTGGCTTTAGGAACGCTATGACTGTTTAATCACACATTAGCAATTTCCTGTGTTGAGGCAACTTCTGTTAGGCCTATCCAAGTAAGATACTCTTTAATAATAACGTTAATTTCAAGGAATTTACCGGCATAGGCCAATGCATTACGTGAAATTTCAAGGTATAGCTCTTCATCAGTAAGCAATAGGTTTATCGCCGCGCTAAGCGCCGTTACATCAAAGGGCGGGACCACATACCCACATTTTGCTTCTTCAACAATTTGAAAAAGGGAGGTGCCGGGCCATGCCGTAATAATGGCACACCCGCCAACGCCAAGTATATTTGTTAGTTTTGACGGCAATACCAAATCCCCTGCTTCTTCCTTTTGGATGACCAAGTGGATATAAGAAGCATTAAGCAGCTCATTAAATTGGCCAGTTGGGAGTAAATTGAAAAAATAAACATTATCAAGGTTCAGCTTCTCTGCTAATTCTACCAATTTCTCCTTTTGGGGGCCTTCGCAGGCAATTACGAATGCAACATCTTTCCTATTTGAAAAACAAGAGGCCGTTGCAATTAACACTTCAAGACCTTGTTTTTCGCCAATGGACCCGGAATAAAAAATTATTTTTTTACCTTTTAAAGCATCATACTTTACAAAAGGTTTCGGGTTAATTGGATAAATACAGGTGTTGTTAATCCAATTTGAAAAAATATGGCATTCTTTAATATTGTTAGATTTTGCCAATATCTTCTTTTGCATCCCTTCTGAAATTGTTGAAACGTAGTTCACGTTTTCAAGTATAAATCTTTCAACAGAGTAGTACAACTTTAGCAGCGTTTTTTTCTTAATCATCCCCAACTGCTCGGCCGCATCAATCTGCAAATCTTGAATGTGGTACAAAATAATTGCTTTTCTTGCAAAAAAACGGTAGTACAAACCCGCAAGCCCAAGGGTAAACGAAGGCACTGCTATAAAAACATAGTTGTATCTTTTTTTATGAAAAACAAGAAAGTAAGTAGCCAAAAGTATGGTTGAGAAGAAAAATAAAATATCCTGCACCTGCCTTTTTATGCTGGTTGGTGAGGAAGGCACGTATAAGGGAACCCGATAAACAGAAACATTATTTATTTTTTCTTTTGTAAACCACTTGTTTTTATAGCCGTCGAATATTTTCCACCTGGGATAATATGGGTTACCTGTAATTACGTCAACCTCACAATTGCCTTCATTTGCCAAAAAATTGCTAAACTCCGCCGTATATTTACCAATACCGGTCAACTCCGGGTAATAATTTATACCAATTACCAGTAATTTATTCATTCTTATAATTTCCTTATAGGTTCCATCCAAATAAAACATCCCTACCCTAAAATTTACAACCTTTTACGGCTAGGCTAAAACACGGGGCAACACCACATTTTTTTGGGAAGATATTTGTATAGACTCGTTTAAAGGTATTTTTAATGTTTGGTATTTCATAATTATCTTATCATTATTTGGTGGTAAAATTGGCCAATAAAGTAGGCTAGTCAAAATCGATTTTTTTTTGTAAAAATAAACAATTTTTCAGGCACTTTAACAACAGCCGTCAATAGACATAATTGTTTCAATTATCTTTTGCCCAATACAATTTTACTGCCAAACCCAATCGAAAAAACTAAATCATAGAGCTTTTGCACATTTGCAGATAACTGCAAAAAAATACGAATGCGCAATTTAAACTCAAAACCTTATCTAGATAGTTGATTATCAATTTAATAAAAGCTTTGAAGCTTAATTAAATATAGTGTTTTAAGCCCGTCCTTATTTCGATACTGTCCAACACTTTCAATGCATTTTTGGGGTTTATAACTCTCAAAAGTGGGTTTAAAAGCTAATTTTTAAGTGCCAGAATCATAAATTAATTTTTTTATACCCTAAAAGCCCCCTTTTGCGTCTATCTCGTGGCACACACTACTAATACCATCTTCAAGGCTTATGCTGGCTTTCCAGCCGAGCCTCTCTAGTTTTGTTACATCCATCAATTTTCTCGGGGTGCCATCCGGCTTACTGGTATTGGTCTTAATCTCCCCATAATAACCAACAACCTTGGCAACCAATTTGGCAAGGTCCATTATACTAATGTCTTTACCAACGCCGATATTTATAAGGCCAGGCTCGTCGTACTGTTGCATTAGAAAAAAACATGCATTTGCCAAGTCGTCAACATGTAAAAATTCCCGTTTAGGTGTGCCGCTGCCCCAAATTTCCACAAATGGGGAGCCTTCCTGTTTTGCGGTAATAATTTTTCTAATTAATGCCGGCAATACGTGGCTTTTTTCAAGATCGTAGTTGTCATTTGGCCCATATAGATTTGTTGGCATTACCGAAATAAAATTACAGCCATATTGGGCACGGTAAGCATCACACATTTCAATGCCTGCTATCTTAGCAATTGCATAGGGCTGGTTGGTAGGTTCAAGCAAGCCGGTTAATAAATAATCTTCCCTAAGCGGCTGAGGGGCCAGTTTTGGATATATGCAAGAAGAACCCATGAACATTAGCTTTGTTACTTGCGACCTGTAAGCCTCATGAATAACATTAGCCTCCATTATGATGTTTTCGTAAATAAAATCAGCTCGGTAGGTGTTGTTAGCCACAATACCGCCAACTTTAGCGGCCGCCAAAAAAACAAAATCAGGTGTCTCTTTTTCAAAAAAATCCTTCACTGCTTGTTGATTGCGTAAATCAAGTTCAGATGAAGAACGCGTTATAATATTAGTAAAACCCTCTAAATTGAGTTTACGAACCAATGCAGAACCAACCATGCCCCTGTGCCCGGCAACGTAAATTTTGTCGTTTACTTTCATACATTACTCAAATTGATTTCTAATAATAAAACCTGCACCTTTTAGCAATGTATCTTTCCTAAACAACTCAAGGTCGCTTTGCACCATTTCTTTAACCAAAGCCGGTAGATTATATTTTGGCTTCCAACCCAGCTTTTCTTGGGCTTTGCTAGGGTCTCCAATCAACAGTTCAACTTCTGCCGGCCTAAAATATTTTTTGTCAATTGCAACTACTTCTTTGCCAACCTCAATGTTAAACGCAGGGTTGTCGCAGCTTTTAACGTATCCTTTTTCTTCAATCCCTGTGCCAACAAATTCTATTATGATACCAGTTTCGGCAAAAGCCATTCTTATAAATTCTCTAACTTCAGTTGTAACACCGGTTGCAATAACAAAATCTTCAGGTGTTTCTTGCTGCAAAATCAGGTACATCGCTTCCACATAGTCTTTTGCATGGCCCCAGTCTCTTTTTGCATCCAAGTTGCCCATATAAATTTTATCCTGCAAGCCCAGGGCTATTTTGGCAACCCCTCTTGTAATTTTGCGGGTAACAAATGTTTCGCCGCGCAACGGGCTTTCGTGGTTAAACAAAATTCCATTACAAGCAAACATGTTGTACGATTCACGGTAATTTACTGTAATCCAATACGCGTAAAGTTTTGCAACACCATAGGGAGAACGTGGATAAAAGGGCGTTGTTTCTTTTTGTGGTATTTCCTGCACCAACCCGTACAGTTCGGAGGTAGATGCTTGGTAAATTTTTGTTTTTTGGGTAAGCCCAAGCAGCCTAATTGCCTCCAGTATACGCAGGGTGCCTAGCCCATCGGCATTGGCGGTATATTCTGGCGTATCAAAGCTCACCTTTACATGGCTCATGGCACCAAGGTTATAAATTTCGTCTGGATGAACTTCCTGTATTATCCTAATTAAATTGGTAGAATCAGTTAAGTCTCCATAATGCAATTTAAACCTCACATTCTTATCATGTGGGTCCTGGTACAAATTATCTATCCTTTCTGTATTAAATGATGAACTTCTTCTTTTAATACCATGAACTTCATAACCCTTATCTAGCAGTAATTGTGCTAAATATGCCCCGTCCTGCCCTGTGATGCCCGTAATAAGTGCTTTTTTTGCCATAATGAGTTGGTGTCGTTAAATTTTCCTTTACAATTCTCGGTCTTTGAAAAAGGCATTTCGATAAAATACGGATGGTGAAGCCCCAAAAGCTGTAAAAAATACAAATTAAAATAAAAAACGCCAATAAAAAACAAAACCGGCCATAATCAAACGATTGTCAATTATTTATGATTGGAAAGAAAGTAGTTAATACCTGCCAATTGCGTTTTTGATTATTGTTGTTTTTTAATTTCATTCATTTTTATCTTAATAAGAAATTCATAATAAGCCATATTTACACAATACATAAATGCCGCGTTACCCTCTAAAAAGCCTAGTTTTAAGATATATGCTTGAAAAAACCTTAAAAGTGGCCAGCCCGGTATTCTGCATAGCCACGATTTAAGGGCTGGGTTTCTAACACTGCCATGTTTTGATAATATGTTTTTGAAGGGTGGCCTTTGTTGTAGCCGCGCAATAGCCTCTTGTGTGGAATATCTGTTATGTCTTTCAACCCAAGCTGACCAACCTTTTGAGAAGCCATAGTGGATATAAGGTTCCTTAATATAGCCAATCTGCCCCTTTACTTGGTATTCCTTCTGCCCATGGCCAAAGTCTGTAAAGCGCGCGCTATCTTTCCGTAAAAGCCTAAATTGCCATTTTGGAAAGTTATCGCAATGCTTTAACCAAGTTCCGTTCAGCATCATTTTCCAACAGCAATAGTACCCAGCAACGTTGTTTTCGGCAGACTGAATGGCATTTAACACCGCTGTTTTAAACGCTTCAGAACATACTTCGTCTGCATCCAAAAACAAAATCCAGGGATATTTTACCGGTATTGTATCCAAAGCAAAATTTCTTTGGTGGCCAAAGCTAACGAATGCATTGCTTGTTACGGATACATTGAATGTTTTTGCAATAGCAATTGTATTATCCGAACTGTAGGAGTCCAGTATATGAATATCATCGCACCATAACAGAGAGGAGAGGCAAGTTGCAATATCCCTTTCCTCATTTTTCGTAAGAATAATTACCGATACCATATTATAGTTTTATTATGGTCATTTTTAGCTAACCTGTAGTACTATGCGGCAAAGGTTACCGTAAAATAGTAGAAGCTATTTGCAAATACCCATTTTAAAATTTAAGGCTCAAATACAAAGCCGGCAAGGTCAACCACTTTTACTGTATTGCCACCTCTCCCCCAAAAATACATACCCATACTTTGCGGATCTTCCAAACTGGAAGATAAATCATAACGATCTACCGTTATTGGCGGCAGGTTTTCAAACTGAAGAATGAGTTTGCCATCAGTTTCTTGCACATCAATATTGTTACCATGCTCAATGTAACGCCTAAAATTATTAAAATTCGATTGCAGCAATATCTGGTTATTTACATAAAACCTAATATCGTTAGGGTAATTCATAATGGTAGGATAAAACCGTAGCAATATCTTACCGTTTTTGTCCAAAATCTCAAAATAGCATCCTCCAACGTCTTTTGTCGGGCTAACTAGCCGGTTTAGTAAATTCTTATCAAACAAAATTTGCCCGTGCAGCCTCCATCCTTTAATAGGTTGTTGATTATTGCTAAATTTCCGGACAACAAAGGCAACACCAGTATCTTGCTTGCGTACAATATAAATGTCTGGGGACTCTAATTTTTGGTATTTTTTAACGCCGGTAGCAACACTCCACCATTTGGTGTATTTGTTGGTTGAGTCTTGACTAATCGGGTTGCGTGTCCACCCGTATTGCCCATTTTGCACGATAGTATTGTATCTTAAACCTTCCATTAAATCCATAACACCGTTCGGCGCTTGGCTTGATAAATCGGGTGTTAATTGGCTTAAAGGCACGGGTTGTTTTGCAAAATTGTTACTCCTCCAATATAATTGGGGTAAACTAGCATCGTCAGTTTGTATACAATCTATTGATATGGGGTATTGCTTACCGGCGTTTAAAAAAATGCCTCCTGAGTCAGTGATGTTTTTGGCAAGAAGATTGTTTGCCAGTAATTGGCCGTTAACTACCAATTTGGTACCTGTTATAGCATCGATGGTAAAGTAGTATAGCCCATCCGACATGGGTTTTACAAACCCGCTAACCCTAACGGCGATTTTTTTAACGGGTGCATTTCGGGATGCAATGCTTTGGGGCACTTTTGAGTTGGTATTAAATAGTACGCCGGAAGACTTTATGCTGGCATTATTAAACGTGGTGTCAGTATAAGTAGTGGCAAACAATCCATTGCCGATTTTTGTTATAGTAGCAGGTATTGCTTGCTCTATTATTGTATTTAAACCGGCAATTTTCCAACGGTGTAGCCCCCCATGCCGCCCCTCATCATTATGGTACAAGTACATTTCACCATTTTTTCCATTCACAATGTCAGCACCAAGTACGTTGCCTGCCATACGGGGTGGGGCCTCACTAAGGTCATCAAGCCCTGTGGCGCCAAATTGCCCTAAAAAAAGCCCATCATCCCAAACGTGGTTCCACTTGTTTACTTGGTTTCCTTTCCAAAACTCACCATGGTATCCCCAAAAAATATTGCGGCCATTAATAAGGTGCAGGTTGCCGCCATATTGGGCAGAATTACCAATATCATAGGCCCCGTCAGCCGGATACTCGCCACTGTAAGTAATAGACGTTGCCCTCGCAGTTTTCCAAACCCATTTGCCAGTTAGAGGATTTAATCCGCCTAAGTGGTAACCTGTGCTTCCGCCGGGTGGCAAGGCATTGTCAAAAGATACCAGTACCCCCGAAGTAGTAACATCCCATGCGTGCAGGATGGCATAACCCCGATTGGCTGGGTCCTCTTTACTAAATGGAGGTGATGTCGCAAATACTTGCTCAATGCCCCATATCGGGTTATTAGCATTGTCAAATCCAGAGAGTTTTTTTTGGGTCCATGTAAGCGGTTTACCAACTACACTCCTTGGCGTAGTTCGTAAATCACCCGACTGGTATAAGCGTGTATGCCTAAGGTTTCCGGCAATTTCAATGCCAGTATACCTCAGTGGGCCTTCCTTTGGAAGTTCTACAAGCTGCCAAGCGCCTGTTTTTAATTTATTTAAAAAAGCATAAGTTAGTCCGTTTTTCAAAGTAGTTAACGACATAAATCTGTCAATATGGTCGTCGAGGCTATCCGGAACACTTGCACCCCAATTGTTAACCAATGCCCAAGACTGGTTATTTGGTAATAGTTGCTTGCTGTAATCAACTTTAAATTCTAGGTAGTCGGCAAATACGCGGGATGGATTATTTGGGTCAACTACGCAACTATAAAAAGCGGGTAGGTACATAATTTGGCTGATAAATTTTCTTTCAGCAGTGTAATGTAACGCCCTTGAATTACCAGCATCCTCTACCCAAAAACTCCCATAGGAATTAGCACTTAGGTCGCACTTTAAAATTAGAAGATTTATATTTGCGACATGGATATGTTGGATAAATTCAAAGGCGTGAATTCTATAAATTTTCATAAGCGGTTTACGGATGACGATTCTTGCTTGGAATATCT
>CAIRZB010000076.1 GCA_903882935.1 uncultured Parafilimonas sp. | reverse complement strand
GAGCCTGCTTCCGTTTTACTTGATTAAACAAAATTATATCCATTATTTTACCCCTTCAAAATCGTCCCCAAAAAACAGCATTACTTTTGTCCATTAGAACAAAACACCTCAAAAACAGCATTACTTTTGTCCATTAGACCGCAAAATGATAAAATCGGCATCAAGCGTTCCCGTAGTAACGCATGGTGCCTGTCTACTTGTCAATTTTCGCCGCAAAAAGTATCTGACAAGGGTAAAGAATTAGAAATTTCAGTGGCCATTTTGGACTACTTGGTCAAAAAGGATTTTAATGTGTCACCCCTTTGGGTGTTTATACTTACATTACCAATTCAATTATTAGATGTACAGCCAACAGTCATTTGCCAAGGCAAGCTGCTTGCGACATCCAAAAGCCTTTTTTCTTCAGAAAGTCTACAAAATCTTCCCCGTATCTTTCCATAAATATCATAAAACGTCCATCATGAAAAAAGCACTCGTTTTTTGTTTTGCCATAGGTTGTTTGCAATTAGTACAGGCACAAGGCAACAGCGGCTATAAGGTTACCAAAACTTTTCATATCGCCAGCGGCGGCGGCTGGGATTATATTGCCGCAGACCCCAACAGCAACAAGCTATATGTTTCGCATGGTGGCCAGGTGAACATTTTGGATAAAAAAACTGGCGATTCGCTGGGTGTTATCTTAAACACTACCGGCGTGCATGGTGTGGCATTTAACCAAGCATTGGGTAAAGGTTATACTAGCAACGGAAGGCTTAACACGGTGTCAGTATTTGACCTAGCAACGGCCAAGGTTACCGGGCAAATTGCTACCGGCCAAAACCCTGATGCTATTATGTACGACGCTTTTTCGAACAAAATAATTACCTGTAATGGCCGCAGCCTTGACCTAAGCGTTATTGATGCTGCCACCAACACGGTTGTTGCCACCATACCCGTAGGTGGTAAACCAGAGACGGCGGTTAGCAACAATGCCGGCAAAATATATGTGAACATAGAAGACAAGAATGAGATTGCGGTGGTTGATTTGGCCACTAACCAGGTGACCGCCCGTTGGCCGCTGGGTGCCGAAAGCCCTACCGGTTTGGAAATTGACAACGCCACGCACCGCCTATTTGCCGGTTGCGACAAAATGTTGGTGGTACTGAATGCCGATAATGGTAAGGTAGTTGCCAGGCCTGTTATAAGCGATGGTTGCGACGGCATAGGGTTTGACGCACAGCGGAAATTGATTTTCGCCTCTTGCGGGCAAGATGGCGTTATGTCTGTCATTAAGGAGCAATCTGCTGACAAACTTGTGTCATATGCCAATGTGCCTACTAAAAAAGGCGCACGCACCATAGCCGTTGATGCAACAACCCATATGGTTTATATGCCAACTGCCGATTTTCAGCCGCAGCCCGCTGGTGCAAAAGGCTGGCCTTCCATGGTTCCCGGTTCCTTCCAGGTGCTGGTGGCCGAAAAATAATGGCGCAACGGCCATGGTTAATATACTAAAATAACCTCACTATTACCAACACAAACCATTTATTTGGTATGCGGCCCCGCCAACCGGCGGGGCTTTTTTGCTTTTTATTACTGGCAGTGGCAGATGGTGTTGCTTATTGTTTGGTGACTTATAAATCAACTAATTGTGCCGGTTCTATTAAAAAGAGATATAACCCGTGCCGAAGGGTTTAATGTTAACTTTATAATACCCATGGCTTTTTAAAAGTTGATTAAAACATGGCCTTTGGGTGCCAGTTGCTGGGGTGTTTTACAACAGGATGGTATCTTTGGTTACTGATATTTACCGGTGATGATTCGATTGCTCCTTTTTATCCATCGCGGTAAGTACAGTTACCCAACATAAACGGTTACAATTATGCCCCATCTAGCAGCCAGCCCGCTCGGCAACGCTTCAAACAACGGTGCCCCAATGGAGCCAACAGCAATAAGCTTGCCCAGTGCGGGGATAATAGATGATTGGGCCGGGCAGGAAAGCATTGTGAAAAATTATACTGCTTCCGTTACCCCCGACATTTACAAAGCTTATTCGGCAAAGATGGATACGGTACGTTTGTTGGCCATTGCTTCCATTGTTTGGGGCCATTCATTGTTTGGTTGGGAAAACATAGTATTCATAAAGCAATCACACCAGGTGCTGCAGTCATTTCTTATGCAGTTGGGGCGTATAGGTACCGTTAGTTTCTTCATAATTTCGGGGTTTTTCTTCAACCGAAAGCTGCAAACGTTTACGGTATTTACCTATTTGCGTTACCGCTTTTATTCGCTTATTTTACCTTGGCTGTCGTTTTTAACTTTTTTTGTGTTAATCCAGTTGGTACAAATTCTTAAGCTGCCCGGCTTGTTTTCAAATAACCCAATTGACACAGTAAAGCTTATTGGCAACCTGTTTTCGGCAGGTGTTTTTCATGCTGCATTTTGGTTTATACCAGTGTCTATTTTTTCGGCATGCTTGCTTATTGTTTTTAAAAAACATTTACACCGCTTATGGTTCGGCATATTGTTATCAGCCATCACGCTTTTTTATTGTGTCAATTTGTACCATGCATGGGTATCGGTTAACCATGCAAGGTCTTTTTTAGGCTATGTACTTTTTATGTGGATAGGGGTACAGCTTAACCAGCATTTGCAACAGGTAAACGGGCTTATAAAAAAACTGCCCGTTTGGGTTTTATTACCGGCCGCAGCGCTGGCTTTTGCGCTTGCCTGCCGGGAAGGCTGGGTGCTTAAAAGTATGGGCTGCCTCGATTCTTTTGGGTCTATTAGGTTTACGAACATTGTTTTATCGATGCTTGTTTTTTTACTAATATTAAAAACCAATAGATTCAATTGGGTGCAGGCCTTAAAACCCCAGGCCTATATCTACGGGGTTTATTTGGTTCACTCCATTTTGTTGCTGTGTTTAATGCCGCACCTAAGCAAATTTGTTTTGCAGCACAATATTTTTACCAGTATTTCTACATCGGTGTTGTTACAATTGGTTGTTTTTGCGGTTGTTATAGCAACTACGTATGCGCTGGTGTTTTTTATAAAAAAATCACGGCTAGGTTTTGTAATTGGCGGTCGTTAGTGGTTATGCCGGGCTGTAACGGTGGTAAATTTGCGGGGGTGCAAATTTACCACCGTTATTTTTTTGGGGCATTATTTCACGTGGCTCTTTTGCTCAATAACATTAATGGCCATCAGTTTTGATTGTGTATTAAATTCAGGCTGCTGCTCCAACCGGTTTTTGTCGGTAAACCCGCAGGAAACTGCTTTTAACAAATCACGCGCCGCCATTTGCGGCTTACCGGCCCGTGCAAATAGTACGGCCGATAAATACCAAGCCTCGCTGTTGGTAGGGTCATCAAGTTTGTATAAGTCCACAAAATGCCTAGCGCCCTCGTTTTGGCTACTGCTGAGCAGTTGGTTGGTGATGGAGTAAAACGCCAAGGATAGCCAAGCAACCAAGCGTTGGTGCATCATGCCATTGGGGGTTTTTGCCGCAGCGGCAGTTTGCAGGCTGCCAATGGTTGTTGCCCAGTATTGCATGCTGCCTTGCTCAAATTGCTGCATAAAACCAGCCTGCATGTTTTGCTCGGTGGCCAGCAGTGTTTGCTGCCCAACCAGCTGTTTTTGGTAAGCGGCACTGCCTGCAATAGCGGCCAGCTTATTTTTAAACCAGCCTTCCTGCTCGCTCAAGCCGTTTAACACGCTGGTGGAAAAACTACATTCCTGCGTAGCTTTTATTAGCTGGTTGGCGGTAAAAAAGGCATCAACGTGTTGTTTGCTGCCTGCAACAAACTCGTTAACAAAGTTGCTGTTTTTTGCAAGCAGCCCCTGGCGCATGGCATCCAACTGCAAGCCTGCAAAGGCAAGGGCCATGGTGTTTGCGGGTGCCCATTCGTGCTTGCCGCTAAAAATAGCCAACCGGTGCAAGGTGGTTGTGCTATTAAGGCTGTTGTTAAAGGCTACAAGGCCCGCCATGTTCATGTCGCCTTCCCCGGCCAATAGGGTAATGCTAAAGGCAAAATTGTTGGCAGCAACACCGTCTGGCAGGCCGGCACTGTTGGCTATAATGCCTTTTATGGTTGGGTATTTAAGTGCCAGGTAGCCCGCCGCTTTTGCACCGCCGCTAAACCCGGAGGCATATACCCTGTTGCTGTTTATGGGCAGCCTTTTTTGCGCGTCGTTAAACATTTGCTGCCAAATATTTTCAGTAGTTGGCCAGGTATTGCCATTTTTTGAGTTGTTGCTGCCTACCAGCACAAACCCATACTCGTCTGCGAGGGTTTTATATTGCCGTAGGGGCAGTGCACCGGCGCCATGGGCATCAAAAAAATAAATTACGGGCATTGGGCTGCTGCTACTTGTTAGGGGTAAATACACTGCATAGCTTTGGCTGGGGTCTGCCATGCAAAAAACGCTGTCGGTTAGCTGCCCGGTGGTTAGCTGGTCGGTATGGTTGGCTTGTGTTTTGCCAATAAAATGTATGCAGCATAACTGCATGGCTAGCAAAACTATAGTAGGCCTAAATGTATTGTTGTGTGCCACCCTTTTACGCATTTTAGACAAATATACAGTAAACCCAATAGGCTGAAGCGCAGGGTGTGCAGGGCATAAAATAGGGCTGTTATAATTTAAGCAGGGCCTTTTAGGTGTACTTTAGCACTATCAGTGCTGTTGGCGATGCTATTTATTATTTCATCCAGCTCATGTGCCGAGGCAGTTAAATAGGCGAGCAAAGCCATTTTTTCTACGTAGGGCACCGCTTCATCTTTTATCAGGTTAACCAAGCCCATTATCTTGGAGAGGGGTGCCCTAACCACATGGGATTGCATCCATGCAATTTCCCTCAGTTTTTTGTTTTGCTCTTCTATGGCTTTTTGGTGCCGCAGACGGTCTGTAACGTCCCTAAAATATACTGAAAGGCCACCTGAGGATGGAAAAACACTTACGTCGAACCAGCCATCAACATCAGCATTGTAAACTTCAAAATATTGGGCTTTATTTTCGGCCATCGCTTTATTGTAGTGCAAATAAGTTATTCTGCCAGGGTAAGGGGGGTATACATCCCGCAGGTCGCGCCCAATAATCTCCTGGCGGCTTTTCTTCATCAATATTTCAGCTTTGCTATTCCAATAAGTTACCACATAATGGTTGTCCATAGCAAAAAAAGCATCACCTATACTCTCTAAAATAGCATTTCGTTCCTCGTATGCTGCGCGCAGGTTTTGCTCGATATTTTTTTGTTCGGTAACATCCCGCTCAATGGCAATCCAATGTGTAAACCAGCCGTTTTCATCAGCCACGGGGCTAATACTAAACTGTATCCAAAATGCTTCACCGTTTTTTTTGTAATTAATAATGGTAGCCTCACAAGGCTGCCAATTTTTAAGGCAGTTGCCAATCCTCCCCAGTTCTCGCTGGTTACTGTTTGGCCCTTGTAATATGCGTGGGGTTTTGCCAATAACTTCATCGGCTGTATAGCCGGTCATTTCGGTAAAAGCGTTGTTTACGTATAGAATTCGAGGGCCCGGGGTACCCACAGGCTCGGCTTCTGTTATCATAACGGCATCGTTAGTATGGGTAATTACCGATTCTAGTAGCTTAAGCTGCCGCTCCCTTTCCTTGCGGCTGGTAATGTCGCGCATGCTTCCAACCATTTTTAGTGCCTGGCCGTTTGCATCCCTCATTAAAAAACCCCTGTCGGTTACATAGGCATAGTCGTTGTTTGCTTTGCGGTACCGGTATTCATCTTCCCAATATTCATCATTGCCCCCAATGCTGGCGTATATTTTTTTAATTACCCTCTCGGCATCTTGTGGGTGTATGTTATTACGCCAGCATTCTAAATCTGCATGCAGCCCCTGTAATGGGTGCCCAAAAATTTCGCTGTACCGCTCACCCCAAAACAAAGTTCCGTCGGGTATGTTCCATTCCCATATGGCGTCTGAGGTGGCCTTTGTGGCGTATTCAAAACGTTCGTTGCTTATTTTTAGTGCATTTTGGGCCTTTATGCTTTCCGTTACATCCACCACGGTGGAAATCATTAGGTTTTGCTCGTACAACGGAATGTTTTTGGCGTTTACGATTCTTTGCTCGCCGGTGCTGGTTCTAATTTCAATACCCTCCCAATTCATACGGCTTATGTCTCTGCTGTGTATGTCATCCAATATTCTTTTCCTTAGCGCCTCACCATAGGCGGCATCGGGGCAAATGTGGTTTAAAAAAGCACTAAGATCACTAAGTATCTCCGCAGGCCAGCCATAAATTTTACTAAACTGCAGGTTCATTAGGGTACCTGTGCCTTCACTAATTGTATTAACCGCTATGCCTATCGGTAGGTTATCAAAGGCTGTTTCAATAAACACGTTACGTTCCTCCAGGGCTGTTTGGATGGTTTTTTGCGCAGAAATGTCAGTAATTGAACCGATTAACTGTATGCAGGTGCCATTATCGTTAAAAATGGGTGCTACCGTAACGATGCCTGTTTTTACGCCCGTGGGGTATGTGCTGGTTTCTTCCCATGTAATTTTACCTTTTGTTTTTATGGCTTCTTGGTATTTGCTTATAGCATCGTTAAGCGATGGCTGTGGTATTATTTCATCCACATATTGCCCAATTATCCCTTCCTCAGCCAGACCTGTTGCTTGTGTGAAAGCATGGTTTATGGATTGGAACAAAAACCTATTGTCCTTTTCAACGGCCAGCACAAAAATAATATCGGTAACGGTGTTGTATATCAACGATAATTGTTGCTCACTTTGCAAAAGTTTTTGTTCATGTTCCTTCAGGCGCTCAAAAGCAGCTTGTTTTTCTGAAACATCAAAACTGGTCACCAGCATGCAGTCTTTTTGCTCGTATGGCATGCGGAAGCACGAGATGTCGGCTTTTAACAGCGATCCGTCTTTTTTTAAATGGTCGTAAACCCCAAAATGGAAAACCTGTTGCGTAGGGTTAAGGTTTTGCAACGTAGTGCTAACTTGCTGCGCATATTGTACCGGCCTAAAATCAAGTATTGTCATTTGTAAAAACTCATCCCTGCTATAGCCATACTTTGTTACGGCCATGTCGTTTACTTCCAAAATTTTAAAGGTCTGTAAATCATAAATCCACATAGGCATCGGGCTGTAATTAAAAAGCTGTTTATATTTGGCGTCCGATGCCTTAAGTGCTTTTTCTGTAAGCACCTTTTCGGTAACATCAATGTTGTGATTAATTGAAACCAGCCTGCCGTTATACCTTAGCAAACGCGCGTTTACTTCGATATACATTATTTCCCCGTTCTTTTTTTTGTGCCGCCAAACATTTTTATGCACGCTGCCGTAGGTCTCCGGGTTTTTCACAAAAGCCTCCAGAAGCGGTATGTCTTCCGCTGGCCTAATCTGTTTTATGTCAAGGGCTAAAAACTCATCCCTGGTGTAACCGTATTTTGTTACCGCTTCCATATTCACATCAATAATTTTCAGGGTTTCAAAATCCCAAACAATCATGATGGAGGGGCTGTTGTCGAAAAGATAGCTATACTTTTTTTCTGAATCTTTCAATGCTGTTTCGTAGGCCGTCTTTTCTGCTGCGCTAAGCGGTGTTGTATCAACGGCTAGTTCCTGCACATAGCCTGATACCGCTATTGGTTTACCGGCATCGGTTTTGCATAAGGTTCCTTTTAATACAATTTTTTTTTCGGTTAGTTGCTTCGTAACAATGCTGCAAATGACCGACAATGGATGCCCTGTATATATGGTTTGTTGCAACTGTGCCGCTACCAAAGGCCGGTCATTTTCAATTACAAGGTGCAAAAAAAAGTCTAGGTTTATAGCCGCCTCATTTTGGTCAAAGCCCAAAATTGCATACATGCCATCAGAACATGCAAACGCATCGTTTTCGATGGTTAATTCCCAAACCCCCATTTTGGCCAATAGCTCAGTTTGGGCAAATATTTGTGTGGTATTGGTTAGCCGCATTTTAGAAAGGATATTAGCCGTTATCAAGGCCGTAAAAATACAAAACAATTGTTTTGGATAATTGGTAACAGTTACTTAACAAAATTTTAGTGCGATTACTTATTGTGGGTATGAGATTATGCTACCCAGTTCATGATTTGTAAATGATGTTTTACAGGTATCAGTAAAAACAACAATAACCCAAGCCCCAATATTAAAGTGTACAACTTACAATTAAACCGTTATTGGTTTAATTTATTTCCCTATTTTCATACCCCGTTTTTGCGGTGCATGCCATGAACAAACTATTATACAGCAGCCTAGCCATTATTGTTGTTTGCACCGCCATTAACTGGCAACGGGGCAGTGTACTTGCCGTAACCACCGTATTACGCCCTGCGACAAAAACCGCCAATAGTTTTTACATAGGCAACAAAGCCCCGCTGTTACCCAGCGCATTTATTAAACTGCCCGTGGGCAGCATAGTGCCTGGGGGGTGGGTGGCTACCTGCCTAAGGCGGCAGCGCGACGGCCTTGCCGGCCATTTGGGTGAAATAAGTGCATGGTTGGATAAAAACAACAACGCTTGGTACAGCGGCAACGGGCAGGGCGACCATGGGTGGGAGGAAGTAACTTATTGGCTGAAGGGCTACGGTGACTTAGCATACCTGTTGCACGACGAAAAAATGATTGCCGAAACTAAAGGCTGGCTTAATAAAGTATTTGAAAGCCAGCGGGCCGATGGTTTTTTTGGCCCGGTTAACTTGGAAAAGTCAGCCAAGCACCCGCAAGGGTTGCAGGATGTTTGGGCCAATATGCTTATGCTGTGGTGTATGCAAAGCTATTACGAGTACAGCAACGACCAGCGCGTGATACATTTAATGGACAGGTATTTTACCTGGGAAAACAAGCAGGCTGACAGTGTTTTTTTAAAAACCTATTGGGAAAACAGCCGCGGGGGCGATAACCTGTACAGCGTGTACTGGCTGTACAATATTACCGGCGAACCCTGGCTGCTTACTTTGGCCGAGAAAATACACCGCAATACGGCAGACTGGACACAAAAGACCAAGTTACCCAACTGGCACAACGTAAATGTGGCCCAATGCTTTCGTGAACCTGCAACGTACTACCTGCAGGCGAAAGACTCTGCTTTTTTGCAGGCGACTTACAACGATTTTTTACTCATCAGAAACCTGTATGGCAATGTGCCCGGCGGCATGTTTGGTGCAGATGAAAATGCCCGCGTTGGTTTTTCAGACCCCCGCCAAGGCGTGGAAACCTGCGGCATGGTGGAGGAAATGGCCAGCGACGAAATACTGGCACGCATAACCGGCGACCCATTTTGGGCCGACCATTGCGAAAATGTAGCCTTTAACACTTATCCTGCCGCGTTGATGCCCGACTTTAAATCGCTCAGGTACATCACCTCGCCTAATATGGCGGTAAGCGACAGTGCCAACCACAGCCCCGGTATTGAAAACGACGGCCCGTTTTTAATGATGAACCCCTTCAGCAGCCGATGCTGCCAGCACAACCACGCACAGGGCTGGCCTTATTACGCCGAAAATATGTGGATGGCCACGCCTGACAACGGCTTGGTGGCCATGTTATACAGCAGTAGCAGTGTTACCGCCAAAGTGGGCGACGGGCAAACCGTTACTTTGCAAGCAGAAACACACTACCCCTTTGAAGACCATATTGCAATAGCCGTTTCAGCCGCCAAAGGTGCCAAGTTTCCGTTGTACGTGCGCATACCGGCATGGTGCGGCAATGCTGTAATTAAAGTAAACGGTGTTGCTGTTGGTAAAAACCTACAAGCCGGGAGTTATACCCGTATTGAAAATACATGGAACCGCGGCGACAAAATTGATATAGTGTTGCCCATGCAAGTTGCCGCGACACGTTGGGCTGCCAATAATAACAGTGCAAGCATAAATTACGGCCCGCTGACTTTTTCGCTAAAAATTAAAGAAACCTACAAGAAAGAAGACAGCCATGCCGCCGCCACCTGGGACTCAAAATGGCAACCGGGCGCGGATGCAACCCGCTGGCCGGCCTACCAAATTTTCCCCGCCAGCAAATGGAACTATGGGTTAAATGAGCGTGATTTGGATGATAACAATTTTAAGGCGTTTACGGTAACCCGCAAGGCTTGGCCCAAGAGCGATTACCCTTTTACCTTGGATGACGTGCCTGTAAGCATACAAGCCAAGGGCAGATTAATACCTACCTGGAGGCTTGACAAATACGGGCTTTGCGACACATTGCCCCAAAGTCCTGCAGCAGTAAATACTAAAACGGAAAATATTGAGTTGATACCCATGGGGGCAGCAAGGCTTAGGATTAGTGCTTTTCCTGTGGTTAAAGAATAATGCATATTTTACTTGCGGTATGTAGAATGGGTGGCCCAAAAGGGTTGTGCGTTGTAACGATTTGGCCAACTTTAACAGCCGCGTAGGCTTGCTTAATAACAACAGCTAATTTATTAACTTTAAATACCCTTTTAGGGTACTGAGGGCAAACAATATGAGAAGAATAAATGTGTTACTATTATTTGTTTTTGTTTTATCTGGGCAACAATTGTTAGCACAAAAAGAGCGTGCCGTGTGGAGCAAGGAACGCGCGAACGAATGGTATAAACACTACGATTGGCTGCGTGGCTGCGATTTTATTCCGCACACGGCCATAAACCAGTTGGAAATGTGGCAGCAGGAAACTTTTGACACTGCCGCCATAAGCCTCGATTTAACCTATGCCCAATCCATACGGCTTAACTGTATGCGGGTATTTTTGCACCATGCCGCCTGGCAAATTGATAAGGAAGGGTTTAAGCAACGTGTTGCACAATACTTAACGATTGCCCAACAACACGGCATAGTGACCATATTTGTTTTTTTTGACGATTGTTGGAACGAAACCTACCAAACGGGTACACAGCCCTCGCCCAAACCGGGTATCCATAATTCCGGATGGATACGGGACCCCGGGCAACTTTATTACGATGATGCAACATTGGTTACCACGTTGGAAGCCTATGTAAAAGACATACTAACTACTTTTAAAGACGATAAGCGTATTTTGATGTGGGATTTGTACAACGAGCCGGGCAACAGTAATTATGGCAATAAAAGTTTGCCGCTGTTGGAAAAAACTTTTAAATGGGGTAGGCAGGTAAACCCATCGCAGCCGCTTTCGGCCGGTGTATGGAGCGAGTCACTGGTTGACCTGAATACTTACCAATTGGCTAATTCGGATGTTGTAAGCTACCATGATTATAACAACCAGCTTAAGCACGCGGAAACAATTGACTCGCTTAAAAAATATGGCCGCCCTTTGATTTGTACTGAGTATATGGCCCGTTTGCGCGACAGCCGGTTTGACAATATTATGCCCATGCTAAAAGAAAACAAGATTGTGGCCATAAACTGGGGCTTGGTGGCAGGCAAAACTAATACCATGTATGCTTGGGACACCCCAATACCCAGCGGTGAGGAGCCAAAAGTGTGGTTTCATGACATATTTAGGCCGGATGGCACGCCTTACAGCGATAAGGAGGTTGCTTTGATAAAATCATTAACAGCACAGCAGGTGATGGAGAAAACCAGTAAAAAGCGGAAAACCCACAAACGAAAGAAGCATAAATAGCAAGTGCTGGCAATATAGTGGAAAGTGGGTAAGGTTTGCAACACTTTGTAAAAACACAAAAGGCCTTTCAGATAAACGAAAGGCCTTTTGTGTTCAACAGCAAATACCAACTGTTTTATACTGCTTTTTACTCGTTCCGGGCATGGTCAATTGCATCTAACAAGCCATTCTTGGTTAAGTCGTTGCCCAGTTCCCAAAACATGATGCCGTTAAGGCCATTGTCAATAGCATATTTTGTTTTGAGGGCCATTGATTTTTTATCATCAAAAGTTATCAATTGTTTTTTGGCTGGGTTGTAGAAATATGGAGCTTTGGCCACATCGTCCCAATAAAAAGTAAAGCCGGCTTTTTCCAATGAATCGCGGTTGTAGGTGTTAAAGTCAAAGCCATGGTCAAAATGGCCGGGCTGGTATAACCCGTTATTGGCATCTATGTCTGCATCAAATATTCTGGCATAAAATGCCGCACCAATTACCAATTTGTTTTTAGGGAAGTTGATGGATGTTAAGTATTTTACTGCATGGTCAATTGACTCCACTTGTTGGGGGGTTGAATACAAGGGCGTGTGGTGCCCGGTAACCTTGCTAAAGCCATGCACCAGGTCGTACGTCATCAGGTTTACCTTATCAACCAATGGGGCAATTTTATCCCATTCAATAGATTGCTCTAGATAGGTGGTAAAACCGCCTGCGGCAAAACTTAACTCATATTTGTTGCCCAAGGCATCGCGTAAATCTTTCAGCAAGGCAGTAAAATTGGTTTTGTCTTCCGGCACAAAACGGTGGCCGGGAAAGCCGGAGATGGCAGGGTATTCCCAGTCAAGGTCAATGCCGTTGGTGCCAAAATATTCTGACGTGTGGCGTACTGATTTTGCAAATGCCTTTCTGCCTTCATCGGTTGAAAATACTTCGGAGCAGGGGCCGCAGCCGCCCCAGCCGCCCATTGATAAAATTATTTTTAGCTTGGGGTTTCTTTTTTTCAACGCAACAAGGTGTTTGATGGTAGCACTGTCGTTGGCATTCTGTACAAATATTTCATTGCCCTTTAAATGGGTAAAGCTATAAATGATGTGTGTTAGCTTTTCTATCGGGTATGCGTCAATATGTTTTGCATCGCCTGCGTAATACGCAATAACGGTAATATTGTTCTTTTTGCCCGGCCTTGCATTCGCTGGTGCGGCCATGGATGCAAACAAAAGCGCAAAGAGCATGTGTGCTGATAATGTACTAAATTTCATGGATGGTTGTTTTTTATATGTACAAAATATTGCTAGGCAACTAAATTAGGCACAAATAAACTTATTGAAACCCACCCCAAAACTTATTTTTAGAAATGGCAATATTCTCCGGCATATGGGCAATTAAGAGGGATAAACGTATTTTTTGGGGGTGCTGACGGTTTTTAATGGTGTTAAAGCCAATTACTTGACGGCAACCGCTTGTGAATGCAAGCATGTGCTATTTTTTGTAAAAAATGAGCAAAGTGTTTACCGTTTCTTCAATACGCTAAAAATACAAAACCTGCCCCAATAAAGCAGCAGGGTTTGTATCGATTAAAATGCTAAAATGCCAAATAATTAACAAGCTGTTATTTTGTTAGTGAGGACTTAACCCTTTGCACAAAAGCAACGGTTACCCCAGCAACTTGGGCTATTTTTTCATCGTTGAATTCGGTTTGGGCCAAAAGGTTTTTCACAAAAAGCACCTCTTTTTCTTCGCGCTCTTCTTTTCGTCCCTTCTCAATTCCACGTTTTTCTCCCACTATGTAAAATATATCGTTTTCCTCTTTAAAAAAACTTGCAACACTCTCCATAATATCAATGTTTGCTTTGGCTAAATTACGAAGTTGCGCCAACACGCGCAATTGTTTTTTCCGGCGTTCTCTTTCAAGCTCACCTTGGGTGTTTTGTATTATTTCCGTAACTATTTTTTTAATGGCCGTTTCAGCTCCTTCCTTTCCGAAATTTGCCAAAATGGCAAATATTTTTTCTTCTGGGTTGGCAGAGCGAAGAAAAATGTGGTAGTCAATGGATGATATGGAGATAAGGTTATACCTGAAAAATAAGCTTTCGTGGCTCAGTTCTGATGGCATCGTAGCATTCCCTTCACCAATATATACCATATATTGCTTTACGGGGATTTTGTACATTCTTAAAAGCATGATAAGGTATTCTGCCATTCGATAGGCCATGTCCGCGTCGTTCTTTGTTTGAAACTCAATATGCAACACAAAAGTATCCCCCTTATCGTCTGTAATTTTTTTCAGTACATCGGGCTTCCGTTCTTTTGTGTGCTGCAAGCTGTCGGGTAACTCTTCAGTATGCACCGCGTTAATATGCAGGATGTTTTTTATAAGACCAGGCAAGGCAGCCTCTATGTTTTCCTGCAATATTTTATCGTATTGGTTTATTTGTTTTTGGCCCGGGTTGTCTTTATGCATGGTAGGTTGTGGTGGCTTTTTTAGTATTCCTAGGTTCAGTGTTTTGCTAACATTAAAAAACCTGCCCCAATATTGGAGCAGGTTTTTATATGGAATCATTTGTACTAATTACGCTTCTGCAAACTTGCGCCTGATAATATTCAGTGCGCCGCCTGCTTTAAACCATTCAATTTGCTGTTCGTTGTAGGTGTGGTTAACGGTAAATGCATCCGTGCCGCCGTCGGCATGGTGTAGTATTACAGTTAACGGTTTGCCGGGTACAAAATCAGTCAAGCCAACAATATCAATGCTGTCGTCTTCCTGTACTTTATCGTAATCTTCCTTGTTGGCAAAAGTTAGTGCGAGCATACCCTGTTTTTTCAGGTTGGTTTCATGTATACGGGCAAAGCTTTTAACCAATATGGCGCGTACGCCAAGGTGGCGTGGCTCCATCGCCGCATGTTCACGGCTGCTGCCTTCACCGTAGTTTTCGTCGCCTACCACTATGCTGCCAATGCCTGCGGCTTTGTACGCGCGCTGTGTGGCAGGTACAGGGCCGTATTCGCCGGTAAGTTCATTTTTAACGCTGTCGGTTTTTTCGTTAAAATAGTTAACCGCACCGATAAGCATGTTGTTGGAGATATTGTCCAAATGGCCGCGGAACTTTAACCATGGGCCGGCCATAGATATATGGTCTGTTGTACACTTGCCTTTAGCCTTAATCAAAAGTTTTAAGCCTTTCACGTCGGTGCCTTCCCATGCGGCAAACGGCTCCAATAACTGCAAACGTTGGCTGGTAGGCGATACCGCTATGGTTACACCGCTGCCGTCTTCTGCCGGTGCTTGAAAGCCTGCGTCTTCCACCGCAAAGCCTGATGGCGGCAGTTCAAAGCCTGTTGGCTCGTCCAGCATTACGTCTTCGCCGCTTTCATTTTTCAAAGTGTCAGTCAGCGGGTTAAAAGTAAGGTCGCCTGCGATGGCAAAAGCGGTAACTACTTCGGGCGATGCAACAAATGCATGGGTGCCTGATAAACCGTCGTTGCGCTTTGCAAAATTCCTATTAAAAGAGGTAATGATGGAGTTTTGGCGTTTGGGGTCGTCAATGTGGCGCGCCCATTGGCCAATACAGGGGCCGCAGGCATTTGCCAATACCACACCGCCTATTTTATCAAACGTATTTAAAAAGCCGTCTCTTTCAATGGTATACCGTACCTGCTCGCTGCCCGGTGTTATGGTAAATTCGGCCTTGGCTTTCAGCCCCTTTGCGGTGGCTTGTGCAGCCAAAGAAGCAGAACGGCTGATATCCTCGTAAGACGAGTTTGTGCAGGATCCAATCAACGCGACTTCCAGTTTTTCTGGCCAGTTGTTGGCTTTCACTGCTTCGGCAAACTTGCTGATGGGCCAGGCAAGGTCCGGCGTAAAGGGGCCGTTAACGTAAGGCTCCAACTCGCTCAGGTTTATTTCAATTACTTGGTCGTAATATTTTTCAGGGTTGGCGTACACATCGTCGTCTGGGCGCAGGTGTTCTTTCACCTCGTTGGCCAGTGCGGTAATATCTGCACGGTCGGTGGAGCTTAAGTAAGCACCCATTTTGTCATCGTAGGCAAAAAGGCTGCAAGTGGCACCAATTTCAGCACCCATGTTACAAATGGTGCCTTTGCCGGTGGCGCTAAGGCTGTCGGCGCCTTCGCCAAAATATTCAACAATGGCACCGGTACCACCTTTAACGGTTAAAATACCGGCCACTTTTAATATAATGTCTTTGGCACTGGCCCAGCCGCTTAATTTGCCGTTCAACTTAATGCCAATTAATTTAGGCCATTTAAGCTCCCAAGGCAATCCGGCCATTACGTCGCAGGCATCTGCGCCGCCTACGCCTATGGCAATCATACCCAAGCCGCCGGCGTTAGGTGTGTGGCTGTCGGTGCCTATCATCATACCGCCGGGGAATGCATAGTTTTCCAGCACTACCTGGTGTATAATACCTGCACCGGGTTTCCAAAAACCAATACCATATTTATTAGAAACGGAGGCGAGGAAATCGTACACCTCTTTATTAGTGGCCAAAGCGGTATCCAAATCTTCTTTGGCGCCTGTTTTGGCTTGTATCAGATGGTCACAATGCACCGTGCTGGGCACTGCCACCACGGGGCGGCCTGCCTGCATAAACTGCAACAACGCCATTTGGGCAGTGGCATCCTGCATTGCTACGCGGTCTGGGGCAAAGTCTACATAATTTTTAGCCCTTTCAAAAGCCTCCAAGGCCTGGTGCTCGTGCAAATGCGAAAACAATATTTTTTCTGCAAACGTTAAAGGTCTTCCAAGTGTTGTACGGGCAGCTTCAATTTTGGCTGGCATGCCGGCATAAACACTCTTGATCATTTCGATATCAAATGCCATAGATTATTATTTATTTGAATAAAGATTGCCTTGCTTATTGGCGGTTTGGAGGCCGTTGTATAAAAATACAGGTTGCGAAGTTATGTTAAAACAAATTTTTAAGAAAAACTGTTTGCGTAAATATCACCGTTATTTTTTATATTGCAGTATGAACAAGCTTAGGCAGTTTATAGAGTGGCAGGCATTTGGCGTATGTTCTGCCATTGGGCAAAAACTGGGTATTGCTACCTCCCGCATCCGCATGTGGTTTATTTACATTTCCTTCCTTACCATGGGTTCGCCGTTAATTATTTACATGGTGATGGCTTTTTGGCTGAATATTAAAAAATATATTCTTTCAGCACGCCGAAACCCGCTGAAATACCTGTAGTAAATTGATTGTGGTGTGATTAAGATTGAATATAACCTAACCAATTATGCAGATTTGTTGAAACATGTAGCCAACACGCTGCACTTGGACGTAACAGACGACTGTGTTTTTTTTTCAGAAGATGTGGCCACTGGCTTTGCCCGCTTACTAAAGTTACCCAATGGGCTTGAAATATTAATATACGATTTTACCCCCGCACAGGATATTGTTTTCCACCGTAAAAAGACGTTAAAGGAGTTTTTTTCCCTTCGGTTTGACGAAATTTTAGGCAATAAGGAAACCGCCAAGTCATCCGTATTTTTTGGCAATACCACCCACGAATGGTACAACGTTGCCACCGCCGGGGTACACCAAAGGAATATTAACATTATTCTTAGCAAAGATTGGCTGCAAAAAATGCTAGGCAGGGAAGAGCATGGGGATACGATACTCAATTTTATTTCGCTAAAAACACCCATGTACCATTATGAACTGCTGGATATTGAATACCGCCGCCTGATACATGAAATGACTGATGTTGGGATTAACAAATTGCTAGAGTGCTTTATCGTGCAAAACAGGGTAATGATGATGATGGAGCGTTTTTTTACGGGGCTTTATAAAAAAATTGGGGAGGTAAATCTACATATCAAAATCTCCGCCGAAGAAATTGTACGGCTTAAATTGGTTGAACAGGCCTTGGTGGCTGATTTTAGCAGCCTGCCGCCCAACATTAACCAATTGTCTAGGGTGGCAGCCATGAGCCCGTCTAAATTAAAAGACTTGTTTAAAAAAATGTTTGGTCTCCCATTGTACCAGTACTACCAAAAAAACCGCATGAACAAGGCCAAAGCCATGCTGCTATCCAAAAAATACAGTGTGCAGCAAGTTTCGGCCAGTTTGGGTTATAGCAGTATCAGCGATTTTTCAAAAACATTTGTAAAAGCCTTTGAGCAACTTCCCGAGGAAATTTAAAATTATAGCCATTGCCAGAACTGTACTATACTGATAATAACTACGTTGACTTTGTAAGTACCTGTGCCCGTTTATTTAACGCAAAGGCTGTTAATGGATATTTAGCCGTTCCGGAAAATTATGGGTCTGGCCATATGTCTGCCTTTACTTTAACAGGGGGCATATCTGTTTTGGTTGCAGACGTGGCATTTAAGGAGGATTTTTTTTGGCAACGCAATGCCACGCCCAACCACCAGTTTTTTATTTTGCAGGTGAATGAAATTACCGGGGGCAAGGATGTACAGCCGAGGATACAGCCCAGTGCCGACACGCACACAGCCAAACAGAGCATTGTGCAATTGGGTAACTCATTTACAACCAGTAAGTTATTGTTGCCTGCCCTAACGCGAATGCGTACGGTTAAGCTTATTTTTGAAAAGCAGCATTTGATAAATTTATTAGGGCAGGATGCTGCCGACAAATTTGTGGCTGGCTATTTCTCGTTACTGGCCCAAAAAAGTGGCAACGAGGCAATTGACGCGGGGTACCGTAGTTTGCTGCACGAGTTGCTAACACATAACAGCCATCCATTAAAAAATACATTTCTACAAAACCGGGTACTGCTGTTGTTGGAGCGGTTTCTGCTGAATTTTATAGAAAAATTGCAGCCCGTAGAAAAAGCGGTTCATTTAAAGGAGGAGGAAATGAGCCGTTTAATAAAGGTAGAAGCATTATTGGTAAGCGATTTTGCCCTAACGCCGCCCACCATTGAGTTGCTGGCCAAAATATCAGCGATGAGCCCCACCAAACTAAAGAAGGATTTTAAAACCATGTATGGTTTGCCTGTATATGAATATTACCAAAAAAACCGCATGTACCGCGCAAAGGCGTTGTTGCAGGAGGAGAAATATGCCATAAAGCAAGTGGGTACCATGGTGGGTTACACCAACCTTGGCCATTTTGCCGCCAGCTTTAAGAAAGAATTTGGCATATTGCCCAGCGAACTTTTTAACGTTGGCAAGGCTGATGAGCTTGTAGGAGGCCAGCCCCCATTGGATTTTGAATAAGGCATATTGGCTATAACCTAAACAACTGCTTTTCTCAGTTTTACCAGTTTCTCCAACAAATCTTCCAATAAATCAAGCCTTAGCATGTTTGCCCCGTCACTTTTGGCCACCGCAGGGTTGGGGTGTGTTTCAATAAAAAGGCCGTCGGCACCTGTGGCTATAGCAGCCTTGGCAATGATGCCAATTAAATGTGGGTTGCCGCCGGTAACACCGCTGGTTTGGTTGGGCTGCTGTAGGCTGTGTGTGCAATCCATCACCACGGGTACGCCATGCCCTTGCATAATGGGTATATTGCGGTAATCTACCACTAAGTCCTGGTAACCAAACGTGTTTCCCCGTTCGGTGAGTATTATTTTGTTGTTGCCTGCTTTTTGTATTTTATCCACCGCAAATTTCATGGCGTCTCCGCTTACAAACTGGCCTTTTTTTACGTTTACCACTTTGCCTGTTTCGGCAGCGGCAACCAAAAGGTCGGTTTGGCGGCATAAAAATGCCGGAATTTGCAAAATGTCAACATATTTGGCGGCTGGTGCGGCCTCGTCGTGCGCGTGTATGTCGCTTGTGGTAGGCAGCCCGTATGTTTCGCCTACTTTTTTAACCAGCTGTAATGCCGTTTCGTCGCCTATGCCGGTAAAGCTGTTGGCACTGGTACGGTTGGCTTTGCGGTAACTGGCCTTAAAAATATAGGGTATGCCCAGCCTATTGCAAATACCTTTTACTTTGTAGGCTACTTCCATTATTAACTCCTCACTCTCCACTACGCAAGGGCCTGCTATCAAAAAGAAATTACGTTCATCATATTGTTGTTGCCCGCACAGTTCTGCAATAAAAGCTGGTACCATAATAAATGTTCCGGTTTAAGGTGCGAACTTACTATAAACTTTTCTTTTCTTTGCCAATCACATAAAGGGCTGGGTTATGGCAAAGGAAAAGATATTGGTAATAGGGGCATCGGGCCAAATAGGTGTGGAGTTAACCCTCGCCCTGCGTAAAATGTACGGCAATGCCAATGTGGTGGCATCTGACTTAAGGGAGGAAAACGAACTGCTAAAAGGCAGCGGGCCTTATGTTTCGCTAGATGTGATGAATAAAGAGATGCTGCATGTGCAGGTAATACGCCAAAACATTACGCAGATATATCTGCTGGCAGCCATATTAAGTGCAACGGGGGAAAAGAACCCCAACCTGGCCTGGCACCTTAACATGCAGGGGTTGTTAAATGTGCTGGATATTGCCCGCGAGGAAAAATTAACCAAGGTATATTGGCCCAGCAGCATTGCCGTGTTTGGCCCCACAAGCCCCCGGCAAAACTGCCCGCAGCAAACCGTGATAGAGCCAATTACTGTATATGGTATCAGCAAATATGCGGGCGAATTTTGGTGCAACTATTATCACCGCCGATACGGGGTTGATGTGCGCAGCCTGCGTTACCCGGGTTTGATTAGTTATAAATCGGCCCCAGGAGGCGGTACCACCGACTATGCGATTGAAATTTTTCATGAGGCATTAGAACACAAACGGTACACCTGCTTTTTAAAGGAAGACACATACCTGCCCATGATGTATATGCCGGATGCCATTAACGCTACGCTGGAGTTGATGGAAGCCCCGGCCCACAAAATTTCGGTGCGCACATCGTACAATATAGCTAGTGTAAGTTTTTCACCAAAGGAAATTACAGCCGCTTTGCAAAAGCATATACCCAATTTTGTTACAAATTACCAGCCAGATTACAGGCAAGCGATAGCCGACAGTTGGCCGCAAAGCATTGACGACAGCGTTGCCCGTGCCGATTGGGGTTGGAAACACCAGTATGGGTTGCAGGCGCTAACGGCAGACATGTTGGATAACCTTGGCCATGCTAAGGGTGCGTAACAGCCTTGTTTTGGCGGTCAGTTGGCATTGTTGTAAAAGTTAGCAGTTATTTTTCCGCATATAACCTGCCGGCTTTGTAGGCAGCTTTAACCGCCGCCAATAGTACCTAATGTCTAATCTTAATTATAGTGCAATGGCTGTTTATTGGGCACCTTTAGTAATGAATTTACGTTGTTAGTGTGCAGAAAAATTGATTTTAAACTGGTTTTGATACCTGAATATCTATGGTTTTACATACTGGTATTAAAATTATCTATATTTGAGGCCTATTATGCCGTACCAATACTTTCTGCATAGCATGGGAAGTTTTATTAATGCTGTAACTATGATAACAAGACGGTTATTATTCTTGTGGCTAATATGCGTGTTAGTAACCCCAGGTTTGTGCCAGATTGAGCATCTTAACCGGAGTGACTCAGGAAAGGTTTTGTCCTTTCTTGGTAATTACGATAAATTTATTGCCGAAGGCGATAAGAAGGAAGCGTCGCGCATGTTGGACGAGATTGCCACTGTTTATTGGAACCACAACGATACACGCGCTGCGATACGGTACTTTGAAAAGTCGTTACAATTAAATGCCCAAATAGAGAACGAGAACGGAATGGCCATGATAAACAACAACTTGGGTATGTTGTATAATGATGTGGAGGATTACCCAAGTGCGTTAAGCCATTTTAAGATTACCCTTAAAACACGACGGGCAAAAAATGAACCCACCGGCATCATCTCCGCCTTGGTTAATTTATCGGTTGTTTGCAACAACCTTAAGCAATATGCTGAGTCGGTAAGTTACTTGCAAGAAGCGTTATCGCTCTCCCGGCAAACCAACGATCCCCAACAGATGTCTAGCGTTTATGCCATGCTTTCGGAAACCTATGAGAAAAAGGGTGATGTGGATGAATCAATGAAATATTTCCAGCTCTTTAAGTCGTTCCATGATATTTTGCAAAAAAAGGAGATCACTAAATTGTCGGGCGACATAGTGCAAGACAGTCTTCAAAAGCAGTTAAAAGAGCTTGAGTTGCAAAAAAAAGCCATTGAAATTAAAGAGAAGGAATACGAGTTAGACTCCGCAGCCTCGGTTAACAAAAGCCTCTACCGCAACCTTAACCGGCAGCAAATAGCGTATAAACTGCTGGAAAGTGAGGAGAATTTGAGGAAGGAAAATGCCATTGTGTTGCAACAACGGCATGCTGCTGAAATTGAGCAGAAAAACCACATACGGGATATATTGGTGGTAGTTTCTGTGTTTTTGATAGCCCTCGGCGTTGCTTTGGTGTTTTACAACAGGCTGATAGCCAGTAAAAACAAACGCCTGCAGGAGCAAAACCTGGCGATAGAAAAGCAAAAGGAAGAACTGGAAGAAAGCAACTTGGTAAAAACCAAAATCTTCTCCATCATCGCCCACGATTTAAGAAGCCCTTTAAACGCAGTGCAAAGCTTTTTTAATGTAATACACTTGTATGAGGTAAGTGACGAGGTAAAAAACCTGTTTGCCAAAATGGGCCGCGATTTAAGCAGCCTTAGCGGTGTGCTGGATACGCTGCTAAACTGGGCCATGGCACATTTACAAGAACTTAAACCGCAGGTAACACCTGTTAGGGTATGGCTGGCTGTTAAGGAGAACGTGGAATTGTTAAGCCCGGTGGCCGAACAAAAATCTGTGACCATTGTCAATAACGTGCCCGACGATCTGATGGCCGCCACTGATTTAGACATGACCAAGATTGTAGTGCGTAACTTAGTGCAGAATGCCCTTAAATTTACCCGCAAGGGTGGCACGGTTACCATAAGCGGCAAAAAAGAGGATGGCAGTGTGTTGCTTACCGTTTCTGACACGGGCGTGGGTATGAACCAGGAAAAAATTGACAGCCTGTTTAGCTTTAAAAGCAACCAGTCAACCAAGGGTACCTCCAACGAAAAAGGCACTGGTTTGGGTTTGGTATTGTGTGCCGAGCTGGTGAAACTTTGCGAAGGTGAAATAATAGTAAACAGCGAGATAAATAAAGGAACTAACGTAACGCTTAAATTCAACACCCCGAAATGAGAAAATTACT
>CAIRZB010000075.1 GCA_903882935.1 uncultured Parafilimonas sp. | reverse complement strand
TATTACAGATTTTGAGCATCTCTATTTTCGAAAAAATGCCCATAAATCAACTGTTTCAGCTCACTCAATTACAATATTTCAAAGAACAGAATCATAACCAATTGAATATGTTCGACTTATGACGCAACGCTAATGACTTGTGCCTTTTATTAAAAATTATGCTTACGGTTAACACCTTTGCTATTACTAATGCTGTAATATGCTTGCGTGCATGGCCAGTATTTTCCAAGGGGCTTTTGCGGTGGGTTTTGTAAACACCTCCATGTACGACAGGTGCAGCGTAATTTTATTGCCTGCACTGGTAACCGCAAACCTGCCTTTGCCAAAAACAGTGGCGGTGTTGCCCACTACAATGGCGGTGTTTTGTTCCACCTCAATGCTATCGTGTACAAAACTGCCGCTGCGCAGCCGTGCAAGGTATTGGGCTTTTGCCTGGCTTTCGCCTGCGGCGTTCACTACCACAAACTGGTCGGCAAAAACACTGTCCAGCAGGTCTATTTTATTCTCTACTTCCCATTGGAAGATGTTGCCCGATAAAGTAAGCACTTGAGACTGCGCGGTTGACTGTGCCGATACCTGCAGGGTAAACAACAGTGCTACAAGGGATAAAAAAACTTTCATGGTATACATTTTTATTTGGTGATGAATAATGTGGCATTTGATTGATACTGCAAAGTTGGGTACTTGAAATATGGGTTTTGGTATACGGATTACTGCTTTTGCTACCATTATTACTGATGCGGCCCTGGCAATAATAATAGCTGTACCCTTATGTTTACATTTGTAACAGCAAAACAAACGCTATGGAAGATATTGTAAAACTGGAGAGTGTGGCGGCCTACAATGCAATGCGCGGGGTGGAAACCTTACACCCGTTGATAACTGTAATTGACTTGGCAAAGGCAAAGCCCATGGCTGCCAAAACGTTTAATTTTGGTTTGTATGCGATTTATCTTAAAGAGTTGAAATGTGGCGAATTAAAATACGGCAGGCACCAGTACGATTACCAGGAAGGCACGCTGGTGTTTATTGCCCCTGGCCAGGTGATGGGTGTACAGCCTAACGTAAAAACATTTGAACCCAAAGGCTGGGCCCTGCTTTTTCACCCGGAACTGATTAAAGGCACACCGCTTGGCAAATATATACAGGATTACTCCTTTTTTTCGTACGATGTTAATGAAGCCCTGCACCTTTCGGAAAAAGAAAGGCAAATTATTGTAGACTGTTTTGGTAAAATTGAATATGAATTGGGGCAGCGTATTGATAAGCACAGCAAAACACTTATCGCTTCCAACATTGAACTTTTTCTTAATTACTGCACGCGTTTTTACGACCGCCAGTTTATTACAAGGGACAATGCGCATAAAAGCGTACTGGAAAAATTTGAGGCATTGCTTAACCAGTATTTTACATCGTCACAACCACAAACGGAGGGCCTGCCTACAGTGGCCTGGTGCGCCAGTGCATTGCACTTATCGCCCAATTACTTTGGCGACCTTATTAAAAAAGAAACCGGCAAATCGGCCCAGGAATACATACATGCCAAACTGTTGGACGTGGCTAAGCAGCGTATTTTTAATAGGGATAAATCCATCAGCGAAGTGGCGTACGAGTTGGGGTTTAAATACCCCCAACATTTTAACCGCCTTTTTAAACAACGCACCGGGCTTACCCCTAATGATTACAGGATGTTGAATTGAGGAGGGGAACTATAAAAATGATTGCACTGGCAGGTAATATAGATTAGCGCTGACGGTTTGCTTTTATGTTTTAAAAAATCATTTTACACGGTAGTGTCTACTCTCCAAATACAACAAAACCGCAGTAGTGCTTGGCTAACCGGGAAATTAAATACCCTACCTAGGTTGAGTTACAGGTGAATTTGAAAACCTGCATTAATCAAAAAAATATTTTGCGACAAGGTGCCGTATTTGGCTATTTCGTAGGACGCGGTAATTTCCAACGCGATATGCCGGTTTATAAAAAAAGCGGGGCCGGCAGCAAATGTAAACGCATGCTCGTTGTTTGTAACCGAACTGTTTGGAAGATCTGATACAACAGTAGTAATTTTAGTGTTTACATCTGAATAACTTACATCAGCCAGTATATTTATCTTGTTCGTTTTTGGCAAGAAATAATACCTCACATACGGCGTTAACCCAAGCCCTGACCTTTTTGTGTCAAAGTTGTTGCTGGGTATACCAAACTTTTCAACGTCATAGCTATAGTTTACAGCGGCCCTTAAGCCTATTGCTAGCTTGTCAAATACAAAATAGCCAATGCCTGGGCTGAGTTGAAAGTTGGTAGCTTTACTAGAGACATTGCCAGCATTGTAACTGGACGTAGAAAAACCAGCACTGCCACCCACCAGCCATTGGCCCCTGTTTAACTGGGCATGTAAATTGGGAACTATGCAAAGCGCTAGTGCGAAGAAGAATAGCTTTTTCATACAAAAAGGTTTAAGATTGATTGGTTAAATACGACTTTCGTAAAGATAGTCAAACCGTTTCTTTTTGCAGGAAGTAAAAAGTTATACCTGTGCAAAAAGTAGCTTTCACGAAAGTAAATACATGGGGGCCTTTTTCAGCCTAGACTTTTACACTGGTCCCCGCAGGCATAAAAAAGCAAATAAAAATCCGACCCTCCTTTTCTAAAAACATCACCTGCACTCCTTACTCAACCTCCCCTCCGCATGGGGCGAACCTAAAGCTTTTGCTTTTACCCAATCCGCACAAGCACCTTTTTTATCGCCCAAACTAAATTTGGTGTTGCCCCGGTTAAAGTAAGCCAAATCATTGTCGGGGTCAAGGGCTATCACTTTGTTGTAGTCTTCCAACGCTGCTGCATGTTCACCTGCATCGTCTTTATTGGTGGCCCGTATTAGTAACGCGTCAACATAATTGGGGTCAATCGCAAGGGCTTTGTCGTAATCCTGTCTGGCTGCCTTCCAACAACGTATTTCATCTTTGCAATACCCCCTCGCTTGCAACGCTGTTTTCATGGCAGGGTTTATCCTTAACGCTGTTGTAAAATAGATGATGGCGGCGCCGAAATTGGTTTTGTTAAGGGCATGCATCCCTTGCACAAGCAGGCTGTCAGCAGATACACTATCTAAGTTTTCAAACGTTAAGTTCTTGGTCTCGGTCAACGAACCGTATCCGTTTAGGCGGCAATCAAACGCATAGCCTTTGCAGTACAGGTCAATGGCCCAAAAACGCAGGTTGTCTTCACTGTAGGGCAAGGCTACCCCTTCCCCTTGCATTGTCCAAACGTTTTCTTCTTTTTGGGGTGGCTCACATGTAAAACCGTAATGCTCGGCTAAAAATGCGGCCAGTGAATCCAGCTTCTCCTTGGTGTCGGCGGTAAAATCAACATCAAACTTGGCCAGGGCAAATTCTTTAAAGCCGTCGTCAGCCATTCCTTTATATACGTCAATGGCATTAGCCATTTCTTTTCCAAAGTTATTATTAAAGTCGGCTTGGGTAAAAAAGCGGTTGGGCATGGTGTCAATATTTGTAGGGTAAGTTGTTTGGCTAAAGCACTATAAATGAATAAGATTGAGTAAAAATAGGTGTACGAGTGTTTTATACATATTGGGTTTGTTTATGGGCTTACACACCGCAGGTATACAGGCCTGATAGGCCGTATTACTTTGCAAATATGGGCAATTTGCCCTACTTCACAATCACACTCCCCAACTGCTTAGTAATTTCTCGTTCAACGGTTTTAAGGTGGTTGTGTATCTCAATCAGTTTCATCAGTTCGGGTAGGGGTTTGTTGGTGGTCATGTTGCGCTGGTTTTCCTCAAACATCTTTTTTATTTTGCGCAGCTTAAAAAAGTTAACGCTCATCAGCACGTCCTGGTGGCTGGTGTCGCGGTTTAATATGTTCATGTTTTCCAGCTTTTCGTCCCAGCGCTGGCTAAGTTCGTAAGCCACCATGGTAACGGTAACTACTGTGTTGCGCACTTGCTCGTCAGGGTGGTACAGTAGCGTTTTGGCGGTGGGTTCCGCGCCCTCCTCGTACTGGCGCCGGTATTCGTTGTACAGGGCTAGTAAGGCGGGGCTGTTAAAATCAAACTGTTCCAGCTCGTCAAAAATGTACTGCGCCATGGTCCGCTCTTCATCCCAAAGGTTAAGGCCGTATTCCAGCAATACATGCAGTATATTTTTCTCCTGCGGGTAATCTTCATTCAGCAGCAGCGAGGTTTCATCCGGGTGGCCGGTGGTGTCGGGCGCGTCGGCTTCCGCAACCCCTGTATCTTCCACCCGGCTGCGCTTTTCATCCTTGCCTACGCGGTCGCGCTTGTATTTGTTCACCAGCGTGGTAAGGCCCGTTTCGTCAATGCGCAGCAGGCCTGCGCATTTGTTTATATAGTCCTGGCGGCGGGTAAAGTCTTCCGCACGGTCAATTTTGCTGATTGTTTCGGCCACTTGGTTAACCACCTGGCTTTTCTTGGTAACATCGTCACCCGCGTCCTGTAGCATCACCTCCAACTGAAAGAGGATAAAATCTTTCCGGTTATCGGCCACAAACTGCTTAAACTCGGCCGCACCCACCTTGTTCACATAACTGTCAGGGTCTTCATTGTCGGGTATCAGCACCAGTTTTACGTTCAGGCTTTCCTCTAGCGCCATATCAAGCCCACGCAGCGCAGCTTTAACCCCTGCCTTGTCGCCATCGTAAATAATGGTAAGGTTGTCGGTGTATTTTTTTACAATGCGCAGCTGGTCAACCGTAAGGCTGGTGCCGCCGCTGGCCACCACGTTTTCAATACCCGCTTGGTGCAGGCTTATAACGTCGGTATAGCCTTCCACCAGCAAGCACTCATCGGCACGGTCAATGGCCTGGCGGGCAAAATACGAGCCGTACAGTATTTTGCTTTTTACATATATCTCATTTTCAGGTGTATTGATGTATTTGGGGGCTTTTTCTGCCTTGCCGATGACCCTGGCCCCAAAACCGATGATTTTTCCCGTGTTGTTGTGTATGGGGAAGATGATTCGCCCCCGGTAATTGTCCACCAGGCCGTTGTCGCGGCTGGCAACCAAGCCGCTCTTCACCAACAGCTCCGGGTTGTATTGCTGGGCAACTGCGGCTTTTGCAAACAAGTTGCCATACGCCGGGTTGTACCCCAATTGAAACTTGCGGGTTATCTCTTCCTTAAAGCCTCGTTCCTCCAAATAGCTAAGGGCAATGGCCTTGCCGTCGTCTGAATCAAATAACTGCCCCGTAAAAAACTTTTGGGCAAAACTGTTGATGATGTGCAGGCTTTCCGCAGCCTGCTGTGCAATTTTTACCTCGTTGCTTACCTCGGTTTCCTCAATTTCCACATTATATCTGCCGGCCAGCCAGCGCATGGCCTCCACATAGGTGTACTTCTCATGCTCCATTAAAAAGCCGATGGCGTTGCCGCTGCGGCCGCAGCCAAAACACTTATAAATTTCCTTGGCGGGCGACACCGTGAACGAAGGCGATTTTTCCCCGTGGAAGGGGCAAAGGCCCAGATAATTGCTACCGCGCTTTTTTAACTTCACAAACTCGCCCACCACATCAATAATGTCGATCCGGTTGGTAATTTGCTGTATGGTTTGTGGTGTTATCATGGTAAAAAGTGACGGCAAAAGTACTGTATCGGCAACATGTATGTGGCATTTTTCAAAAAGAGTGTGGGTTTTTATGGGGATGGCAGGCAAACAATGCGTTGTAGGTTAACAAAAAATACGACGGCATTTCTGGCGCAAGTCCTTGATTTTGAAACTAAAAAAAACCTATCTTTTCGCCCGAAAACTATCAGCATGTATAAACTCCTATCCGTACTACTTTCGGTATGTATTTTTACCGTTGTGCAGGCCAATGCCGCACCTGCCCATTTTGATGACGCTGACACAGCACATTTTTACACGGCCCCCGATGGTGTAAGAATTTATTATGAAACCCACGGCAGCGGCTACCCCGTGTTATTGGTACATGGTTTTATGGGCAACTGCCAAAGTTGGAAGACAAGCGAGCTTTATGCTAGCCTGCAGGCCGCGGGCTACCAGGTTATTTTGGTTGACCTGCGTGGCAACGGTATTAGCGGTAGGCCAAAAGGTTGCAGTGGCTATGCCAACGATGCGGAAGCCAAAGATTTGATGGGGATTATTACCGCATTAGACATACACCGCTATACAGCCCTCGGGTACAGCCGGGGCAGCATTATAACTGCACGGCTGCTAGTGCTTGACGAGCGCGTGGAGCAGGCAGTTATTGGTGGCATGGGCACCGACTTTACCAACCCCGACTGGCCGCGCCGCATTATGTTTTACAAAGCCCTAAGCGGGGAACCCGTACCCGAGCTGGCAGACATGGTGGCCAATGTGAAAAAGAATAAAATGGACATCAACTCCCTGGCCTGCCAGCAAAAGGAACAACCGAGCACCAGCATAGAAACCCTGGCAACCGTGCGCAAACGCGTGTTGGTTATTTGCGGCGACAAAGACAGCGACAATGGCAAAGCCAAGGAATTGTCGGAAGTTTTTGCGCAGTCAAGTTTTGTAACCGTACCTGGCGACCATGGCCAGGCCGCCCAAACCGCGGAGTTCGCCAATGCCGTGTTGGAATGGCTGAAGGGATAGCTGTATTGGCCAATGCCTGGCGAAAGTGGCTGCAAAAAAGCATGTAAGGCTTTGTTGAATGCCCCTTGTAAGCCCGTTTTTATCAGCCCGCATGAATGTTACGTGTAAAAACGAATCGGATTTTTTTTGCCTACCCAAACCTTTTTCTGCAAATAGCTTTTGCCGTGCTGCTGGCTTTAAAACAGGCTGAAAAAACACCCAGGCAACTTGGTAAAAACGATGCTCGTTATCATAATGGCCACGCAAAGACGCTATTGGTGATGCTTAATTTTAAAAACAAAACGGCAACCGCCAACACAGGTATTGACCTTAGCCATGCAACCTTGCTGTTAGGTAACTACCCCAAACCATCCAATGGCGCAACATTGCAGCCCTATGAGGCGGTAGTATATCAATTGTAGACAGAAAACCGTAGTTAGAGAATTGGATGCAATGCAAGGTGTTTGTTAGGCCTAAAAGAACAGCCCTTTCTGCGGAAAGGGCTGTTCTTTGTAAGAGTGTTGGGCAAATCAAACTACACTACCACCTTTTTCCATTTTCCCTGCATGAACAGTACGGTGCTTACGATGCATACCAATGTTTCTGTTGACACAATAGCGATAAACACCCCCTGCGGGCCAAGCTTCCAATAACTGGTGAGCAGGTAGGCAAACGGTATTTGGAATGCCCAAAAGCAAACCAGGTTAATAACCGTTGGTGTTTTGGTGTCGCCCGCGCCATTAAATGCATTCATCATTACCATACCAAGGCCATAAAAAATGTACCCCAAGCTAACTGTGCGCAACGCCTGTATGGCGTATCGTTGTGCACCGGCATCTTTATTCATAAACTCAACCAACGGGGTTGAGCCAAACATAAAAAACACCGTTACCAACAGCATAAATACCATGTTGTACACGGCGGCCTTCCATGCACTTTTTTCGGCACGGCCCGGTTCTTTTGCGCCAAGGTTCTGCCCCACCAGCGTGGCCACAGCGTTGCTCATGCCCCAGGCGGGCAGCAAAAAAAACATGATTAGCCGGATGGCTACTTGGTAACCCGCATACACGGCGGGGTCTTGAAAGCCAGACATGATGCGGGCAAGGAATATCCAGCTTGCCGAGCCAATCAAAAATTGGAAGGTGCCCGCCCAAGCCAAATTGAAGATTGATTTCACAAGCCCCCAATTGGGTATAAAATGCCGAAGGTGCATGCGCAGAGTACCCTTGTTGCCAGCCAGCCGGTATAATTGATAAAGAACGCCAACACACCTACCTATGGTGGTAGCCAGGGCAGCTCCTTCAATGCCCAGCTTTGGAAAAGGCCCCCAGCCATTAATCAACAGCGGGCAAAGGATAATATTAAGCGTGTTGGCTATCCAAAGGCTTTGCATGGCCAACGACGCGTCGCCCGCCCCACGAAAAATGCCGTTTATTAAAAACAACAGCATAATAAAAACACTGCCGCTAAAAATAATGCGGGTAAAAATTGCCCCTTGGGCAACCACGCTGGGTTCGGCACCCATTATACGCAAAATACCGGGCGCGAATATGGTGCCCGCAATGCTTACCACCACGGTAACCATTAATGCGAAAACGATGGACTGCGCCGCAGATTTTGATGCGGCCTCTGTGTCTTTCTCGCCCACCCGCCGGGCCACCAACGCGGTGGCCGCCATGCTGAGGCCGATGCCGATGGAGTAAACGATGGTTAACACAGATTCCGTAAGACCCACAGCTTTTACCGCCTCGTTGCTGATGCGGCCCACAAAAAATATATCTACCAGGCCAAAAACCGATTCCAGCATCATTTCTAAAATCATGGGTATGGCCAACAGCAACACTGCCGTACGTATGCTGCCCTTTGTATAATCCTGTTCGCCTGAGGTAAGCGCTTGCTTAAAGAATGCCAATATTTTTTTGGCACCCGTATATTGGGTGTAATCAGTCATTTGTAATAATTAGTTGAATGAAATAAATGGTACTATAGCCAGCATGTATGCTGTTAGAAAAGAAACCAGTAAAATCGTGGCCTGTTTAACCCAGGCACTAGCAGATGCTCATATTACCTACAGTTTGGTTGTAAATTCCGCGGGGATGGTTACATCGTTTTGCGGACTCCGAAACGAAAGTACAAATATTGTGGGAATGAGGGAAAGAAAAAACCAACGTCGTCAAAAGAACCACGAGTAGCCTTAATGCCCTTTTTCGATTGACTTCCTTTTTTAGGATAGTTTTGCTTCAAAATATCGGGACAACAACTCTCTTAACATGAGCAAGAATGCAAACCGTTTTCAACAAAAACAAAACGTCGAATACCCAAATGGCCAAAAAGTAATTATTTATACAATTGGTGCCTTAATTTTTGCCTCATTTGTAGTTGCGCAAGTTTACAGAAACGCAGAGTCAAACGACGCGATAACCAAGAGGCAAAAAATTACCGTTAAGATTGATAACGTCATCAGTGGCTGAACAAATTACCTTTCATTTCATTACAATGGCAATTTGTGTGAGGTCACGTATTAGCCAATTGACAACATTGATTACAAGGCCGGAGATAATGTATCAGTCCTTTACAGTAAAAGTTATGATTTCTTTTTAATAGAAAGGCCAAATGAAGCAGAAAACAATACAGTGCTTCATTTGGCCATCCTAGTAATACTTGTAATAATCATTTTCGGGCTCTTCAGGCTTAATGACAAATTTGGCAAAAAGGCCTTTTTGATCTTTTTTTGACCACTTACACACTCACCAACTCCCCCCGTAAAAACAACTGCCAGTCTTCCAACATCTTGCCTTTAAGCACTCGGGGAAATTTGTGCTGCCCACCAATTTTGCCTTTCGCTTTCATAAAGTCCATGAACTGCTCCTCGCTCAGCACGTCCAGCAACACCTCTTTCAAGGCACTGCCGCGCTCAACGGCATAGTCATCGTTCAAGTCTTTCAGCTTTTGGTCAATGGCCAGGCGCAGCGCCTCGGTGTTCACATTGTCGTTACAGGCAACAAACCAGTGGTGGGCAAAAAAGTTGCCGTAAGGTACGCCAGCCACGGTAAACTCAGGGATGGATATATTCAGTTCTTCGCTGGCAAGTTGCACGGCGCGCGTCATGTTGTCAACACTCAGGTGCTCGCCAACCAAGCTTAAAAAATGTTTGGTTCTGCCAGTGATGATGATCTCACATTTTTCCTTGTCTGTAAACCTTACAGTGTCCCCAATAAGGTACCGCCAGGCCCCGGCTGCAGTGCTCAGCAATATGGCATAATCTATACCTTCGGCCACTTCGTGTATCATGCATGCCTCGTGGCCGGGTATTAAATCGCCGTTGGCATCAAAATTTTTGTGGTTAAAAGGCACAAACTCAAAAAATATGTGTTCATTGGTTACTAAGCGCATGCCTTTGGCATGCTGCCTGCTTTGGTAAGCGATAAAGCCCTCGCTGGCCAAGTAGGTTTCAATGTAGGTAAGGGGCTTGCCCAACAATTTTTCAAACCCTTTTTTGTATGGTTCAAAGCTTACCCCGCCGTGCACGTAAAAAGCCAAGTTAGGCCATAATTCGTGTATATTTTCTAACTTGTAACGTTCAATAATACGTTCCATCACCAGTTGAATCCAGGCCGGTACGCCCACTACAAAGCCAATATCCCATTCGGGGGCCTTTTCTACAATCTCTTCCAGTTTTGTTTCCCAGTCTTTTACCTTGGCAATTTTTTTGCCCGGCTTGTAAAACGGTTGAAACCAAAAAGGCACTTTTTTGGCGGTAATGCCGCTTAGGTCGCCTGCATAGTAGCCGCCGCCTTTTTGCAGTGCGGTGCTGCCCCCTATCATCAACCAGCCTTTGCCGATTGCTTTTACCTGTATATCCTGGTACGTGCGCAGGCTGAGCAACTGCTTTACCATCACCAAGCGGTTGCCCTTCAGCAGGTCGTTGGTAATGGGCAGGTACTTACTGGCGGCCTCACTGGTGCCGCTGCTAAGCGCGTAATATTTTATTTTTCCGGGCCAGCAGACATCGGGTATACCTTCCAAGGTACGGTGCCACCATTGCTTGTAAATGCTGCTGTAATTGTACGAAGGCACCACCTGCTGAAACTTTTTGCCGGGTTGCTTGCACATTAATATTTCGTCAAAACGGTATTCTTGGCCAAATTCGGTAAAACGCGCTTTGCGTAGCAGTTTTTTCAACACCTGCAATTGTTGCCTACGCGCATTGTTCTGCGGCAACCGTAAAGCCCTGGCAAACCCTTTGGGTAATCTTATATCAAACAATGCCATTTATAAGCATGTATTTTAGTGATGTGCAAAACTAACACTAATTAGGCTTAGTGCTTTTTCTCATTTGATATAAAACTACAAATTAAATACCACCATGCCAATTTTACCGATAACATTTTAGCGATTGGCCCCATATTTGCCACTGGCAGGACCCGAAACGTGAAACGTCAATCGTCAAACGGGAATTCCGTGAAACGGGAATATCGTGAAGCGTGTATAGGGAATCGTGAATGTCGTGAAAGGTGAATAAAGGGAACCGAGAATCATGAAATAGGAAATCCAACATGTACATCGGACGGATTAGCACCAAAACATTTACATTTGAGAGTTAAGGCGAGGCTTTTTGCTATCATAAGCTTGCACTTTCAATATTCACGATTCTCGTTTGACGACATTCACGTTTCACGATTGACAATTGACGATTGACGTTTCACGATTCACGTTTGACGACATTCACGTTTCACGATTGACAATTGACGATTGACGTTTCACGATTCACGTTTGACGACATTCACGTTTCACGTAAAAAACACACAAGTATGCAAATAAAACATTTAGGCACGCAAGGGCTAACGGCCAGCCAGTTGGGCTTGGGCTGCATGGGTATGAGCGAATTTTACGGTGCAGGGGACGACGCCGAGTCGATAAAAACCATACACCGCGCCATTGAACTGGGTATTACTTTCTTTGACACGGCCGACATGTACGGCCCATACAAGAACGAAATACTGGTTGGCCAGGCCATTAAGGGCTTCCGCCATAAAATAACGCTGGCCACGAAGTTTGGTATTGTGCGCGACTTGGCAAACCCGGCCAAAAGGGGCGTAAACGGACAACCGGCATATGTAAAAGCCAGCTGCGAGGGTAGCCTTAAACGGCTGGATGTTGATGTGATTGACCTATATTACCTGCACCGCAAAGACCCAGACACCCCTATTGAAGAAACCGTGGGTGCCATGGCTGAGCTGGTTACCGAGGGAAAGATTAAAGGCATCGGCCTTTCGGAAGTGTCGGCTGATACCTTGCGGCGGGCGCATTCCATACACCCAATCACCGCACTGCAAACCGAATACTCCCTCTGGAGCAGGGAACCTGAGGAAGAATTGCTGGAAACCTGCCGCCAACTGGGTATTGCGTTTGTGGCCTATAGCCCCCTGGGCAGGGGCTTTTTAACCGGCCAGATAAAAAAGTTTGACGATTTTGCGGCAGACGACTACCGCAGGTTCTCCCCCCGCTTCCAACGTGAAAACTTTGCCAAAAATCTGCAACTCGTGGAAAAATTGGAGGCATTGGCAGTGCGCAAAAACTGTACGGCCGCCCAACTGGCACTGGCTTGGGTACTGGCACAAGGTGGCCACATTTTTCCCATACCGGGTACCAAGCGCATTAAATATTTAGAAGACAACCTAGGTGCGCTGAAGGTGGTATTTTCGGAGGCTGAATTGGCAGAGATAAATGCGATAGCCCCACTGGGCACAGCGGCCGGCACACGTTATCCGGAGGCAATGATGGCCTCAGTAAACAAGTAACAAGCAACATACCTGTATATAAACCCCGTAACAGCCTTTTAAAAAAGTCGTTATGGGGTTTTGCTTTGCATCCCAGTTAACAAAAGGCCCCTACCTACCTAACAATTATCAACTTTTTTACGTGGCCAAACGCTAAATTTGCGGCATGCTTAAACAAACCTTATTAAAAGCCATTGAAGCTGCGGCAGTTATTTTGAAAGAAAATTTTAACCAGCCATTTACCATTAGCAACAAAGAAGGCATCAATAACCTTGTTACCGAAGTTGACCATAAAAGCGAAAAAGCCATTATAGATATAATTAAAGCTGATTACCCCGAACACTTTATTTTGAGTGAAGAAGTTGGCGAAATTGTGCAGGACTCAGTGTACAAATGGATTATAGACCCCATTGACGGCACCATTAACTATGCCAACAGCATACCCATGTGCTGCATTAGCATTGGGGTTGAAGTAGATGGCAAAATGGAGATAGGTGCTGTGTACAACCCATTTATTAATGAACTGTTTTTTGCGCAACGCGGCTTTGGTGCCACGTTAAACGACCAAATAATACACGTTAGCAATAAAACCGAGGTTGCCACCAGCTGCCTGGCCACAGGTTTTCCCTATACTTATTTGGACATGCCCAACGGCCCCTTGGAAGTATTTAGCAGACTTATTAAAAGCGGCGTGCCTGTGCGCCGCCTGGGCAGTGCTGCCATTGACCTTTGCTATGTTGCCGCCGGCCGGTTTGACGGTTTTTATGAACACAAACTACAAGCCTGGGACAGTGCCGCCGGGTTTTTAATAGTGGAAGAAGCAGGTGGTAAGGTTACCGATTTAAAGGGCAATTACTACAACCCCTACCAACCGGGCATACTGGCTACCAACGGCAAAATCCATGATGAACTGCTGGGCTGGGTGCATAATACCCGGGGGTAAACCCGGCATGCCCGATAAGATTTATTGCAGTGGCTATGTTTTTGTAAACCTTAGCATAAAATTATAAACAATAATGCCCCACTTACGCGGGGCATTATTGTTTATAACCGGGAAACAATTACCTATTGGTACATCTCAAATGTTACGCGAAAAATATGCTTTTGCCCTGTACTGTCAAGCGTTTCAATCGTAATTCTTTTCTTATAGCTGTCTATATTCTCCTTGTCTTCTTTTACCGCTACCAACGTTGAGTTGCCCTTGCTTGTTACCGTAACATTGTTGGCCGCTCCGATACTGAGATTGTATGGTAAGTTCTCATCAAATTTAGCGGGCAGGTAATTGGGGGTAAAGCTGTTTACCATGGGTGATGTTTGTACTGTTGGTTGCGTTTGCCTATCAAACTGTTGCACTATGGCAGTGTAAAGTTGCGCACCCGACAAGCCTTGGGGTTTTAAGCGGCTATACACCTTTGCCATTGAGTCGGCTATGTGTTTAACTTGCAAAGCTTTTTGCCTTGCCTCCATTGCCCTCGCCCGTTTAGTGGCGCGGCTTGCTTTCATACTTGCTCCGTCGGTGGCATTTACATCAACCTGTTCATCATCGCCATTGCTGTCGTCTTCGGCCGGGCTAACGTTCACTTTAAAAATTGAATTGGTTACTTTGTTGATAGTTTTTAACACCGCAGCCCCTATCTTATCACCGGCAAAATGGGTTTGTTTTTTGCCCCCAAGGCCTATCGTCAATTCATCCTGTGCGGCATCTATATCTTTTTTTACCCCTTTCCAATCAACATTTTTCAAACCATTATTAATCGCATAACCAATAATGTTGCCAATATTTAGCGAATCTTTTAAAGCTTTTACATCATTGCCAACGCCCCAGTCCGTCTGGCCGCCCACCGCCTCATTCGCACCACTGCTGGCCGACTTAATTATTTGGGGTATATTTACTTTAACGGTTTGCAAACCCTCCAAAGCGGCGGGAACAACGGTGGTAAACACCTCACCTGTTTTATCTATGGCAAGTTCACTTGCTTCCTGTATATCGGCCCTTGCATCTTCCACGGCCTTGTCCATCTCAGCCTGTAATGGTTTATTTAAAAACGACAACGGGTTAAACAATGGGTTGTTAACTTGTGTTGCCATTGGCTCAACAACTACGGGTAGCCCACCTTTAGCAACGGGCTTGGCGGCCTCTGCTTTTATGGCTGGGTGAAACCATGCCACCGATGTTAATATACCTGTTATCATCAACAAAGCCACTAGGCGGTTTCGGTATTGGAACGATTTTTCTTGCTGGTTTAGCATCCTTTTAACGCGCCATAGCAAATCCTGCTCCTTGCCAGCTGCAGCGTTCATGGCCAGTGCGGGCGCATGTTGTTGGTAGGCAATGCGCAACAGGGCCTCTGCATACGCTGATGGGTCGTATTGAAATTGTAGCACCCAGTCGTCACAGCTGTTTTCCCGCTCTGTTTTTATCATCTTGCCCAATAGTTGCGTAAACGGGTTAAAGAACAATGCCGTTTCTATAATGGATAGGATGATGTTTATACAATAATCTGCCCGGCGTATATGGGCAAGTTCGTGCAGTATAACGGCCTCCAACTGGCTGGTGGTAAGGTTGTTGATGCTGGCCAGCGGCACCAGTATTAAAGGCTTTAAAAACCCTATGGTTAGTGGGCTTTTTACCAAATGGGAAATATAAATTTGCACTGGATTCTTTATGCCTATTAAATGTGCGATGCGCTGTACAAACAAGCGCCATTCCACATCAATTTTTTGCAGCCCGCTGGTTTTCATCAACATTGTTTGCCGGTAGCCTTTAACCCAACGCACAGCAAAAGCAATAAGCAGGCACAAATAGGCTACCGATAAATACGGCAGCAACATTTCGCCCTTTAAAATAATGGCCAGCGAGGCCGAAGCAAAACTGCCCATACTGGGGTGCACTTCCAGCGCACTGCCGTTGCCTTGGTAATGCAACTGGGCTGCCGCCAAGGTGCAACGTATATAGTAAAATTGTAGGGTTACCAAAAACCATACAAACACACCAAACTGGGCAGCAAGGGTTACTTTGTATTTTAAGTGTGCCGGCATTTTAATAACGCCCGTAAAAAGGGCGGCCAACAACCAAAGCAATGCCGCCTGCCACAAACTGTTGGCTATGGCATAACCCAACGCCTGTAAAAATGCTGATTGCGACAATGCTTGCATAATGCTTACTGTTTTTTAAGGTTGTCTAATAACTTTTGTATTTCGTCAAGTTCAGCCTTGCTGGTAGTATGCGAACCCAAGGCTTGCATAACCATTTGCGAGGCGGACCCACCAAACAGGGACGTTACCATTTTACCCACCAATTGCTTTTGGGTTTTATCCTTACTAATGTTTGGCTGGTAAATATGGGTTTTACTACTGTCGTCCCGCACTACCAAACCTTTTTCAAACATAATTTGCATCAGCTTTAAGGTAGTAGTGTAACCGCTTTCCTTTACTTTGCTCAGTTCCTCATGCACTTCCCTAACGGTGGCGCTGCTCCGGTCCCACAGTATCTGCAGTATCTCCAACTCACTCTCGGTCGGCTTGCTTGTTTTAATGATGCCCATGTTTACGAATTATTTCGTATCAAAAATAGCAATTGTTTCCAAATAGCAAAAACATATAAATATTTTTTGCAAAATTTAACCAAAAACGCTCCTGCCGCCAGCTAAAAACACCCACTGGTTGTAATACTGTTAACGCATGCAAAAAGTTACAGGTAGGCAAAAAATAACAACTATCCGCAATTTGGTTTAACTGATATTTTTGAAAAACCAATGCTGTATAGCCAAGCCCATAATACGGTTGTGGGCACACAACCGGGGGTGCTCGCCCGGATTTGTGTCTCCACAAATTCAGTAAGCGGGAATTTTTTTTAGCCTAAACCAACTTGCGGATAGTCATAAAAAAAATAGTATTAACCCATGTAAGCGGCCCGGCCGGCTTTTATCCTATCCATTTGGGCCTTGCAGCCATTATAACAACACCGCAACATATTTTGCTATACTTTTACGCCCCATAACACATACTACCTTCTACAGGAATGAAAATATTAGACTGGTACATATTAAAGAAGCTGCTTGTTACCTTCTTTTTTTGCATTTTTCTGTTTACGGTTATTGCCGTGGTGATTGACATTAGTGAAAAAACAGAAGATTTTGTACGCTCGGGCCTAAGCTTGAAAGAGATCATCTCCCTGTATTACCTCCCTTTTGTTCCCTACATAGACGCCCTGCTTTTTCCTTTATTTGTTTTTATCGCAGTAATATTTTTTACCTCCAAAATGGCTGGCCGCAGCGAAATAGTGGCCATTTTGGCCAGTGGTACCAGCTTTGGGCGCTTTTTGGTACCCTATTGGATCGGCGGTACCTCCTTGGGGCTATTACTTTTTTTTGGCGCCCACCTGGTTATACCGCACGCCAACGATTTACGGTCGTCGTTCGAAACAAAATACGTAAACGGCAACAGCAGCTACAATGCGCTGGTTGCACAGGGCCACGACCAATATTTACGTATCGATTCCTTTACCTACGCCGGCATCCGCAACTACGATACCACAAGCAAGCGTGGCGGCCCTTTTTTTATGCACCGTATAAAAGGCAACCAATTAACCTACAACCTTAGGGCAGAAACAATTTTTTGGGATACCAGTGGCCGCAAACAGCGATGGGTTTTACAAACCGTTAATGAAAGAACGATTAACGGTTTAAAGGAAACAGCCCTTGCCAGCCCAAAAAAAGAGATGACCTTTAACTTTAAGCCTTTTGACCTGAGCCATGACCAGTATGCGAAAGACAAGCTGAACTCACCCGACTTGGCAAAATTTATCCAGTTGGAGCAACTGCGCGGCTCTGAAGATGTTAACAGCCTTAAAGTTGAAATATACCGCCGTACGGCCACCCCCATTGCCGTGCTGATATTAACCATTATTGGCGCGGTAATAGCCAGCCGAAAAGTACGTGGCGGCAGCGGCGCCCATTTGGCACTGGGCTTCCTATTGGCTACGCTGTTTATTTTGATGGACAGATTTTCTACCATATTCTCGGCAAAAGGAAGCCTGCCACCCATTATAGCAGCTTGGATACCAGACGGGGTTTTTGTAATTGTGGCGTGGCTGCTGTACCGCAAAGCCCCCAAATAAACGCTGAGCTCTATAATTCGAGCCCCAATTACCAATGCCACCTTGGCCACAATATCAACAGCAATAGGTCATTTTATGCCGACAACCGGTAAAAATGAATACCTTTGCAGCCTGAAAAACACACCAAACAGGTTTTATTTTCGTTACTGTAAAAATAGAAAAACATGAAAGCACTAAAACACGGCCTAACGTTATTTACCATTACCGCAGTTTTATTCGCAGCCTGCAAGGGCGGATCTGGCGAAAAATCGGCCACTGACTCACTTGCCGCAGCACCAAAGCAAGTACCAGGCGCACCTATTAAATATGATAGTTCCAAACGCTATATTTTCCTAACTTGGGATGACGCGCCACAACCGCCGGGTACCAACATTTGCAGAAGAATATTTAAGGAACAAGGCGTTAAAGCAACATTTTTTGTAGTGGGCTTCAATGCCTCTACCCCCTCGCGCTTAAGGATTGTTGACAGCTTGCGTGCCGGTTACCCTGAGTTTTTGATCGGCAACCACAGTTACAGCCACGCATACAATAAATACAAAGACTTTTATGCCCACCCCGACAGTGCCGTACGGGACTTTTTACACAACGAACAATACCTTAATGTGCCGGTAAAAATTATCCGTCTGCCAGGTAATACGTCTTGGGTTGGTAAGGGCGAGATGAAGGGGCCAAAATCAACCATGCCCGTGTGCAAAAAATTAGACTCGTTGGGGTACAACGTTATTGGCTGGGACATTGAGTGGCGTTTTGTAAACAAACACGGCTCAATACCGGTGCAAAGTGCCGACGAAATGGTACGTGAAATAAATGACCGTTTTGATGGCGACCTTAATAACGAACCGAATAGTGTGGTTATATTGGCCCACGACCGCATGTTTGAAAAGCCACAATATGCTGATTCGCTTAACAAATTTATCGCCACACTTAAAAAAGACCCGCGCAACGTTTTTGAAACCATTGACCATTACCCTTTGGTACAAAAAAAATAAACGCAGCGAAATAGCGCATTATGTCCCCGGCCTAAAAAGCCGGGGATTTTTTTGGCTACCTATTATTTGTTAGCAAACGGCTTTTTACATCCAGTACGGCTGCATCCACTTGTGCTTCTTGTTTAATTACCGCTTTCCGAAAACGGAATTTCACCAACAGCATTTCAATCCTCCAAAATCAGTTTTATTTTCGTGGCCAATTAATATTTAAAAACCGGCAATACCATGGCAGGCATACTCAGTTTGGTAGGTAACACGCCCATTGTGGAGTTAAAAAATATACCCGTAAACAAAAATGTAACCATTTATGCCAAGCTGGAAGGCAACAACCCAGGCGGAAGCGTGAAAGACCGGGCCGCCTACGGCATGATAAAAGGTGCCTACGACCGTGGTGAGTTAACACCCGGCATTAAGTTGATTGAAGCCACCAGTGGCAACACCGGTATTGCGCTTGCCATGATAGCCTCGTTATTTGGGGTGGAGATTGAGCTTGTGATGCCCGAAGATGCCACCCGCGAGCGGGTGCTTACCATGCAGGCCTTTGGCGCAAAAGTTATACTAACCCCCAAGGCCCTGTCTATGGAAGGGGCTATTGATTACGCCACCAACAAAGTGGCAGGCGGCGGTTACCTGATGCTTAACCAGTTTGCCAACCCCGACAATTACCTAATGCACTATAAAACCACCGGCCCGGAAATATGGCATGATACCAATGGCAAAGTAACCCATTTTGTATCGGCCATGGGTACCACCGGCACCATCATGGGTACCTCCATGTACCTGAAAGAACAAAACCCCAACATACAAATAGTGGGCTGCCAGCCCACCGATGGGTCGCACATACCCGGCATACGCAAATGGCCCGAAGCTTACCTGCCCAAAATATTCGACCGCAGCAGGATTGACCGCATATTTGAAGTAGACGAGCTGGATGCGCGCTATATGGCCAAACGCCTTGCCCGTGAAGAAGCTATTTTCAGCGGCATGAGCAGCGGAGGTGCAGTACACGCGGCAATGGAGCTAGCCAAAGAAATAAACGAAGGCATTATCGTTTGCATCATCTGCGACAGAGGCGACCGCTATTTGTCATCTGATTTGTTTGATTAAGCCGTACAACCTTTTATTAGCAGTAAGCTGAAAAGTTGCCAAAACAAGATGCCCCAATTTGGTTTATTTTACTAAATTTGTGAGCAAACAAACATACAAAAGTGGGGTTAACTTCAATTGAAATTTGTGCCGGTGCTGGCGGGCAGGCCATTGGCCTGGAACTAGCTGGCTTTGAACACTTAGCACTGGTGGAAATTGAGAAAATTGCGTGCGAAACACTTTTGCTCAATCGCCCCAAATGGAATGTGCTCAATAAAGATGTTAAAGACTTTTCTGCGATTGGTTTCAACAATATTGACCTTTTTGCAGGCGGGGTACCCTGCCCACCATTTTCAATTGCAGGAAAACAATTAGGCCGATTAGATGAGCGGGATTTATTTCCCGAAGCGTTAAGGCTTGTGATGGAATGCAAGCCAAAGGCTGTAATGTTAGAAAATGTTAGAGGAATCTTGGACATAAAGTTTAAAAATTATAGAAGATCGATACTTAACGAGCTTCACAAACTGGGTTATCAGTGCGACTGGCGGCTGGTTAATGCATCCGACTTTGGCGTTTCACAACTTCGCCCCAGGGCTATATTGGTAGCACTTAAAAGAGATTATTTTGACTATTTTGAATGGCCCAAAAAGCATTTGACACCGCCATTAAGTATTGGAGAACTCCTGTTTGAAGAAATGAGTTCACTCGGATGGGAAAATGCAGGTGATTGGAAATTAATCGCCAACAATATAGCCCCCACCTTAGTTGGCGGTTCAAAAAAGCATGGTGGTGCAGACCTTGGCCCCACACGCGCAAAACAGTCTTGGGCAGCCCTTGGCGTTGATGGAAAGGGGCTCGCAGAATTTCCGCCAACTAACGGCTCAATTGGCATGCCCCGTTTAACACTATCGATGGCGGCATTGGTGCAAGGTTTCCCTAAAGACTGGAAGTTTGCCGGCAAAAAAACGCCGGCTTACCGACAAGTGGGCAATGCCTTTCCCCCGCCGGTTGCACAGGCCATTGGTCTTTCCATAAAAAAAGCATTAGAACTTTATGAGCAAAAAAACGTCAAAAGCCAAAGGCTCGAGAGCCAAGTTGCGTGATTTTTTTGTTGACAATGTTGGCCAAGTATTAAGCTCCGACACGTTACGTGAAATTGCAGGCACCAGCGAATGGGGGCGCCGTGTGAGGGAATTGCGTAACGAGGAAGGCATGAATATTGTTACCCACAACGACCGAAGTGATTTAAAACCTGGTGAATACTTTTTGGTCGACCTTAAGCCTTTACCAGCCTTCGAGAGAGGTATTTCTAAGGAAACCAGGGCTTTTGTTTTGGACAGGAACGGCTTTACCTGCCAAATGTGCGGTGCAGCGGCAGGGGAACCCCACCCATATGATACTGGCCGGAAAACGAGACTACAAATTGGGCATATTATTGACCTATCAATGGGTGGAACTGACGACCCGTCTAACTTAAAAGCAATATGTTCAATATGCAATGAGGGAGCCTCAAACATCACCCTAAACAGGCCACAAGCCATTAAGCTGCTCGCCCAAATTAGGCGCGCGCCAACTACTGACCAGTTGGAAGTTTTGGAATGGATTGTAAAAAAATTTCCCAAACAGACAGATAGTATTTTAAACGCCTTGAAAAAATAGGCACCGCCGTTTGGGCGTTGCCATTATAACCCAAAGCCCGGCACACGGTAACGCAAAATTATTTGTACGGCAAAAGCCGCACCAGACCCAAAACAGCAAGCAATAAACGTTAAGCAGAAAACAACTCCATCATCAATGACCAACCAATTAACCATACACCACGCCACCCAAAACGACACCGCTGCGCTGGCGGCTTTGGTAAACAGTGCCTACCGCGGGGAAAGCTCCAAACAAGGGTGGACTACCGAGGCCGACCTGTTGAGCGGGCAGCGGACCGATGCGGAAGAACTGGCTAAAGTACTGGCGCAACCTGGCAACACTGTTTTAAAATGTGTTGCGGACGGTAACAAAATAGTGGCCTGTGTATACTTGCAGAAAAAAGGGCTCTCCATGTACTTGGGCATGTTAACGGTGTCGCCAACATTACAAACCCACGGCATTGGCAAAATGCTAATGGCCGCCGCCGAACAATTTGCCCTTGAACAAGGCTGTACAAAGGTGGAGATGACTGTAATTTCCGTCAGGCACGAACTAATAGCTTGGTATAACAAACGGGGCTACCAGGCCACTGGCGAAACCAAGCCGTTTCCGGTAGATGCAAAATTTGGCGTGGCCAAACAGGCCCTTGAATTTATTGTGATGGAAAAGAAACTGTAGAAAAACGCAAAAGGCATTAGGTATAAACAAGCGGTTGCAAGAGGTAAAGCAAGGCTCATTGGGCTTGATGGAAATGCACTACAGCATCGGGTAAAGCCCCACTTTGGCTCACGGCCGCATTTTTTTGCGCCAGCATATCAGTACGCTACCGGTTTAACCGTAAAACCTTTTTTGCGCAACATATTAATTACGCCTTTTGCACCCCCAAGGTGGCCAGCACCAACTGCAAAAAAACTTGGCTCCAGCTTAGCCTGCTTAATTATCTCGGGTATCCATTTGGCGTTTCGCTTGTCAATCATAATGGCTTCATATTTGCCAAAATCGGGGTCATCGTTTATCAATGTGTTCAAGCTGTCAAGGTCTTTATTTTTATACACGGCCAGCAACTGTTTAAACGACGTCCGCAGGCTGTCAACATCCTCCAAACTTTTGGCTAGCATATCAGCCTGCACCTGGTAGGGAATGCTGTCTATCACATCCAATTGGTCTTTCGTGGTTTCCAAGCCCGCCACGGGTATTTTCTTGGCCTTTGCCATTTGCATAAACTTTTGCTCCCAAGCCTCACCTGCACAGCCCAACAAGCCTGGGTAAATCGCGGCTTCCGCCAACATTGGCTGCACCGAGTTTACGAACGCCAGCGGAACACCGGCCAGCTTTTGAAAACGCTGCGCAACGGTATCGTAGGTTGTTTTGGGCAGCAACTGCTGTAAGGTTACGCCCCCCTTCATCATCATGCCTGCTGCGGCATCAGTCATGGTTTTGGGGTCGCTCAAATCCAGCTCCAAGTATAATTTTTGGGCTGCGTCAAACCTGGCTAATAGTGCAGGCGTAACCACAATATCATCAGGGCACATAATGTGTATAGTACCGTATAGGTAACTGGGTTTGGTTATGCCGGGGCCGCTAATTTGCCACAACAACGTTTTGTTTGCTGGTGTTTGCCCTTGGCTTTGGTATGAAATATATAACAAAGCCAGCCAAAATAATCTTTTCATGCCCATTTTTTCTTTAAACTACGGTGCAAAACTACGCAACCATTATGCTGACGGCAAAACATTGCCCCGGTACTTAAATGATGACCGGGCCATCAAAACAAGCTTTTCGTGCTTGTAAAGCACCCTACATCCCTATTGGTTGTGATAACTTGGTTTTTGCGTGGTTACCAATACACCCTGCCGCCACTGCTGCCAATGCAGCATACCAAACTATTTATTTACGCCATTCAAAATAAAAGCAACTGCCTTTTCCTTCTTCTGATTCCACCCAAAACTTGCCACCTTGTTCTTCTACCAGCATCTTCATAATATTAAGCCCTATGCCCGTGCTAGTTTCGTTTTTTGCTTTGTTATCTGTAACCTCAAACAAGTAAAATATTTTTTTCTCGTCTTTTTTCGCAATGCCGGGGCCGTTGTCTTTTACAAAAAATTCATAAAAATTTTCCCGTTCCGTGCAGCCTATTTGTATTAGCCCTTTATCCTTATCGTTGTATTTAATGGCGTTGCCTATCAGGTTTTGGAATACCTGCATCAGCTTTAGTTTACGGGTTATTAATACTGGCAGTTCTGTAACAACCTCAACTTGTATGTTTTTCGGCGGAAAAAGTAGGTAAGTAACCGTCATCACCAATTCGGCCACATCGGTTTCTTCCACAACCTGTTCCTCCGAACTCTTCTTGGAATATTCCAGCAGTGCTGTTATCATATCGCTCAAATGGTGGGAAGACTGGCTCAGCATCTCCAAACTGTTGCATAAATCGTGCTGTCCGGTAATGCGCTGGTCTCTTTCCAAGATGGAGAGTATGGTAATAATGGATGCCAGCGGTGATTTAAGGTCGTGCGAAACGATGTAAACAAACCGCTCAAGCTGTTTGTTTATGTACTCTTTTTCTGCTATGGATTGCTTTAGCCGCTGCTGGTAAAAATACAATTGCTCAAATACCTTAACCTTGGCCCTTGTGATGCTAACCTCTAATGGTTTTTGCAAATAATCAACCGCACCTTCACTAAACCCTTGCAGCACATATTGTTCGCCCTTATTGATGGCTGTTACAAAAATGATGGAGATGTCTTTTGTTTTGGGGTTCGATTTTACAAGCCTGGCCACTTCAAACCCATCCATGCCCGGCATCTGCACGTCAAGCATTATCAGGCCTATATTGTCATTTTTAAGTATATGCTTAAGGGCTTCGTTACCAGAAAGGGCCTTGATAAACTGCCGGTTCTCATTCTCCAATATCTCCTGCAAGGCAATTAAGTTATCCTCCCTGTCATCAACTAAAAGAATGGTAAATATTTCGGAGGCAGCCTGGGCCATAACCTGCAACTTTGTTATTGTGTAAATGTAAGCATTTTAACATACCGCAAAATTTGGCCTATCGTATAAATTAGCGCACCTTTTGTTTTCCGTCAGCCGATTTGGCACTACTAAAAAAAGAAGGGGCTGTGGCGGCGCAACACCCAGCAATTCGCTATAAATGCGTGTACATGAAGAGCCAAGTAGCAGGCCGCGTTAATTGGTTATTGTTTATACGCACTAAATGTTTTTTTTGCCTCCGCCAATGTGCAGTAACGGTGGGGCAAAGCCAGCCAGTTAAACCCGTGGCGGCCCTTCTCCTAATGTATGGCAGCTAAAAGCATCAATCCTTTTTACGAAAAATTTTTGCTACCCCGTCAAGGGTTTCAAAACGATCTTTTACATTACTGAACAACAACGATTCCTTGGTACCTAAAGCCAAATAGCCCAATGGGGCAAGGCTGTTGTAAAACAAGCCTAACACACGGCTTTGCAACAACCTGTTAAAATATATAAGCACGTTTCGGCAGCAAATGAGTTGAAATTCATTAAAAACCCCATCACTTACAAGGTTGTGTTGCACAAACAGAATTTTTTCCCGCAGGTCTTTTCGTATTATGGCATGCTCGTACCTGGCGGTATAGTAGGCCGAAAAATCACTTTTGCCCCCTGCTGCCATATAATTTTGGGTATAGCTTTTCATAAGTCTTACATCCATTATTCCTTGGCGTGCTTTTTCAACGTTATTGGGGTTTATATCTGTTGCATATATACGGCACCTTGTCAGCAGCCCTGCCTCTTGCAACAATATGGCCAGTGAAAATACCTCCTCTCCTGTTGAGCACCCAGCATGCCATATTTGTATAATTGGGTACGATGCAAGCACCGGCACCACCTTTTCAACCAATTGCCTGTAAAAATTTGGGTCACGAAACATTTCTGTTACATTAACCGTCATATTTTCCAGCAACGTTGCGCTAAACAATTTGTCGTTCAATATCAACTGGTGCAGGCTTTCGGCATTTTTAATACGGTTATTGTCCATTACCCGTTGCAGCCTTCGCTTAAAGGACGCCATGGAGTAGTCGGTAAAGTCGTACCCATAGCACTGCCTGAGCAGTGTAATTATATCTCCAATGTCGGTATCGGTCAGTTCCTGCATAGTCATTTTACAAAGCCAGCCACACGCGCATTACAGACAGCACTTTGTTAATATCAACCGGCTTTGCAATGTAGTCGTTAGCACCAGCTTCAATACTTTTTTCATGGTCGCCTTGCATGGCTTTTGCCGTAAGCGCTATGATAGGTAACTTTTCAAGGTTCATTTTTCCCCTAATTTGCCTTATGGCTTCGTACCCATCCATGTCGGGCATCATTATATCCATCAGCACAACTGCGGTGTCTTTGTTTTTTGCCAATACATCTAAGGCCTCCCTGCCATCGTTTGCCGTGCAAACCCTCATCTTGTTTTCCTCCAGTGCCACCGTAAGTGCAAATACATTTCGCATATCGTCGTCTACAATCAGCACCTTTTTGCCTGCCAGCAGGTCGTCTGCCACTAATGGTGTGTTTGAGCCTGCCGGCTCTTTTAGCCCTTTTTGTAGTTTATACAAAAACAATTCAAGTTCGTCAATCAACCTTTCTTGCGCATGGTCAGAATGCCTGATTACAACCCCCGAGAATTTTTTTAGCCGCCATTCATCCTCTTGGGAAATGTCTTTGTCTAAATAAATAATCAATGGCGTATTCTCCAATACACTGCTTTCGTTAAGGCTTGCAAGCTGGGCAATTCCTTGGCCAATATTGTCGCCAATGTCAACAATAACACATTCGAAGTGTTCGCTTTTTAAGGCTCCAACAGCCTCTTCAACGGTTTGGGCCGCCCGGCTTTGGGCCCCTATCTTATTTGTGTTAAACAAATGCTGCAAATCATCCTTATTTAATTCGCCACACGAAAGCACAAGCACTTTCTTAATGTTCAACGCCAGGTAATTGCCAATATTGTCAAATGCTTTTTCCAATGTTTGATGGTCAACTGGTTTTTTCAGGTACGCCAATGCGCCCTCGGCCAATTCACCAGGGCCGTCCAACACCGAAATAATGTGCACCGGTATGTGCTTAAGCTTGCTGTTTCTTTTCAGTGCTTTTAATACTCCCCAACCGTCAAGCACGGGCAGTTGAATGTCTAATATAATAGCGGTTGGCACATATTTGCTGGCATACATCAAGCCTTCGTCGCCGCTTTGGGCAATCACTGTTTTGTAGTGGCGGGCGCGTGCAAAATCGCGCAATATCAACGCAAATTTTGCGTCATCCTCTACAATTAGCATTACTTTGTCATCGGCCAAAATATTGTCCCGGTCATCTACTACCTGTTCTTCCGGAACGGTTTTTAATACTGGTGAAAACGAGGCATCCTTTTGCTTTTCTCCTGGGCCAAGCGGCAATTGGCTGGGTAGGCAAATGGTGAAGGTACTACCGGCACCAACCCGGCTTGTAAGGCGAATTTCACCGCCCAGCAAACGTACAAGCTCTCTGCTGATTGAAAGGCCCAGACCGGTTCCGCCGTATTTTCTGCTGGTGGAGCCGTCGGCCTGCTGGAATGCTTCAAAAATAAGGCGCTGCTTTTCTGGGGAAATCCCAATGCCCGTGTCGGTTACCGAGATTGCCATGGCAAACCTGGCTTGGCCGCCTGCCTGTGCCTCCATGGCGGCACCGCTAGAAAAGCGCAAGGTAACTGTGCCGGACGCTGGCGTAAATTTAAAGGCGTTAGATAATAGGTTTTTTATTACCTGCTCCAACTTAAGTTTATCTGTTATTACATATTCAGGGAGGCCATCCTCAATACTGGTTACAAAATGCACATTCTTTTCATCGGCAACAACCCTACATTGGGGCGTAACATCCTCTGCAATGCTTTCTGCACTTACATGCTCTGGGTGCAACTCCGTTTTACCCGCTTCAATTTTTGACAGGTCTAGTATGTCGTTTATCAGGTTTAGCAGCTCGTTCCCCGATTTATGTATGATACCCGCATATTCGGCCTGCTTAATCGTAAGATTTTGTTGCTTATTGTCAGCCAATAATTTTGCCAGAATTAGAATACTGTTTAGCGGGGTTCTAAGTTCATGGGACATATTGGCCAAAAATTCTGATTTGTACCTGCTTACCGCATCCAGCTCTTTAGCCTTTTCCTGCAGGGCCTGACGGGCTATTTCCACGGCAACATTCTTTTCTTCCAGCTCTGTGTTTATGTGCCTCAGTTCTTCTTCCTGTACCTTAAGCTCTTCTTCGGAAGCCTGCAAGGTTTCTGCCTGGTGTGTAAGCTCTTCATTGCTCAGGCGAAGTTCCTCCTGCTGGTTCTCTAGTATTTCTTTTTGTTCCTGTACTTGCTCCAAAAGATGTATTACCCGCTCCCTTGTTTGGGCAGCATGGAGCGAAACAGCCATGTTGTCGGTAACCGAACGCAACAAATCAACCTGCTCGCGTGAAAACGCAGTGAACGACGCAAGTTCAACCACACCCTTCAGCTCCCGGCCTATGTACAGGCCAACCAATGCAATTTCAACCGGCGAAGCGTTACCCAATGCAGACCGGATATCCCAAAAGCCTTCTGGAACTTGCTTAATAATTTTTACCTCTTTCATGCCAGGCAGCCCCCCCGGCATTTGGGTGGGTTTAAAAGCCAAGTCGTCCTTAATATGCGCTCCGGCACTCGCTTTAACCTGCAATAGCTGCTTGTCTTCGTCAAACAGGTAAAACACTGCGGCGGGTAAGCCCATGTATTCCGCCAGGTTTTTTAAAATATTGTTAATCAAGCCCGAAAGGCTATAGGCGGCGTGCATGCCGTCTGTTATTTTGGTTATGCCGGTTAGCTGCCAGTTTCGCTTGTCAGCCTCTTCTACCAAGCCATTAATTTCGTTTAGGCTTTTTTGCAATTTGGCTTCGGCCATGCCCCGGTTTTTAAATTCGTGCAGTATAAAATAAATAAGCACAAACACAATCACCAATATTAACAAAATGCCCCCGCCCAATACTGCCGCCGCCTGGCTGTTGGCCGTTTTGTCATCGGCCTCCCTAATTTGCAACAGGTGCTGCTCCTCCCCGGCTATTTGGCCAATCATATTGCTTATCAAAACAATATGGCGCTCTTCTTCCAACGTAATTTGCCTTTTGTAGGCACTAGTAACCGAAGTGTCGGTTTTCGTAAAATCCCAAAAGCCAATAATATCCCTAAAGGCATCGGCCAGGCTGTCTAGCCGCACAACCTGCAATGGGTTATCGTGCACTAAGGCCTTTATGTTGTTAACGGCTCCAAAAATTGACGGGGCCTTTGTTTTATACACCAGTAAAAAACTGTCCATTCCGGTTAGCCGGTAGGCTCTTCTTGCCCCCCGCAGCTCAATCAATGTTAAATCCAACGATTTAACCTGGTCGGTAATTTGGTACGACCGGTTTACCCGCTCCTGAAAAGAAGCTTGCCGCCGAACCGTTTGGTATGAGGTTACCCCAACGGCAATTACCAACAACGCCGCTGCCGAAAACCCCCAATAAAGTCTTGATGTCAACCCTTTTTGCATGAGAAAAACAAATTAAAACAATCACCAATGTTAGTTATTATTTGGTTATCGGCATAACGGCTTTGTTTATTATAAGGGTGTTTTAATTACCTTGGTGCTAACCACTTGTGTAAATACGCGCCAGTGCATAAAAAAACAGCCTATATTGCCGCAAAACTTAATTGATGTTTAAGCGATTACTTACTGCATCCGTTGTACTACTGGCAGCCGCTTGTGGTAATAACGGTGGCACAATAGCAGAAAAACAAGATATACTGGCTGCTAACTTAGATACCAGCATTAACCCTGGCGATGATTTTTTTGCCTATGCCAACGGCGGCTGGATAAAGAAAAACCCGATACCCGCAGACCAAAGCAGTTGGGGTATTGGCGGCTTGGTGGTGGAAGAAAACCGGAAAAGATTACGTGAAATTGCCGAAAACGCAGTTAAAGCAAATGCCCCGGACGGCACCGACCAACAAAAAATAGGTACCTTTTGGACGGTAGCCATGGACTCAACCAAAATTGAGCAGGACGGCATTAAGCCGCTGCAACCATACTTGGATAAAATTAACAACATTAAAGATGCCAAAAGCCTGCAAACTGCTTTTGCAGAATTTGACGTAATTGGCGTTGGCGGCCCCATTGGAGTGTACGTTAGCCAAGACGACAAGAATAGTACAGTGTATGCCCTGCAAATGGGGCAAACCGGCATAGGACTGCCTGAAAGGGAATACTATTTTAAAACAGACTCTTCAACGCTAAAAATTAGGGCGGCCTATGTTAAACACATAACAAAAATACTGGCTTTGGCCGGGGCCGACACGCTTAGAGCTGCCAACGCAGCCAAAAACATATTGGCACTTGAAACGCAACTTGCAAAGGCACACCGCACACGCGCCGCGTTACGCGACCCCTATGCCAACTACAACAAATTTGCCGTGTCGGAATTGTCAAAGATTTCCGGCGTTATAAACTGGAGGAACTATTTCTCAATTCTTGGGGCGAATGTTGACTCGGTAATCATCGGGCAACCCGAATATTACAAGGCTGCCGGCCTGTTGTTACAAACCACCCCGCTGGATACTTGGAAAGATTACCTGCGCTACAGGCTGGTGAGCGATTTCTCAGCGGCATTGCCCGACACGTTTGGTATTGAGGCCTTTAATTTTAGCCGCCTGCTTTCGGGCGCCAAAATACGGCAGCCGCGTTGGAAACGGGCCATTGGGTCGGAAGAACGTTCGATGGGCGAATTGCTGGGCCATTTGTATGTAAATGAATACTTTGACTCGACTGCCAAAAAAAGATATTCGGATTTGGTGGAAAATATTCGTGCAGCACTTAAGGCAAGAATTGCAAAACTGGCATGGATGAGCGACAGCACTAAACAGAAAGCGTACGATAAACTGGCGGCCGTTACCAAAAAAGTGGGGTACCCAGACAAATGGAAAGATTTTTCAGCGCTAAAAATTGGCAGGGAAAGTTATTTGCAGAACTTGGTAAATGTGCAAATTTTTTGGCACAACTACAACATAAACAAACTGGGCAAACCGGTAGACAAAGACGAATGGGATATGTACCCCCAAACCTACAACGCCTACTACAACCCAAGCAACAACGAAATTGTGCTACCCGCAGGCATGTTTACGGTACCTGGCTACAAAGATGCGGAGCTGGACGATGCGTTGGTGTACGGCTATGCCGCAGCATCCACCATTGGCCACGAACTTACCCATGGCTTTGATGACCAAGGCAGGCAGTATGATGCCAAAGGCAACCTAAAAGCTTGGTGGAGCCCAGAAGACTCGGCAAAGTTTCAGCAAAAAGCAAACATGCTTGCCGACCAGTTTAGCAGCTACGTACCCATTGACACCCTGCATTTGGAAGGGCATGTAAGCTTGGGTGAAAATATAGCTGACTTAGGCGGTGTATTGCTGGGGTGGGATGCCTTTACACTTACGGATGCCTATAAAAAAAATGAATCCATAGGGGGGCTTTCGCCTGCAAAAAGATATTTTCTTGGCTATGCGTTAAGCTGGCTGGATGAGTCGCAACCGGAGGCATTGCGGAGGCAAGTACTTACCGATGTGCATGCACCCGCCAAATACAGGGTAATAGGCCCTGTGACCGATGTGGATGCTTTTTACCAAGCCTTTAATGTGCAGCCAGGCAGTAAAATGTACAAAGCCGATAGTACACGGGTACGCATTTGGTAATGCTGAATAATGCTAGTTACTAAGCCTAATAGCACTGGGAGCCATTTGGCGTTTACCTATCGCCCAACGTGGGGGCCAAAAACAACCGCCGGTTTACCTAAAACCCCGGCGGTTGTTTTTTTGTGGGAGACCTAAATGCAAAAAACACAATATCTACTGCAAAAAATCGCCTTGTAATACCAAACTGGCTTGCGCATTAACCCAATAGCTGGCGGCAGGCAGGCTTCGTATAACTTCAGGTACAAATTGTTCGGCAAATTCAAATTTACAAATGGTTTTCCAGCCTCTTGGCAGCGCATCAAAAGGCAGCACAAACTGCTGGGTTACTTTCTTCAAAACAATAAGACCAGTAAAAACCACCTTCCCGTCTAGGTCTTCAATTCGGTTGAAACCATATCCCAGGGGAATGTCACACAACGACAAATCGCACAACAATACCACCTCCCATGCCTTTGACGGGCTGTAGTCCAGCACCAACCTGAATTTTGACATTAACTCTTTATCAGAAAGCCTTCCGGAGACGCGCAGGTGAATTTTTTTCTGCTCCATGTAGTTGTTTTTATAGGACTGCGCAATGCCCAATTGCAAACGCTGTTAAGACTAACCATTGGATACTGCGGTGAAAATACACTAATTAATCCCCGGCATAGGGATTTATATATAACTTACCGTTTTAAAACATTAACCATCCTATTATAGGGCTTGAAAAAGAAAATTAGCATTTATACTGCATCGGCCATCGTGGTGGCAAACATGATTGGTACAGGCGTTTTTACGAGTGTAGGTTTTCAGTTATCGTCCCTTCAAAACACCTGGTCTATTTTGCTGCTGTGGGTGGCAGGTGGCCTGTTAGCACTTTTTGGGGCATTTGCTTATGCGGAATTAGGCACCCATTTTAAGGAATCTGGTGGCGATTACATTTACCTTTCCCGCTTATTCCATCCTATACTGGGCTACCTGTCGGCATGGGCGGGGCTTACCGTGGGGTTTTCAGCACCAGTGGCCCTTGCAGCAATGGCCATTACAAAATACCTGGCCCCGTTCGGCCTGCAAGACAATAAATGGTTAGCCATTGGCATTATTGTGCTAATAGGACTTATGCATAGTTTTACCATTAAACACAGCAGCCGCTTTCACAACAGCAGTACGCTGGTAAAAGTGCTGTTTATACTGGTGCTGATAGTGCTTGGGTTTGCCTTGCCAGGTAGCCCCACCAATGCTATAAATGTAGCCGCACCGTTTACAAACGACTTGCTTAACCGCAATTTCGCCGTTTCTATGATTTACGTAAGCTTTGCCTACACCGGCTGGAACGCAGCCGCTTATGTTGCAGATGAAATAGACAACCCAAAAAAAAATATACCAAAGGCGTTGATAGGCAGCACGCTGTTTGTGGCTTTGGCATATGTGTTGTTTCAATATGTATTGATGAAAAATGGCACCCGTGCTGAATTGCAGGGTAAGGAAGAAGTTACTTTTACCGCCTTTACCAACCTGCTGGGCAGCACAGGCGGCAAATGGGTTAGTGCGTTTATTGCCATACAGTTAATTGCTACCATAAGCAGCTATTTATGGGTTGGGCCAAGGGTAACTTGGGCAATGGCCAGGGAAAACAAACTATGGCAACCGCTGGCACAAAACAACAGCCATGGGCTGCCTGTTGCGGCTATTTGGCTGCACGTAGCCATAAGCATTGCCCTGGCGCTGTCGGGTAGGTTTGAGCAAGTATTGCTGTACGCTGGCTTTGTTTTACAAGTAATGGCCATGCTTACTGTTGCAACCAGCCTTGTGATTAAAAACCCCGAGCCGGGCGTTTTTAAAAGCCCCCTTAAACCCCTATTGCAGCTAATATTCCTAACCTTTAACATGGCCGTTTTGGTATTTACATTCATCAGCAGGCCGTTGGAAAGCCTGATTGGCATTGGTATTTTAGCCGTAGGGGTGGTGGTATACTTGTTTGATAAACCTATAAACCTGAGTTCGATTAATCAAAATGCATGTAATTGGATAGAATAGTCTTTTTGATAGCTGATGGCCGGTTTTTTAGGGAGGAAGTTGTAGGCCACAAGCCCGGCAATCATATTAACGATGAAACTGATAAATGAGCGGTG
>CAIRZB010000074.1 GCA_903882935.1 uncultured Parafilimonas sp. | reverse complement strand
TGTATATATAGCATTAATTTATATATACATAACTAATTGTAATTGGGGATGTATTTTGGTGTAACTAATGGTTTTTGAATGCAGCTTTGCTGTTTGGAAATAATATTTTAACAGATTAGTTTTTTTGCTGGAATATTTTTTATACTTTCGTTCACAATTGTCATTCCCCCATTGGTTGCTCGCCGCAACAAAAAACTGGTTTGTTTCGCCATTTGAAAAAAAACAGTTTGTTTTTTAATTAAATAAAATGTATTGGTATGGGGCATAATAAGAGCTATTCCTATTTTCACCGCATGTTCTTCATGGTTAGCGATTTTTTTATAGTTAACCTGTCGTTTTTTACATGCTACTCCGTATACTCCCTATCAAACTCGTCCATTACTAGCCAAATGGGGTTGAAGTATTTAATACTATTTAACCTTACTTGGTTGGTTTCTGCTGCGCTAATGCGCCTATATGCTGTAGTTACTTTTGAGAAAATTGAAGAAGTTTACAGGCAAAGTGGAAAAACTTTGCTAATGCAGGCCTTATTTTTTGTAATTGCATTGCTTGTGATGGGCAAGGGCGACAACGAGAAAAAATTCCTTATTTTTTGCTACAGTATATTAACAGTTTTGGTGGTAATTAGCCGCTTTTTTCTTACCTATATATCCGAGTTTATTATCAAGTCTAAAATGCATAAAAAAATTGCAATTGTGGGCTACAATGAGACTGGGGTGGAACTGGCAAAATATTTTACCGGCAATACGAATATTTATTCTTTTGAAGGTTTTTTTGATAACGGTAACGATGGCCATCATTTAGCAGTAAATGGATATGGCCAAATTGTTGGGCCTATTGAACAGTGTATTGATTTTGCAGTGGAAAATAATATTCAGGAAATTTACTCCACTATCTTGCCCGAAGACCATGACGATGTAAACAGGCTTGTTGAGATTGCTGACCGTAATTGTGTAAGGGTAAAATTTGTGCCTGACATGAATACCCAAGTAGATAACGGCTATAGGGTGCATTACTTGGGGCAATTTCCCGTAATGACACTAAGGCACGAGCCCCTGCAGGATATTTCTAACCGTGTTAAAAAGAGGTTTTTTGATATAGTGCTTAGTTTAGGTATAATGATATTCATTTTGTCATGGCTGGTGCCCTTATTGGCTATATTGATAAAATTGGAATCAAAAGGCCCTGTATTTTTTAAGCAATTGCGTTCAGGGCGAGACAATAAACCTTTTTGGTGTTACAAATTCCGTAGCATGAAGGTAAACAGCAATAGCGATACCTTACAGGCCACAAAATCTGACGCTAGAATTACAAAAATTGGTGCGTTTTTGAGAAAAACGAGCTTGGATGAATTCCCCCAGTTTTTAAATGTACTAAAAGGCGATATGAGCATCGTAGGCCCAAGGCCGCACATGCTTAAGCACACTGAAAAATACAGTGCCATCATAAACCAATTTATGGTTCGTCAATTCTTAAAACCCGGTGTAACAGGTTGGGCGCAAGTTAACGGGTACAGGGGGGAAACAAAGAATATTGAGCAAATGGAAAAAAGGGTTGAATATGATATTTGGTATATGGAAAGGTGGTCATCCATGCTCGATATCAGAATAATTTTTATGACCATTATCAATATATTTCGCGGAGAGGAGCAGGCTTTTTAATTGCATGCTGCGTTGTATACATGCATATCAAATATTTAGGAAAGGGGAAAACGTAAGTTTTCCCTTTTTTTATATCGGCCATTAATTTATTGGTATGCACAATGGGCCTTACAGCTGGAATTTTTGTTTTTTTATTTTTAGTGAGGCGTTGACACCAATAAAATAGATGTGTAAGGTACCGGTGTAAAAAGCTATTTAAAACTTTGGCTAAAAATAGTTTTAAATAGAACTACTGCTGACTTTAATTTGATATTTATTAGCCTGCCACCTGCCAAAATGCATAAAATGAGCAAAGAAAATAACACCTGGTACATTACATACAATACGAATATATAACTTGCAGCGCAAGTAAACCGAATGGAAGAAAAGCTGTACATAATAGCCCACCAGTTTAAGATATGCAGGCACGACCGGGAACTTAGAAACGGACACAAGCCAGCATGCCTTTGGTTTACAGGGCTTTCTGGTTCTGGTAAAAGTACCTTGGCCAATGCTACTGAGCAGGAATTGTATAAGTTAAATGCCAATACTTACACCTTAGACGGCGATGATATTAGGCGAGGGTTAAACAGCGACCTTAATTTTACCGAAGAAGGTAGGGCTGAAAACATGCGTAGGATAGGGGAGGTAGCCAAGCTAATGTGTGATGCTGGTTTAATTGTACTTGCCGCATTTGTTTCGCCCTTTAGGCGTGAGCGCGAAATGCTTAGAGGTTTGATGGGCGGCGGTTTTGTGGAGATATTTGTGGATGCACCATTAGATGTTTGCGAAGAAAGAGATATAAAAGGTTTATATAAAAAAGCCCGAAATGGCGAAATCAGTAATTTTACAGGCATATCTTCGCCTTTTGAAGCACCTGGCAACCCAGATATTCATGTAAGGACTGATTTGTTGCCTATAGAGAAGTCAGTAGAGGTGATTATTGGAAAAGTATTGCCTAGGATAAAATTGTAACCAAACAAATGCATAAGTATTATTTAAACCATTTGCAAGAACTAGAGGCTGAAGCTATTTTTATATTGAGGGAAGTGGTGGCTCAGTTTGACAGGCCCGCTATTTTGTTTTCTGGAGGTAAAGATTCTATTGTTGTTACCCATCTTGCTAAAAAAGCCTTTTGGCCCGCTCGTATACCCTTGCCGTTGATACATATAGACACGGGCCATAATTTTACCGAAACCATGGTTTTTAGGGATGCGCTGGTTAAGGAGAATAACGTGCAGCTGATTGTTGGCTCGGTGCAGGATTCAATAAATGAGGGGCGTGCCGCTGAAGAAACTGGCATTAATGCAAGCCGAAATGCCTTGCAAACGGTTACCTTGTTAGATACAATTGAAAAGCATAAAATTGACGCGGCAGTTGGCGGTGCCAGAAGGGATGAGGAGAAGGCTAGGGCAAAGGAACGTTTCTTTTCGCACAGGGATGAGTTTGGACAGTGGGACCCCAAAAACCAGCGGCCTGAGTTGTGGAACATTTTTAATGGCCGTAAAAATATGGGCGAACATTTTAGGGTTTTCCCCATCAGCAACTGGACAGAAATGGATGTTTGGAACTATATTTTGACTGAAAATATTGACATCCCTTCGCTATATTTTGCACATATGCGAAAAGTTGTTTACCGCGATAATACATGGTTGCCTTATTCTGAATTTATAACCTTACGTGAGGGTGAGCAATGGGTAGACAAGAAAATTAGGTTTCGCACGCTGGGCGACATCACCATTACTGGCGGCATAGAGTCTGATGCAGATACACTGGAAAAGATTGTTGCAGAGGTGGCCGCCGCCCGCAGTACGGAAAGGGGTAACAGGGGCGATGATAAGCGTGGCGAAACAGCCATGGAGGACAGAAAAAAGCAAGGGTATTTTTAATTGTTAGTTATTAGCACGAAATAGAAGCGACTTTAATAGGAATATATACGAAAGGGGCGTTTTCTTAGCAACTAGCAAAAAAACATTGATTGTTTGAGAAACGTATTTGGTAGCAGCCTATAGGCTAAATGCAATAGTTGGCTTTAGAGGATGATTACATTTTTTTTCTTCCATACCACGTTAAAACTCGTGTGAGGTTGCACAAATTAAATTTTTATGGAATTATTGAGGTTTACCACTGCAGGCAGTGTTGATGACGGAAAAAGCACCTTAATCGGTCGTTTGTTGTACGATTCAAAGTCGATATTTGAAGACCAAATGGCTGCGGTAAAGGAATCCAGTGAGCGTAAGGGATTAGACCATGCGGATCTTTCCCTATTAACAGACGGCCTTCGTGCGGAAAGGGAACAGGGTATTACCATAGACGTGGCATACCGTTATTTTGCCACACCAAAGCGTAAATTTATTATTGCGGATACCCCAGGGCATATTCAATATACCCGAAACATGGTTACAGGCGCATCAACTGCTAACCTAGCCTTAATATTGGTTGATGCCCGCAAAGGCATTGTTGACCAAACCTGCCGCCATTCCTACATAGCATCGCTATTGCAGATTCCGCACCTTATTGTTTGCATAAACAAAATGGATTTGGTTGGTTACGACGAGCAAGTGTTTAACAATATTGTTGAGCAGTATACCGAATTTGCAAGCAAATTGAACGTTAACGACATTAGATATATACCTATTAGTGCGCTAAACGGCGATAATGTGGTTAATCGGTCAGCTAATACTCCTTGGTATCAAGGGGCCACGTTGTTAAACACCTTGGAAACCATACATATCGGCAGTGATTATAACCACATCGACCCTCGTTTTGCGGTGCAAACAATTATTCGCCCCCATACCAATGAATACCACGACTACCGTGGCTATGCAGGCAGGGTAGCCGGTGGTATATTTAGAACTGGGGATAAGGTAACAATACTGCCATCGGGGCTAACTTCAAGCATCAAATCAATTGTTACTTTTGATGGCCCGGTAAACGCGGCTTTTGCGCCCATGAGCGTAAGCATAACATTGGTTGATGAGATAGACATTAGCCGGGGGGATATGATTGTGAAAGAAAACAACCAGCCCAATGTAAGCCAGGATATTGATGTGATGATTTGCTGGTTAAATGCCAAGGGCCCCCGTACCGGTGCAAAGTATTATGTACGGCATACAACCAAAGAGGTGAAAGCGGTTATAAAAGAGGTTGTGTATAAAATGGATATTAACAGCCTGCAGCGCAAAGAGGAGGATAAGGAGATTAAAATGAACGATATAGCAAGAATACGGCTGCGTACAACACAGCCCTTGCTTTTTGATGCCTACCGCAAAAACCGAACTACCGGATCGCTAATTTTGGTTGATGAAGCAACGAACGAAACCGTTGCCGCTGGTATGATTGTTGATTAACACAGGCCATTTAAAGGATAATCTTTAATTAAAATACCGCGCTTTGGCGCGGTATTTTAATTAACCTAAAAAATAATGCCTTTTTTGGCATTTAGGTGGTAGGCCGATGCCCAAATTCTGCCTTTTACTGCTATTTTTGCTTGCATGTTCAGCCGCTTTACCAGCAATAAGTCTTGTTTTATAAATAAGGTCCCAGGGCTATTGACGGCTAATTTTAATGTGTTTAACACCAAAGCTGATGCAATTATTAAAACTACCTTCTCAATGTAAAGTTGGCTTTGTACTGCGTATCTATGGATTTTTGTTGTTTTGCTGGCTAATTTGTTGCCAGGCAAGTGCGCAAGAAAATAATATGCGTTTACGGTTGTACAATGCTGTAAATGAAAACAACCTTTACAATGCTGACAGTGCTATGCATACAGCTTGGAAACCGCTGTTGTATACCGATAGCCTAATGCCAAATTTAAAGGGTACGAACAAGTGGATTAAACGCAAGTTTTTTAAGGAACACTTAGTGCAGGTGCAAACGCCGGGTTTTAATTTTTATGGAGATTTTATTGTTGATGAATATATAGGCAAATCTAACCGTTATCTAAAAAAAGTAGCTCCTACCAGCTCCAAGTATATAGATGTTAAAACGCCTGGCATGGATACCAGGGGGTTTGAAATAACAGGCAATATTGGTAAGAAAGTGTATTTTGAAACTGATTTCTACGAAAACCAAGGAAAATTCGGCGGTTATGTTGATAGTTTTATCCGTCGCAATACCATTATCCCAGGCCAAGGCAGTTACAAAAACATAGGCGATGGCAGCGGTTTTGACTTCAGTTCATCTGCAACAAGGGTGGTTTACCTGCCTAATAAGCACTTGTTATTTGACCTTGGGTATGGCAAAAACTTTATTGGCGATGGCTATAGGTCGTTGCTGCTTTCTGAAAACTCTTTCAACTACCCCTATTTGCGCGTTTCGGCAAGCTCTGGTAAATTTCAATATTCGGCCATGTGGGCGCAATATGTAATCATCAATACCAAACTAAACGATCGACTTGGTGATTATAGAAAATGGGGACAAACATATTTTTTAGATTGGCAGGCTACAAAGGATCTGACTGTAGGTTTGTTTGAGTCGGTAACTTGGCCCGACCAAACATCTGGCAATTATCGGGGTAAAGATGTTACACCATGGCTGCTTAGCCCGGTAATGTTTTTACATGGCAGCAAGGCACCTTCAGGTGTGCAAAATAATGACATTACTGGTATTAACGCAAAGTTCAAATTTTACGACCGAAGTTATTTATACGGCCAAGCAGTCGTAAATCAATTGGGTTCTTCTTCTTCCATAAAAAACCGTACCGGCTTTCAGTTGGGTTTGCGGTCTGGCGATGTTTTCGAAATACCGGGCCTCAATGTAAATCTCGAAGTAAATACTGTACGTCCTTACACCTACCAAGGAAACGAAGTTACCGCCAATAATAGTATTGATGTAAATTATACGAACAACAACCAAGCCTTGGCCCACCCGATGGGTGCCAATTTTACTGAATATTTAGCTGTGGCTACTTATAGTTGGAAGAAATGGTGGTTTCGTGCAGAAGGGTTTATAACAAATTATGGAGCCGACAGTGGACAAGCCAATTATGGCAACGATATTGTTTTTAAAACCCTTTCAACCCAAACAGCCCCACAAAGTGTAAAAACTGGCCAAGGAGTAGCTGCCACTATAAAATACGCCGACATTAAAGTTGCTTACATATTAAACCCAGCCACCAATTTAAGAATTGAGGCAGGGTTTACTTACAGGCACCAATCCAGCGACCTATTTAATTTTGATGATAAAATATACTACATCGGTATACGCATGTCATTCAGGAGTTTACTGTACGATTTTTAAAAACACCAAGGCGGAAGTCTTATTATTTTGAGTGTATGAAAAAAATATTCCTCATATTATTTCTCACAGTTTATACCACCTGTTTTGGCCAAAATATACCGCTTGACCAGCAGGTGCAAAAGCGTTTTAATGAAATTGCACAAAGTGCCGATACATCAGTTTTTACCGCTTTCAGGTCTGCCGACTGGTTAGAGTTTAAACACCTTTTTGCAAAGGATAAGAACCAAGTTGCTGACAGTGCTTTTGGTATAAACCCAGGCAGTGCTAATGGGTATTTTTTAAAAAACCTAGCAACTAATAATTGGATTCAGGCAAATGGTGCCAATAGTGTTTTTGCAATTGACCCATATTTTAATGCATTAGGTGGTAAATTGAAAGGCCAAGGCAATGCACTTTACCAATTATCTGTAGGGGTACATATGCAAGGCACCGTTAGCGATAAATTATCTTATGGGTTGGCTTATGTAAATACGACTGAGCGTTTCCCCAGTTATATAAATACGTATGTACAGGGCAACAAAGGGTATGCGCCAGGCTTGGGTAAAGGAACTCTTGGGCAAAACGGCGAATATAATTTTTCGCAAATAATGGGGCACATTACATATATGCCCGATAAGCATTTTTTGGTAAGTGTAGGCAACGGTAAATTTTTTTTAGGCGATGGTTATCGCAGCCTTTTATTATCAGACAATGCAGCCAATTATCCCTACATAAGGTTACAGGCAAGGTATTGGAAGCTTACCTATAACGTTTTGTATACTGAAATGGATAATCCGAGGTATTTGGTTGGTGGTACAGACCAGCGGAAATACAATTTTATGCACTACTTAGGTATTAATTTTTCTAAGAGGCTGCAGTTGGGTGTTTTTGATGATGTTATTTTTTATGCCAAGGATACAACGGTACACCGCGGGTTTGATGTGCAGTACTTAAACCCTGTAATTTTTATGCGGCCTGAGGAGTATGGCATTGGTTCCCCCGATAATTCGTTTATAGGGTTTTCTGGTAAATACAAGTTGCATAAAAAGGGGTTTTTATATGGCCAAATCGGTATAGACGATTTGCACATCAGCCAATCTTTCCACGAACACCTTAACCCTTGGGGTAACAAATACGCGGTACAATTTGGTATGTGGAATGCGGATGTGTTTTCACTTAAGGGGCTGGCATGGCGCTTGGAATGGAACACGGTAAGGCCGTACACATACGGCCATGGATTTGATAAACCAGGTATTAATTACACGCACGATAACCAAGTGTTAACTGATCCGTTTAATTCTAACTTCCACGAGTTTATCTCTATCCTTCAGTATAACAAGAATAGGTGGTACGGGAGTCTTGAAAACCTATACACAATAAGGGGTGAGCAGCCGTCAAATGTATACTACCCCATTGGCGATAACCCTTGGGGTGGCGATCCTACCATACCGGCGCAAGGCCCTAGGCCTACATCTGGCAGTAAAACATTGCAAGGCGTAAAGAACAAGTATTTTTATAACCAATTAACAGCAGGTTACCTTATTAACCCGCGAAATAGGCTGGGCATTGAGTTTGTGGCCGTGTACCGCCAACATACTGAACCGGGCAAAGAAGACTCCAATGTATATTTCTCCTTGGGTATAAAAACCGGATTGTATAATTTTTATAAGGATTTTTAACTTGCCGTAAGGTGGATAATCACGTACTTGACAAACCATTAATTTGTAACTTGTGTACAAATTAATACACCTAAGTTGGTTTTTGAGCCAACGGCAAATGTTTTAAAAAGCAAACCCCTTCGCCTTAACAATGCAAATGCAATAAGGAATGAAAAATTTATTAGCTGTTCTTAGTATAATAGTGTTTGTAAACATTATTTCAGCACAAACCAATACCGCTACTTACCGAGAGCAATACAGGCCTCAATTTCATTTTTCACCACAGGTTAATTGGACCAATGACCCAAACGGATTGGTTTATTATAAAGGGAAATACCATATTTTTTACCAGTATAACCCCTACGAGAATAAATGGGGCCATATGAGTTGGGGCCATGCAACCAGTAATGATTTAGTGCATTGGCAACATTTGCCAGTTGCATTAAAGGAAGATAAGGGTATTATGATATTTTCTGGCAGCTGTGTGGCCGATGTTAACAATACCACTGGTTTTGCTAAGCCCGGTGGGCCTACGCCTATGGTTGCTATGTATACTGGCCACACAGAAACCAACCAATCGCAGCAAATTGCGTACAGCTTTAATGGCGGCAACACATGGAAAAAATATTGGCATAACCCGGTGTTAGACTTGCAAAAAAAAGACTTTCGCGACCCCAAAGTGTTTTGGTACGCCCCCAAAAAATATTGGGTAATGGCTGTAGTATTGCCCAATGAACACAAGGTGCAGTTTTACCAGTCGAAAAATATGCTGTCTTGGGTTTTGTTAAGCGAATTTGGCCCTGCAGGCGATATTTCCGGCGTGTGGGAATGCCCCGACTTGTTACAGGTGCCGATAGCAAACGCTGGCGGCAGAAAGAAATGGGTGCTTACCATGAGCATAAGTACTGCCATGCAGTATTTTGTAGGAGAATTTGACGGTGTTAAGTTTAGTAATGAAAGTTTGCCCAATAAAATATACCGCCCAGATTTTGGCCCCGATTATTATGCAGGTATATCATATAACCAACTTCCTACAGGGGCAAAACCTGTAATGATAGGTTGGGCCAATAATTGGCAGTACGCCAACGACATACCTACCTCACCTTGGAAGAGTGCCATGTCGTTGCCAAGGGAGTTAACGTTGAAAAAGGAAAATAATGAATGGCTGCTGTTTCAACAACCCGCAGCTAATATAGACAAGCTAAAAGGAGACACTCTAGTTGATGAGAGTGTTTTAGTAAATGCTGTAAAGATGTACGACACAAAAAGCACCCAGCTGGAAGTGTTGGTAGAAGCGCAACCCGCTGCTAATGGTACCTGTGGCGTGCAGCTAGCAGCAGGCAATGGCCACTATGCGGAGATTGGTTACGATGCGGTTGCCCAAAAGCTGTATGTAGACAGAAGCCACACTGCGAACCAGGGGTTTAATAAAAATTTTGCAAAGCTATCAAGGTATGAGGCGCCGCTTGCGTTAAAAAAGGGACTGCTTAAACTGCATATTTTTTTTGACAATAGTATTATTGAAGTTTTTGCGAACGACGGCGAGGCTGTTATGACGATGCAGATTTTTCCTGACAAAACTGATAATGGTATAGCATTGTTTAGCAATGGTGGTACTTCAACGTTTAGTAATGTGAAAATTTGGAATATGAAATCGGCGTGGAACTAGAGCGAAGTGAAATTTTAAAGGCAAAAATGAGTAATACTGCTTTTCTTTTTAGGCTTTGGAAGATTTCGGCATTCCAAGTTTCCGTCTACGGCTAACCGAACTAGCCTACTTTAATGATAGTTAATCCTATAATGATATATGGTTCTATCACTCCCCCCTGCGCCTTTGGCGGCGTCTGTCACGGTATTTTAGTATCGGCACCTTGCTTTCCGTGCCATTGATAAGGCGGTTAATATTTTTTTGGTGCGTTAATACAACCATAAGTGCAACCAATACCGAAAACACCCTGTACAAGGTTACATCATCATCAAAAATAAATAGTATAAGTATGGCAAAGGCCACGCCTGCCAAAATAGAACTAAGAGATACAAACCTTGTTAGATATAGTACCAGCAAAAAAACACCTACACAGCATAGCGCAACGGCTGGCTGCATGGCAATAATCATCCCAAAAAGTGTTGCAACCCCTTTCCCACCCCTGAAACCAGCCCAAATGGGAAATATGTGGCCCAATACCGCAGCAAGGCCCAGCCCAATCATTATTTTGGTACGTTCGGGAATATGTTCGTGCGCTAAATAAAAAGGAATTACGATATACAAGGAAGTGGCGATGATGCCCTTAACAACATCAACAACCATTACTATGGTGCCCCACTTGGAACCCAAAATACGGAACGTATTTGTGGCACCTGCATTTCCGCTGCCGTAGTCGCGGATATCGATTTCGAAAAAGTACTTACTTATCCACACCGAAGTTGGGATTGACCCAATGAGATAAGCCAGCACTATTAATACTGCTTCATTCATTGATGGTTACTGGTTAGGTGTAAACAAATTTAAGGATATACCATCAAAAATGAGCAAATAATGTGAATTTATTATTAATTTTTCGCCAGCAGTATGCAGATCCATTTGTCCAGCGAAGTTGTGGAAATGTGAAAAAGGCCCAACGGGCCAGTCGCAGCCAATATATCTTGTTCATCTTCAGCCAGCAACCCGCTTAGTAGCAAGTTTGCTTTATTGGTAAGGTTTTTCGCTAATATTGGTAGAAACTGTAGGATGATATGTTTGTTAATGTTGGCCAGTATAATGTTAAACCGTTCATTGGTCTCTGGCGGAACATCAGCCTGGCTTAGCTGGATATTTTGGCAATGGTTACGCGCAGTGTTTTCTGTGGCGTTGGTAATGCACCATTCGTCATAGTCAATGGCAAGCACACTGGCCGCACCTAGTTTCTCGGCCAGAATGGCTAAAATACCCGTGCCGGTGCCAAAGTCAAAAATATTTTTACCTTCCATAGCCAAGCCCCGCATTTGTTGCATCATCATGCGGGTGGTGGCATGGTGCCCCGTGCCAAAGCTCATTTTTGGGGTTATTACTATTTCGTGTTCAACGCCTTCAATCGGCGGGTGAAATTCGGCGCGCACAGCCACAAAATTATCCACCACCACCGGGCTAAAATTACTCTCCCATACAGCGTTCCAGTTTTGGGCGGGTATAACAGTTTTTTCATAGGCTGCACCGTGGCTAGATAGCAGTTGCTGCAAATCGTTTTCGTCAAAACTTGGTTCGGCACAGTAGGCTAATAAGGTGGTATCCAGTTCTTCAAAGCCCTCATAGCCCAATTCGTTCAATTGGGCTATCAATAGGTTGCTTGTATCGGCCACATCGACTGATATTTTAACTTGGATGGAGTTGTGCATAGTTTGTATTTCTATTTAAAAAAAATATAACCGGGGCAAGGCCTGGGTAACAGATAATAGCTGCCTTTATAGTATCCTAAGGTGTTATGTAAACAGCAATGGCCGTACCGTTTCCGGCAAGGCCATTGCTGTTTATCCTACTAATGATTAATTAATAACGCTGGTATCCGCCGCCGCCGCTCCTGCGGTCGTCTCCGCCTCTGCGGTCACGGTCACCACCACCCCTGCGGTCATCACGGTCGTCACCGGCTGGCCTTTCTGGGCGGTCTGGCATACCTTCGGGTTTAGGCATCAGTGCCTTGCGGCTAAGCTTAAACTTGCCAGTCTTTTGGTCTATGCCAATCAACTTAACTTTAATGGCATCGCCTTCTTTCAGCACACCGTCCAATGTTTCCAAACGTTTCCACGATACTTCGCTTATGTGCAGCAAGCCTTCTTTTTTAGGCAAAAACTCTACAAATGCACCGTAAGGCTGTATGCTTTTTACTTTGGCATCGTATACTTCGCCCTCTTGTGGCACAGAAACTATGCCCTTAACCCAAGCCACCGCTTTTTCAACACTTTCTTTGTTGCTGGAAAAAATGCTTACTTCACCAAAGTTTCCAACTTCCTCAATATTGATGGTGGTGCCGGTTTCTTTCTGAATTTCTTGTATTATTTTACCGCCGGGCCCTATTACTGCGCCAATAAATTCTTTGTCGATAATCAGTTTTTCCATGCGCGGTGCATGTGGTTTAACATCAGGGCGTGCAGCAGGCAAACAATCGTACATGGCATCCAATATGTGCAGGCGGCCTTTACGGGCTTGCTCCAATGCTTCGCGCATTACTTCCATGCTAAGGCCATCAACTTTTATGTCCATCTGCACACCGCAAATGCCTTCGCGGGTACCGGTAACCTTAAAATCCATATCGCCTAGGTGGTCTTCGTCACCCAAAATGTCCGTCAAAATAGCATACTTGCCGTCAGCACTGGTAATAAGGCCCATGGCCACACCGCCAACGTGCTTAGGAATAGGCACACCTGCATCCATTAAAGCAAGCGAACCAGCACAAACCGTTGCCATGGAGGATGAGCCGTTTGATTCTAATATGTCACTTACAATACGCACGGTATAGGCGTAATCGCTACCCGGCATCATTTGCTTTAAGCTACGCAGTGCCAAGTTACCGTGGCCCACTTCGCGGCGGCCAACACCCCTCATCGGTTTTACTTCACCGGTAGAGAATGGTGGGAAATTATAATGCAGGATAAATTTAGAGTAATCAGATTTTGCGGCACTCTCAATCAATAACTCATCCAGTGGGGTACCCAACGTTACCGTGGTTAACGACTGGGTTTCTCCACGGGTAAATAAAGCCGAACCGTGTGGGGTAGGCAGTGGGTCAACTTCCATGGCCAATGGGCGTACTTCGTGCAACAAACGGGTGTCAAGGCGCACACGGTCTTCCAATATCATTTTACGTACTACTTCCCATTGTACGTCCTCATAGTATTTTTTGGCTAGCTTCTTAGTTTTTTCATCAACTTCCTCACCCAAAGCGGCCACCATTTCTTCCTTCAGTAGTTTAAAGGCGTTGCTTCTGTCGTGCTTGGCACTGCCCGCTTTGGCTATCTGGTATATTTTGTCGGCAGTAAGGTCGGCCACTTTTTGCTTTAACGCCTCGTTCTGCTCGGGCTTCTTATAATCACGTTTGGTTGTCACGCCTTTTAAATCCCTTAGTTGGTATTGCGCTTTAATTTGCACGCGTATGGCATCATGTGCCAATTGCAAAGCATTTACCAAATCCTCTTCACTGCACTCTTTTGCTTCGCCTTCCACCATCATCAGGTTCTTTTCTGTGGCGGCTATCAAAAAGTCCATCTCAGCGTTTGCCAGTTCTGCACGGGTAGGGTTTACCACAAACGTGCCGGCAATCTTTGCTATCCTTACTTCTGAAAGTATTTCTTTAATGGGTATGTCAGACACTGCCAGTGCCGCAGAGGCCGCTAAACATGCCAGTGCATCGGGCAATATTTGCTCATCGCTTGAAACCAGTGAGATAAGCACCTGAACATCACACAGATAATCATCTGGGAAAAGAGGACGCAAGGCGCGGTCAACCAACCGGCTGGTTAATATTTCGTAATCATTCAGCCTGCCTTCGCGTTTAAAAAACGAACCTGGTATACGGCCCGCTGATGAAAATTTTTCTTGGTAGTCAACGCTCAGCGGAAAGAAATCTTGTCCGTCTTTAGGCTCCTTGTTGGCAACAACGGTGGCCAATATAATACAGTTTCCTTGGCGAACGGTAACAGCACCGTCAGCTTGGCGGGCTAATTTGCCTGTTTCAATAAAAACTTCCCCGCCGCTGGGTAAACTAAAACTAACTTGCAATGGTTGAGTTAACATAACCCTGGTTTTTTTGGTGTGCATTTACCTGCTAAGGGGGGAATAATGAGAGGCAACAGCAAACCGGTTTTGTAAATAGAATGCATGAAAGAGAAGGCACCTATACAAAAAACTAATCCCAACCGTTGTTAATTTCAGTTGGGAGCAGTTTTATTGCATATTATATAATTATTTCCTGATACCGAGTTTTTCAATCAGTGAACGGTACACCTGTAGGTTGTTTTTTTGCAGGTAAACCAGTAAACGCTTACGCTGGCCAACCATCATCATTAAGCCACGCTGTGTTGAATGGTCTTGCTTATTGGCCTGTAGGTGTTTTGAAATATTGCTGATGCGCTCTGTAAGCAGGGCTATTTGACCTTCTACCGAACCTGTGTTTTCAGCTTTGCCGCCATAAGTGGCGAATATGTTTTGTCTTTTTTCAGTTGTTAAATAAGGCATCTCTAAATTTTTAAAAAGCATCCAAAAAAGTCATCACTTTTATAGTGGCGGCAAAAGTAGTATAAAATTTATTTAAAATAGAAATTTTGTGAGAGAAAATTTAGCCAAGAGGTGCAAGGTAGCATTTTATGGTTAGGTACGATGTTGCATTTGGGTTTTTGGGGTGCTAGATAGCTTCGCAACGGCTATTGTTGCGTTTAATGCGGGTTTGCCATTTGGTTGCTGGGCTACAGAGTGTACTCCCCAAATTTGCCCATTACCAAAATCAGCTATTATAAAAAAAGGTGTGGGTTAAGGCAAACGAGTACCTTTGCAGCGCTAAAAAAAGTAAATATGGGCAGCAAACCGTCTTATGTGCTTAGCGTGCTTGGCAACAAATGCCCCCGTTGCAGGCAGGGCAAATTATATCTCTCCAATAACGCTTATGCGTTTAAGGGCAACAAGTATATTAACATGCATGAGTTTTGCCCAACCTGTGGCCAACGCACCGAAATTGAGGTGGGCTTTTACTATGGAACCAGCTATGTTAGCTACGCAATAACCGTTGCCTTTTCTGTAGCTACTTGCGTGGCTTGGTGGGTATTGGTTGGTTTTTCAATTGATGATAACCGTATTTTTTGGTGGTTAGGTATTAATACCTTTTTTCTGGTGGCGTTGCAGCCCGTATTTATGCGCCTTTCACGAACCTTGTGGTTAAGCTGGTTTGTAAAATATGACCCGGAATGGAAAACCCGCCCCCCGGAAAACCCCGAACGTATTGTAGAAGACCAAATGAAAAATTGGTAGCCTTCTCTAGTCCATGGTCAATGGTCTAAAGTGAAAAGATGTGGATAAAGGTCCATAGTCGATGGTCGATAGTCCATGGTAAATACTTGCGGGTAATAGTCCATGGCCGATAGCCCGTAGTAAATACTTGCGGGTAATAGTTGCCTGCTTTATCGTGCATAAAAAAGTAGATGATTAAGCTACGGTGTAATTAACTAATACATATTGATAAAGAATTACAAAATACAACAAACTATATTTTAAAACTGTTCAGCTTATAATCACAATCAACCATTGGCCTACCCCCTCCTGGTGTATTTTCCATGGACCATCGACTATGGACCATGAACTTCTTCACGATTCACGCCCCTTACTCCAGCTCCATCGTCGTTTCGCCGCCATTCAAAACATATTCCTTCCCTTTCCAAACAAAGGTGCCTGCAACAGGTAGCGGCAGGTTAATGGCAACGGCCCATTTTTTAGTGGCTGAATGATAGGAATATGAAGCGGCAATTTTACCCAACGGGTGCGGTATGGAGCCAGAAGCTTTTTGCAGGTAGCCTAAGTGTGGCTCAACCCGCACTTTTGCAAAGGCCGGCGCACTGCTGTTAATGCCCAGTACAATCCTAAATAGTTCAATGTTAGGGCTGCTGCCCCAAGCATGGCAGTCGGAGCGGGTTCGGTTAATGTCGTCAATTTCGGCCCAGGTTGTCATACCCAAGGCAAGGTTTTTCTTCCAAGTACCCAATTGGCTTAAGTAGGTATTACCCAAACCGGCTTTGTTAAAGGCAAGGTTTACGTAGTAGCGAAAATATAGGGTGGCTTTGCTAAGGGTGCTGTCATCCATAATTTTTTGCGCAAGTGCGGGGGCAGTGGCACTGTCAACCACACCGGTTAAAATGGCCAGGGTATTGGTGTGCTGGCTATAACAGTCTTTGTCTCGGGTATCGGCAAAAAGGGCGCGGCTTTCGTCCCAATAATTTTTTCGTATGCTTTGCTTTAATGTGTCAATGGCATGCTCGTACCGCAACGCCATAAAATGCATGCCTGTCTGTTTTTCAAGGCTTGCCGCGGCTTGGTAGGCCATCAGCAACTGTAAATCAAGCATGGCAGACGAACCGTCCTGGCCCATAGGGGCCATGCCGTTATGCCAGCCTTTGCCATTGCACCAGTCGCTAAATACCCAATACGGCACATTGCGCAGGCTGCCGTCTGCCTGCTGGTGCTCGTGGAAAAAATTAAGCACCATGCGCGACACTTGTAGGTTTTTGCGAATAAACCCGCTGTCTCCACGGTACAGCCAATAATCGTGCAACATGCTTATCCAAATGAGCGAGAAGGTAGGTATTTGCTGAGGATTTGCGGTAGGGTAGCGGCTTAGGGTAATACCTTCAGGCATGAGCGAATTGTATATTTGGGTGATGGCGTTGCGCACCAGCCGGTCATCCCCGCTGTTGTACAGCGATACCAACGCCTGAATGCGCGTGTCGCCCACGTATTGCAGTTGCTCGTAATAAGGGCAATCGCTATAGGTTTCTTGCGCATCCAACCTGGCCGTACGCCAGCCTGTTTGCAAAATTTTGTTTAGGCTTGTGTCATCGCTGTTAAACTGGGCATTGTAGGTAAACGGGTAGCCCGTGTACATGCCGTACAAATCGTTAATAGTGAGGGCCTCATTTTTAGTGGTAATGTCAAGTTTAATATAACGGTATGTGCGGTAGGCCAGCGGGCTAAAAGTTTCACCGTCCCTTCCGCCAGAAACAATTTCGTCCCGCACACCTACAAAACGTTTCCCTTCCACCTCGTTACGGTTGCCTTTTTGGTTTTGTGTGCGCCAGTCAGTTTTGGGGCCTTCATCAACATATAGCCCTTCTGCATAACTCAGGCAAATTACGGCGTTTTCGCCCTTGCTAAAATTGATTACAGGGAATGCGGTGGTTAAAAATTGTTGGTCAATCAGCAGGCTGGCTTTGGTATTGGGGGGCACCGTAAAACTTTTGCCGCCCTTCAAAAAAGGGTTGCCCGCCTTAACGCCTATTGACTGCCGCACTGATTGTAGCCTTTGCAGGGTAAGTTCCATGGCGGGTATTGGGCGCGGCACCAGCATCCACCCTTGCGAAAAATCAAATACACCTTTGGGCAAACCGTTCTGCAGCTGGCGGGCAGGCTTCCAGTGGCTGTCGTTATAACCTTCGGTTTGCCAACGCGCGGGGTATACCCTATAATCAACCCTTTCTGCAGGGCCAGCGGCATAATAGGTATAAATAAGTTGCGGGTGCAGGGGGCTGTAGGCGCTATCCTTTATGCACTTCCAAGTTTGGTTGGTGTTAACGATCGCTTCTGCCGCCGTGTTGCCTTGTAGTATAAAGCCGGTTTGGTAGGTTATCTGCGCCTCCTGCCGCTCGTAACCAAAATTCCATACCACCGCCGCGAGTGTATTGTTGCCGGCGTGTAATTGAGGGGCAATATCCACCGTTTCAAAATTCCAGTTGTATAAGTCGGCCCGGGCGGGGCCAAAGGTAACCTGCGCGCCGTTTACAAACAGTTTATACCGGTTATCTGCCGACACATGCACTATAAACTGCGCAGGCTTTTGCGTCAATTGAAACGTTTTTCTAAAATGGTATACGCCATAACTGTGTGGGTCGGTGCCGGGCACATCCACCCAAAAAGCGGTCCATTTTTTATGCAGTATGGTGTCAATGTTTGGTTGCGCACTGGCCGCTAGGCCCAATATTACCGAAACAAGTATAGGCAGCATTTTTTTCATGGCATGGGAATGAGGGTTTGAAAGTAAGGAAATGTTTGTGAAATTTTTTTACTGAGTTTGCGTATCTTGTAGTACCAACCTTACAAATGAAACTTAAAGTGCCCATATTATTTCTACTAATTTTTGCCGTGCTAAGGCTGTTTGGAATGCACCATTCTTCATATTATCTTTCAAAAAAGCAGCATACTTGCCAATCCATAGAAGATACACTTACCCAAAAAACCGTTTACATTTCAGCCGACATATTACCCAAAAGCGAAGGTGGCCCCGCATTATTTTCGAAGACGCTTGAACAAATACACACAGATTCTGTGCCTGCCAATTACGACGGCCATTTTATCGTTGCTTTTATAGTTGATACCAGCGGACAGGTATATGGTGAAAGGATTATTAAAGCACCTATTTATAAAACCGGTATAGAGATTATTAATTGCTTGAAAAAATTAACATGGAACCCGGCAATGTGCAACGGACAAAAGGTGAGTATGCTTTATGCCCAGGAATTTTATATTGATATTGCTGAAAACTAAACGAACTTACACATGGCATAACACTACGACATACAATGGCTAACGAACGCTTTTGAAGGCGGCACCAGCGTGCAATTCCTGATCTTTTAGGGCCGCGAGAATAAATACAATGAAGAAGTAGGCAATTTTTGTTTCAGCCAGTGGTACCCCTCACCCTTTACCATAGATAGCATAAGTTACAAATCTTCGGAGCATTGGATGATGGCACAAAAGGCATTATTGTTTGAGTACAAAAAGGCTTTACAGATATTGATTACCTGCGAAATACCAGCAGAAGCAAAAAGATTAGGCCGGTTGGTGCCGGGTTTTGATACAGGCATTTGGGATGCTAAAGGGTTTGAGATTGTGAAACAAGGCAACATCCATAAATTTAGCCGGTACACCGCATTTGCAGATTATTTGCTAAGTACCGGTGACATAATTTTGGTGGAAGCCAGCCCTACAGACACCATTTGGGGTATAGGCTTTTCCGCAGGCATTGACCGTGCAAAGTATATTAATGGCTGCGGGGGGGCAAAACTTGTTAGGGTGTGCTTTGATGGAAGTCAGGGATTATTTGCAGGCACACTAACATTGCCAAGTCCGTTTGAATATGAGATGTTTCATCTATATTATTGACCGATATTACCTTTGCAAAGACTTTTAAGCTGAAGTAGCTTTGGCCTTTTTGCCTATATTAAGTAACTTACACCCTTTAACTATTTAGTGAATATGTACACCTACAAAATACATTTGCACAAAGAGCCTGAAGGTGGTTTTACGGTAACCGTACCCGCACTGCCTGGCTGCATTACTTATGGGGATGATGTGGATGAGGCGATAGCAATGGCCAAAGAAGCCATTGAGCTGTATGTGGAGGAATTAAGGGATAGAGGGGAAGATGTGCCAGACGACAGCAACACGCTTGAATACTCGCTAAACCTCGAAATGGCATGAACCTTTCGCCCAAACACTTGATTAAAATTTTAGAAGAACAGGGTTTTTTTTATAAGCGTACAAAAGGCTCCCACCAATTGTATTATAACCCTATTACCAATAAAACTGTTATTGTACCCGTGCATGGCGGTAAAGACATGCGAAAGGGCACGTTTTTAGCCGTGCTTAAACAGGCAGGAATTGACAAAACGGAGTTAAATTAGCTGCTGCGTCATTTTATAGAAAAGCAAATCCCCAATTGGCTATAATATTTGCCATAAAAAAGCACAATTGTATTATTGTAACATTCGCTGGCAACAAATTTTATCAAGATTAAAATAACCGTATCTTTTGTGGGTTACCCAAATGCCGTTTTGGCCCCAAAGGCATACTATTCGCTGTAGGACATTACTTCCAAACCAAGAATTTCAATTAAAAGGCAAATGCTTAAACCAGGATATTCAATCTTTGAAAATTTATTTCTTTTTTTAAGGATTACCGGCGGTATCTTCACTGTGAATTGATAGCAATAGAGATTAAAATACCAGGCACCCCCTACGTCTGTTTCGCCGCGCCTTTCTCCTTTTTGGGCTTTTTTTCCTTTTTTCCTTTTTTCTTTGGCAGTTCTTCCCGCTCGGCATCGGGCAGTTTTATGTGCCAACCGGTGCATTTATACTGCTTTTCGGCGGTTTTTATCGCTTGCAGGGTGCTAACATAATGTTGTGGGTGGTCTGGGGTATTGGGGGTGCACAGCCATTCCACGGGTATTTTTACGGTAAAACTGCTTATCGTAAGGTCTATCGTTTTTTCAATTGGGGCCTCGGTAATATAACCTACCAACCGGTCGCTGTCAAAATGCAGCCTCACCGTAATTAGTATGGCTACACCGTCCTCGTCTTTTTGCGTTACTTGAAATTCATCCACCAATGTAGTGGCATCCTTGGGCGATATTTGGCCGTAGTGCATCAGCATTTCGGGCGGAAAATTGAGTGCCTTAAACGAGGTTATTAATTCTGGTTCCTCGTAAGCGGGGGCCGCACGGCCGTTCATGTTTTGGTTGTCGGCGGAAGTATAAACAGAATCTCTGGTATGCTGCTGTGCAAATGTAGATAGGCTAAGTAATAAAAATATGCCAACCCAAACGGCGCAAGCCGCTTGGGTTGGCATATAGATATATTGACAGCCTTTCGCTATCGGCATACAGCGTTTTGGTTTTGAACTTTTTATGGCTAACCGAAAGTGCTGGTTTAATTCACAGGGTTGGATAATTTACGAACGGGGAAAAGATACTAAAATAATTGATTTAACCGCACGTTTTTTGGTGGGTTGGTATATGAAATAATTGTTTCACTTTTTTGAGCAGCCAACTGGGCGGCCAATGGTGGCAATATTGTCATAAAATCCCGCACTTACGGTTAGGCATTATTAATGCGGCGGCCTGTGGCGTATTTAACCAGAGCTGCGGCAGAAACAAGCGTCCAAGTGCCTTCCAATAGCACAAAAGGTAAATAATGTATTAAGTACGAGGCCAAACAGGCTAGCCCACCGCCTAGTACGTTTAATGATATATATAGTAGGCTGTTTTTATCGATTTTACCCATTAAGTTAAATAGATACGCCACTAATAAAATAAACACACCGGTAAAGCCAATATAATCATTAACAGAAAGTTGCATGGTTTTTTACGAGTTTTGTGGTACAAATTTACAATAACGGCACTTAACTGGCTTTAATAAACACTATATGCGTAAAGCAACGTTGCTGCGGGTACAAATATCATCAACAAAAGCGGTGGCGGCAGGGCATTTGGCGTTGCTTTGGGTATGCATGTTTGTGCTAATGGCGCTGGGGGCTGCCTCGTGTAAAAATAAACAGGCGAAATTGGACAGCAGGCCTTTGCCTTTGGGCATTAAGCAAACCATGGCTGATTCCTTGGCTGCGGCCCGCGCTATCGACTCCGCTGATTACGGGGCGCTTTTTAAAAACAAAACAAATGCATGGCTGTATAAGATGTTGATGAACAAGCAAAACAAATGGGCCAATTTTACGCTGATAGATTATTGGCGTAAAGACAGCATGAAAGAATATGCCTATACGCCAGCCAACGGCTTTTTTACCGAATACGCCATGTTTTTGGAATGGTCGCCAGACAGCAGTTATATACTCGACTACGGCAGCTACGGTGTTGAGATGAAAAAAGACAAGAACGGGAAATATTATGTAGAGAGCGGCGATGTTGACCAAGAAATTGCATTGATTAATAACAAAGCAAAAACTGCAGCAAGGCTGTTGTTTTTTGGGCCGAGCACAAATGCATGGGGCGCGCATTGGATTGACACCACACAAGTTGCATTGCTTGGCAGGTACAACGCTGCAATTGGAGAACACCCTGATACCATGCTTTGGATAATAGATGTAAAAAACAAGTTTTTTAGAAAGTACAAGTACCACATAGGAGAGATGGAAGGTGGGCGGTAGAAGGCGGCAGAAGGTATAAGGTAGAGCGTAAGGTAGAAGGAACAAGGTAGAGGCTGTAAGGTAAAAGGGATAAGGCCTTGGGGCGGCAAAAATTTGATGAATGCCAGACAAACCTTTTGTTGGGGCGAGAACAGAAACGCGGAAAAATTGCTTACAAAAAATATAATATCATGACCATTTTTAGCAAAATTATTGCCGGGCAGATACCCAGCTACAAGATAGCAGAGGATGACAAGTTTTTTGCTTTTTTAGACATATTCCCGTTGGGGGAGGGGCATGTGCTGGTGGTGCCAAAAAAAGAAACCGATAACCTTTTTGACTTGGACGATGCGTTTTTAGGCAGCATGCTGCTTTTCGCAAAACCCATTGCAAAGGCCATTGAAAAAGCCTTCCCCTGCAACCGTTGCGGTATATCCGTTATCGGCCTGGAAGTGCCACACGCCCACATGCACCTGCTGCCCATTAATTCGGCCGATGATTTAAATTTTACCAGGGGAAAACTTAAATTGACCCCAGAAGAATTGCATATAGTGCAACAGAAAATATTGGCACACGTATAATAAATTACCGTTTATGGGTTTGAGTATAAACCTTAACGTGCAGTTCTGCAATACAGTTGCCGATAGGGTTACATGGATGAAAGCAGCGGGTTTGCTTTTTGTGGCTGCAATGTTATTGCTTACATCCTGCAACCGGATAAAAAATAATGGCCGCCAACTGATGGCAAAAACAGAGGAAAAAATTAGGGACACCCGCGACAAGGGGGTTGATAAAATCATCCCAACGTTTAATGCGTATACGCCCGACACGAAATTTAATAAAAAGCGGTTTAGGGAATTTTTGGAGGTAGAGCCCACCGCGGATGTAAAAGGTATTTATTGTTATGATGATGCTATAGGTATTGACGCGGATTATGTATTTGCGTTTACCTGCGACGACTCAACCATCCAAAAAATAGTGAAGCAATTAAAGCTTGTAAAAACGGTTAAAGACAGTGCTTTTGGCTTGGGTTTTGGGCCCAACTTGCCGTGGTGGGATACGGCCATAATAAGCACGATAGACCCATACTGGAAAAAAGGCGCACATGAAACCTTTTGGTATTTATGGTATGACAAAAATAGCAAGAACGCTTATTTTCAAACGTATGATATGTAATTGGCTACCCCTATGTGGCCATTAAAAAGGGTACTAAGGTAATCAAGCCCACGGCCAATGTTATTTGGTGCTGGGCTTGGCAACCGGTTGTTCGGGAAATTTGCAAATGTTTATTGCGGTTGGTTCATAACGTTAAACATCCAGCGGATGCCAAAACGGTCTTTACAGGTACCCCAGTAGCCCCAAAACTCATCATGCGGCGGTACAGCATCGGCACCACCCTCTGAAAGAGCGTTGTATAAACGGTCGGATTCTTCCCTTGTGTCGGTGTTTAAGCTTATCGTAAAATTATTTCCTTCCACCAATTTGTTGCCCATGCTTTCTAAAATATCGGTGGCCATGAGTTGCAGGCCGCCTAATATTGGCAAAGCCATATGCATAATTTTATTCTGGTCGGCATCGGCCAATGCGGGTGCGCCTTCCCTTGGGGGCATGTCTTTAAAGCGCATGGGCGGCGCCAAAAATTCGGTACCAAAGGCTTTTTTGTAGTGGTTAAATGCTTCTTCGGCATTGCCCATAAAGTTTAAGTAGATGGATACGTTAGCCATTGCTGTAGTTTTTGTTAATGAATGATTGTTTGGTTAAGCGCCTGCGGCGCAATATGGTACTGGGTAATTTGTTTATTTAGCGAGCCAGCCTATTAATCGTTCAAGCCTTTGCCATCCATGATGGCGGGGATACACTTTTCGATTCTTGAAACTCGGGTACTAGCCTGTTTGGGCGCGGCGAAATATAACAGATACCCACGCTGCCTGCCCGGCGTCAACGCCTCGAAAGCTACCTTAAGGGTCGGCTGCTCTGATAGCTTCTGTTGAAACTCATCCGGAATGTGGTAGGCATCCGTGTTTTTAAGCGCAACCTTTAAGCCAGCTTCTTCCACCGAAATGGCTTCGTAAATGTAGGCTTTCAAAATAGCATTAAGCTCAATAATATCGCTAACATTAGTAAACCTAATTTGCCTGGCCGACTGTACATTGCCTGTTTGTTGTAACAGCTTGCCGCTGGCATCGTTTAACAAAGCCCCTTTAAAAAACAACAGCGCACAATACTCTTTAAACCCATGTATCAGCACGATGTTTCGTTTGTTATTGGTGTAACAGGGGCAGCCCCATTTAAGGTCCTCTGTTAAACCACAGCTGAGTATTAATTTCCGCAACACGGCATATTCATCCTGCCAGGTGCTTGGTTTATCAAAAAAGAAATCTACCGAAGGGTTCGTATTTTGCATAGTATGTTTTTGTTGGTTGAAAAATAATTTATAGGGTCAGGCTGCCCCTGAACCCCCTGGCGGCATAATATGATTCGGCCCCGTTGTGGTATACGAAAACATGGCCAAAACGGTAATCACCAAAAATGGCACCCCCCAGTGCTCTGATGTCTGTAGGCGTTTTTAGCCAGCTGGATGTTTTATTGTCAAAACTGCCTATCTGCTGCAACGCCCTGTATGCTTGTTCGGTTAATAAATCAATGCCCATTTCCTCGGCCATGGCAACGGCACTGTGGGCAGGCTTAAATTCTTTTCTGGCCTCCAAGGCTTCGTGGTCGTAACAAACACTTCGGCGCCCTTTGGGGCTTTCTGCCGAGCAATCACAAAAAACATAGGCATTGGCGGCTTCATCATATCCAATTACATCCGGCTCGCCGCCGGTTGCTTCCATTTCGTTAAGTGACCAAAGTTTGCCATGTGCAGTCTCTAGTTTTGCCTGCACGGCTACCCATACAATGTTTTTGTGGCGGTCCATATTTTTTTCAAAACGGTTTTTTAAAACACCAAGCAATTTTGTGCGTTGTTCTGGAGACAACACTTTATCGTTACCGGTAAGCTTCTTCATATTTTTTCAATTGGCTGCCCTAAAGTAACAATCTGCGGCGAGAAAAAACAATTTGCTAAATGGTTGTAGATTTTTTCCACGGTTTCACCCAAAACGTATTTTTAAATTCCATCAATACCCGGCTGGTCAAAAAAACACAGATGCAGGTAAAAGTAAGGCTGGCAAACCTGAAGAACAAGGTATTTTCGGCCCCAAACAATCTACGATATTCTTCGTTAATCTTTTGCAAAAAGCATCCCTCGGGGCAATTAAACTATGCTTATGGGTGTTATTTTGGTACATAAAATGTATACTAAATGAACCTAAAGCAGCTTTTGCCTACCATAGCCATCAGTGCCATTGTTTCCACAGCCAGTGTAGTAGTTTATGGCGGCTTTGTGCAAAAAGACAGGCCGGTAAAGCAATTGAGTACAAGCGGGCAAGGAAAGTTGGTTGGCTACCAAGAACACGGCAACGGCGGCGGGCCTGTGGATTTTACGCAGGCCGCCAGCAATGCCGCCCCTGCTGTGGTACATATAAAAACCCAGCTGGCCTTGAGAAAAGTAAGCAACAGCCAGCCCAAGGAAGACCCTTTTGCGCAACTTTTTGGGCAACAACAACAAAGTGCGCCTGGGCAAACGGGCAGCGGCAGCGGGGTTATTTTAAGCGAGGATGGCTACATTGTAACCAACGAACATGTAATTGCGAATGCCGGAACAATTACCGTAACCATGGCGAACGGCCGCGTATACAATGCCGCCATGGTTGGGGCCGACGAAAAAACTGACCTTGCTTTACTTAAGATTGATGCCCGTAACCTACCATTTTTGTTGTACGCCAACAGCGATGCTATTAAGACTGGCCAATGGGTGCTGGCGATAGGCTACCCCTGGAATTTAGACATTACCGTTACCGCAGGCATTGTAAGTGCCAAAACGAGAAGCGTAGGCATTGACCATGCCGACCATGCCGACAACGCCTACATACAAACCGATGCGGCCATTAACCTTGGCAACAGTGGCGGTGCATTGGTAAACACTGCCGGGCAGTTGATAGGCATTAACGCAGCAATGGCTTCGCCAACCGGTGTGTATGCCGGTTACTCCTACGCAATACCTGTAAACGTGGTTAAGGCGGCAGTAAACGCCCTGCTAGGCGGCAAAGGTGCACAGAACAATAGCCCTGGCCCAAAAACTGCCATAGTAGGTAAAACACCGGCGTAAAAATTATTAACTGCAAACTTGGCCTGCCTTTTGCCAATAAAACATGTAACCACCGGCCCGTTGCCCAAAGGTATGTAGTTACAAATGGGTACGGGTAAAAGGACGTGATAAGTGGTATTGCAAAAACTTTTTTTTGCAGGTTGAGGAACTGTCGTAAATTAAAAGCCTAAACGAAAAGCTGTATGATTAAATTTAACGAATTGAAAATTGGCGATTATGTGATTGCCGAATACGAAGGCCAAAGACGGCAGGGTGAAGTAACCCACCTTAACGGGGATGAAAAGCAAGTTTGTGTAGAAACAGACGTGCAGGAATTTTATTTTGACCCCAAGGATTTGTACCCCATCCCCCTTACCCATGAGGCTTTGCTAGACCTCAATTTTACCAGCGAAGACCTTGCCGATGGTGCCGTTAAGTACAAAAAAGGCTCGTTCCGCATGATGATACCCCGTAAAAATGACTTTTCTAACTTGGAACTGTGGTATAGGGAAGACAGGAGGCATAACCCCAACGTGCATGCCATACACCAATTGCAAAACCATTTTTTGGATATGACCAAAATACACCTTACTGACGAAGTGATGGCCTAGCTGCCTGCAGCGGGATGTAAGACACAGCCATAAAATAAAAAATAAAGTAATTTATCATTAAACCATCATGCAATTTGCATGGTGGTTTTTATTTTACGTACTTTAACCCACTAGTTATTTAATTGGATATGAAAAAAGCGCTTGTTTGTATTGCACTGGCTATTGCCTGTAAATCGTGGTCGCAACAGTTTGGGGGCAACCCGGGCTATTTACATTGGCGGCAAATAAACACTGGCGCGGGCAGGGTATTGTACCCCCAAGGGCTTGATTCTATAGCACAACGCGTGGCCGGTATAACCGCGTACATGCAGCAACATTATAGCCAAGCCATTGGTGGCAAGCTGCGCAAGGTAAACATCGTGTTGCAGGGCAGCACGTCTGTAACAAACGGCTTTGTTGCCATGGCACCCTTCCGCAGCGAGTTTTTTTTGATGCCCCCGCAAAGCCCCTTTAGCCTCGGGGCCCAAAACTGGGCGGATAATCTTTCCATACATGAGTTTAGGCATGTGCAACAGTACAGTAATTTTAACCGGGGTGTTTCTAAATTGGTGTCTGTATTGCTGGGCGAGCAGGGGCAGGACCTCGCCAATGCTGCCGCAGTGCCCAACTGGTTTTTTGAGGGCGACGCAGTGTATAACGAAACCATGCTCAGCCAACAAGGCCGCGGCCGGCTGCCCGCATTTTTCGCGGGCTTCCGCAGCATCTACGATGCAGGCAGGCACTATAGTTATACGCAACTGCGCAACGGCAGCTACCTGCACCAATTACCAGACTGGTACCCGCTGGGCTATATGCTGGTAGCTTATGGCAGGGAAAAATATGGCAACGATTTTTGGTTACACGTAACCCAAGATGCCTCAGCGTTTAAGCCGCTGGTATACCCGTTGCAAAATGCCGTTAAAAAGTACTCAGGCACGCCGTTTAAAAAGTTTGTGAGCGATGCATTCAGGTTTTATGAAACCCAATGGCAGCATGATTCAATTGAAAATACGGTATGGATTACGCCGGTAAAAAAGAATACCGTAGCCAATTACCAATACCCATACTCGGTTGGCGACGGCAGCTTGCTGGTGCTTAAAACAAGTTATACCAATATACCCGCTATTGCTAAAATATGGCCCAGCGGAAAAGAACAGAAAATTGCCGTGCGCGATATTAGCTACGACGATTATTTTGCTTACAACAACGGCAAAATAGTATACAGTGCCTATTTGCCAGATGCCCGTTGGGGTTATAACGATTATAGTGTCATAAAAATATTCGATATAGCATCTGGTGCCACAAGTACCATTGGGCAAGGCAAAAAATATTTTTCGCCAGATATTTCGCACAGCGGTGCCATGGTAGCTACCGTTAAAATGGAAACGGGGCTAAATTCGTCCATCGTTCTGTTTGACACAGCAGGCAACATATTGACGGAGTGGGATGCTGCCGGGGGCAATATTTATTCTTATCCCAAATTTTCAGCAAACGACCAATATGTTTACGAGGTAGTACGCAATAACCAAGGTTTTATGGGTATTGAAAGGCGCAGCATTGCGAATGGTGCTGTAACCACGGTGCTTGCCATGGCTAACCGGGTTATTGGCTTTCCCACAGTGCAAGGCGACACACTGCTATATTCGTGTAGCAACAATGGGTATGATGAAATTTGGGCCTACGTGGCCGCGCAAGAAACCCATTTTCGCCTGGCCCGTTTTGCCACAGGGCTATACCAGGCTGTTTTTAACCAGCAACACCAACTGGTTGCATCGGCCTACACGGCCGACGGTTACCGCCTAGCAACATTCAAACCAACATGGCAGCCCATCAATACTGCCGACACGCTGGTAAACCTTTATGTAACACACCCCTTTAATGTGGTTGACAACACCACATTATTAAATATACCTACAGAAAAATACCCTTCAAAAAAATACCCTAAAGCTTCGCACCCGTTTAATTTCCATAGCTACCGGCCTTTGTACGATTACCCCAACACATCCCTCGCCATTTATGGCGAAAACATATTGGAAACGGTTTCAACCCAGTTAAATTATACCCACAACAATAGTGAGGGGTATAACAAATTTGCCTTCAGCGGCATTTATGGCGGCAGTTATTTGCAGCCAGTTGTAGGGGTTAGCCAAATTTTTAACCGTGGCATTGCGCTTAACAACGATACTACACTGCACTGGAACGAATTTAACGTTTCGGCCGGCCTGCAACTGCCCTTGAATTTTTCAGGGGGTAAGCAGTACCGGTATCTTTTACTCTCCAGCATTTTTGACTATAACCAGATCAGCTGGACGGGTGTGGCAAAAAACCTGCTGCGTAACCGTGGCGTACATTACCTGCAAAGCACTGTTGAATATACCAGCCAAGTACAACAAGCTGTTAAACAAATTTACCCAAGCTGGGCGCAAAGCTTTTTGTTACAGTATAGCGGCAGTGTAGACAAATTGACTGCGCACCAGTTTTTGGCCAAGGCCGATTTTTATTTGCCAGGGTTGGCCAAAACAAACAGCCTTGTAATAAACACCGCTTACCAAGCTCGGGATACCGCCGGTGAATATATTTACACCAACAATTTTCCTGTCTCGCGCGGGTATAGCAGCATCAATTACCCCCGCATGTGGAAAATTGGCGGCAATTACCATTTGCCTATACTATACCCAGACAAGGGCGTGGGTAATATCGTTTTTGTGCAGCGTGTGAGGGCTAACCTGTTTTTTGATTACACCGGGTTAAAAAGCCTGCGTTACCAAACGGTGTACAACTTGAATAGTACCGGCGTTGAACTGTACTTTGATACCAAATTATGGAACGAATTACCTGCCACTTTCGGCTTTAGGTACAGTAGGCTTTTGAACGGAGGAGGTGGCCTTTTTGAGTTTTTGATACCTGCACTTATTATAAATTGAGTGCTAACCACCTGATTTTTAACTTTTTGTATTAATGTGGAAAAAAATTTCATATTTTTTTCATATTCCATTGCATTGCACTATCTTTGCGCTCCCAAAAATTATGTCGAAACAACCGTTAATCAAGCAAGATGGAGTTATTCTAGAGGCACTGAGCAACGCAATGTTCAGGGTTAAGTTAGAAAATGGCCATGAGATACTGGCAACCATTTCAGGTAAAATGCGGATGAATTACATAAGAATTCTGCCGGGTGATAAGGTGGGCGTGGAAATGAGCCCTTATGACCTGTCGAGAGGGCGGATAATTTTCAGGTATAAATAACTGAGACAGCCGTGAATAGATGTTTGGCAGGATCTAAATCCTCACAGACGTAAGGTTCAGGCAAGTAAACGATATCGGTTCACGGAAGAAAAAAATAGTTATGAAAGTTAGAGCATCCATTAAAAAACGCAGTGTAGACTGCAAGATTGTACGCAGAAAAGGAAAGCTGTACGTTGTTAACAAGAAAAACCCACGCTTTAAACAGCGCCAAGGGTAATAATTTAAGCTACCCGGAGATAAACGGGTGGGGAAAAGCAATTTGTTGCAGGTTGCAACGGTTGTTTAAAGCCTCAACATCATAAAACAATAAATAGAAAATCAGAATATGGCTCGTATTGCCGGTATAGACTTACCAAAAAACAAAAGGGGTGAAATTGGCCTTACCTATATATTTGGTATTGGCCGTTCAACTGCCCAATACATTTTAAGCAAAGCAGAAATTGACTTTGATAAAAAGGTAAGCCAGTGGAATGATGGGGAGCAAACTGCTATCCGTAACATCATAAATAACGAATTTAAGGTAGAAGGTGCTTTACGTAGTGAAGTGCAAATGAATATTAAGCGTTTGCTTGATATTGCATGCTACCGCGGTTTACGCCACCGTAAGGGCTTGCCTGTTCGTGGACAACGTACACGTACTAATAGCCGTACACGTAAGGGTAAACGTAAAACTGTTGCCGGCAAAAAGAAGGCTCCTAAGAAGTAGGAAATAGCAAATAAGGAAATCCCAAATTCCAATACCAATGGGTGTGCATGGAATTTGGTATTTTCTTTTTGTGGTTTATACACAGTCCGCCGGATAGTTCCCATAAAACGGAGCAGGAGGGGATACAATAATTTGAAACATTACTGGTATTATTGGGTGTTGGTTTATATAACTTAAAATACCTACATCATACATCCAGTAATCAAAAGACTACCTTAAAAGTAAACAATGGCAAAAGTTCAAAAATCGCAGCAAGCAGCCGGTGCCAAAGCCGCCGCTAAAAAAAGGATTGTAAAAGTAGATGTGGCAGGCGATGCGCACATTAATGCAACCTTCAACAACGTTATTATTTCACTTACCAACAAGCAAGGTCAAGTTATCAGCTGGTCTTCAGCCGGTAAAATGGGTTTTAGGGGCAGCAAGAAAAACACCCCTTACGCAGCCCAAATGGCAGCGCAAGATGCCGCGAAAGTTGCTTTGGAAGCAGGCTTAAAAAGGGTTGAAGTATTTGTGAAAGGCCCAGGCTCAGGCCGTGAAGGTGCCATTCGCGCATTGGCCCAAAGTGGCATTGAAATTTCTATGATAAAAGACGTTACGCCTTTGCCGCACAACGGTTGCAGGCCTCCTAAAAAACGTAGGGTATAAATTAGGGTTTCCAGTTACCGGTTGGCATTTTAATACAAAAGATGGTAGAATAGTAATAAATTAAACTGCAGTACGGAATATTTTAATTCCCTTAAAAACTGGAAACCTGAAACTGGAAACTATATAACTTTTTATTGGATGCACCATTCATTTTAGATTTTTACCGATGGTGTGTCGTCACTAAAAAATCAAAGCAAATAATTATGGCACGTTACACGGGACCAAAAACAAAGATCAGCCGTATTTTCGGGGAGCCTATCCTAGGCAATGGCAAGTGGTTAAATAAAAACAGCAACCCCCCAGGCCAACATGGTGCTGCACGTAAACGCAAAACTTTGGGCGAATACGCTGTACAGTTAAAAGAAAAGCAAAAGGCAAAATACACGTACGGTGTGCTTGAAAAGCAATTCCGTAACACCTTTGAAGAAGCTGCCCGTATTAAAGGCGTAACAGGTGAAAACTTAATCAGGTTGCTGGAAGCCCGGTTAGACAACACTGTTTTTCGCTTAGGTATTGCCCCTTCTAGGCCTGCTGCCCGCCAGTTGGTTAGCCACAAACATGTTACTGTTAACGGCGACGTCGTAAACATACCTTCTTACCAATTAAAACCGGGGGATATTGTTGGCTTGAAAGAAAAGAGTGAAGCCAACACCGCTTTAACTAGCATGATACGCGGCAAGAATGCCAAGTTTAGCTGGTTAGACTGGAATGAGACTGAAAAAAGAGGTACATTCATTACTTACCCAGAAAGGGAAAGTGTTCCTGAGAATATCAAGGAACAACTGATAGTGGAATTGTACAGCAAATAACCCGTGCCCCTAACGGGGTTGACTTAACAATCATTTTTGCTTCTAAGTCCCTTGGGATTTTGGGGCAGCACAAATAAAAACAAGGAAAATAAAATGGCAATTTTAAATTTCCAGAAGCCCGACAAAATCGTTTTGCAGAAATCAACCGATTTTGAAGGCCAATTTGAATTTCGTCCGCTTGAGCCTGGTTTTGGCTTAACAATCGGCAATGCCCTACGCAGGGTATTGTTGAGCAGCCTGGAAGGGTATGCGATAAACGGGATAAAAATTGAAGGTGTTGACCATGAATTCGCTACAATCAAAGGTGTTACAGAAGACGTTACTGAAATAATATTAAACCTTAAGCAGGTACGTTTCAAGAAAACAGTCGACCATGATTTAGCTTCAGAAAAGGTTACCATTTCCATCAAAGGAAAAGCTGAGTTTACAGCGGCTAACATCAGTGATGCAAGCCAAAGTTTTCAGGTAATGAACCCTGAGCTGGTGATTTGTACTATGGACCCTTCTGCAAGGCTTGATATAGAGCTTACTATTGCCAAAGGCCGTGGTTATATACCAGCTGAGGAAAATAAGCAAAAAGATGCTACGTTTGGGCATATACCCATCGACTCAATACACACACCCATTAAGAATGTTAAATACGGTATTGAAAACTATCGTGTGGAACAAAGGACTGACTACGAAAAATTGGTGTTGGATGTATCAACTGATGGTACCATTAACCCTGAAGAAGCTGTTAAGCAAGCTTCGCGTATCTTGATTCAACACCTGATGATTATTACAGACGAAAACATTACGTTTGATAATAAGGAAGATAAGAAAGAAGATGTGGTGGATGAGCAGGTATTGCAATTGAGGAAAGTGTTGAAAACACCACTGGAAGACCTTGACCTTTCTGTACGTGCGTTCAACTGCTTGAAAGCTGCAAAAATTAACAGCTTGAGCGAATTGGTACAATACGAGCAGGAAGACCTGATGAAGTTTAGGAACTTTGGTCAAAAGTCTCTAAGCGAAATTGAACAAGTATTAACAGAACGCGGTTTGCATTTTGGTATGGACCTAAGCAAGCTAGGTTTGGATGATATTGACAAATAAATTTAAAAAAACCTTGTAGTAGCGGCCAAGCCTTATACTACAAGGTTTTTTTGCAGTTTACAGCCTACGGCTATAAGCTTTTTTCTCACAATACTGTAATTCCCGGCACGGTACAGTATTTTAAAACTAAACAGCCATGCGTCACGGAGACAAGATTAATAACCTGGGCCGTAAAAAAGCACACAGGGAAGCCTTACTGGCAAATTTAGCCAGCCAATTGATAGTACATAAGCGTATAGTAACCACCCTTGCCAAAGCAAAGGCGCTGCGTACTTACATCGAACCGCTGATTACAAAAACAAAAAAATCGGGCAGTGAAACCGAAATTAGCCACCAACACCGCGTGGTATTCAGTTACCTACAGGATAAAGTTTCAGTAAAGGAACTTTTTACGGTAGTTGGGCCTAAAATTGCTAGCCGCCCTGGTGGTTATACCCGCGTTATAAAGCTTGGCATTCGCCCGGGTGACAACGCCGAAAAAGCGATGATTGAACTGGTTGACTTTAATGAAATATACGGTAAGTCAGTTGAAACTGCCGCTGACGCGACTAAGAAAACACGCCGTGGCCGTGGCGGCAAAAAGGCTGAAGCAACTGTAGCACCTGCAATTACGGATGCTGAAGTTGTTGAAATAACCAAAGCCCCAGAAACAGAAGAATAATAATGAAACGTTTTTAAATATAAAGGGCAAAGCTGTTTATCGGTTTTGCCCTTTTTTTATGGCGTTTCTGCATGAAATTGGTTGTCTCAACGCGGCGTTAATATTGAGATTCGTTTTATTTGGCCGATAACAGCACGGGCTGCAGATGGTAACTTTGGAACTCGAACACTTTTCAGCTATTTTTGCAAATTAAAAATTTAAAGGGATAAAATGCCTAATTCACAACAACCAGCCATTCTATTGTTAGCAGATGGCAACGTTTTTTATGGTAAGGCCTTTGGTAAAGTGGGTACTGCTACCGGGGAAATTTGTTTTAATACCGGCATGACGGGTTACCAAGAGGTGTTTACCGACCCAAGCTATTATGGGCAGGTTTTGATAATGAATAATGTGCATATTGGTAACTATGGTGTTACGCCAAAGGATACGGAGAGTAAGAGCGTGAAGATACAGGGCCTTATTGCCCGAAACCTGGAGGAGAAGTTTTCTAGGTACCAAGCTACAGGCTCGTTGAACGAATATTTGGTGGCAAACAACATAGTGGCCATTGAAGATGTTGACACAAGGGCATTGGTGGCGCACGTACGTACAAAAGGTGCTATGAACTGTATTATTTCATCCGAGATATTGGATGTTGACCTGTTAGGAGCGCATTTGGCAACCGTGCCTAACATGGACGGCTTGGAGCTTGCCAGTGTGGTAAGCACAACAGAGGAATACGAAATGGGCAACCCCGACTCACCGGTTAAAGTGGCGGTATTGGATTATGGGGTGAAAGTGAATATACTTACTTGCTTGGTTGAACGGGGTGCACATGTTAGGGTACACCCGGCAAAAACACCTTTGAGTAGGTTAAAGGAATTTAACCCCAGCGGATATTTTATTTCAAATGGCCCTGGCGACCCCTCGGCCATGCCATATGCGGTGGAAACATTGCAACAAATATTGCAGGAGGATAAGCCTGTATTTGGTATTTGCCTTGGCCACCAATTGCTGGCTTTGGCTAATGGCATACGTACCTATAAAATGCACCATGGCCACAGGGGGCTTAACCACCCAGTAAAGAATATTATAAACGGCATTTGCGAAATTACCACCCAAAACCATGGTTTTGGTGTTGACGCAGAGGCAGTTCGCAACCATCCTAATGTGGAGATTACCCATGTTAACCTAAACGACGACAGTATTGAGGGTATAAGGTTGAAAGATAAGCCCGCATTTAGTGTGCAGTACCACCCAGAATCTACACCCGGGCCGTTTGACAGCCGTTACTTGTTTGATGAGTTTTTTACACTGATGAAAAATTAGTTTCAAAACCCCGCCCCAAGCGGGGTTTTATGATAATATCCATTATTGTGGCTACTGTTGGTATACATTTTGTTACCGATGAGTAGTGTTGGGTATTATTTTTGTAGCTTTATCATACAGCAATAACCTTCAGTTTTTGTTGATTGTATCCATGCGCTATTCAATAACTTATTTAGCAATGCCCGCTGCATATTGGGTATGTACTTATTATGAAAATAGCTATTATAAACGGTCCGAACCTTAATTTGCTGGGTACCCGGGAGCCTAGCGTATATGGCTCCCAAACTTTTGAACAATACTTTGAGCAGTTAAAGCAACAGTTTCCGTCGGTACAGTTTCATTACTACCAAAGCAATGTGGAGGGTGAGTTGATTAATGAAATACAACGGGTGGGTTTTGGGTATAACGGCATAATAATAAACCCTGGCGGATACACCCATACTTCGGTTGCGTTGGGCGATGCCATTGCGGCAATTACTACGCCGGTAATTGAAGTACATATCAGCAATGTACACGCCCGTGAAGATTTCAGGAAAATTTCCCATGTGTCTGCAAAATGCAAAGGCACCATCTGCGGCTTAGGGTTGCAGGGCTACGCTTTGGCTGCACAATGTTTTACGGGTAATAATGCCTGAACGGCCGATTTTAGGGAAAATATTTAAGAATGAATAAACATCTTGCCACTTAACAACGTCTATCGTAAAAAACAAACTTATTAGACACATTACCAGTATAGTTTTCGTTTTGGTTTTTGCTGTTACTACGGTGTCGGCACAGCAAAAAAATGCGTTAGATTCTGTTAGATTGGTTTCTAAAAACAGCACATTGCCGGTTGATGCACAGGTTGATATTACCGACGTGCTAAAAAAGGCCTTTAATACCAAAAAAATTTCAGATGGGTCGCCCGTTAGTAACCCGGCCAAAGATAAAAATCGGTTTGTTGCTTTATTCCCTGCCTTAGGTTACACGCTGCAAACCAGGCTGGCAGTTATTCTTGCAGGCAATGTGGCATTTTTTGCTGCGAAGGACACTGCGGATAAACTTTCCACCATTACCTCCAGTATATCTTATACCCAAAACAGCCAGATTGTATTGCCCGTACAATCAAACATTTGGACAAAAGGAAATAAATACAATTTTGTTGGTGACTGGCGCATATCCCAGTACCCGCAGGATACCTATGGCCTTGGGGGTAACAATGATATTGACACGAGTGATGACTTGATAAACTATGCATACATACGCGTGTACCAAACCGTGATGCGTCGTATAAACAATAACTTATATGCCGGTATTGGTTACAACTTTGATTTTCATTGGAATATTTCTGAAGATGGCTACGCCGATAACCACCCAAGTGATTTTGCCAAATACCCGGGTACCAGTACAAAATCTGTTTCTTCAGGGTTATCGCTAAACCTGTTGTACGATAGCAGGGATAACCCGATAAACCCCTCGGGCGGTGAATATGCCAACGTGGTTTTTAGGAATAACTATACTTTTTTAGGCAGCGACCAAAATTGGCAATCGTTACTAGTTGACATGCGTAAGTACTTCACCCTAGGTAAGCGAGGCAATGTGTTGGCTTTTTGGAGTTATAACTGGATGGTGTTGAACGGCACACCGCCGTATTTAGACTTGCCTTCCACTTCTTGGGATACTTATACAAATACTGGCAGGGGGTATATACAGGGCCGGTTCCGAAGTAGGCAAATGCTTGACCTAGAGGCCGAATACCGTTTTCATTTAAGCCAAAATGGCTTGTTGGGCGGCGTATTGTTTGCCAATGCACAAACATTTTCGCAATACCCAAGTAATTTCAAGTTTCAATATGTGCAGCCTGCCGCTGGTTTAGGGCTTAGGATAAAATTGAATAAATCATCCAAAACCAATATTGATATTGATTATGGTTTTGGCTTGGGTGGGTCCCGTGGACTTTTTATAAACATTGGTGAGGTATTTTAAGAAAAACCTACGGTAGCAATGAGGAGGCCGTGGATAATTGTGCTAATTTTAGCTGTTTTGTTGGCGGCGTTTTTGTTTGTAAACTGGTATGTGCAAAGGTTAACTGATTTGCACCCGCCATAATTTTTACGCCTTCAATCATATTGTCCCCCCCCTACAATTTTACTGCACTCTGTTCGTTTACAAAGTATCAATTAGGTGTATACCTTTACAGGGTAAATAATTTTTTATGCGCTGGTTACTTATCTTTTTTTTAATAGCAAGCCTACAGGCCCAATCTCAGTGTAAAACATTTGTGATTGGTGTACACCACGATACCTTAAAATGTACCGATTACGGTAGTTTAAAGCAAGGTAAGTGGGTGGTACATGTGCCAATTGTAAGGGGTGAGCCTGGCTACGAAGAGGAAGGGGTGTATAAGGATGATAAAAAAGAAGGGACTTGGCGAAGATATTCCTTACAAGGCGATGTGCTGGCCATAGAAAATTACAAGTGGGGTTACAAGAACGGTTTGTGTGATTATTACGATATGTGGGGCATCGTGCGTGAGGAAAGCTGGCGGGCAACTAACCCGGCCAACCCTTACGACACGATTGAAGTACCGGATTTGAATGATGACCGTAAAATATACATGAAGGTTATTAAAGTGGATGCCTCTACTATGCAGCATGGTACTTGGACATTTTACGACTCCCAAAGGGGTACCATTTTAAAAACCGAGAGTTATGTGCTGGGCCAAAAGGTGGACCCCATTACCAACAAGCCTATAGGTAAGCAGCAGGCATTAGCTGCAGATTCCGCTGCCGTTGCGGCCGCTGCCAAGAATATTGTAAAAACAGTACCCAAGGAGGTTACCCAATACGAAAAGAAAAACGCAAAAAAGAAGAAAATAGCGGTACGCGACGGGGCGACGTTTTAGAAAAGCAGTCTATGGTCGATGGTCCATAGTCTATGGTAAACAGCAAGCGGTGAACGGACATTACGGAAATGTTTAGAAATACTGACCTATTAGCTGTTGAATGATGGCTACCTATTTCACCAAACCATTTTCATAATCAGCCTTGTAGGCTATATAATCCTGCAATACCTGCTGGGCATATTGTTTAGCGTATAATAGAATTTTCTTTTTCCACACTTTGTTATCGGCCGCGAAGTGTATCAGGTCATCGGCAATGCTGCTGCCTTGCCGGCCGGTGCTACGCAACAGGCCGGATGCATTGGCATCAGCCATGTTATTAAGTATACCGGCCAGTTTATTCTTCTTGCCCCGGCAAAGGGCAAGGTCCATCCTATCCTGCGTAGGTTGCAACTCTTTAGCCACAAACGGTGTTTTGCCAACCACTATCGGGTGCAAAAAAGCTGGTGCCACATGTTGCACTCTTTTTTGTAGGGTAACTACTCTTTCCGCCTCATTTTTCCAGGCTGGTTGTATGTAGGTGCAATAGGGTGCTAAAGAAGAGGGCTTTGCCTCCTTTAAATCTACTAAATGTAAGCGGTTCGCTTGTTTTTCATGCAATAATAGTACATAGCGCTTTACACCTACGCTACCAGTACCCGCAACCCGGCAGGCCATGTCTAATATGGTAAACTGTTTTTCGGCAAAATGCTTGTTCATCCAAGCCTGCATTTTTTCCGTAATCTTTTCCCTCTCAGGCCCTTTGAAAGGAAATGTTTTTTTGCGGTCAATCACAAGTTTGCGCTCTTTACCCCGTATTTCAGTTCTTTCCAGCACAAATTCTTTCAGCCCTCTTTCCTGCACTTGTTTTAATAGTTCTTTCAACAGCCCTGTAGCGGTTTCTTTTTCCAATACCAGTGCTTTGCCGTTTTTAAGCACATTAATGTAATTGTCAATATAACAAAGGCTTAAAGTGTCAGCCATTGTTTCGCCAAGTTTAAGCACATGCCCTGCAATATGTATGCTGGTAAGCAGTCTTGTAATTTCCCAAGTGGCAGGTGCCAGTATGCTCTCGTCAAAATCATTCATGTCAAAGTAAACTACCTTGTTGTCGCCTTTATAAGTGCCAAAGTTTTCAAGGTGCAAGTCGCCGGTTGTCCAGCATTTGGTATTATCCTGCCAGTTTATTTTTTGGTTTAGGTCTTTATAAAACAAGTGGCAGGTGCCACGGTAAAACCTAAAAACGTCTTCACTAATAAAGCTGTACTTCAATTGTACAAATTCCGGTATGCGGCCTTGGTTAAAAGCAATAATTTGTTGGGTAACGCTGTTCATTTTATAATTGCGTTGTTACTGGGTTTTAAAAATCAAACTCGGTTACGTCGGGGTCCTTAAGTAATTCCTCAATCAATCGTTCGTGGCATTTAATGGGGCCTTGCACCAGCCAGTTGCCGGTAATGGTGTTGCCTGTTTTGCTTTGTTTGCCCCGTAGCGCGGTAAGGTTGTGCTTGGTTATAAGGTGTTCATATTTTTTAAGTGTTTTTTCGTGGTAAGGGCAAACAATGCGGTAGTCCCGTAATTGGTTCTTTTTGCCTATAAAATTTTGCACATACACAAGCGCAACAAGCACCATTAAAATAATGGCCGTGCAAATAGTGGCCGTTAAGTAATTGCCTATGCCTATTTCCATGCCTAGTGCGGCAACCATCCATATAGCCGTGGCAGTGGTTATGCCGCTTACCCTGTTTTCGTCTTTAAAAATAACCCCTGCGCCTATAAAACCAATACCAGTGATGATGTTGGCGGCAATCCTATCTGGGTTGGTCAACCCTCCCATGCTTTTTGAAGCAATTGTAAACAAACATGCACCCATGCAAACCAATATCATGGTGCGCAGCCCGGCAGATTTTGACCGGTATTCCCGTTCAGCACCAATAATGGCACCTATTGCCAAGGCAACAAGCAGCCGTTGTACATCTGCATTAGCAAAAAATGCCTCCATAAACAGTTTTATCATATATAAATGTAAACCGATTGATATGTTTTACGGGTTGTTTGCTGAAAAATAATTGGTAAAAAATAGCAACTGGTACTGTAGGGCATTGGCCCAGTACACCCAGTTGTGTTCCCCTGGGCGTTCAATATAGTCATGTGCTATATTCAACCGCAGCATTTTTTGGTGCAGGTTGGCATTTATGCGGTAAAAAAAATCATCGGTGCCACAATCAAAAATAATATGCAGCGGGTACTTGGGTCGTTTTTCAACCACCTTCATCACAGAATAATTCGTCCAGTTATCCCTATGCGTAACGGGGTCGCCCACCCTTTTTTCAATATCAAACTTTCCGCGGGCATCGTTAAGGTCTACCCCTCCGCTCATGCTGCCGCAGGCCCCAAATGTTTCCGCGTGCCTAAAGCCCAAAAACAAACCGCCGTGCCCGCCCATGCTTAAGCCAGTAATAGCCCGCCCTGTGCGGTTTGCAACCGTTGGGTAATGCTTATCAATATAAGCAGGCACCTCCACTGCCACATGGGTTTCGTAACGCATGGCCGTGTCAACGGGGCTGTCAAAATACCAACTGCTAAAGGCCCCGTCTGGGCAAACAATCAATATGTTGTATTTGTCGGCATAGCTCTTTATGGCAGGCACGGTGTTTACCCAATCACCATAATTGCCGCTGTACCCGTGCAACAAGTATAACACCGGATATTTTTTGCCATTTTCATTTATCCCATCAGGCAAAACAACCACACATTTAATGCTCTTGTGCATGCTGTTGCTAAAAATTGACACGGTGTCAACTCTTGCGGCGCGCAATGAAATTGTAATAAGTAAAGCCAATAAAACGAGCATAATATTTCCTTTCATAAAGCTGTATTTCCGTATAAAAATAAGATTTTGCCAATTAACAAGAGTGGTATAAGTTTGATATTTAAGTAATATCAAAAAAATTTTATGGAAAAAAATATCACGCCAGTATCCGGCTTTCTTGCCTTGGTATTGGCTATTGCCCTTTTCGCGGTTTCAATACTTTTATTTGCCACCAACATACACGATGGGCAGGCACCCGAACCTGGTTTTTGGGTGGCGCTGGGTCTTATACTGATAAGCATTTTTCTTTTTAAGGGTCTGCTGGTAATAAGCCCCAACCAAAGTGCCGTATGCACATTTTTTGGCAAATACACGGGTACGGTAAAAGAAAACGGGCTGCGCTTTGTAAACCCTTTTTACAAAAAAGTACGGCTGTCGCTACGGGTGAACAATTTTGAGAGTAGCAAATTAAAGGTGAACGACAAAATGGGCAACCCTATTGAAATTGCCGCAGTTATTGTTTGGCAGGTGCGCGATACTTACAAAGCTACTTTTGAAGTGGGTAACTATAACGAGTATGTTAAGATACAAAGTGAATCGGCCGTGCGGCACTTGGCTACCAGTTGCCCATACGACCAAATGGAGGACGAAAATGCGGGCGTTACATTGCGTGATGGCGGCGAAAAAGTAACGGCCTTGCTGGAAGCAGAACTAAATGAAAGGCTGGCGGCAGCCGGCATAGTTATTATTGAGGCCCGCATAAGCCATTTAGCATATGCTGCTGAAATTGCCGGGGCTATGCTGCAACGGCAGCAAGCTTCGGCCATTGTTGCCGCTAGGTTTAAAATTGTTGAAGGTGCCGTGGGTATGGTAGAACTGGCCTTGGAAATGCTGAATAAAAAAGATATTGTACACTTGGATGAGGAAAGAAAGGCGGCAATGGTTAGTAACTTGATGGTTGTATTGTGCGGCGAAAAAGCTGCCACGCCAGTATTAAATACCGGTACATTATACCAGTAAGCCATGAATGTTTACTTTAACAACGAAAAAATATTGTACCAGGAGCAGCAGCAATTTAGGCAGGCATGGCTTTGGGTGCTGCTTGTTTTTGGCACGGTAATGTCGCTGCTGCCGGTTGTACTGGTAACAATTAATGATAAGCAAGGGCTTGAAACTGGGTTGCTTGTGGGTGCGTGTGTATTGGTTTTGGAAGCGTGCAATATTGCGTTGTTTTATACAACAAAGTTTGAAGCCTACGTTACAAACAATGGCATTTATTACCGCTGGTGGCCCTTTTTTAGAAAATATACCTTTATAAGCCGCACAGAGATAGAACAAGTGTCAATTGAAAGATGGGCTAACACCTTTTGGGGGTTCTCGAAATCTGAAAAGTATGGCAGGGCGCATACCGTTAACGGCGATATGGGCATATTGGTAATACTTAAAAACGGCAAAAGATATTATATTGGCTCGCAGAATGTAATATTACTGCAAACGGCATGCGAGCGCGCCATTAACAACCAAGAGCGGTTTGCCTGATGGTTTTATTTTTACGAACTAAAAGAATTGGCTTTGAAAAAGAGTTTCGTTTTACGCATTGATGAGGCAGCTTACAAGGCTCTTGAAAAATGGGCTAGTGATGAATTTAGGAGCGTAAACGGGCAAATTGAGTGGCTGCTAAACCAAAAATTAAAAGATGCTGCGCGGTTACCCGCCAAAAATGATACTAGTGGCCTTGAAAAGAAAGATGCATAAACCTAGCCTGGTAATACCATTGTAAGGTATTTGCGGCCCGTGCATAAAAGAAATTAAAACCGCACTTTTTTTAGTGCCTCATTACGGATGACTTTTTGTGGTAGTTCCTACGGCTATTGTATTATCTTAGCACCTATGTTTTTTAAACAAACGATAAGCCGCCCAATGCCTGCTTGTGGATTTTAGCTGTTTAATTGGTTGCCGGGCACCTGTGGAAATTTGGTTGTAAAATAGATATGTCAACACACATAAATCATCTGTTACATGGGCGATACACTCTATCTAAATAATAAAGCGGCCAAGCAGCGCACCTTTGATGCCATTGTGGTAGGCTCGGGCATAAGTGGCGGGTGGGCCGCCAAAGAGCTGTGCGAGAAGGGCCTAAAAACGTTGGTTTTGGACCGGGGGCGCAATGTGGAGCATATAAAGGATTACACGGATACCAGCAGCAACCCATGGGATTTGCCGCACCGGGGTGCTATTACCCGGCACGACTACCAACAAAGCCCTATACAAACCAAAATATACGCCTATAATGAGGTGTCGAAGCATTTTTTTGTGAATGACACAGACAGCCCCTACACAGCAGTAAAGCCTTTTATTTGGATACGCGGCTACCAAGTGGGCGGCCGTAGCCTTGTTTGGGGAAGGCAGTGCTACCGCTGGAGCGATCTTGATTTTGAGGCCAACGCCAAAGACGGTTACGGTGTTGATTGGCCCATTCGGTATAAAGACCTTGCGCCTTGGTACGATTATGTGGAGCCTTTTGTGGGCATTAGCGGCTCGGCCGAAAATATTGGGCACCTGCCAGACAGTAAATTTTTGCCGCCCATGCAGTTTAATTGCGCGGAGGAATACATGGCTAAAAAACTAAAAGAGTTATACGGCGACAGCCGCCGCATGATTATGGGCAGGGTTGCCAACCATACCCAAAAAGTAGGCGACCGCGGCCCCTGCCAATACCGTAATAAATGCGAGCAGGGATGCCCGTTTGGCGGTTATTTTAGCAGCAACTCCGCCACCTTGCCTGTAGCAGCCAAAACAGGCAACTTAACGCTGCGCCCTGATGCCATTGTGTTGGAGGTTTTGTACGATAAAAACAAAAAGCGGGCAACCTGTGTACGCATATTGGATGCTACCACCATGCAAACCGAAGAGTTTTATGCGAACGTGGTATTTTTGAACGCCTCTACTATAAACACCGCATGGATTCTGCTGCATTCAACGTCAGATGCATTCCCAACGGGTTTTGGTAATAGCAGTGGCCAGTTGGGCCACAACCTAATGGACCACCACTTGGGGGCTGGTGCCAGTGGCGAGTTGGATATGTTTGGCGATAAATATTATTACGGCCGGAAGGCCAACAATTGCTATGTGCCTAGGTTTAGAAATATTAGTGAGGAAACTAAGCGCCCTGATTTTATTAGGGGATACGCTTTTCAAACAAGTGGTGGCAGAGAAGGGTGGGGCCACCATGTTGACGGCGAAAATATTGGCCCTGCGTTTAAAGATGCTATAAGCGAGCCGGGTATTTGGCATATGGATATGGCAGGGTTTGGCGAAACTTTGCCATATTATGATAACAAAGTAAGCTTGGATACCAGCCGGAAAGATAAATGGGGGCTGCCCGTTATTGCCATAGACTGTTGGGCCAGGGACAATGAATGGAAAATGAGGGACGATGAGGTTGCCACTGCCTCAGAAATGTTGGAGAAAATTGGTGCCAAAAATATACGAACCCGTAACAGCAAGCATGCGGGGGAGCGGGTTTTTAGTGTACACGACATGGGTATTGCGCGAATGGGCAAGGATGCCAAAACATCGGTGTTGAACGGTAATAACCAAATGCACGACGTTAAAAATGTATTTATCACCGATGGTTCCTGTATGGCATCTTCGGCCTGCCAAAACCCATCGCTTACCTATATGGCTTTAACGGCCAGGGCTTGCGATTTTGCGGTTAAAGAACTAAAAAAGGGAAATATTTAAGGTACGCTGCACTTTGAAAATTGGGTTATTTAGTTGCTTGGCAGCAAGGCCAAACAATGTGCGGTTGGCATGGGTTACATTTGCCGTTAAACCATACGCTTCACCGTAAATTGTCTAATTGGGAGGGTAGTGCAAAAATCGCTTTCGTTTATCTAAAACACATAGGCACACATCCAAACAGGTTAAACACAATGCTTAAGTTATATAAACCCTTTCTTACGCTCGCATCCTTCTAATATTATCTTGTGCTAAAAATCGTTCTTAATGTCTTCCTGTCTGGCTATGTGCCTATGTCGTTCATTCCCCTCTAATATTTTTATAAACGTGGGTGTTCTTGTAGTTCCCACGTCCATTTGCCAAAAGCGTACAATATGGTAGTGCCGCAGGTGTATCAATTTTTCTTGAGTTTGACAGCTCAGAGTACCCCTATGCCCTGAAACCCTTTACTGGCGGGGGTCGGTGTTGTGATTTCAAAAAATCTGTAGGGAGAAAGCTGTTTGGGGGAATGGATGCAGGCTAATATATTTGCGGCTTAT
>CAIRZB010000073.1 GCA_903882935.1 uncultured Parafilimonas sp. | reverse complement strand
CACAATTTGCTGATTTCCAGCAAATTACAACTTTAAAAACTCCCAAAAAATCAAATCGTCTTAGGCTCAAAATCGGCTGTAACTCAATATTGACAATACTTTCAAAGAACTATTTTTCTCAACGACGCAATGCTAATGATTGACTGTATAAAACAAAAAGTCCCGCAAGCATATGGCGGGACTTTCTAGCTTATATCGTTGTTGTATTTTTTCGCTTTCTGCGCAAATACTTCGTGTATTTATTACACAAATGTATACCCTTTTGGGCAAAAGGTAACCCTATGGAGATGTTAAGATACGCTTTGCTTTGATTTTCAATTGGTTACAAAAAGCACAGTTGTGCAAAAGAAATGAAAAGGCAAATATGGTATACTAAAAACATTTTCGAGAGTGGACAAAACGAATACTTGCGAAACACTATGTTTACCAACACATGCTTATTACTGCAAACAATGGTACCTTTACCCAATACCATTACCAACACAAGCAACCAAACATGCATCCAAAAGGGGGCAAAGCCAATCCTACGCACAATAGAACGTTGATTATTCTAATACTGGGGGCATTAATGACCGTGAGCCCCTTTTCAATCGACATGTACTTGCCGGCCTTTACTCAAATAGCCAACAGCTTTGGCACAACTGCAGCCCGTATATCCTTATCCGTTTCCAGCTATTTCATAGGCCTGGGCATAGGTCAATTGTTGTATGGCCCGCTGCTAGATAGGTTTGGCCGCAAAAAACCGTTGTATTTCGGCCTCGGCCTTTACCTACTCGCCTGTATTGGGTGTATGCAGAGCCAAACCGAGGGCCAGTTGATTACAATGCGCTTTATACAAGGGTTAGGTGGCTGCGTGGCCATGGTGGCAGCAATAGCTATGGTACGCGATTTCTTTCCCGTGGGCGAGAGCGCGAAAATACTCAGCCTGTTAATGCTGGTGCTGGGCCTGTCCCCGTTGCTGGCACCTACCTTGGGCGGCTTTGTTACTGCTGGGTTGGGGTGGCATTGGGTATTTATAATATTAGCCATAATTGTTGCGCTTATTTTATTGGTAACGGCGGCCTTTTTGCCGCACGCCAACGACCCCGACCCAACGGTTTCATTAAAACCGAAACCTATTATAAAGGCGTATTGGGCTGTTTTGCCTAACCCCAGTTTTTACGTTTACACTATTGCGGGCGCGTTCTCCTTTGCCGCACTGTTTGTGTATGTGGCTGGCTCCCCAGTAATATTCATGGGTATTTTTAGGGCTAGCCCGCAGGCCTATGGCGGCATATTCGCGTTGCTTAGTGTAAGTTTTATTGGCAGCAACCAATTAAATATCCTGCTGTTGCGCAGGTTTAGCAGTAGCAAAATATTCCGTGGCGGGCTGCTGTTGCAATTGGCAGTTTCTGTATTGTTTCTATTGGCTGCAGCTAACAATTGGCTGGGGCTACCAGGCACGATTATTATGTTTTTTGCTGCACTTGCGTGTATAGGGTTAACATACCCTAATGCATCTGCCATGGCATTGGCACCATTTTCGCGCAACGCCGGTACTGCTGCGGCGCTAACCGGCTTTGTGCAAATTGGTGTTGCTGCGTTGGCGTCTGCGTGCACGGGCTTTTTTAATGCCACAAACATGGTACCCATCATTGCCATGTTGCCGTGCACGTCTCTTATTGCCTGTGCAACTTTTTTTGCATTAAGTAAAAAAATTAAGGCCTAAGTTTAAACCCATGTACAGGGCTTACGCTGCCGCCTGGCATTAAAAGTAGTTTCAACAAAAAGCTAAGCCGCTAAATGCTTATTTCTTTGTCGCCCCACTTAATAACCGTATTCTTTGTCGCCCCAGCTTCACCGGCATCCACCACCACATCAATGGCTTTTGACCGGTCACGGTATTTAGCCGGTGCCTTGGCCTTAAGCAGCGCCATTAGCAGCGTATCGCTAAACTCTTTTACCGTGCCTATTTTTTTACCCTGATAGTACACCGGCTTCGCCAGTCCTTCAAACCCTCTCCTAACAGCCTCGTCTTCCAACCGCTGCAAAGCTTCTTCGCAGGCCTCGGCGTATTGGCCTTTAAAGCCAACGTCGTTATTCAACCACCGGTAAATGGTGGCGCGGGGTATTTTAGCCATGCGGCATGCACGGCTAACGCTCACATACTCTGAAAGTCTTGAGATAAAATCAAGTTGCTTTTTACGTTTACTGCGGGTATCTTTTTTTGCGCTGGTGTTTTTTTCTGCCATAGTAATTTTTGAAATTTAGCTACCCAAACACGCTCTAAAATGTCTGCCATCCCTGGTTTACGAAATAACAAAAAAGCAGCTTTTCACAACTACAAATCCGGCTTGGCTGCAACTGCGTGCCATAAGTATACACCCCGCAACCATGGTGTATATTTGATTAAACCCATAATAGTGAGCGAATAAAAACATAGGTACAGGCAAAAAATTATTTTATAAGGCAACCTTTTAAACTTTTAGTTAGTTTTAACGCCAAAAAAAACGATGATTCAACTGCTTATGGGTATCGCTTCGGGTTTTGCAGCTGGCTTTATAACCGGGGTATTTGTGGAAAAAGGCAAGCAAAAAAAATTACTTAAGATGGAAAATGACATGCTCAAAAATCATTCGAGAATTTTGGCGCTGCAGCAAAAAGTATCCCTTCTTGAAAGCGAAAACAACAGGCTTTCCAAACACTAATTTAAGTAATCCGCCAATCAAATATCAACTGCGCAAACATCAAGCCGTTAACAACAGCTTTATTTAAAGGCGCAGCTTGCCCAACGCCATTTAAAATCAATAAAGTCTTTAGTATTTCAAACCAGGGTTAATGCCTTTGTAATATTTTTCCATCACTAGGCCTCTCACTGTCTTAAACATGGCATCGTAAAGTTTTGGCACATATAGTTTTCCGTTGGCACCTTTGTAAAAAATCTCGCCTTGTCTGCTTACAAGGCCTGTTATAATTGGCGCACGCCAGGTAGGCACTATGGCCCGGTATTCACTTACGGCTTTCAGCGTGCCATCGTTTTGCATTACTTGCTCCATATTCTATTGTTTATTTAGTGTTAGTTAATGCCTGCCCGCTAAGCTTGCGGCAATCGCCTTACAGGCTTTGTCTACTGCATCCTTGGCCTGTTGAATGTTTTCGTAGGTGCCTCCTATGGCCTTATAAAAACCATTGCATTGGGTTATTGCAACACCTTTGTAAATGGTAAATGGTTGCATAACACGGTATAATAAATTAAGCATACTGTTTTTTATTTTGCCAACAGCCAGGCGCGGCAAGGTGTTGGCTGTTTAAGGGTTTGTTGGCGGGTATACTTGGCAAAACAATCGGTGGTTAAAACAACAATGACTATCCTCAATTTGGTTTAGCTGATTTTTTTGAAAAAAAGCCAAGGCTGTATGGTCAAGCCCATAATACGGATGTGGGCACACAACCTTGGCCTTTCCCCCGGATTTGTGTCTCCACAGATCCATTAAATGGGCATTGTTTTACGCTTAAGCCAAATTTCGGATAGTCATTAGAACAGCAGGCCTTTGGCAACCTGCCCCAAATAAACAATACTGTTCAGCTAACCGGTGTCCCTGATACGGGCATTAAACTATTAGTTACCCTATCAGCATAGCATTGGGTGTATGTAAGCCCTTTTTAAAAACACTTTGCGCAAGTTGGCTAAGCCGAAGTGCATATTGCATAACATATTCACCCATTTGGCTGTTGTAAAATTCAGGGTCGGCCCCTGCAAGCCAAGCGCGGTATTCAATTTGGCGCAGTATGCAACCTAGTGCATGCAGGTGCTGCCTCTGTTGGGATACTAAAAACGCCGCTACACGTTATTTTTTTATGGCCTATATATTGCAAGCCTACACGCACCTTTTTTGCTTTCAACATCCTGAACGGCGGATTTAATATCCCCGCTAAATAAGTTCTTCAACAAATTGAATACGGATAGCATACTGCGTGCCACAGCTTACACGCTGCACGCAAAGCGGAAGGCCGAGCGCGTTAATATGTGCGTTGGCTTGGGTTGTATGGCTTACGTGGCCGCCAGGCAAACATCGGTATATGAGGCAGTTGGAAAACACGGTCGGCAAGCCTGGAAAGGATTGCCGAAAGGTGGCTAATGCCTTCCTGCGCTGTTCTTCAAGCGCAGTATAGTGGTGATGGTATGCGGCAGCTTCTGGGTGGCACATAATTTTATTAGGTTTAGGGTTAAATATTTTATTGTTCAACGGGTGGTTTACCTATCAATTTTTATTGTAGTGTAATACCGCGCAAGCATAGCATCTTCTGGGCTTCAGCACAGCCATCACCATAATTGCATTTGTTTAAATAGCCCGGCCAGGAATAGCCGGGCTTTAAAAAACTGCGTTGCAAAGTTGGGATGTTATGCCCGGTGCGAGGCATTGCAGGCTTATTGCGTGCTGCGGTTTAGGGCATGGGGTGACACATTAAAGGGTTTAGGGCTGCGGGTTTAGGGTTGAAAAATTGCTGTTGTTAAATATTTTTTTGGAGGCTGGTAAGTTTTAGGCTTACTTTTTACTGTAACGGTATACCGAGGGAATAAGGCTTGTAAATACCATCAGGCTATCACCGTTTTCGTCATTACTGATATACATATTTTTGTACTTTTGATGGATCAAAGATAGTAGAACTATTTCTAATTTGCCAAATATTTTAGTAAAAAAATCTAATATATTTGGCAATTAAATGAAAATCAAATGGATAAGCCTGCAATAGACAAAATACGCGAATTGGTAAAAAATAAAGCCTATAAAATTACTGAAATAGCAAGTTTTACAGGCATTAGCAAAGACCGGCTGTATAAATGGGTGGATGGCAGTGCCAACCCAAAAACCACCGACAATGCAATTTTAGCGCAATGGCTGGCCGAATTGGAAAAAGTTCCAAAAGGCCGTCAGCCTGGCATCCTCAACATGTTGCCTGGTGACGTAATTGGCAATGACCCATTGAGCTATATAGCCACCCGAAGGAACCTTAAAAACGAAACCACTCCCACCGGCATACCTGTATTTGAGGCCTCGCCCGCAACCCTTAGTACCGTGGAAAGTTACCGGGATGAACATTTGGGGCAGCCTGATTTTTGGCTCTCCATACCACAGTACCGAAAATGCAACTACGCATGCCGGGCAAAAGGCGACAGCATGTACCCCCTTATACGCAACCATGCTTTGGTAGGTGGTATGGAGATTGTAGATTTTAATGTGATTATTTTTGGTGATGTTTATATAGTACACACAAAAAACGGCATAGAAACCATTAAATACATACACCCCTACCCAACAGATGAGGAAAGGATATTGCTTGTGCCTTATAACGAAAATGCAAAAACAACCCCACTGTATAAACGTGACATAATAAGGCTTTACCAGGCACAGTTTGTTTTAAACCCTATTTAAATGGTGCTTAGGTAAGCCTTTTGCCAAATCGCAATTTTGACACTTGGCAATTTTTTTTTTAATGTAAAAAATACATTGGCTGCCAACCACATACTGCCCAAAAACCAACCTTAGATAAAGCGAGTCCGTCTTTTTCTCAAAATTTTTTTTTGAAATACTAATTCTTTTACTAATTTAGCTAAAAATTTTAGACAATTGCCCTACCTAATACCCTCAGACTATAAAAAGCACATCCAGCCGGAAAACTTGGCCCAGATTACCGGTAGCGACCCATTAGTGCTTGCAGCCGCAGAGCTATCGGCTGTGGCCGAAGCAACGAGTTACCTTACCCAACGGTTTTACCTTGCTGACGAATTTGCACCCACACTGCCTTGGAACACAAACACCCAATACAACGCTAACAGCCGCATAGTGATTGATTATGCCGCCTACAACGCCGTTGCAACCTATAACACCGGGGATTGTGTTGTGTACCAAGGCAATGGCTATGCCTGCAATACCGTGTTTACGGCAGGGGAAGCATTCAACCCTGCCCACTGGAGCCTTTTAGGGGCACAGCACAGTGTTTACTTTGCAGCCGCACCATGCCCGCCTTTTACATACACCCGCCTTTACAACAAAGGGGATGCGGTGTTTTACAAAAACAGCACCTACACCTGCGTTGCTGCGACCCACGTATTTGATGCAGATACTAAGCTGCAATTTTTAAGTTCCCAAAATATACCTTCCGCTAATGTTTTCCCAGACGATCCGCAAAATGGCACTGCGTATTGGGGCTTACCAGTGCCATACAGCATTGCCGCCGGTGTGTTGCCCACTAACATAGCCTATTGGGCTTTGGGCGACAACCGCGACCCACAACTTGTTACCGCCGTTGCCGACATAGCCCTATACCACTTGCACAGCCGTATTGCGCCCCGCAACATACCCGACCTGCGCGCCAAGCGTTGCGAAGAAGCCCGCAAATGGCTTAACGCCTGCGCAGGTGGAGGCATAACCCCAGCCCTGCCTGCCTTACAACCTGCACAAGGCATGCGCATACGTTATGGCGGGGCAATAAAAAACAACAACACTTATTAGGCGTTTGCCATATCCTCGCCGGGATAATTTTGCCCTTTGTGCTGCCAAACAAACTGACACGGTAACATAGCAGCACCATCCCTATTTGAAAGCACTACCCGGCTACCGGCGTAATTACAAACCCGTGAACGAGCAAATATTAACAACCATAAACCCACACACCCTGCCATGCGCCTTCCCCAATCTATTAGAAATGCCGTTGCCTGGGCCGCTTCGCCCGCCCAAAAAACAGCCTCCATGCCAACCAAGCCGCAGGTTACACGCAACCTAAGCAACAGCATAAGCCCGGTGCAACTACAGCGCCTGCGGCACGATATAGCCATGTGGAGGGAGGCGGTCAGCGAGGCCGAGCTGGCTTGGTTTCCGCACCGTGTTCGTATGCAGCGGCTTTATATTGACACCGTACTGAACGGTCACGTATTTGCGCTGATGGAACGCCGCAAGGATCTTACCCTGCTGCGCGATTTTGCCCTAACCGGCGGTACTGGTATAGAAAGCGAGACATGGAACCGATACTTCCGCAGCCAGCAATGGTTTCAGCTATTTTTGGAATATGCGCTTGATGCACTCTTTTTCGGCTACAGCCTCATCGCACTTGGCGACATTACAGATGGTGCCTTTACTAACATACAACCGGTTCGACGCTGGAATATAAGCCCTGACCGGGAAAATGTTACCAGCCTTGTTTACTCGCTTACAGGCACGCCTTTTTTGGACGAGCCTTATGCCAATTGGCACATTTGGGTAAAAACACCCGGCCAAAGCGGCACGCCTAATTGCGGTTATGGCCTTCTTTACAACATCGCATTATACGAAATATTCCTGCGAAACACCCTTGGCTTTAATGCAGATTTTGTGGAACTGTATGCCATGCCCTACAGGGTGGGGAAAACCACCAAAACCACCGAGGCCGAGCGGGCAGAACTTTTTGAAGCCATAAAAAACATGGGTAGCGCGGGTTTCGCCCTCATTGACCCAACTGACGACATAAACTTTCTGGAAACCCGCCTTGGTGGCAACGGCTACCAGGCGTACGACAATTTGGAAGCCCGCTGCCAAAAAGTAATCTCCAAAATTATACTAGGCCATGCAGACGCGGCTGACAGTGTGCCCGGGCGATTGGGCAACAACGGAGACAGGCAAAGCAACCCGGTTGTTATGGCCATGATGGACAAGCAAACCAAAGATGGCCGTTTTGTTGAAGCGCTGATAAATACCCAATTGCTACCCAAAATGCGGACACTTGGCTTTGCAATACCGAGCGATTTGACGTTCAGCTTTAAAAACGACGGCGAAAAACAAGCCTTGCGTGAGCGGGAGGACGAAAGCAACAAACTGACCGCCGATATTTTTCAAACTATTAAAAATGCAGGCGGCCAGCCCGACTGGCAATATTTTACGGCACGCACCGGCATACCCGTGAATACACTTGAAAATGAGGCAATTGACCCAATGGGCTAAGCTTTCTAAAATAAAAAATGTACGGGCCTCAACCAAACATTCATAATAGCAAGAAAGAAGGCAATGGGTGTGTATTTTGAGCTGGCTACTTGCGCCGATATATAAACAGCCTCGCCATTCCCTAATCGACTCATTTAACTTTTTATGCAATCAATTTGGCTTTCAAGCCAAATTCTGGTAATCAAATTTTCAGGTTGCCTCATGATCAAATTTTCACATTCCATCATTTTCAAATCATATACCCATGCCCGGCATAAAACCAGCCATACAAGATGTACTTACTAGGCTTAATGACATTACTGATGAAAATGGCATTACCCTACTGCCCACCGTGCGCATTTGGAACAACCAGCTCGTACACCTGCGCAGGGGCGAATACCCAGCCTTTGGCAACCCGGCGGCGTTTGTTGAAGTAACTAACGACACTGGATACCAGCAACTGGGCGGGCCGGGTCTACAAACCGCCGAAATTCGTTTTAGCATACACTTACTGCACGAATGGTATGATGCGCAAGACGGCACGTTTGAAGATGACTTGGTGGTGTTTGACGTGCGCGACCAAATTGTTAAGGCCTTAAGCTATTTTATACCGGCAGGCTGCAACGAAATGATACGGACGGCAGAAACTGTTGACAATGACCATGACAACCTGTACCACTTGGTAATTCATTTCGTTACCAATATGATAGACAGCACTGTATTCGACAATTTAAAAACAACCTACACCGAAAAGGCAGCCCCCACCGATTTGCAACTAGACAGCTACGTAGCCGACAGGTTGGTTTACGCTAACCAATACGCCGTTGCACCGCCGACGCAAACCCGCAGCGCAAGCATCGTTAACAACGTTCCGGGCCAAACCGTGTTTTACCCGCGCAGCAACGCCGGCCAAAGCATTGCCGGCGCGGTAATATGCCTAGTAATAAACGATATTAAGCCCCTGCGCAACAACCAATGGAGCTGGGACAGTACCAACGGCTTTTTAACCATTACCGACACGGCCCTATTTATTGACAACGGCGTATTGCTCACCATCATTTACACGCAAACAAATTAACCTATGGCACGCAGCACAGCAACCATACAACAACAGATATTAGACAATATAGCGGCCGACACCACGTTAGGCCCCGCCCTTACCAGCACCAGCAAGCGGGCGATATACCGGCTATTGGCCTTTATAATGGCTGTGGCCATAAATGTACTTGAGCAACTCATTGACATTTTCACAGCAGAGGTAGAGTTAGTGGCCGCCAGCGCGGCACCAGCCACAGAGGCCTGGCTGCAAAAAAACATATTAGCGTTCCAGTACTCGGCCACCAACCCCCAAATAATACAGTTTACCGCCGGGCTGGCCCCCTATTACCCTACTGTAGATGCCACTTTGCAGATAGTAAGCCGTTGCAGTGTAAACACCACCAATGCCAACCAAGTACTGGTGAAGGTAGCTACCGGAAACCCGCCAGCCGCCTTAACAGCTTCGCAGGTTGCGGCCCTGCAAGCGTACTTGTCGCCACCTAACGGCATAGGCATAGCAGGCGTAAGCTATAGCGTAACCAGTGGAAACCCCGACAATCTCTATGTTAAGGCAACCATATTTTACCAAGGCCAGTACAGTGCAATTATACAGGCGAACGTCATCGCCGCCATTGCTGCTTATTTGGCAGCCATACCTTTTGACGGTGTGGTAAGGGTAAGCGATTTGGAAGGCGCCATAAAAGCCGTGGCAGGTGTAAATGATGTTGCCTTTGTAGACATCAGTGCAAGGGCAGACGGCACCGCATTTGGCAGCGGTACTTACCTGGTACAAAGTGGCACATTGCTAAGCAGGCGCTGGAATACAATTGCGGGCTACATTATACCGGAAACAACCAGTGGGCAGGATTTGGCCAATACATTAACATTTATACCGGAGTAAATGAGCATATACGATGTAACATATAGTAAATTGGGCCAGCAGGTTTTACCACCAGATAAACGCAACAGTAAAATGATTGCCTTTGTAACCTGTTTGCTTACCCCCGTGCAGTGGCTGCGCGATTTGTGGTTGGGCAGTTACCGCACCGGCGCATCTGCCCAACAGTGGGCAACTGGCATCACCTACCTTACATACAATGAGGTTATCTATAACAATAAATTTTACCAAAGCATCCAAGATGCCAACCTAAATAACCAACCGGATATAAGCCCCCTTTTTTGGACACCCATACAGCAAAATATTATCGGCCTTAGTGAAAGATTGCTTTATAACGGCCAATGCATTGTTTTAACTTGGGCTTTAAACAATTGGTTCCATACCAACTTCGTACAGCCGACACCAAAAGCCGCAACCGTTGTGCAGCAAATTGGCGGGGTGGCCACCATCTACTGCGCAGGCCATGGTTTCACCACAGGCCAAAATATCAACATCAGCGGCTTTGGCTTTTACCCTTGGTTTAATGGGTATTTTACTATAACTGTCATTGATGCCGACACATTTACCTACGCATTGGCTGGGGCCGATTTTGTGCCGATTGTAACAGATAACGGCTTTGCCTTTACTTTAAGCGACATCTACATCCAAAATAATTTTGTGGCCAACACTAGCCCTTTTAGGTCTGGTGTTACCGAAACGAAAAGTAGTGTGGTATATACCGGCAAGTCATCTGACTTTGTTATAAACGTATATTCCTTTACCGGACAGATAAATTTTACAATTTACATACCAACGGCCACCTATACCGTTATTGCCGCTACCGATGCGGCAAGGGATGCCACGGTTCGGGCATTTGTAAACCAGTATTTACCCGCCGGGCTATTGTACAGCATTCAACCATATTAAAAATTAAAAATGCAACTATGCGCAAGTTAGATACCAGTTATATTTCGGCCACAAGTGGCATGCCTATAAAATCAGGCACGCTTAACCACCTGCAAACCGCTTACCAGGAGGCCATCGCCGCCGCAGTGCAAGGCCTTATCGGGCAGGGCTACAGTAGCTCCATCCCTTACATTTTAATCGGGTGCATCAACAGCGGTAGCGGCAGCACCTACAATATTTCAGATGGGGCAGTATTTTTTAACGGGGAGGTTTACATTACCCCGGCGGCCAGCTTTACCATTGGCGGCAGCAATGTGGCGGTTGGCGTGCTAACCACTGGTTTTGACAATACCCCCGCCGACAATGCCGACCCTGTTGAATTTACCGACGGCAGCGTGTACAACGTACATCAAATACGCACGGTTGTTTTCCAAGCCGGGCTAAGCGGGTCGGGTGCTTTTAACTTTGCCTCGCTGGTGGCCATCAACACCAATATACCCCAGCTGGCATTAACAGGCAGTGGCCTTGCCGTGGTGTCGGGTACCTACCCCAATATAAACGTGGCCGTGGCCTCGCCCAACAAAATACTGCGCACTTCATCGGTTAGCATTGGTGACCCTGGAACCAGTGGCACTGTAATTTCCAGTGGTGTGGCATCCTCCTACACCGTGTCGTTTGCAGATGTCGGCACAGCATCATATGCAATAGCCGGGGAACTGGTCAGCAATTCCTCCACCACGGCGGGCCAAATCTCGGATGCATCAAACAATTTTGTTGTTATCGCAGGCAGCAAAACAAGCAACAGCTTCGGTATTATTGTAAAAAAGAAAGACGGATCGGCTGGCACAGCAAACCTAAGCTTTGAATTTGTGCTATCGGCAATTGTTTAGCCTTCCAAGTGGCGTATGCACGCAACGTCTTTAACCCTCAAAAATATTCGGTGTATGAAAAGTTCGTCCCTAAAAAGGCGTGTGCAATGTTACCCGCCACCGGGCTTGTACAAATTATTGCTTGGCTTTGCTGAAAGCCGTGGTATGGGTACCAGCGAGGCTGCCGTGCACATGATGCGCTGCTTTTTCCAAAACCCAAACCACGGCGCAACCTCTAGCCCTAAGGCAGCGAGGGAAGCGCAAGTTGGCCTCAAAGAACGATAAGCCATATTTATCATCCGATACTAGGGCTGCCCTTAAATTTTTGCAATCCAAAAGCAATTATTATGCAAACAAAACCCGACCCTTTTTTGCAGCTACTGCAAAAAAAATACCCCCAATATTTTGCCCATAAAAAAGTACTGGAGGCTGGCGGCGAAACGCGCCGCTATTTTACTAACTGTAGTTATGCCGTGCACCACGGCACCCACCATACCCCTGTTTACAGGCTGGAAATGCCCAGCCATTTTGACGTGATAATACACCACGACACATTACACTATGACCAAAATTGGATTAACACGCTTTGCGCCATGTACCGCAACTTAAAAAGCGGTGGCGCGCTAATTGTAACCAGCGCGGGCCCAAATACTGTTTTGTATGGGGAAGAGGAAGAACCACCGGCCAATTATCACGCCTTGGGTACTGAGGAACTCAAGGCGTTGCTGCCCCCAAACGCATTTACGACCTACCAAATTGGTTATGCGCAAACTACACACGCCTTGGAATTTTTTGGCGTGAAGAAGTGAGGGCGGCATTATGCGATGAGGGATGAAAGTTTTTCAGGGTTATCACGGTACATCTCAACCTCGCCAATGTGGTTTAGCGTAAACCCCCTTAAGTATTTGTTGGGGCCGGGGGCGTGGTGCAGCCTTTTGCTTTGCCGGTTAATATCAAATGCCTGGGCCGTACGTACCGGGCCCCAAGGAATACCCCACCAACCAAGTAAAGCGGTTTTTGCTTGTGCTTTGTTTGAAAGTTCATCAAGGCAATTTGGGCAGGCGATAATATTATCGACTGAATACGAGGTTGCAACCAAAAAACTCGCAGCCACTGCCACACTGCCACCATTCAATTTGTGCAATGTTTGGCCGCAAACAGGGCAGGGCAGCTTTTGCAGCAATTCGCAATAAGCATCAATTTCGGCCATGGTGTGTTGCTTATTTTGTGCCGCAAGGCCTTTACTTGCCTGCGCACCCAGCTTACGCCGCCCAAGTTCACCTTCAATTACCTCAATGGCAACAGGGGTAAGGCCGTTAGCATCCTTGGTAACAGCCCTCAGTAGCTCTTCATCGCCCATTTGGCGGTAATGTTCTTCAATAAATTCCCGGTTTAGGCCTGCGCTCATTTAATTTGGATGTTGGGTATTTAATATTTGCAAAGATAAGCAATACTCCATTCTGGGTTTTAAGGGAGCAAAAAATAACTTACTTACAAATAAATGCCCTCACAATGCATTTAGTTTGCATTACAGTTACCCAAAGCTGGCAACGCCAAAGATAACGAGCAACCTTAACCCAAGCCCCCACATACCCTAACACCATTACACCATGCTTTACACAGTTGACCCAACGGCAGATGAGCCGATTATGCTCATCAACAAACACATCGGCTTTGACGAACAGGAAGGACCAGGCATTATGGGCGATCTTTTTCAAAACGAATTACTACAGCTTGACGGGCTGGGCAAAAAACGTATTCAGGTTTGGATTAACAGTCCCGGTGGCGTGGTAACTGATGGCTATGCCATTTACAATGCCATACTTAAAAGTAACACGCCAGTGGATACTACCTGCGTGGGCATAGCGGCCAGCATTGCAGGTGTTGTTTTCCAGGCAGGGCGCAGGCGTATTATGGCCGATTATGGTATACTTATGTACCACAACCCATTTAACCCTACAGGCAACACAAACGACGACGATGGTGCGAAAATGCTGGAAGCCATGCGCGAAAGTATAGTTACTATGGTTTGTACCCGCAGCAACATGCCCCGGGCCGAAGTGGAAAGCATGATGCACCGCACCACTTTTATTGAAGCCGGCGAAGCAAAACAGGTGGGTCTTTGCGATGAGGTGGAAACCAGTGCCAACGAAAACACCCAATACCTGCACAACGAAAAACCTATAAACGGCACTGATGGAAACACTACACATTTAGTAAGTTACTTTAGGCAATGCAACAACATTTTAAACCAACTTTACACTACTAAAAACAACCCTTTACCAATGCACGCAATGTTAAAAATTACTGCCCAGTTAGGCCTGCACGATGCAGCCACTGAGCAGCATATTGCAGACGCAATAAAAAGCCTGCAAAACAAGGCCTATGCTGCTGAAACGGCACTGATAAGCGCCAACAGAAAAGCTGACGAAGAAGCCAGGGCTAGCAATAGCGCCCTTGAAAAACTACGGGCTGACATGGACGACCTGAATAACAAGCTTAATGCCAAACAAAAAGAGTACGAAGACTGCAAAGCCAAGCTGGACGCACTTGCCAAAGACCAAGCAGAAACTGAAGAACAATCAAAAGAAGAGAAAGCCAAAAACATGGTTACCCAGTTTGCCATGCAGGGCCGTATTAAAAACGATGCCGCCGTGGTAAACAAATGGGTGCAGTTAGCCAAATTTGACTTTGACGGCACCCGCGAAATGATGGAAACCCTGCCACTTAACAAGGAGGCCGTAAAAATACCCACAGGCCACGGGAATGGCGAAAGCTTTACCAACTCCATAGCATTGAGTGCCAGGGTGATGAACAATATAAAAGCAAGAAAAACACCTTAATTTGAAAATGTGGCAATTTGAAAATTTGAAAATGGGAACAGCCGCATAAAGTAATTTGAAAATGCGGCAATTTAAAAATGCACGACTAGATAAAAAATATTGGAATTTAATTGTTTCTCATTTTCAAATTTCCCACTCATCTTCAAATTCTCTAATTTCCTAATTTTCAAATTATTTTTTCAACCTTAAACAAACAAAAGAATGGCTATAGTTATTAATGATACCCAGTATGCGGGCACCTTTGCCAGCTACTTTTGGCTGCCAGCAACCTTTGGCATGGATACCATACAAAAAGGTGCCGCCTTTGTGCAAGACGGCATAAAAAAACAACACACTATTGGCCGCGTGGATGTTACCAACCCCTTGCAAAAACGTGCGGCAACGCCCAGCGGCGGCGGCAGCTTTACCATTGACGGCCGCACCCTTGAGCCGGAGGACATTATGGCTTACTGGGAATTTAACCCCCGCGATTTTGAGGCCCATTGGCTTGCTGAACAGCTTAGCCCAACCTTGTTGGCCCGCGAGCTGCCAGTTACCGCAGAGAACTATATGCTACAAATGGCCCTAAACCGCGTTTTTGAGCAGATAGAGGCGGGCATTTGGATGGGCAGCACTACTTACACAGCCACGCCAGGCAGTGCCGGAAACGGGCAGATATGCTTTTTTGACGGCTTCTTGAAAAAAATGCTGGGCGACAGCGCAGTACACAAAGTACCCAGCCCGGGCATATTAACCGACCAGGCAACCGCAAGCGGCAACTACAACATTGTGGACGCTTTTAATGCCTTAATTGCCATGGCTGCCACTAACAAAAAAGCATTGTTAAGCCGCCCCAGCCGTTACGACAGGCTTAAGTTTTTTGTATCAATTAACACCGAGCAGATTTACCAAACCTATATTACCACCACCCAAAACTTTAAAGGCGTTAACACTACCGAAAGGGGCATAAACAAATTTAAAGGGTATGAAATAGTGCCTTTGGCCGGCTTGCCCGACAACACCATTGTGTTTTGCGAAGGCTTGCCCGATACCAGCAGCAACCTTTATATTGGCATGAACAGCACCGAAGACAACCAGTTGCAATTGATGCGCCTGCAGAACAACAGCGAGCTGTTTTTTTTGAAAGGGCTTATGAAGTTTGACGTGCAATATGGCTTTAGCGACCAAGTGTTTTTATACAGTACTGTAACAGCAAGTGCGTTTAATGTGTAGTGCCAACCCCTAAATCCCCTCCCCAAAAGCAGGGAGGGGATTTTGGGAAGCAATCTTAACAACATGCAGGAGACTGGTGCATATTGCCCCCAATAAAAAACAGCCCCGCACATAAAGCCGGAATGTACAAAACCCTTTCTGTTAATAGCATGCATAAAATCTGAACCAGAAAACAATTCACCCTACAACTTAAAATAACAACATGGCATTAAACAACATTTCGTTCGTACTTGGGCAAGGTGGCTTGGGCAGGCCACTACCCGGCGAAGACCATATAAGTGGGCTTATATTTTACACTGTCGGCACATTGCCCGCAGGTTTTTCAAGCACAAGCCCCATAAAACAATTGCTAAGCGTAGCCGACGCAGAAAATGCAGGCATATTAAACGACTACAACGACGAAACTGCGGCCACAGCCACCTACCAAGTAACCGCCGTTGGCAGCATTGGCGATGAAGTAACCATAAGCGTTGCTGACCCTTACAATAGCAGTGTAATACTGGGCAGCTATACACAGGCTGCAAGCGATTCCACACCTGCTAATGTGGCGGCTAAAATAGCTTCCGCCATCAACGCAAACACATCTTCCACTGGTTACAGTTCCACTGTTGCAAGCGCAACAATAACTATTAAAGCACGTCCCGGCCTTGGCATAGCCATCAATTCAGGTACACCATTGTTTGTGGCTTTAAGCACGGGTGCCACTATAACTGGCGAGCTGACCCAGTTTAGTGGCGGGGTGGGCAGCAAGCAAGCAGTATGGCATTACCACATAAGCGAGTATTTTCGCATACAGCCGCAAGGCAACTTATACGTGGGCATTTTTACTGTGCCAACCACATATACGTTTGTCGAAATAGCTGCCGTGCAAAACTTTGCAGGGGGCAAGCTGCGCCAAGTTGGTATTTACAAAGACAGTTCCGCCTTTGCCACCGCGGATATAACCGCGATACAGCAACAGTGTGCCGCTTTAACGGCCGCACACAAAGAGGTAATAGCATTGTATGCCGCAGATATATCGGCAGTTACAGACCTCGCCACCCTTAGCGACCTTTCCCAACTTTCTGCCCATTATTGCTCGGCCGTAATATCGCAGGATGGGGTAGCTGTTGGCAGCAGGTTGTTTGCGGCCTGCGGCAAATCAATCACCATGCTGGGCGCATTGCTAGGTGCAGTATCTCTTTCCGCTGTAAGTGAAAGCATAGCATGGCCGGCCAAGTTTAATATAAGCAACGGTGCGGAGTGTGACACCATAGCTTTTGCCAACGGCCAACTGTTGGCAGACACCAGCATAAGCGACAACCTGTTAACATTATTGCAGAACAACCGTTACATATTCATGCGCAAGTTTGTGGGTGTGGCAGGCAGTTATTTTAACGATAACAGCACAAGTATTGCCACCACGAGCGACTATGCTTATATAAGCGATAACCGTACCATACAAAAAGCAACGCGCGGTGTGTACACGGCGTTAGTACCTGCATTAAACAGCCCCATAACCCTAAACACAAACGGCACCATCGCTGATTATACAGCGGCATATTTTCAAACCCAGGCCGAAGAGCCGCTGGCCCAAATGCTGCGCGATGGCGATTTAAGCGATTATTCAGTGGCAGTAAACCCAGCGCAAAACGTATTGGGTACCAGCAAGGTTACTATTGCCATCAGTCTGCTTCCTAAAGGCACCGCCAGAAACATCGTGGTAAACATTGGCTTTAACGTAACAATCAACTAGGCAATTTGAAGATTACAAACTACCGGCTTCGCATTTTTAAATTCATTGTTTGATAAGTTTTACACTACATTTTCACATTTTCAAATTAACATCATGCCTTTAGTAAACCCACTCATCAACGGTATAAATTATTCCTGGGCCAACATAAAATTGGTGCTATTTGGGGTACCCGTTGTTGGCATAACGGCCATTAATTACAACCGCAAGCAAAAAAAAGAAAATAACTACGGTGCCGGCAGCCAGCCTATAAGCCGGGGTTACGGCAATTACGAGTACAGCGGTGACTTGGAGCTGTATTTAGACGAATGGAAAAACATTATTTCGGCTAGCCCTGGCAGAGACCCGCTGCAAATAGCACCGTTTCAAATCACCGTATTGTATGGCAGCAGCACCATAAATGCAACCAAAGATGTTTTACGCGCTGTAGAATTTTTGGAAGACCCTTTTGCTGCAAAACAAGGCGACACCAAACTACTAGTAAAAATACCGCTGATAATTGGCAGCATTGACCGTTAGCGGCCAACTGGCATTACCAAACACTGTTAAGCCAGGCCAAGACCGCGATTTGATAATGAATCAATTTTCTTGCTACCCACCAAACCTAAAACATACAAATAACCTTAAACCATTAAAAAAATGAATGAAAATGATGTTAGGCAACAGGCCGAAGAAAAAGCAAATGCGTTGGCCCTACACATAAATACAAAGGTGCACCCGCTTGTTTTTAAAGACGAGAATGACGTTTTTATCACCGGCTTTATTAAAGAGCCGAGCAGGCAGGTAAAGCTTGCCGTTTTGGACAAGAGTGTTATGGGCGGCTTTTCAGCCGCCTCGGAAATGCTGGATGCCATTTTGCTTAAGGAACACAGCGACCCGCGGCTGAGCAGTGAGCGGCCCGAAGACGACAAAATTTACCTAGGTGCGGTAATGGCTGCGTATGACCTTGTTAAGTTTAGCATAAACACGTTTAAAAAAAAATAAACCAGCATGCAATAACAGAAGATAGCAGTGAAGAAAGCCAAATTGGTGCTTTTATACGCTGCTATCTTCACCTTGACCCCGATACGCTGAGCGAAGACGAAATTGCAAAGGAATGGGGCCGCCTAAAATACTGGCTAAAAAAAACAAAGCAAATGGAATAGGCAGTACCAAAATTTTTATACCACCTTGGGGGGTACTTTAGTTGCACGGGCCAAAAATAAAGCTCCAAGCATTAACAGCAACAGAAAAAAACCAGCTCCCTTGCTATTTTCCGCAAAAGCTGACCAACAACCCAGCGCTAAAACAGCAACCATAATATACATTATTACTCTTATCATTTTTATGGCAATACGGCGCGTCTTGGCCTTGCTTTTGAATGCAGGATCTAACGCTATATCGCCAGTTGTTGAGGGGTCAAATTCACAGCTACAATGGTTACAGGTAATGATCATCATCGGCTTCCCATTTGGGCCGGGGGCTCTCTTAAAGGCAGCATCAAACGTGGTTTTAAAACCGTGGCTTGCTTCGTCAATGGGGTTTGACCCATTACACTTAGGGCAGAAATAAATCATATTTTTTATTTCAATATACGACATTTTTTTAGAAAAGAAAGCTTTTCTAAAAAAAATCTACAATTACAGATTTCATATCTGCGTACTGCCCAAATGCCATTTTTCTTCAAGGGCGCGACTCAACCCAAATGAACGATCATACTTGTAAAAAAAATTTCTACACCCATGGCAAAAGAACAAAAGGCCCCTGATAAGAAAACAAAAAAGAGCCAGCAGGAGAAAACCCAAAAAAAAGGCAGCTCCAAAAAAAGTGGGGCGGGCGGGAAAAAGCAAAAAACAAAGGAATATGTTCTCTCAGTCAAGGATTATGCATCAGAGAAACTAAAAAAACTTCAGGAAAATGTAGACAGTTTCGATGGAACCATGGACACTGTTATGGGTATGCTGAAGGAAGCAGGCTCGGCACTAAAGCTGCCCCCATTATACGATGACTTGTTGAAGATTGGAACTGAAACCATGAAAACAGCCAATGAGTACAACGAGTTTAACAAAAAAATTAAAGAGAGTTCGGAAAACGAGCAGGATGCCGCCAAAAATACAAACTATATAAGCGACGCTGTAGTAAGGCTACATTTACCCATGGAGGGCCTGTATAAAAACTTCACCAGCCTTCAGCAGGGCCTCGGGGAGGCTGGGATAAAAGGGCAGAATTTTAGAGACACTTTTGAAGGCATTGCCGATACAGCCTTAGCCATAAACCTAAAGCCGGAGCAATTTGCAAAAGTAACCGATACCATAAAGGACATAGCAACCCACGGGCCAGTAACAAGCGCCCAAATAAAAAACATCACTAAGGCAATGCCTGAGGCAACAAAACTAATGGCCGGCAGCATGCACATGAGTTCGGCGGATTTTGAAAAGGCCTTAAAAAAAGGGGAGATTGACGGCAAAAAATTTGTACAAAATTTCTCAGGCACGCTCAAACAACATTTTTCGGAGACCATGAAAACCGCAGGTGATAGCGTTGCCGCCAAAGTAACAGATATGCAAAATTCATTTACTACCCTAAAACAAGGGGTTGGCAACGCATTAATGCCCGTATACAATACTTTACTTTCTGCCATCGGTGGTATTTTAAATGGTTTAAAATCCGTTGTTGATTGGGCATCTAAAAACCAAACGCTGGTGCAGGTATTTGCAGCAGGTATTGCGGGTGTTGCTACGGCCATAATGGCCTATAACGTTGCCATGAAGGCAGGCACTATTGCAACCAACTTTTACGGAAAGGCGGTAGAAATTGCAAAAATGGCCCAAAAAATATGGAATGGCGTAATGGAGGCCAACCCCATTGGTTTGTTGATTGCGGGCATAGCAGGTGTTGTTGCAATAGTGGTTTATTGTTATAACCATTTTACCACTTTTAGAGCCGTTATACTCGGCGTTTGGGAAACGATAAAAGAATTCGGGGCGCTTACCGTAGATGCTTTTAAAGCAATAGCCCACGTTATTCATGGTGCTTTTACACTTAATTGGAACGAAGTAAAACAGGGGTTTAATGAAGGCGTATCAGTAATTAGCAACGCAGGCAACAGACTTGGAAATGCCTTTCACAAGGGGTATGACAATGCAATTAAGGAAGCTGCGGAAAAAGGGGCGGCAGATAAAAAAGCGGGCGCGGCAGCCAACGTAATGAATGAAGGCGGTGTAGATGGCGGTAGCCCAAGCACAGGTGGGCTAGCAAACACAAAAACAACGTTTACTAACAACCCGCCGCCAGCCCCAGAGCAAACCAACATACCTGGTAAAAACACCAGTGGTTCCGCCGGAAACAAAGCAACCACCATCAATATAAAAATAAACGAGCTGGTGAAGGAGCTAAATCTCCATTCAACCACCATACAAGGCGGCGCCAAGCAAATAAAAGATATTATAACAGAAGTGCTGCTGTCAGCCGTTAACGACAGCCAGCGCGTGGCGTACGATTAAAGATGCAGCACCCGCCCAAAAAAACAATCTTTCCCCCAAAAAAGCACCGCGCACACGGCCATTTTGCTGGCAAAACCACAAAACCTTTACCCATGCCTGTTATTCAAACCATAAACATAATTAGCGAGTTGGCAACCAAATATGGGCTACAATATACAAGCCCATTGTTACAGGGGCAAAAAACAACACAACCTGACAACACCGATACCCCCACCAGCCATAGCCCATTGGGTACGCCGGTTTTTACAAACATTGTTTTTAAAGGCACCCCGTATATTGATGCAACACCATACCCCACCCAGCTTTCTTTCCCCGACATTGAGTTTCAAACGGTATTGCTAACCGTTAGCCAGGCAAAAAAAATTGTAAAAACCGAGATACAAGGCCGCAACGGCACTGTGAAGGAATACATTGGCATGGACGATTACCACATAACCATCAACGCCATAATAAACGGTGCCAATTATACCTACCCTTGGGCACACGTAAACGCAATAAAGCAAATGCTTGACGCACCCATACCCATTGCTGTTGAATGTAAATATTTAAACGCGCTGGGTATTAACACCGTGGTAGTTGAAAGCTACCAAATTGGGCAGGAGGAGGGCAAATACAGCCAGCAAAAAATTACCATCAGCTGTATATCCGACATACCCATTTTGCTGCAACAGCTAACCACCAAAACAATAGCCTAATGAAAAGGGTTTTGATAAACGTGAAAATAGTGCAACAGCCTAGTGAATCGTGGCCAGGCCGCAATAATACCTATTTTTTTAGCTTTGTAAAAGAGCTGGAGATAACCAGCACATGGCGCGACTTTACTGACAAAGGCCACGTTACGCTACCTAAAAAAGTTTATGTGGCTGATGAAAACGGTAAGCCAGCGGCACTGCTCAACACCAGCACAAACCTTGGGGGCTTTGGCACTAACCCACCCATATTGCTAAAGGGGGATGCCATAACCATACACTGGGGTTACGCTTTTTTTAACAGCCAAGGTACTTATACTGCCCCCACTGTTACCATTTTTACGGGCTATATAAGCGGTGTGCAAAGCAAAAACACCTTTACGCTGGAGGTAATGGACAATATGTACATTCTACAGCAAGTTAAAACCCCTGTAAAAGAGTGGAGAGGTTACTCTGTTGAAAAAATACTGAGTGAAATCATGGGCGGCGCAAACATGCCCAACACAGGCAAACCACTGCCCTTTACAGTTAACAAGCTAACCCAAACACAGGCCGGGACTATACGAACCGGTGGAGAAACTGTTGCCAAACTGCTGGAGGAGCTAAGAAAAACATACCATTTTGAAGCGTATTTTAGAGGGAATGAATTACGGTGCGGCGCATTTGCGTACTTGCCGCAAGATACAGGCCAGCCGCCATACAACACGTTTACTTTTCAAGAAAATATCATTAGCGACAACTTGGAGTATGCCAGGAGAGATGACATTGTGTTAAGTTGCCTCGCAAGCAATACCGTTGAGTCAAAAACAGGCCAAACCACCAAAGACGGACACCCCAAAACACAAAAAACAAAACTAAGCTTGTTGGTAACATATAAAAAGGGTACAGACGTACCCGAGTATTTACCGATAAAAGACGGGCAAGAAATACCGCAGGACCAAACAGGCGAAAGGCACGATTTTTTCTTTCCTGGCGCAAAAACCATGAAAGACTTGGAAGACCTTGCGACACCCCAATTGCGTAAGTATTACTACACAGGCCTACGCGGCACATTTACCACCTTTGGCCTGCCATACGTTAAGCATGGCGATGCCATTAGCCTGATTGACAATGTATTGCCCGAACGCAACGGCACTTACATGGTACGCGGCGTAAAATACACCGGCGGCACAGGAGGCCTGCGGCAAGAAATTGAGCTTGACTTCAAACTGGGCTGATGGTAGCAAAATGCCTTTACACATACCTTTTCAGGATTCACCACTCCGTTTTAGCGTACCACAATTCACCATTTTTTATGAGTAGCAGACATATTATTGACGCTATACAACATATTTCTGGCGTAAAACATGCAGACGCAGTATCGTACTTGCCCTGCACTGTAAAAAGCGTTAACGAGGCGGCGCGCACATGCGTGTGTTTACCCCAAGGCGGATATATGCAAGCACCCATAAGCGACGCGTTGCTGATGGCCAGCGTTGATGACGGTATTTTTTACATACCCTCATTAGACAGCACAGTGCTGGTTTTGTTAAGCAAATTTGCCCAACCATGCGTTGTAATGTTTAGTTGCCTAACTAAAATATTGTACACCGTTGGCGGCAGCCAATTAAAGGTAATTGACGGAACCATACAGCTAAACGATGGCAGCCTGGGCGGCCTTGCAAAAATTGCAGCACTAACACAAAAACTAAACAACCTTGAAAATTTGCTGAACGGGCTAATTGCCAAATACAATGCGCACACCCATATACTTGCGTTAACAACCGGCACAGGCACTGCCGCCCCAACAATAACCAATGAAACGAACACCATTTTGCCTACCCAACAAAGCGAAATTGAGAACACCACCGTTACGCACGGGGTATAACGCAACCAATCGTAAAGGCGTTTCCGAAACTTTTTATTATTGTCCTGTCCTGCCGAAGCGGGTACACAAAACAATCCTATCTCCATGGCTGCCTCAACTGACTTTTCCTTGTTAAACAACGACATTGTTATCAAAAACGGCGATTTCGCCACCGGCCCAAGCGACATGCAGCATATTGAAGACACCATAAACGCATTCCCCGGGTGGTGGAAAGAATACCCCGCCGACGGGGTGGGCATACTACAATACATCAACAGCAGCGGCCAAGAGCAGGCGATAACCAGAAGCGTGGCAATAAATCTACGGGCAGACGGCTACCGGGTTACCGGCCCCAGCATATCGGTAAACAACAAGGGCACCCTAACAATTATACCCAATGCAACAAAAATTTAACGCCGTAAGCGGGCAAAGCCTGTTGGATGTTTGCCTTAACACGTACGGTACTACCGACCTGTTATACAAACTGTTGCTAGAAAATGCCATAAGCAGCCTGGACTACACGCCCGTTACGGGGCAACAGTTTTTATACGACGATAACCTATTGATTGACCAAGGCATAAACTTATACCTAAGCCCGACAAATACGTATTACGCAACCGACATAAACACAACCAGCCATGCAACACAAGGCGATTTTAGCAACGATTTTAATAGTGATTTTAGCGTATAGCAAAAGCCAGGCACAGGCCATAACCGACACTGCCACCCTACGCAGCGCGATAAATACCTTGATTAACACCAACGGCACACAGCAAATTACCGCGGCAAAACTAAACCGCGTTTTAAACGGTACCTTAAATGTAATGCCGAACGGCAACCGGTATGTTGACACGTTATACCAGCGTGGCGACAGCCTGTTTTACAAGAAAAATAGTATTGAGTATTTTGGTGCCGTAACTGGCGGCCCATCTTTTACGGCAGCCCCTAACAGCCCGCAACAATATTTAAACGGGTATAAACAGTTTGCCCCCTTGAATGCCGATAGCATACCCGGCGGAACCGCCAATATTTACTGGCATAACACCAATGCCAATGCCGGCTGGGGATTGGGCGTATTACAAAACAGCGGGGGAACTGCCTTTACCTACAGTGCCGACACCCAGCAACTGGCCACCCTGCCCCAGGCGCGGCGCATTGCCGACAGCGCCGCCGCAGCTGTTTTGCCCGCACAAAACAGTAACGCAGGAAAGTATTTGACCACCAACGGCAGCGTGTTGAGCTGGGGGAATGTGGGTGGGGTAGCCACGCCGCAGTATTACGGCATTATTTATAACAAAAACAGTTGGACCTCTACCAGCGATTTTACTGCAGATACAGCCACTGCCACCGTATCGTCTAACAAAATAGTAGTTACCGCAGGCTCCGGCGTTTCTAGCCTAGATTACAACTACTACAGCCTGCTTGACCATTGGAACACTACCGCTAAAATTAAGGTAACTTCCACCAGCGCGGTTGCGGGTGTCGGTACCAGGAGCATGAATGTGTACCAAAAGTTTAGTGCTTATGCCTCGCTTAACTTTTCAACTGGCACACTTACTATCGTTGCCACCAATAATTTAGGCAGTCCGGCCACAACGGTTGTGGCCACATCAGCCAGCAACCTTGCCATAGGCGCCAATGACTATGTGATTATATCGCTTGAAAGGGTAGTTGATACGTTGTACGCCACAGCAAGGGACCTCACTACCGGCGGCTCATTTATCACCGCCAATTATGGTTTTCAATCAGGCAATTTTACCAACCCCAGCCCTAACACTGGGAAATACGCTGTTTATGCCTTGAGTGGCACTTTTGCATTGGATAGCTTAGTTATAAGCAGTAAGGAACTTATGAACGCCAACTTACTTGTTACCACAGACAGCAAAGGAGAGTATATCTCTAACTCTTTTGCCTCTCGGTGGCCACAACAGATTTCCGCTTTGTATTACCCTACCGTAATAAGCGCGGGTGGTACTGAAGGCGTGAGGGACTTGTTGAACAGGGTGCCTGAAATTATAGCCTTGGCACCGAAAGCGGTGTTAATAATGATTGGCCGTAACGACCTCAACTTTACGTATAGTAACGTTTATGCTAATTATGATACCATAGTGGCGCGTTTAACAGCGGCAGGTATAGCCGTATACCACAGCAACGGTTTTTATGAAAGTGCGGGTTTAAATTTATTGCCTTTAAAGAGCCACATTGAAACAACATTTGCGGGTTATGTTATAAACACCTACGACCCCAGTTTGCAGATACCCAATGTTTTGTACAGCGACAATGTACACCCTAACCAAACGGGGCATGATTTGATTGCCAATACAATTGTACAATGTGGGTTATTAAAAAAGGGATTGAACTATGCTGATATGGTTAGGTTTAACACCCCTCCAACTGCGGCTTATTCATACATGCCAACCGATGCCTCCGGCAGTGCGGCTGGTATTGTTACGCTTGCTAACCAAACACTTGGCTCGGGTGTAAAAACCATGCAAGAGGTGGCCACAACCAGTAGCTTTGACTTGCCTTCAACCTCAAGCAGTACTACTGGCGTATTAACGCAAAACGGGCAGGTTATTTACCACCAGTGTAACGGAAACAGCAATTTGTTTTGGGGTTACAGTGCGGGAAACTTTTCACTAACCAACTACGACAATGTAGCCGTTGGCTCTACTGCGCTCAATGCGCTCACCAGCGGGGGGTTAAACACTGGTGTAGGATACCAAGCATTGAAGACAAATGCTAGTGGCTCGTTCAACACAGCTATCGGAACGGGCGCAGGCTCTGCTTTGGCTTCGGGCGACCAAAACACGTTCATCGGCACATCGGCAGGCCAACACGCCACTAACAGCAGCAATAACATTTTTATCGGTTACAATGCAGGCGTAAACACTTATACCAACGCCAATGGCGGCGGAAATGCAGGCAGTAATATTTTTATCGGCAACAACAGCGGCAGCAACACCAATTTTAACGGCAGTTATAATGTGCTAATTGGCCATTATGCTTTGCAGTATACATCGGCTTCGCCCAATAATAAATTGTGCATAACTGGCGGAAGCGGGACAAACCATTTGATATATGGCGATTTTAGTACAGGTCAGATACAAATAAATGCCGACCCAACAACGCCTACATTAAAGCCAAGCGTAGCGTTAGACGTGCAAAGCACAACAAAGGGCTTTTTGCCGCCTGTAATGACAGCCGCCCAGCGCAATGCCATTAGCAGCCCAGTGGCAGGCCTTACCGTGTATTGCACCGACTGCACGGCAACGGATGCCAGCACAGGCGTAATTCAAACGTACAACGGCAGCACATGGAAGAATAATTGGTAATTTTGCTTAAAACCTAAACGAATGAAAGCGCACTTTTTAATAGCCGTTATACTCTTGGTTGGTTGTACCAAGCAACACAAGCCATACACTGGCAAAGCCGTACCTTATGGAACAATTTTCGGAAAAAATGCCTTGCAAAGCTTAACTGACTTTACCGTAAACGGTGCAAAATGTGCGATTTCATCAACAGGTATAATTGTTTCACACGACTCATTAACCTCTACTTTGGATTACAACTATTGCAGCCTGCTTGAGGAATGGAAAGTCGGGGCTAAATTTAAACAACTATCGGGTGACGCGGTTGCTGGGGTGGGTACACGTTCAATCAATGCCTATCAAAGCTTTAGTGTTTATGCCACAATAGATTTTTATAATGGGCGGCTCAATATTTATAGCACTAACAATGCCATAACAAAAAATGTGGCAACGTCAATTGATAGTCTTTCATCAAAGCCAAACACCAGCATTGTAATTTCTTTAGAAAGAAAATTTGATACAGTTTTTGCCATTGCCACAAACGGCACAAGTAAAGTAACTGCAAAATATGTGTACGTGTCTGCTGGGTATGAAGTACCAACGCCTAACACCGCCAAGTTTAGCGTATATGCTAACAGAGGGTCTTTTGCTTTGGATAGCTTAAATATTACTACTGCGGGCCTCAAAAACGCAAATATGCTGATTGTTACAGACAGCAAAGGCATGTATGTGGCTGATAGCTTTAAGAGCAGATGGCCTGCACGGGTTGGCTATGCCTACAAACCCTTTGTATTAAGCGTGGGCGGCACGGATGGCATTAATGAGTTACAGGCAAGATTGCCCGAAATCATCAGGCTTGCGCCGCGCTTTGTGTTGCTTGCTGTTGGCCGCAATGACCTTGCATTTAGTATGAATGTTGACACATTAAAGGCGCGATACTCCAGCGCGGTAGAGCGGCTACAGGTGGCAGGCATAGAGGTTTACCACCTCAATTGCATTTATGAAAACGAAGTTGACCAACGGGGTTTTAGTAACTGGATAACAGCCACCTTTGGCGATAATGTTATTGATACTTACATGCCAACCGCTAAAGCGAATGGCATTTTGGGCAAAGATGGCGTCCACCCCAACCAAAAGGGCAATGACCTTATAGCACAAACAATCATTCAGTCGGGCAAATTAAAATAGGCACGGCGGTAAAACAAGCCGAAAATAATCGTAACTGCAAAAGTTGGGATAAAACCAGCCTTTTTAAACAACTTTGGGCATTTAAGGCAAGCAATAGCTCTAATCAACCCCTAAACCAACCCATATGCAACACTTAACCAATGCTGCGGCCCACAACAGACCCAGCATTATTGGCACTGCAATAACCTTCACCCTGGGCTTTGTGGGCAAAGCGGCCCTTAGCCAAACGGCAATGGTTATGGGCATCTTGTCGGGCCTGGCCACCTTTTTATACACCTGCTGGAAGTGGCATGCCGACTACAAGGCCATTGCCAGCAAAAAAAACAGCCCATAAACCCATGAAATTTGTACAACAAATCCTTTCCGACGTTGACGGGCAGGGTAGCAGTAAACGCGTTATGTCGTTCGCCATATTGGCACTCCTAAGCACAATAGGCCTGGGCGTTACTTTTTTTCACGCCACCTTCCAACAGCAGATATGGCAGGACTTAATCTTTACCTTATTGGCCGGCTTTGGCCTTATTACCTCAGAAAAATTCACCAAACGCAGCCCCACCGGTAGTGGGGCCAACCCAACCAATGACAATAGCACCAACAATTCTTCAAAGTAAACTACACCGGAGTAAAATCATCCCAGCCTGGCCAACCGGCAATACCTCCCCTTTCGGTAGGCCCGGAGGGGAGGGCGGGCCCCAACACCTGTTGTTTTTCTTAATCATTTCCTGCCTTGCCATATTGTTGTTTGGCCTTTGGGGCTGCGGCATTAACAAAGCCACCCAGCGGGTACTTGTAAACGAAGCAGCCTTTAATAAAGTGGGGTACGCATGGGCAAAGCTAAACCCTTGTGTGGTTGACAGTATTAAAACATTGGTACACGACACAACCACTAAAACCGACACTGCCTATACACTACCGCAAAACAGTCCGCAAAAAAATACACTAGTCAGTGGCGTAACGGTATACGTGCGCGATACTGTTTTGCAAACCATTACCAAAACAATAACCCTGCACGACAGTGTTAAAATAGTAAGTGTTGACAAGCGGCTGTTGAACATTTGCAACGACAGTGTTACTTGGTATAAGCTTCTGTTTGCCAATTATAAAACCAAAGCAGATGACCAGATTAGCAGCTGGAAAAACAAGGCCGTTACCCGCTTTTGGTACTTGATAGGCTTTTTATTGTTAGCTGCGCTATACCTTTTTAGAAAGCCCCTGTTGGCAGCCTTGGGCGGACTACCAACTTTGCTAACCAAAAAAATATAAGCAACCTAGATTCTTCCACATAAAAATAGAATGGTTTGGTAATAATATAATAGAGAGATTTTTATATTATCGCCAAATTGTATTTGAATAACCCATTATGTTAACCAATAAGGATTAGCGTAGTTACCTCATTTAAATCATCCAACCCCAACCAGCTGTACGATCATTTTTTCATTAAACAGGCTTATTTCATTTCTAAACCTCGGATAAAATATAAAACATCGCATCTAGGTTCACCATAGCTATTTACTGCCTTAACGTTGATGACAGCAAGGTTGTTTTTAATTTCTACTTCGTCTACGAAACACCTACCTTATAATGAAAAATTTACCTCAGGTGTCAAATAGCGAGCTATAAGATAAAAACCGTTTTTGCCTTTGCTCATTATTACTTTTTCTATTTCGAAAAATTTATTGGCATTGGCTAAAAGGATGTTTGTAAATCTAAAATTTTACTTACGCTGTTATCTTTTTTTTTGGGTTCAATAGGGTATGACGGATAAACGAAACTCGTCCATTTTCAAGTATATTTGACTTTGATAATAGACTTTATAAGGTTTCATAAACCTTATAAAGTCTATGTTGAACACCGCATCATTTTGTCCACTGGGGTGTTGTAAAATTGCAGCCATTTGCTTTTGGGTATGCTGGACAATTGTTAAAAACCAATTTGCATCAGGTATTTGAAAAACCAAAGTGCGAAACACCATGCAATCTTCAGCCAATCAGCCAAAGACAAACTCTTACTCCTCCATCACCGGCAACTCAACATACGTGGCATACTGGCTGTTGCAATACACGGTATGCGTGGCTTTGATGAAATCACTTTCCTTGGCCTCAAAAATGTTGGGTACGTAACGTTGCGGGTTGCGGTCAATAAGGGGGAACCAGCTGCTTTGTACCTGTATCATCAGGTGGTGGCCCTTTAAAAAAGTGTGGTTAATGTCGTGCAGACTAATGACTATTTCCTCGGGCTTGCCGGGGGTAAAAGGCTCTGGCTTGGCAAAGCTTTTTCTAAACCGCCCGCGGAAAACCTCCATGGCAATGGGCAGCTCGTATCCGCTCATGGCAAGGTTCTTGGGGTCAAAATTCGGGTACACGTCAATCAGCTTCACCACAAAATCAGCGTCGCTGGCGGTGGTGCTGGCAAATACGTGGGCGGTTATTTTGCCAGTAACGGTAAGGGCTTCTGTTAGGCTGTCGCCGGTAAAGCTAATAACATCGGGGCGGCTGGTTACAAAGCGCTGGTCGTCCACCTGCCATTGGCGCCAGCGGCTGCCTGTGCCGTAGGTTGCCTCAATGGGCTGTGCGCGGTATGGTACAGGCGTGGCAGGGTCGCTCACATAACTAACCGCACCACTGGCTGCTGCTGGCTTGGTAAAACTTACGGTATGGCTGGCGGTGGTGTACAGTTTTTTAAGCTGTGCTTGCTTGGGCGGCCAGGCACTGTAGGTTTTCCATTGGTTGCTGCCGGTTTGGAAGCAGTTGGCTTCGGCAAACTTTCCATCGCCGATGCCCTTCAGCCAGTAATCAAACCACTGCTTTTGCAGTGCTTGGAACCAGACGGCCGTTTTGCTGCCAAAATCAATCTTGCCGAGGCTGTCGGCCTTGCCCCGCATCCAACCGCCATGGAACCAAGGCCCCAGCACGATAAAGTTGCGGTTAAAGCTGTCTTTCTTTTCCAATTGCTCGTACATAATCTGCGGGCCGTTCAGGTCTTCCTGGTCGTAGTAGCCACCCACATGCAATATCGGCAGTTGGGGCGTGCGTACGGTAGTTAACATGCTTTGGCGCACCCAAAAGCTGTCGTAGTTGGGGTGCTTGGCAAAATCGTTCCACGAAGGCAGCCTGTTGTGGTAATACTTATCGTTTACATTTTTGAGGCTGCCCAATGTTAAGTACCAGCTAAATACATCGTACTGGGGGAATGGGAAGTCGCTGTTGGCCTCTTTTTCATTCTCTACCAGGTAGCTGTATTCAAAGCCGTAGCTAAGGCGGAATGCACCGTTGTGGTGAAAGTCGTCGCCCAAAAACATATCGGTGGGGCTAGCCTGCGGGCTGCTTGCTTTTAGGGCCGGGTGGGGGTCAACAGAGGCGTCCAGCGCAAGGTAACCGCCGTACGATATGCCGAGTATGCCTGCTTTGCCGTTGTTGTTGGGTATGTTTTTCAGCAGCCAGTCAATGCCGTCGTAGGCATCGGTACTTTCGTCGGTTTTGGTTTTATCCAGCACATGGTAAAGCGGCCTGTTCATTTCAAACGTACCCTCGCTGTTAAACTTGCCCCTAAGGTCCTGAAAAACAAGAATATACCCCGCCTTTGCAATGGTTTCAAAAGGGCCAAAAGCGTTGCTGCTTATAACATCACCCTTCCTTACTGCGTTCTCTGCACCATAGGGTGTACGCTCTATTAAAAAAGGCAAGGGGCCAGTTTGGTAGGTGGGGCTTAGCACGATGGTAAAAAGCTTGGTGCCGTCCCGCATGGGTATCATGTAGGTTTTTTTGGTGTATTGGCTCACCGTGTCGGTTTGGGCAAACAGGTTGGCATAAAGGCTAAGCAGTATGGTGCTAAGGAGCAGGCTTTTTCTCATGTGCGTGATGTTTTGGGGATAAGGTTTAAATATAGGGCTATTTGGCGGTTTATTGTGTAGACCTTACACCTATAAATTTTAAGGATCGACAAATATTCAATTTCATCACTTGAAAATTCTCTCTGACATTTTGTATTTTTTCAAATCAGATTCAGCTATTTCAAGATATGCTTTGGGGTATCGGGCAAATTTGTTTTGTTCTACCTGGCAAATCAAACTGTCATTTAGCGGTGTCGATGGTTTTAGCAATACTATCAATAAGCGCAACTTTAGCATTTATACCTTGCGCATGAACTGAACAAATAAGAAGAAGATGAAATAAAATGGGAGCCAATAACAAAATATTCAAGCTTGTTATTCTGCTCGCACTATTCGGGTATAATGTTTTCCTCCCTACCACTTCACATGCTGCTCCATAAAATCAATCAACCCGGCGGCCAGCAGCTTTTGTTCCGCTGTTTTGGGGTGGCCGGGCGTATTTTTATACGGCGCAAAGTAGGTGAGAATTTGCGGGTCGTTTAACAGCGCTACAGCCTTTTCCACATAGCCGGGCCAAGGTGAGCCTTCGCGGGTAATGTCCATGCTGCCGAGCATGCAAATAATTAGCGCCTTGGGGTATTTGCCGCGTACGGTTTGCACAAAGTTTTTATAGGCCTGTATCGTTTGTTCCGGCATGGGTTTTGTGGTGCCAAAACGGGCCTTGAACTGTGGGTTGCCGGGCATGTTTACAATCCATGAGTCGTTTTGGAACAGGTTAACCACTACCACATCGGGCGTGTACTGGGTAAAATCCCATTTGCTGGCACTGTCGGTGGGGTCCAGGCGGTCGTACATTTCGGGCATAATCAGCGGAAACCAGCTAACCATAACGCCGATGCCGCTTTTGGCGGTGCAATAGTATTGCGCGTTAAAATGCCGGGCGGTAATGGCTGCATAAGCATCGTAGTTGTTTTCAAAATAACCGATGGGGGAGTCGCCGGCATAATCTTCTATCGCGTACCCACACGTAACAGAGTTGCCAAAAAACTCTATCTTCTTTTTGGGCAGCTTTGGCGGGGGCAGCAATTTGGCCCCGTCGTTTAACGCAAAGCCGTAAAACCAGGTTTTTCCCTTGTCCCACTCCGTGCGTTTAAAAATTTGCAGGGTATGCTTGCCCTTGCGCAAACCAGCGGCCAGCGTGTAAATGGTATTGGTAGTGTCGAAATGTATTTTACGGATGCTGTCGCGGTCGATGATGATGTTGTAATAGTTAGATGTGTCGGAATCTTTAAACTGCCCGGAAATACCGGTGCCTTCAAACCGCACGGTGAGGGATGTGCCTGGCCAAGCCAATTCTGCCGCGCCGTTTTTAAAACCCACCCGCCCTTGGTACGAAATATATTCGTTCTGCGCGGGGGTGTAGGCACTTTGGCCATAGCTGCTTACGCCTATGCATACAGCGGCAATGCTGAGGAGGTATTTATACATACAACTGCTTTTGAAAAATGTAAAGAAGGCTACTAAGTTATATGGCCGTGCACGCACCGCAAAATAAGTTTTTGGCGTTACGGACTTTTTTTGGGGGGCGGGCGGTAGTTTTTCATGGGGCTGCGGTTGCGTCGCACACTTCGGCGGTGGGGAGCGGGTGGGAGCAATAACAGCCTTTTTTGCATTTAATCGGGCTTATCTATTTTAGGAGGGGTGAAATTTATTGGAGGAGGTTGAGAGTGAGGAGGTAAAAAAAATTTCAAACTACCAAATTCAATGGCAGTATCTATTTGGGTAAGGTTCAGTTTAGCTTTAAAGTTTGTAAGCCAAACAGCAAATGTATGCAGTTGGGCGGGGGCGTTGTCGCCCTGTACGTAAATGGTTTTTAGGTAATTGTTTTTTACTACATAAAACTGGTACTCGGCACCGTCTTGTGCTCCCTCTATGTACTTACTATTATATGTCTGAAAATCTATTAGATTTAGGTAACTGTCAATGGTGTTCTTTTCATCGTCTTCGACTATTGAATAATATGTTTTGTTTTCTTTTAAAGTCCCTAAATCCAAATTTGTAAAATGCTGCCGTATAAAAACCGTATCGCCTTGGGTAAATTTTATGGAGAAGCATGTAGAGAAAACATCATTGTACGAAAAATCAAAAGCCTTGAAAGGCCTTGATTGTTTGGGGTTGCCGCAACTTACCAACAGGCAGGAAATAATAATTGAATACGCTACTTTCATGTTGATGCGAAATTAGATGCCGACACTGGAAATTTCCATAAGTTGATAGAAAAGAAATTGATTTACTGGAATTTATGCCAAAGTTTGTAGATAGAAACGTTGTTAAGGCAGTTGCATAGCGTTTCTTGATGAATTTTCACTAACCAACTTTGCCTAAATCTGTATATTTACAGTGAATTTTACAGATATGCAGGCAAATGAACCTATTTCCATACCGTTGAACGAGCAGCAGATGATTATGTTGAGGCTGCTGAAAAAACCGCTGCCGGAAGCCGATTTTGTACAAATGCGTAGGCTTGCGGTGCAGTTATTAAGTAAGCGTCTTGATGAAATTGTGGAAAATTGGGAAGTTGAAAACAATGTTACGGCCGAAACCTACGAGGCATTAAGTAGACAACACTTTCGGGTTCCAAACAAGGCAAGTAAATGAAAATTGTGCTTGATTCGAATGTTCTGTTAGTGTCAATTGGAAAGCAAAGTAAATTCAGGCCAATTTGGGATTCGTTTGTTAATGGTAAATTCCAATTAATTCTGTCTCAAGATATTTTACACGAATATGAGGAGATTCTACTAGAGCATGCCGCAGTGGGTGCCGCAGAAATTATATTAGAAGTTTTTGTTGAATCGCCCGATATAATTTTTCAACGAGTTTTTTACTTCTGGCATGCAATTAATGCTGACGCTGACGACAATAAATTTTTTGATGTGGCATTTGCAGCAAATGCAGATTATCTGGTAACCGACGACAATCATTTTTCAGCCGCCAAACTGTTGGCTTTCCCCACCGTAAATATAATAAATTCAGAAACTTTTCTAAAAATCATAAAAGATGTTTAATTGGGAAGTAAGCTCTTTCCAACGTCAAGCGTTCGCTCAAAATTTCACCTTAAAATAGTCAATTCCTAAATTCCTTATTTTGCAGTATGAAACATTTGCTTCGCCTCTTCGTCTGCATACAGCTATTTACCTATGTGGCAAACGCGCAACCGCACGCAACCAGCCTACAATCACAACAACTGATGGTGGTGATCACCAACGGTTGGGCCAGCTTGCAGGGTACCCTGTATGCCTACGAAAAACAACATGGCCAATGGGTGTTGAAATTTAGTAATGAGGTAGTGGTGGGTAGCAATGGGCTGGGCATAGGCGATGGGTTGGTGCCGTTAAACATAACCGGTGCGCCAATAAAAAAAGAAGGCGACCTAAAGGCCCCTGCGGGGATATTTACCATCGGCACTGCTTTTGGTTATGCCGACAATGCGGACGCACAATGGATTAAAAACCGATACACCAAAGCGGCCGACACGGTTATTTGCGTGGATGATATGCACAGCACACACTACAATACGCTGCTGCATAAAGACAGCACCAAAAGCGACTGGAACAGCTTTGAGTACATGCACCGGAAGGATAATTACTACAAATGGGGCCTTTTTGTTAACCACAATGCCACCAACCCTTCACCGGGCCATGGCAGTTGCATATTTATGCATATTTGGGAAAACAACCACGAAGGTACCGAAGGATGCACTGCCATGCAAGAGGCAGACATACTACAACTACTACATTGGATAAATGCCAAAAAGAACCCGTTGCTTGTGCAGATACCGGCAGAAGAATATGGCCCATTGGCGGCAAAGTATAGGCTGCCGGCCTTGCAAAAAAAATAAAATTCACGATTTGCTTGCCATTGTTGCGCAATTGTTAAGAAATAAATTATTGCAACGGTTTATCGTGCCGGTAAGTCAGTAAAAGAAAAAAAGTTATGAAAAGGTGTTTTCTTTTATTCGCGCTGGTAACGTCCTTGCTATCCCTCGCCTCTTGCAAAAAAACAATTAATGGCACAAGCGCTTACAGCAAACAACTGTACAGCAAATGGGTGGTACGTACCATTAAGGTAAATTCAATTTTGTTGCCAAGAGGCATTGTATGGGATACCATGTACAATGCGAAAGCGACCGATTACGTTGATTTTTCTAAGAAGGGCACGATTGACTTTTACATAAACCAGCAGCACGAGCTAGAAACATACGACACTTTAAAATACAACCTATTGAAAGATACTTCTGTTGCCATTGAAACAGGGGTGCATTTAAACAGTATTGTACTCAAATCAATCACCAATGGTAATCCAATACTGGAACATAGCAAATACGGTGTTGACGCAGGTACCCAAACCATTTATACACTTAGCAAATAGCAATTGTTACCATCGGCAATAAATGGTTGGTTGTAAACAGCAATACCCGGAAGCCCCTTTTAAGTTATGGGTTTTCCGGGTACTGTTTTTTAGGATTGTTAAAATAGCCCTAAATGCAGCGTTTGGAGGTAGATGAAACCCCTACTGCACAAACTTTGCATGGGTAAAATTTTGTTGTGTTAATGTGGAAAAGCCATCCTAACTGTAAGGCAGCTACAACTGGCTGCCGTTACCGTAAAAGGGGCGAAGGTGCGTGCTGTTAAAGACCAGTCTTGAAAATTCTATATCTTTATGCCAATGGTACGGAAACTAGCAGTTTTTATAGTATTAACAGCAACCTGTTGCCTTATACACCCAATAGCCAATTGCCAAATTCACCTGCTGCCGCCCAACCAGCCGGAGCAGGATGCCTGCAATGCCCTTGGTATTTGCGGCACCACTTTCTCTACACCCTACAGCTACCAGGGTGTGGGCCTGGTGAACGACCTTACCCAAACCCCCTGCGGTAGTGGAGAGGGCAATTCAGTTTGGTTAAAGCTGCAAGTAAGTGCCAGCGGCACCATTGTTTTCAAAATTATCCCTTTAGACCCTATCGACGATTACGATTTTTCCGTGGTAAATGCCACCAATGTGCCCTGCGGCAGCTTATCATCTGCAAATGCGGTGCGTTGCAATAACAACAATAATTTTACGGGCAGCAATCCTGGGGGCATTGTTGGGTTAAGCTTAACCTCAACAGTCAATTCCGTGGCAGACGGTACTTTCGGCTCTTCTTTTTGCCAATACATCAGTGCCAAGGCGGGGGAAACTTACCTAGTTATGGTTAATAATTTTGGCCATGACGACAACCCTGGCCCCAGCAAAGGTTTTACCATTGATTTTTCAGGATCCACTGCGGCTTTCGACCAAACACAGCCACCGGTATTGGCCAGTGTAAACGCACTGCCATGCGTTAGTACAAACACCATAACACTGCAGGTAACCAAACCTGTTTTGTGCAGTTCTATTGCAGCCGACGGCAGCGATTTCAGCATCACCCCGTCTATTACCATCACCAGCGCATCAGCGGTTAACTGCACAGGCACCACAGGCTATACCAGCACCATAACGTTAACCCTTGCAACACCACCCGCGCCCGGCAATTATACCATTGCCGCAAAGCAAGGTACCGATGGCAATACCTTATTGGGGTTGTGTAACAGCCAGTTGCAACTGCCTTCGAACAATATTTTTTTTAAGGTGCCTGCGCCCGTTAAAAGCATTGACAGCCAGTACATTTGCTACAGCCAACTACCTTACACCTGGCATGGCCAGCAAATAACAAAAGGCGGCAGCAATGTGGCCACATTTGTTGCCACCAGCGCGGCAGGCTGCGACTCAACCATTACATTAAACCTAACCGTAAGCAACCCGCCATTAGCCAGCAGTGCCGCCAAAACCCTTTGCCTGGGGCAGGGCTACCGGCTGCCCTGGAACGACAGCACGGTAAAAACGGCTGGAGTATACAGCCATAGCTATAATGGCGCGTTGGGCTGCGACAGCCTTGATGCCACCGTTACCATTGCAATCGACAACCCTAGCCAAAACTTCCGTTATCTGATTTGTGCCGATTCTTCAAAAACGTTGGCGATTGGGGCAGGCTTTACACAATATACATGGGGCGACGGTGCAACCACGCCCACGGTAACGGTGAGCCAACCGGGCATTTACACGGTGCAGGCCACCGATGCCCTGGGCTGCCTTGCCAATGATACTTTTGCCATATCAACCGATGTTATCACTGCCACGCTAGCTAAAAAAATTCCGTTATGCCAAGGCTCGCAACTGGTGGTAACTGTAACGGCGGGTTTTGTTAGCTATGTTTGGAATGATGGCACCACGCAGCCTAACATCACCATCAACACCCCGGGTACTTACTGGGTTACCGTTAAAGACAGTGCAGGCTGCCAAGCCACCGACACGGCCAATGTGGTGGGCGTGCCCGTTCCGGCAGGCTTTTTGCCCGGCAGTATTACCAAGTGTTTTTACAATATGGCCACCTTGCGGGCTACCAGTATTTACAACACCTATTTATGGAGTACTGGTGCCACCACGCCTACAATAAGCCCCTTTCCGGCCGGGGTGTACACATTACAGGTTACAGATGCCAACGGTTGTAAAGGGATTGACTCCATACGCGTAATAGACTCTGCCTGTGCCGAGTATTTGTACTTGCCCAACGCCTTTACGCCCAACGGCGATGGTTTTAACGATGTGCTTAAGCCAGGCTTTGCGGGCCTTGCCACCCAATACAGTTTTACCGTGTACAACCGCTGGGGGCAAAAGGTTTTTGCCAGCAACAACCCTGCCGATGGGTGGGACGGCACCATCAGCGGGCAGCCGCAGCCCGCCGGTGTGTATGTTTGGTTTTGTCAGTATCAGTTGTACCAGCGGCCGACGGTATCGCAAAAAGGCACGGTGGTGCTGGTGCGGTAGGGGAGGTGATACCTTGGTGCTGTATGCCGGGTGCTTTATGGTGTTTTGAAACAGTGTTGCCCCATGTTTATCTTTTTAGCGAAAGGCAGTCATGCATTAACCAAATTTATGCCAATTTCTTTGCCCTTATTATGTACCTTATTAAGCAGAAAGTGCGAAGAGAAATTAAACAGTTTTAGTTAATAATTGCTTGGTGAATATTTTGGCGGTATGCTTATTTTAATGCGTCCTTCCTGATTTCGTTATAAGTTTCCATTTAATAACATCCCAACTTCCTGCAATCCCCCAATTAGCCAGCGATATCTATACATATTCTAAAATATTTTGCTATATTTATCTGCTAATGTAACTGCCACTACTGAATGGTTGTTGATTGCTTAAGCATCAACACATCATTCAGTACAATACGATTGCCAATGCCATTTTTCAACGCTGCCAAATTGCTTGTAATAAGCATATTGTTTTTGCTTATGGCAATAAATAAATTATTTAGCCAATGCGCACCCGAAATGGGGCCTCACCCCGCTAATAGTGCGTTCAATTCTGGTGTTGACGGGGCGGGTCACTTTTTGGCGGCGGGTGCTAAAGACCTTAATTGGGTAGCTGCTGCCGATTCAATCAACGCCAGCTACAGCCCTGCGGTCGTAATGGACCCTTTTCCCACGTCGTATTACGTTAGCCCCTACCATAGCAGCGCCTGGGTGTCGTATGTTCAATCAGGTATGCATACCAAGGATAGGTTCTTTTTTTACAAAACCCATTTTAACCTTCCCTGTAAAACGCCCTGCGGCAAAAAATATAATGGTAAAAACGCCTTTAGGTTAGATTTGGACTTGTTTGCCGATAATTCCATTTATGAGGTATATGTTAACGGTGTGGCACAAAGTGGGAATCTGGGTAATATTATGCCCAAGCCTTCGCCCTACCAGGCAGACGGTGCTTCGCAGAACGCCGGTATCACCGTATCCCTAGCCAATAACTGGCAGGCGGGCGATAATGAGGTTATCATCCAAGTAGCCTCATCTGCGCCAGTAACAGGCATTTTAATACAAGGCACGGTAAACAACCTGCCGCCACTTTCTGATACGGCGGTGGCAGCTATCTGTGAAGGCACCAGCTATACATTTGGCGATTCAACCTTTACCAAACAGGGCAGCTACCTATATACGTTTCACCCTGCGGCCGGCTGCGACTCAAATGTTACGCTGCTGTTGACCGTGCATAAAACAGCATACACCATAGATACCTCTATTTGCGGTGGGCAACAATATTTTGGGCACACGGCCAGCGGCACATATACCGATGTATTCACTGGCCAAGGCGGCTGCGACAGCATACGCACCGTACACCTTACCGTTTTGCAAAACCCCACGCCAAACCTTGGCACGCAATTGTTGCTTTGCCAGGGCGACTCCGTAAATATTACCCCGGGCAACTTTAACAAGTACATTTGGCAGGATGGAACCACGCAAAGCAGCTTTACCGTTACAAAGCCGGGCTTGTATGCGGTAGCGGTTACCAACGCCTGCGGAACCCAAACAGCCATGGTTACGATAAGCCAAACGGCGTGCAGCATAAATTTCCCCACTGCTTTTAACCCGAATAACGATGGGTACAATGACGTTTTTAAAATACTCACCAGCTACCGGTTTCAAATGTATAGCCTTGTGTTGTATAATCGGTTTGGCCAAAAAGTATTTGAGGCCAGCCAAACAGCCCAAGCCTGGGATGGCACCTACAATGCCCAGCCGCAGCCCCAAGGCGCGTATGTTTGGTTTTGCCGTTATAAAAGGGGCAGTGTTGAAGCCAATATAAAAGGGGTAGTGGTATTGGTTAGGTAAAGGGATTAGGTGATGGTTACATGGTTATTAAGTGTTACGTGGCCCCACAGCATCGGGGGTATTATCGCCTACAGTACAGGATGGCACTGCAAGGCGCAAACAGTTTCTTTATCTGTAAAATATTTTCAATATGTTCCGCAGGTTTGTATTGGCCATTGTTGTTTTGGCCGCCATGGTTGCGCAAGGGTTTTCAGCTCCTAAAAAACCGGTCCCGCGTGGTGCCAAGCGCATTGTAAACATCGTGAATTTTATACGGTTGTTGGAGCCGCGCGACGAAGCCATTACCAAAGATGTGCTGTACCAAACAGTGGTATCCCAAATAAACCTCTTCGCACATTACCATTTACCCGCCACCTATTTGCTGCAATATGATGCGCTGATTGAGCCGCGTTACCAAACCTTGCTTAAAAGCCGCATAGCCGCCGGTGACGAGGTGGGCGGCTGGTGGGAGATTACGCAGCCGCAAGTAGAGGCCGCAGGCCTTACTTGGCGGGGCCGTTACCCTTGGGATTGGCATGCCAATGTGGGCTTCTCAACCGGGTATACGCCAACCGAGCGGAAGGTGTTGGTGGATGTGTACATGGAAAAGTTCAAAGCCATATTTGGCAGGTACCCTTCATCCATAGCATCTTGGTTTATTGACGAATATTCGCTGGCCTATATGTACGACAAATACCATATTGTGGCCAGTGCCAATTGTAAGGACCAAACCGGCACCGACGGTTACACGCTTTGGGGTGGCTATTGGAACCAGGCTTATTACCCGAGCAGGTTAAATGCCTATATGCCTGCGCAAACAGTGGAGGGGCAGGTGGGGGTGCCGGTGTTCCGGATGTTGGGGAGCGACCCAATATACCAATACGAAAGCGGTGTTGGCAGCGGCATGCAAAGCGTTGTAACGTTGGAGCCGGTGTATAAGGATGCCGGTAAAAACGCCAACTGGGTACGCTGGTTTATGCAAAGCCTTGCCGACGAACCCTGTCTGGCATTTGCCTATACGCAGGCCGGCCAGGAAAACTCCTTTACCTGGAAGGATATGCACGAAGGGCTGGAGATGCAGGCACCTATTTTTGATTCCCTGCGCAGGGCCGGCAAAATAACGGTGGAAACGCTGGCAGCCTCCGGCAAATGGTTTAAACAAAAATATGCTCTCACTCCGGCTACGGCCGTAACGGCCATCAAAGACTACCGTAACGAGGGGCATAAAGCTGTGTGGTACAATAGCCGTTTTTTCCGCGCCAGCCTATTTTGGCAGCATGATTCGCTCCGGATAAGGGATATACACCTGTTTGATGAAAGGCTGAAATCCCCCTATTTGGAAACTGCGGGCACATCCACCCAATGCATTTACCAAACCCTGCCTTTTGTGGATGGCTATAACTGGGGCAAGCCCGATGAACCTGCCGGCCTGCGGCTGGTGCAACTGCTGCCAAACGGCAAACAGGCGGAAATTACTTGTAAGAACCTTGCCATTAAAGAAATAAACGAAAAGGAGTTGCTGATAACCTGGGCTTTACCAACAGGGGAGAAATTTGCCATCCATTTTTTTGATAATTGTTTTGAGGTGGTATGCCAGCCAAAAGACCCTGCCTTTAATTGGGCGTTGCAATTAAATGTTGCCGCCGGAACAACGCTGCCTTTTACAGCCATCAACGCAAATGGCATTGATGCAGTTTTGGACTGGTTTGCTTATACCGTAAAATGCACGCAGGGAAAATTTGAAAAAGCGGCAGCCGGCCAGCCGTATGTTTTTAGTATATTGCCAACAGGGCAAAAGCTAGTGGTGAAGTGTGATGGGAGGTAAGTGCGTATTGGGAGTGGTGTTTCGGCAGTTGTTCGTAAAGTTCTGAATAGCCAACGAGTCTTTTTTAAAGTTGGGGTTTGACCTTTCACGTAGGTTTCATAACCATAATAGAATGAAGAAATTATTACTCATTTTTATTGTCGTTTGCTTTTCCTCAATATGTCTTTACGCCCAGAGTAAGACTATCAAAGGAAGGGTAATTGATGAGGATTTGGAAATTGTACCATACGCATCAATTGTGATTAATGACACAGTTGTAGTTGGCAGAACAGCGTTAAATGGGTCCTTCCAAATAGAGATACCTGTTGCCGTGAAAGAAATATTACTAAGGGATGTTGGATTAGAAAATACAGCAATAGTGCTTTCTGATACATGTGACGAGGCAGAGATTGTAATGATGTTTCTCGGTAGTTATGATTTTATGACACTCAAAAAAGTGGATAGGCTTCGAATGAAAAGGTTTAAGAAACTGCCCGCACTGCATAAAGAAGCATAGGAATTAGCACTTAGGTCGCACTTCGTTTTTGAATATTTTCTAAACGTATAGGCGGGGCTTGCATCATACGTTCAATTAGTGCATTAAAAGTACCCGCCATTGCATTTCTCCTGTTGAACCTGAAGTGGTATTCGT
>CAIRZB010000072.1 GCA_903882935.1 uncultured Parafilimonas sp. | reverse complement strand
ATCTGCATAAAGACGCAATAATTGCCTGATCTTGAACATATCAATTGGTTTGTTGGACATTTCCTGCCTGGTTGTTTTGGTTAAAACAACCGATTATTATCCTACAAAAACAATTGTTCTTTACCTGCTTTTACAGGGGGGAAGTTTGAGCCGGTATCAGGGGGTCAATTTGAAATGGCCGAAGGGGACCTGATTCTTTTGGCCGAAGGGGGTTAGTTTACGTGGATTTTCCAAAGTGCCGGAGCACCCGGCGCTGCACCCGTCCGTTTTCATCACGGTAGCTTTCGCAGATGCTCAGGTAGGTGCCGCTTTTCTTTATCTCCTTACGCAGAAACGCCATAAGCCGCAAATATATTAGCCTGCATCTATTCCTCCAAACGGCTTTCTCCCTACAGACTTTTGGAAATTCAAACACCAACCCCCGCCAGTAAAGGGTTTCAGGGTGCAGCGGCGCTCTGAGGTGTCAAACTCAAGAGAAATATTAAAGCACCTAATTGGCACTAAAGGAACCAATGTGAAAATAACTATCCACATTGAAGCCGACAATAATGACGGATTTACCCCAGAGATGCAAAGAATATTGAAGGAAAACGGCAGGACATTGGGTTTTGGAAGCTTTGAATTTGAATGATTTTTTTAAAAAATTTAGTAAATAAAAATTTTAAAATACAGGCAGGACGAGTTTAAATGTTAATAACTTATTAAAATAGGCAGTAAATATAGAAATTATTAGTTACTCAGGGATAATTCTCCCTTGTATAGGTTTTTTTCTTGGCTTCACTTTGGTATGTGCCTGAAAAGAAAGCTAGAACATATTACAAGGATAGCTTGGCACTTAAATCAGTGGGTGAAAAAATTAGAGAAGTTCGGCTTTCGAAGCAGATATCAATTGAGAGGTTGGCAAATGAGTGTGAAGTTGATACTTCACAGATTGGAAGAATGGAATTAGGCAAAGTAAACTTTAGTATATCTCACCTGTACCTTATAGCAAAAGCATTGCAAATTCACCCGAAAGAACTGCTCCCTTAAAATTCAGCAAACCAAAGATAATTTGCTTTTACATGCATTAAACATGCCTAGAGGATATTTTTTGTAATAAAATAGGTTGCCGCTGACACAACTCTACTTATTTTTTAACCTCAAAAGCTAATTTTATGAAGCGCTTAGTGTTAGCGGCAGCATTGGGTTTAATTCTTTTTTCCTGCAAAAAAGAAGATGTAATAAGTAATAAGGCCTCGGAAAACCAGCAAAGCTATTTATTAAGCGTACAAGCAAATTTGAAGGATAGCTTATCGAAAAGCAACTACGATACGCTTGATTTTAGCAATTATCTTGTTTCTACTATTGATAGTTTGCACGTTAAGTTCGCGCGTATTTCCGTCAGAGGACAGAGTTTGTCCAATAACTTTTTTATTGTCAAAACCAATAATGCAGGACAAATATTGGCAGGGCGATTTGTTAGTGTTGTAAAGGATTCTTCACAACAAACCACTTTTACAGGAAATGTTACCTACCGCTCGATGGGAGGCACGTATGTTAAAGCGGTGAGTGTTGTTAAACAGGCAATTGGAAAATTTAATGCCTGTTTTGCGGTGCTTTCGATTTCTTTTGCTAAATTTATCGCTCGTTATTTTTAAATATTGTTTTAAATTTTGGCTCCGCGTCTGGTAAATGCGGGTCTTTTTTTTATACGATTTTTTTCCTTTTATGTTTTAGTTCGGCGTTTGTAGTAGCATAATTTGCTGCCTGTATCTGCTTTTCCTCAAAGCTGCTTCGCGGGTTTCTTAGCATCCAAGCTTCAAACTTTTCCCGATCGAAAAAGATGCTTTTCCCATTTGGCTTGGAATGTGGCAAAATACCGGCGCTTGTTAATTTATAAACGTAGCTTTTGGCATAACCCAAATAGGCACACCCCTGCTCGACGGTTAATACCCTTGTATTCGAAAAATCCATACAAATTATTTAATTTTTAATAGGTTGACAACCGGCTGCCTGTTTGCTACGTAAAGGTGGGTACGAAATGAAACCAAAGGATTAGGAGGGATTAAGAGTGATTAGGATTAGGATTAAGACTTAATCATGGTTATTGAAAGCTTCTCTATTATTTTATTTATTTTTTTAAAATTGTCGCTTTTTGTGCTAATGTTTGTTTTTGTAGCGCTCAAGTTCTTAGAAGTAATAACTGCACCGGTAGGGCCTATTAAACAACGATATTTATTTATTACACTTTGCCAATTTTTACATATGTATTTTTCTTGATATAAGCAATCAAATAGAGCTGTCAAATCCCTATTGTTGTTTACAGATATTGGAACGGTAAGACTATTTTCAAGTAAATTTGTTAAGTCGAGCACCGTAAATGGTTTTTTAAATAACCCAATTTCTACGACCAAGTCAAATATTTGTTTCAATTGCCTTTGATCTAGAGTGCTTTCAAAACTACTTACGCGATTATTGACTTTGGATAGTTTATGGAATTTATTGGTGGCAATGGGTTGCCGTGGCAAATGAAGCGGTTGTGCGTCTGACGCTTTTACAATGGCTTGTAATACCTGCGAAAACTCATTTTTGTTAAAATAATGGCCGGTAAAATTGCCAAAATTGAGCAAGTAGGATTGTTTTTGATATTTTCCGTCAATACTCATATAGCTTTCTAAAATAAGTTCGATTGTGTGTAGGTCGTCCGTGTATTTTAACTCCATTTTGCACTGCTCAATCAATGCTAATGAGCGGCGCTTGGCCGCATGAATTAAGTTTAAAAATTCAAATGGGTTAGGAGTTGACATAATGTCTTGTAGCTCGTGTCCGGAGGGTTGTCCTTTGCGGGGTTTTATTGTTAATCCAATAGTATATTTCAGAGATGTTACATTTATAAATTTGCACACAGGCATTCTTTCTTCTGCCTCAATTATGTTGCAAAGATATTTTTCTCTATCTCGTAGGCTTGTAATATCCCGTGCGATAAATATCTCTTCACAAAGCTTAATGTCCTCACCTTGGGGATTTTTAAAAATCACGTGTCTTGGCCTGATACTATCTGCTATATCATCAATATTAATCATCGAGAAATAGTTAAAAGTCAATATTTATTTTGTCGGTAGCGCTGCGCTTCATTTCATCAGCAGCTTTTACATATCGCTGGGTATGTTTCATGCTTGTATGTCCCAGCAACTTTGAAGCGGTGAATATATCCACGTCGTTAAAAATCAGGTTAGTTCCGAAACTATGGCGGGCATTGTGCCATGTGATCTCTTTGTTTATACCAGCGCGCTTCACCCAGGCCTTTAAGGTCTTATTTGCTCCGTTCGCGGTAGGTAGCTCGAATATATTAATTAAGGGTTCGTTGTAGTCGCCCAATAGCTTTACAGCGGCATTGTTGAGGGGGATGACAACGTATTCGCCCGTTTTGCTTTGCTTTATTTTAATTTGGCGGACCCGAAGGCTTATTTCTGCCCATGTGAGGCCCTTAATGTCGATCCACCGCAGCCCAGTCAGGCAACTGAACAAAAATGCCCTTCGTACTTCCAAGCTTTCTGTAGGTGTAGCGGCGAGTGTTCTTATTTCCTCCAGTGTCAAAGCTTCTTTCTTTTTAGCCCTGCCTTTTACCTTTCGTTCCACCAAATCCAGCACATTGTCCTTGAGCAACTTCTTGCGGTATGCCTGTTTTAACATCTTTTTAAAACGGCTGTAATAGGAGCTGGCTCCTTCACCGGTGCTCCTTTCCTCAAGGTAGCCAATAAAATCCTCAATCAAAAGTGCATCGATGCCACCGAATGTTAGCCCCGTTTTGCCAATTGCTTTTAAGTAATCTTCAAACCGGTTCAACGCCCCTTGCAAATTCCTTTTGTCTTTTTTGGTGTAAGAATCAACAAAGGATTGCATCCAAATAGCGATGATTGTTTTTTTTCCAGTGTCCGTAACCAGATTATAGTTGTTCGCTTCCAGTTCCGCCGCCCGTGTCACCCTTATTACTTCTGCCTGTTGCAGAAGAGTTTTGTTGTTTTCGCGGTCTGCCGCATTCGACAGTTTCGTGAGTTTCAACGTTTTCAAGGTTTCAATTGACCGTTGACCGTTATGGTAAATATCAAGCCGTAGCGATGTTGTACCGTCTGCGTTCTTCCTTTTTCTCAATACTACACTCATGCCTTTAGTTTCCTTTGGTTTGATGTTTGTTCCCTAAAGGTATGAAATACCATTAATGTTTGTACCTGAGGTACAATAGAGGTACAAAAAATGAGAAAAGATTATATTATTAAAGGAAACAAAAAGAAGGATGAAAATCGCAAACCATTGATAATGTGATATTTAAGGCGTAAAAAAACCCCCTTTGAGAGGGGGTGAGGTGCCCAGGACTGGATTCGAACCAGCACATCCTTGCGAACGCTGCGACCTGAACACAGTGCGTCTACCAATTTCGCCACCTGGGCATTTTGTGTTTCAGGGCTGCAAATATAGGGGTGTAATAGTTATTGTGCAAACCTGTTTGCCCTTTTAATAAAAAATGCCGCTAATTTTGGATAATTATTTGGTAACAAACTTAAACCGATAGGGGCAGCCATGGATGTAAAAACAGCTTACAATAAATGGGCCGCGCAATACGATACTAACCAAAATAAAACACGCGACCTTGAGGGGGTAGCCCTGCGTGCTGTTTTGGGGGGCTTGCCTTTTGACAACTGCCTGGAAATTGGCTGCGGCACCGGTAAAAACACCGTGTGGCTGGCCAGCCGGGCGAAACATATTACGGCGGTTGATTTTTCAGCTGAAATGCTCGCCAAGGCCAAAGAGAAAATAGCCCTGCCCACCGCCCAATTTATACAAGCGGATATAACCCAACCCTGGGCATTTAGTACTGGCCAGTATAACTTGATAACTTTTAGCCTGGTGTTGGAGCATATAAGTGACTTAGGTTCAATTTTTAGCGAGGCCAGCCGCGCACTGGCACCCGGCGGCTTTGTGTACATTGGTGAACTGCACCCCTTTAAACAATACTCGGGAACAAAGGCTAGGTTTGAAACTGAAGACGGCTTGCAAATTGTGGATTGTTTTGCCCACCATGTTTCTGACTTTATACAGGCGGGCAAACAGAATGGGCTGGTGCCGGTTGATATTAACGAACACTTTGATGATGGCGATAGGGGAGGCCTGCCCAGAATTTTGACGATCGTGCTACAGAAGCCAGCTTAAAAAAACCAGCTATAGCGGCCAACAATATCGTTTATTGGTGACAAATTATTGTGGCATTGTCGTTCATCCTAAAGCCACTGGCCCTAACCATGTAACTCCTTCATCAATTTGCCAAAGGCTTCTTTCAGTTCGGCAAAATCTTGCTCCAGTTTTTCCAACCGGGCCTCGTAATTACCGGTTGAAAGTATGGGCTGCTCTTCAGGCGTGTCAAAGGCCGACAAATCGGGTACGCCGCCGAACAAATGGGTATAGCGTGCTTCTTTTTGGCCGGGGCGGCGGGGTAATTGCAGTACAAACGGTGGGTCCATGGCTGCAAACTTATCTAACACAGCCTGCACCTCTTCCAAATCAACAAACTCGTACATGCGCCCGCTGTTGGTATTTATCTCGCCGGGGGTTTGGTAAGCCCGTAAAAAAAGCAGGCACATAACGGCCACTTCTTCCTGCGTAACGGGGTACACCAATGCAAAGTTATGCTTGTATTTAACACTGCGGGCGGTTCCGCCGGTGGCGGTTGACACAAACCCTTTCCGTTTTAGTGAATTTAGCCCTGCCACCACTGTTTCCTCATCGTAATTCACCACAGGCCGGCGTGATGTTTTTTGGTTGCAGGCGGCCGTTAGACCGTTGACCGTCATGGGGTAATAGTCTGGGGTTGTTTTAGCCTTCTCCATCAGGCAACCCAAAATACGTACTTCAACCGCATCCAGCAGCGGTAGGCTTTTATTCGCATCCATGCGTGTAAAGGTATGCCCGTTAGGCAATTGTTATGCCTTTGGGTGGGTAAACATTTTTTGTTGTGCGGGCTTGCTACCGGCTACCGCTTAAAATCCACCAGGTATTCTGACAGGTATTCGCTGGTGTCGGGCTGGTTATCCTTATAAAACAACCGGGCTTTTTGGCCAAGCCGCAGGCAAGTGTTTTTTGCGGCAACATCACCGGGGGTTGCCAAAGGCTGTAAGCTGGGGTACCAAAGCACGTGGCCCGGCTTTTTAACCAGCAGTTGCGGTGCGGACCATTGCTGCGAGTTGTTGCCAACGCCAAGGTCTTTGTTCGTGTTAAACGACACGTAAATGCTGTTGCCCTTCCAAGACGGGCCTTCAGCCTTCGCCATCAGCATAACCCAAGCGTTTAGGTAACTGTTCCAGCTTACAGATGGCCCCCAATAGTACTTGGCTGTGGGGGAAGAGGCCGCACCACCGCCCTGGGCTGTAGGTATTACCAATGCTGCCACTGGTTTGCCTACACTGTCAAAAGGGGCATTAAAGCCGGTACCGTCCCAACGGCGGGCCTTGCCAGCTGGGTTGTCAAGTTCGCTCAAAGCAATTCGGGCAACGCTTATGCACTGGCCGTTGTGTTCTACCTCGGCGTTGTAGCTGTTATGGTCGTACTTGCCTGGGTAGCCGTATTCGCCGTAAAAAAGGTACAGGAAGCCGTTGCTGGCCACGGCCGAGGGGTCGCCGGTGCCGCCTGCAAAATTAATGGCCGTATTATCGGGCCGCAGTATTAGGCGTGCCTGCTTGTCTTCAATAAAAATACCCCTGTTTTGCCAACTATGCCCGCCATTGGTAGAGCGCATGATGCCAATGCGGCATACCGCGGTGGCCGTTGAAGGCCCTTTTAACCCCTGGGGCCAAAGGATGTTTTTGTAGCCCTCACCGGTTAACGAATCATATGGCAAGGTAGCCGGATAGTTTTCGTTGTGGTAAACCGCATACAGGGTTTTTCCGATGGGGTCTTGGCGGTCTTGGTAAACGGTTTCAAACCAAACGGCCCCGTGCAGGCCCGGCCTGCCGGGCAGCGCGTTGGCTGGCATACCCGGCTGGGTAAACTCGGCCTGGGGCCGGCCAAAGGCCTCATCTGCAGTACGGCCGTCGGCAAATTTTAGCTCATTGCTGTAACCCCACAAAGGGTCCTCACCATACTTGCCGGGAAAAATCCGGAAGGTGTCGCCAACCCAAGCCTCTGCCATATTGCAGTCTACAAAGGAGTTGAAATTGAATTTTTTAGCTGGGGTAAGGGTTACGGAAGGTGTGGGTGCGGCTGCTTGATTTTTTTCGCCACGGCAGCCAACAAACAATAGGGTGATGCCGATTAATATTGCAGTTGTGGGAACGTACGTTTTTAATAACGGGAAACAGCTTGTAAACATGGCAGGCAATTTTATTGGCAAAATAGCCCATAAAAATTAAAATGGCCAGCAATTAATGGCTTGCACATTTGGGTTTGATGATTTACTTTCAATGTTAAATAACACTTCATGCAGAAAATATTCATTTTTACGGTTGTTATACTGGCAGCCGCATCATTAAAGGCCCAAACAGGGCAGGATTCAGTTAAGGCTGCGGTAAATAAGTTGTTTACTGCCATGAAAACTGCAGATAGCGCTGGCATTGTCGGGGCTTTTACTGAGGGCGCTATTTTGCAAAGCATAAACGAGAAAGACGGCAAAACCACCGTTAGCGATGAAAAAGTATTGGATTTTGCACATGTGATTGGCGGCATGAAAAAAAATGATGGGGATGAGCGCATTACGTTTTCAGTTGTGCAAATTGATGGGCCGTTGGCCATCGTTTGGACGCCCTACCAGTTTTATTACAAGGGTGTGTTTAGCCACTGCGGGGTTGATTCGTACCAATTGCTAAGGCAAAACGGTGTTTGGAGAATACAGTATTTGATTGACACGAGGAGGAAGGGGGGATGTTTATAGTGAGATTTGGTGGGTTGGATGGTTTTTGTGGTTTGGCTTTGTGTGGGACCATATTAGCCCGCTGCTTAACAAGCAGGGGATAAAAAGAGTTACGCCGGTGGTTGTTTCACCGGCGTAACTCTTTTTATATGTATGCGTTGCTTGAGTGATGGTTATGCAAACGCAACCCTTTTTAAATCAATATGGGCCGGTGGCGTAACCACCAATGGTATCCACTCAATTTGTGTGTCGCTACCATCTAAGCCGAAAGCCTTTTTGTCGCTTTGGCTTAACTGCTTGATGCTAAAATATGAATTCAAGATAAAGCCTTCCTTCACCGAAAACTCATTTTCCACCGATAAAAAACGTTCAATAATCACATACCGAATGTCAGCCGCAAGCTTATACTTTTGCATGGCTTCGTATTTGTTTTCCTTTAGGTGCAGTTCATGGTGCCGCAGCATATCATCCAAAATCATTTTAAAAAACAGGTTAATACGTGTTTGTATCCTAAAACCTAACCTAAAATCAACCCGTATCACTTTGTCATCTTCCAAATGGTGTATACTGTATTCCATTGTGTAAGGTTCATCGGTCCTATCAATGTGCACAAACCAATATACATCGGCCCTTTTGGGCTGGCGGCCAAAAATTGAGCTGATCACTTTTTGTTCAACGCTCTTGTCGTTATTGGCCTTGGTTAAAAACACCAGGTGTGTCGCAGCCTTTGGTACCGTTTCATCGGTACTCAGTTCCTTAATGGCGGGTATTTGCTCCGTTAAACTTACGAAATTTAGAAAGCGGTTGGTTATTTTGCGTGCCTTAAACCAAATGTACATGGTGAAAATGATGCCTACCTCAAAAATTAGGAACATCCACCGTTGCAGTATTTTACCGGCATTGGCAATAAAGAATGATGTTTCAACGGTTACAAAAATTAGCAATATCATCACTAAAACAACAGTTACCCATTTTTTAACAAACTTCATGTAATAGAACATAAGGGTGGTGGTCATTAGCATGGCAATCGTAATGGAAAACCCATACGCAGCCTGCATACTGGTTGAGTCGCGGAAGTACAGCATTACAGCTATACAGCCCACCCACAGTATAAAGTTTATGCTGGGTATGTAAATTTGGCCTTTAATGTTGCTGGGGAATTTTATGGTTATTTTTGGCCAAAAATTAAGGCTAACCGCTTCGCTTATCAGCGTGAATGATCCGCTGATCAATGCTTGGCTGGCTATAATGGTTGCGCAGGTGGCAACTATAATGGCCGGCAACAAAAAATGGTGCGGTATCATTTCATAAAAAGGGTTCAAGAGCGATTTGGTGGGCGCATCGTACAAGGTTTTCATGCCGCTGTTTAACAGCCAAGCGCCCTGGCCAAAATAACTGGCCAACAACGAAACCTTTACAAAAATCCAGCTTACCTGTATGTTTCGTCTGCCGCAGTGGCCTAAGTCGGAATATAAGGCCTCTGCCCCGGTGGTACAGAGGAAAACCGCCCCTAGCAACCAGAACCCTTTAGGGTAATGGTACAATAGGTCAAAAGCGTAATAAGGGTTAAAGGCTTTTAATATTATCGGAAACTGCAACAGCTCGTGCAGGCCCAGCACCATTATCATGGCAAACCAAATAAACATGATAGGCCCAAACGCACTGCCCACCACTTTGGTGCCAAACCGTTGGAAAAAGAAGAGCAACGAGAGTATGGCTATTACTATGCCCACCGTTAGGTTGTTGCCAGCCACGATGGTTTTTTCCAAGCCTTTTACACCGTTTAGCCCTTCAATGGCTGAGGCTACTGAAATGGGCGGGGTAATAATACCGTCAGCCAGCAGGGTGCCCGCACCCACAATGGCCGGGAAATAAAGCCAATGCCGGTAACGGCGAACCAACGCGAAAAGCGAAAAAATACCACCTTCGCCCTTATTGTCTGCTTGCAGGGTAAGAAGGATGTACTTAAAGGTTGTTTGCAGGGTAAGTGTCCAAAAAACGCAAGAAATGCCGCCGTAAACAAGTTGTTCTGAAACTGGGCGGTCGCCCACAATGGCTTGGAATACATACAGGGGAGAAGTGCCAATGTCGCCGAAAATAATACCTAGCGTAATTAAGATGCCGGCTGCTGAAATTTTCTTTAGATGCGCGCTCATTTTATTATGGTTGAGTAAAAACTTTATCCCGGTAAACTCAATTACCAGTTAAACGGCAGGCATCGTTAAACGAAATTTTTACTTTCCTAAAAGCTAAAAAAATACAAGAAACTGCACCCTGCTTTGGGCGTTGGTACAGTGGTATATTTTAAAAGTTTGCAACAAAACTATCGCTATTAATAATTCGTTAATAATTATTTATATTAACTAACGTTAGTAGTAGGGGCTGTTTTTTGCGATTTAAGCTATTTTTAATTATTTGAAAAAATTGGTTAACAAAGTTTAAACATTTGGCCGTTGGGGTGATTTTTGGTTGCACGAAACTTTGCAGTATTGTTGCAAAAATATTTTACTGGTTTGGCAAGCAAAAACAGGTGTTTGGTGCTGTTAGCGACTACTTATTGTGTTATTGTAGGTATTAGCGTTTGGGCACCGCAACCAAACTACAAAATATATTTGCCTACTGTATTAGCAGTACTGTTAAATTTACACAACAAACATTTTTACAAAAACCAATATTACGTTTACTTATAAATGTCAAAAAGGCTACGACCGCTGCAACTGGCTGCTGTAATATTTTTAACGGTATCGGGCGGCCCCTATGGCTTAGAGCCTCTTTTAAGTTTTGCCGGTGCCAACAGTGCATTGTTATTGGTTATGGTTACACCTTTTTTGTGGGATGTGCCATCCATCTTTATGGTACTTGAGCTTAACAGCATGATGCCTGTTACAGGTGGCTATTACCAATGGGTAAAACGCGCATTGGGCCAGCGTTGGGCTTTTTACGAAGGTTGGTGGACCTGGCTGTACACGTTTGTAGACCTTGCCATATACCCAGTGCTATTTGTGCAATACGCCGCTTTTTTTTACCCAGCCATTGCGGCTTACAAAGTGCCTGTTTGCCTTGCCATTGTTTGGTTTGGCGCAACGCTTAATATTTTGGGTATTACCCGGGTAGGCAAAACCTCGGTGTTATTGGGTGCAGCGGTTATTGTGCCGTTTATTATTATGTTTGTTAAGTTGTTGATGCACCACAACGCGCCGCTTGAATTACCGCATTTTTCTTTAAAAGGTGCCACGTTGCCCACAACTGGTATGGCCTTATATACCGTTATGTGGAATTTTTTGGGTTGGGATAATGCCACCACCTATGCCGAAGAAGTAGACAAGCCCATACGAAGTTACCTTATAGCAATAGCCATAACTTTTTGCTTGGTGTTTGTTTTGTACGGGCTGGCCATTTACACCACCCAGCAGTCGGGTATTGATTTTAACACGTTGAAGGAAAACGGCTTTCCAGCAGTGGGTGCATTAATTGGTGGCACTTGGCTGGGGGTGCTGCTGGCAGTTGGCGGTATGGCCAGTATGTTGGGCATTTTTTCGGCAGTGTTGCTGTCTATGTCGCGTATACCAAAAGCCATGGCCGACGATAAGTTGTTGCCCGCAAAACTCAATTCAATCCACCCTAAATTTAATACGCCCCATGTTTCTATAATAGTTTGTGCAAGCATTGTTAGCATTATGGTAAACCTAAATTTTACCGACCTTATTATTTTGGATGTTATGCTGTACGGTGCCGGGCTTTTGCTCGAGCTGATAAGCTTGGTAGCCTTGCGTATAAAGGAGCCGCATACCCTTCGCCCTTTTAAAATCCCGTTAGGGGTACCTGCCCTATGTGGGGTAATATTATTGCCGCTAACCTTATTGGTAGTTGCGCTCAGCGGGGCCTTTATGTCAAACGACAGGTCGCTTTACATGGCTGTGTCGGCCATTTTTGCCTTGTCTTCCGCTGAAGTTGGCTGGCAGATAATACGGCTGTTTTGGTGGTCACAAAAAAAAGCCGAAGGATAAATGTTTGCATGGCCTTTGCTGGCGTTGTTTAATGTAAACTGCCGCCCGCAGTTACTTTATACGCCGCATGCCTTGGTTATGCCTGTATAAAACAGGCAAGCATGGCAGGCGTATAGCAACTTATTTGCCCCCGCCCTTATCTTTGCCAAGATGGATATTCATTGCACGGATAGGGAATTGTTTATTTTTAAGAAGATATCGCATGTGGCGGCGGGGTTAAACCTGCCTTGTTATTTAATTGGCGGGTTTGTGCGCGACAAAATAATAGGCCGGCCCACCAAGGATGCCGACATTGTTTGCCTGGGGGATGGTATTGCACTGGCCCATAAAGTGGCCGAACGTTTTAACCCTGCCCCTACGGTGGCTTTTTTTAAAAACTTTGGCACTGCCCAAATAAAAATAGCTGATTTTGAAATTGAATTTGTAGGGGCGCGAAAAGAAAGCTACCGCACCGAAAGCCGCAACCCCGAAGTGGAGCCCGGCACACTGGAAGACGACCAGAACAGGCGCGACTTTACGATAAACGCGATGGCCATAAGCCTTAACCAAGAAGGCTTTGGCCAATTGGTTGACCCCTTTAACGGGTTGAGAGACATTGCGGCTGGTATTATACAAACACCTTTGGAACCGTTACAAACATTTAGTGACGACCCCTTGCGCATGATGCGCGCCATACGTTTTGCCACCCAGTTAAAGTTTACCATTACCGACAAAACATTCCAAGCCATTAAAGATAACGCCGAGCGGATACGCATCATATCGCAAGAGCGCATAACCGATGAGCTGAACAAAATAATGCTGGCAGAAACGCCATCCATAGGGTGGGACTTGCTGAGCAAAAGCGGGCTGTTGCAAATAATATTCCCCCAAATGATGGCACTGCACGGCGCCGAGTATATTGACGGCAAGGGGCATAAGGATAATTTTTACCATACGCTGCAAGTGATAGACAATATTTGCAACAACACGAAAGACCTTTGGCTGCGCTGGGCAGCCTTGTTGCACGATATTGGCAAGCCACCCACCAAAAGATTTGAAGAAGGCCACGGCTGGACTTTTCATGGCCACGAAGCAGTTGGCGCACGCATGGTGCCCAAAATATTTGCTAAGCTAAAGCTGCCCCAAAACGAGAAAATGAAACTGGTGCAAAAACTGGTAGAGCTGCATTTGCGGCCCATAAGCCTTACCAAGGAAAACATTACCGACAGTGCAGTGCGTCGCCTGCTGTTTGAGGCAGGCGAAGACATTGACGGCCTTATGATGCTTTGCGAGGCCGACATCACCAGCAAAAACAAGTTTAAGGTACGGCGCTACCTGCAAAATTTTGAGTTGGTAAAACAGCGGATGAAAGAGGTGGAGGAGAAAGACAGCCTGCGCAATTGGCAGCCGCCCATAACCGGCGATATGATAATGGATACCTTTGGGTTAACGCCCGGAAGAAATGTGGGATTGATAAAAGACGCCATACGCGAAGCTATTTTGGATGGCATAATACCAAACGATTTTGAAGCAGCCCGCACCTACATGCTACAAAAAGCAGCGGCACTGGGCTTGTTGCCAAAGGAATAAACCTTAATTTTGCAAATTAGTTTCAAAAAACAGGTACGGGTTTTTGCGGGTGGCAATTTCGGCACAATTATAGGAGCGTTGGCTATTTGCGCTTTTTGTACTCAAATACCGGGTTATTGAAACAACAAAAACAAAAAACCGAATGGCTATATTAAAATTCCGTGTTTATTTTGAAGAGGACGATGCCGTTTACAGGGATGTTGCGATAAAACATTCACAAAACTTCAGGGATCTTCACCTTACCATCCTAAAGGCTTACGAGTTTGACAGCAGGCACCAGGCTACTTTTTACCGCAGCAACGACAATTGGCAGCGCGGCAGGGAGATAACCTTGGAATTATATGATAAGCCATATAAAGCAGCACCGTTGCTTATGGCAGAAACAATCATCCGCACCGAAATATTTGACACCAACCAAAAATTTATTTACACGTACGATTTTAACAAAAACTGGACGTTTTTGGTAGAGCTGATAAATGTTAGCAAAGAAGAAAGCAGCAAGGTAACTTACCCGGCCGTTACGCGCACCGAAGGCATAGGGCCACAGCAATATGGCACACGAAGCCTTCTGGGCGACAAGCTTGTTGATATTGAAGAGAAATACGACCTAAGCAAGGGCGCTGAGGGCTTTGGCCGCGAAGGTGGTGCAGGTGACGGTGACGAAAATGACGAGACAGAAGAAGCGGTTTCAGACGAAGAAGAGGGCATTATAGGGGAGGAGGAGTATTAATAATTTGTAAATTTTACATTAATTATTAAAAATTAACAAGGGCTTCATAAATTGCTGGCATGAATATATTGGTTACGGGTGCCAACGGCTTTTTGGGGCAGCATTTGGTAAAACATCTGTCGGACAAATACAATGTCTCTGCCACCAGCAGGGGAGATTGCCGAATTCCGCAGGATGTTAATTTTGTTTATCACCCGCTTGACCTTACCGATGCTACAGCAGTTGGTGCACTAGTTACCGCGGTAAAGCCAAACATTATAATACACACAGCTGCAAACAGCAAGCCCGACGATTGTGAAAACAACAGAGAGGCATGTTTGTTACAAAATGTGGAGGCAACTGGCAACTTGCTAAAACCGTTTAAATTGGCAGGCCTGCCCGGGAGTTTGTTTATTTATGTTTCTACGGATTTTGTTTTTGGTGAAAACGGCCCCCATAAAGAAGATAACCCTACTGGGCCATTAAATTTTTACGGGCAAAGCAAACTGCTGGCCGAAGAACTAGTGGTTGGCAGTGGGGTTGATAATGCTATTGTAAGGCCGGTGTTTATATATGGCCAGGTTTGGCCGGGTTTAAGGCCAAGTTTTTTGCATTGGGTAAAAAATAACCTGGAACAAAAAAAGCCCATTAAGGTGGTGAGCGACCAACAACGCACCCCAACTTTTGTAACGGATATTTGCAATGGGATTGAAAAAATTATGGAAGGGCACAAAACAGGGGCTTACCACCTTGCAGGAAAAGATGTGCTTTCCCCGTACCAAATGGCGGTTGCCACAGCAAGGGTTTTGGGCTTGGATGAAACTTTGATAGAAAATGTAACGTCCGAAACATTTCCTGAGCCTGTAAGGCGTGCAAAACGTTCGGGGCTTTACATACAAAAGGCGAAGGAACACCTCGGCTATGCCCCGGTTAGTTTTGAACAAGGCGTACTGAATACTTTTGCATAACCAAAAAATGGCCGCTGTTAATAGTTTTACCATGCAAACGCCACTGGAAAAATACTTTGGGCAAAGGGTTAAAAACCTGTTTAACAGCCTACATGAATTTGAGCTGAATGGCGATGATGTGTCGTTGCACGACTTTAGGGTGGAAATGAAAAAGCTGCGCTCCGTCATTAAATTCCTCCGCAACGTTTACCCCAAGCAAAAGATAAAAAAGCCCGAACACTTACTCAGAGCCATTTTTGAAGAAGCGGGCGAGATACGCGAATACCAAATATTGCAACAATGGTTGCAGAAAAACCAATTTACCGCCATAGAAAAAGCCTATTTTTCTGCTGAAAAGCTGGAAATTATGATACAGCGGTTCAGGCATCATGCCGGTACCCACAAAAGCGACCTGAAAGAGGTGATAGACTACACCAGCAATTTTGTACACAGCACCAACGAGATTTTAGCCGAGCAATATTTTGTGGAATTGAATGCCAAAGTTGCTAAAATGTGCAGGCGTAACCTAATTTGTTCAGACTGGCACGAATTACGAAAGTTAATCAAGCAAAGAATTTATGCCTACAACTGGCTGAAGCATGAAAGCGACAACGATGACCCCATTTTTCCTTATTACAACAAATTGCAGGAACAAATTGGGCAATGGCACGATTGGGAAATTATTAAGGATGTGTTTGCGCAAAAGCAAATATATCTTTCACAGGATATAGATGTGCAAAAAAACTTTGGTTTGGCTTGGGATAAACTTACCACGGGGCTAAAACAAAAGGAAAAAGTAGTGGAAGATTTGTTGGCCCGCAGCGGCTTGCCAAGCAACGGGCAAAGTGGCACTCAGCAAATTCAACAACCTGCGGATTAATATTTGTCTGCAACGATTTTTCTCTGGCAACATAGGTTGTGGTTTCTACCCAAAGCGTTCGTTCACGCTGCTTTTTACCGAGATTAAAAAGTAATTCATTAATGCACAACGCTTATCAATCAGCCACCTATCACTTTGGTAAAAGCAGCAATATACATGCATTAATAATTCGCAATGGGCACGCGCACATTCTTTCAAACCCTTTTTACTGCTATTTATAGGCTAAAGGGTAACCATGGGTTACCAAATTTGGCCTTGATGCCTTATTTTTGCCACCGATGCGAATACCAAGAATATTTATAGTGCAACACTTATTATTTGTATTTATTATTTGTTTTGTGGCAACAGGTTGTGGCCAAACTCCCTCTAAGCAAACGCCAACGGCGTTATCATCCGACTCATCGGAGCTGTACGCACCCGATTTCACTTTTTCCGAATTATCGTTGCCTGAAGTTGAAAATTATAGGAATATCGTAGAAGAATATTATAAAAAACATTTGGTGGCCACCGGTTTCAACGGGGCTATTTTGGTGGCCAAAAATGGTGAAATTGTTTTTGAGGATTATAAAGGCTATATCAATTTTAAAACAAAAGAGCCTGTAACACCCGTAACCCCCTTCCACTTGGCATCCATATCAAAAACGTTTACCGGCATGACTATCCTTAAGCTTTGGGAGCAGGGCCGTTTGTCGTTGGATGATGACTTGTTGAAATATTTTCCCAAACTGCCATACCATGGCGTTACCCTAAAAATGTTGTTGAGCCACCGCAGCGGTTTACCCAATTATTTGAATTTTATGGACAGTTTTTGGAACAAAAAGCAACGGGCTACCAACTTGCAGGTTGTAGACTATATGGCCTTGCACAAACCAAAGATTGAATACATGCCGGGCCGCAGTTACCACTATAACAACACCAATTTTATGCTGCTGGCGTTGGTGATTGAGCAAATAACGCACCAACCCTACCCGCAGTATATGAAAGACAGTGTGTTTATACCTTTAGGGCTAAAAAATACATACGTTTTTAGTTCGGCCGATACGCCAAATTATGTGCCTACGTATATTGGCAACCGCCCATACCCTATGGACCACTTGGACTGTACATATGGCGATAAAAATATTTACAGCACTGTACGCGACCTTTTTTTGTGGGATAAGGCTTTGTACCAGCATACGTTTGTAAAAGCTGCCACATTGCAGTTAGCGTTTAAACCCCAAAGCAACGAACACCGAGGTTTGCGTAACTACGGGCTTGCCTGGCATTTATACCTTGGCAATGGCGATACCGTAGTGTACCACAACGGCAAATGGCATGGCGAAAACAATACTTTTACCCGATTGGTGCAGCAGGAGGCCACCATAATAGTGCTTGGTAATAAACAAAACGCCAACATTTTCGCTGCTAAAAACATGCGCACCATCTTTAACAACAGCCGGGATACCACAAAGTTTGAGGAGTAGGGGGTACTGTGGCGGTTTTTTTGTTGTTACCAAAGTTAGAATAATGGAAGGGTGGTTGTAAAGCTGAGAGGTATTGTAAGTTGCCAATTGTTGAAAAATAATCAAAGCCTACCTATTTATTGAATATCTCACAGCCATGAAACGCGATGGCGGCCTTTGGAAAGCAATCCTTGAAGATGTGTGCCCCCATCCCCTAAAGGGGGCAATGCCAGCTATCAATAACCTTTACTCCCCAAAAATATCTAACCCGGTTTCGTTAAACCCCTTTAGGGGATGGGGGTACCGGGTAAAAAAGAGTGTATTCTTGTACATGTTGAGGTACAGGGTTATAGAGACATTTACTTTGGGAAAAAGATGTTCACCTATTTTTCCCGCATATTAAATCGCTACAATAAGCCAGTAACCTGTATTGCTATTTTTACAGACACCCATAAAAGATTCAGGCCATCAAGCTACAATTACAGTTTTATGGGTACTGAAAATAATTTCAAGTACAAAACTATAAGGTTATTGACCAACAGGAAGGCGAATTGAGAAAAAGTGACAATCCCTTTGCAATAGTAATTCTAACTGCGCTGCTTGCTTTGCAAAAAGGTAATATAGCACATGATGAATTGTTAACACTTAAAAAACAACTCTTTAAGGATTTGTTGCAAAAGCAGATACCCGGCAATAAAATCCGCGCCATTTTGTGCTTTATACAGTACTATGTAAATTTTGACAATCCGGAAATGAACGTCTACTTTGACTTAGAAATTAATTTGTTAACTAATAAAAATGCAACCATGGGGATTGAACAATTTTTGGCACAAAGGTTTAGAAAAGAAGGGATGGAAATAAAGGAAACTGAAAAAAACTTCACTTTTGTAAAAAGCCTGTTGACCCTCCATAGGAGTCCTTCGGGCAAACTGATTTTTCTATTGAAAGAATAGCCCAAGTGGCAGATGTAACTGTTGCTTTCGTGGAAGAAGTAAAAGCTTCTTTATTTAAATTATAGCGTGTTAACAAAAAGCGTCCGCCCATTTAACGTCCTGTTTTTTATCATAGGGAATCTGTAAATAAAAAATCCTCCTGCTGAAATACCAACCTATTATTTACACTAGCATACTCAATTCACACCCAAGCCTTCCAAATTCTCAACCAGCCCCATTGCCTATTGCACTATTATAGAAGTTTGCCTAATACAATACTTCAAAACAAATTAACCGTTAAACATGGGCAAACTTATTTTTTGCAATGCTATTATTATTGGTACCCTACTATTAGATGCTGTGGTTTCTAATTCGCAAATAACAACCGGCACCAATTTTGTAACTTTTGCCAACCGGCAGGACAGTCTTTTTATAAACGCATATAACCAGCGGGATGTTAAGGCATGCCCTATTTTGCTGGATGAATTTATGCGCCGTTATAATAGCTTGGACAGTGCAAAGAGGAAAATGTATAAAGGGTATTTGGCCAATGTATACTATAACCTAAGCTGCACCTATGCGTTGTTGAATGATAAAAGCGCAGCATTGGAATACTTAAGCAAAGCCATTAAAACAGGCTATAACAATTACTCGCACATACTGGCGGATAATGATTTGGTGTCGTTGCACGATGACGATTTGTTTAAAGCGCTTGTTCAACCACTGCGTGAAACCGGCGACTATCTTTACATCATAAAAAAAGCATCGGTATACAACCCCGATGATAAAAGACCTCTTCCGGCATTTAACTACCAAACTTCTGATAACCCCAACCTGGTGGCCCTACGAAAAGTATTTAATTTGGATTCCATCGCAGGTGCGGGCAGCGATGTTTCCAAAATATTAAACCTAATGCACTGGCTGCATAACATGGTGCCGCATGACGGCAACCATGAGAACCCCGCAGTTAAAAACGCTATAAGCATGCTGGCTGTTTGTAAAAAAGAGGGCAGGGGGCTTAATTGCCGTGGGCTTGCAACGGTATTGAATGAATGTTATTTGTCCATCGGCTTTAAAAGCCGGTTTGTTACTTGCCTGCCGAAGGACAGCCTGGGGGTTGATAACGACTGCCATGTGATTAACATGGTATATGCACCTTCGCTAAAAAAGTGGCTATGGATTGACCCCACCTTTGACAGCTACGTAATGAACGAAAATGGTGAGCTATTAAGCATAGAGGAGGTGCGCGAGCGGATAATTAACGACCAGCCGCTTATTATTAGTCCCGATGCAAATTGGAACCATAAAGTAAGCGAAACCAAAGCGTATTACCTGTTTTACTATATGGCCAAAAACTTATACAGGCTACAATGCCCTGCAAACAGTGAGTTTGATTTGGAAACTGTGGCAGCGGGTAAGAAGATTGAGTATATAAACCTGTTGCCACTTGATTATTTTAAACAGCCTACCAAAGCCGAATGGGTAAACCCTAACAACAAAGCCGCCACTACAGACTATTTTACCAATAACCCGGCTTATTTTTGGCAAACGCCACAAAGCAACTGATATGCGAAAACCATTTTTTTTTGCAATACTTTATATATGTCTGGCGCAAGCTTGCATTGCACAAATACAGTGGGGTAGAGATACTGCCTTGTTGGCTGGCAAGACATGGCAGAATTACTCAACCACATACATTGGCGACGAGGATGAAAACACCAAACCAATACTGGTTACAGCCATCCCCTATAACGGCATATACTCCCACAACGATGAAATTGGGTCGCCTTTTGCCATGTCAAACAGCGGCTATATGTACAGTTTCAGGTCGTACCTGTCAAAAAATGCTGATAAATTATATACGTATGATTCTTCGGAGGCATACTTTATTACGCCGGGCATACACCCAAACAATGCAGATAAATATGAATTCCGGGTTTTGCTTAACGGCAAAACCATCATCACAAATTGGAGCGGTATAAAAAAATTTACTGACAATAGTTTTCAGTTAAACAACTTTAAAAAGCACGTGGGTTACCTGGGTGGCTACAAAACAGTTTGGGACAATTACCTGCTGGTTGAGTTAAGGAAGAAGGGGGCGAATTCCATCTTAACCTCGGCGTTGGTGTATTGGAAACAAGTTAAACCCAAATTATTACAGATTTATAAACCAAACGACATAGGAGAATTATTTACGTTGCTAAAGGAAACATATAACCCCTACCTTCCTGTGATTAAGGATGGAGAAATAACCAAATGGGAACAAGATTACACTGCCGCCCAACTTGACCCAGATACGCACCTGCCAAAAAAACTAATACTACAACCAGGTGAAAGCAATGTTGTTTTTTACCTTGCCTCGGGTATTTATAAAAAGGAAGCGATTGAATATGAGGTGGTTAAAGACGGAGAAGTGCAAACCCCATGGCAGCCAAACGATTTTGACAACAGTTTTATTTGGTTAAAAAAACTTGGTTACGGTAATTACCTATTGCGGTTACGGTACAGTGCCCAAAGGCACAATGTAACAGACTATCCTTTTTACATAAAGCCCACATGGTACCAAACTATGTGGTTTAAAATAATTACAAGTGCATTGGTGTCAGTTTTTTGCCTCCTAATATTTTTGACTACCAGATTGATAAAACAGCGGCGCAAAACCGAGATGGAACAGGCGAAAAAGAACCGTTTACGCCTCGAGTTAAAAGCGATACATGCGCAGTTAAACCCGCATTTTATTTTTAATTCACTCAGTTCCATACAGGGGCTTATAAACAATAACGATATAAAAGGAGCAAACAGCTACCTGTCGGAATTTGGTAGCCTGCTGCGCAATTCATTAACAAGCAGCGAAAAGGACTTTATAGCATTACAGACCGAGGCGGCAGTGTTGGATACATACCTTAAGTTGGAACGCCTTCGGTTTGGTTTCCAATACAACATTAGCATTGATGCGGGCATCAATATATCCGAGACAGAAATACCCGCGTTATTGTTACAACCGTTGGTGGAAAACGCCGTAAAGCATGGAGTATCGGCCTTGCAACAAAACGGATTAATAAATATTGATATTAAGAAGCAAGACCATAACATGGTTGTTACAATACAAGATAATGGGCATGGGTTTTCAAATAAACAACCTTCAAGCGGTTACGGGTTAAAGCTAACCAAAGAGCGCATAGCTTTGTTAAACGAAGTATCGGGCGGCCAACAAATATTACTGGATGTTTTTTCTGGCAAACCCACTGGAACCACCGTGAAACTTACCTTTAAAAACTGGCTGGCATGAATATAAGGGCGGTATTGATTGATGATGAAAAAAACAATATTGACAACCTGCGGCAATTGCTAAACGCTTACTGCCCAGAAGTAACCGTTGTTGCCACTGCCAACAATGCCGATACAGGCAAGGAAATTATTCTTCAGTACCAGCCCGACCTGGTATTGCTGGATATACAAATGCCCGCCAAGAACGGATTCGATTTGCTTAAAAGCCTGCCTAAATTTGATTTTGAAATTATATTTGTAACAGCCTACGACCAGTATGGCATACAAGCCGTGAAATTCGCGGCCGTGGATTATTTGCTTAAACCCATTAATACCGATGAATTACAATTAGCCATTAAAAAGGCCTTTGAAAAGAGCCTACAAAAAAAGCAAAACCTGCGTTTGGAGAACCTGATACAGCTACTGCAGCAGCAGCAGCATAAAGATGAGCACCGCATTGCCTTAACAACACTTAAAGAAACGCGTTTTGTGCTTGCCACCCAGGTTATTAGGTGCGAATCATCCAACAATTACAGCAGTTTTTATTTGGCTAATGGGGAGAAGCTGCTGGTAAGTAAACCCATATTTGAGTTTGAGGAGATATTGAAAAGCTATGGCTTTATCCGATGCCACCAAAGCCACTTGGTTAATAAAAAATATATTAAAAGCTGGGTGAAGGAAGACGGCGGCTACCTGCTACTAGAAAACGGTACCCAAATACCCATATCGAGGAATAAAAAGGATGCGGTGACAGAAGCGTTGCGGTAGAGGCGCGGTTGACCGCGCCTCTACGTTTTTATGAAAATTTTGGGACGCCCCTTTTTTTGCAACCCAACATATTACGGTAGCTTACCCGCCAAATTTTACTGCAATGGGCTGGATTGTTTTTTTATTGGCAACAATTGGTTGGCATATCGGCATGTACGGCATGTTTAAAAAGGCGGGCATGGCACCTTGGAAAGCCCTTGTGCCATTCTATAACACATGGTGCATCATCCAAAAAAGCAATATCCGCAGGGTGTGGTTTTACCTACAATTAATACCTATAGTGGGCCAGGTGATAACCATTTGGTTAACCATACATTTTGTAATGCAATTTGGCCGGTTTTCGCTGGCGTACCACGCTTTAACAGTTTTTTTTCCGTTTGTATATTTTCCATACCTGGGTTTTTCAAAAAATGAAATATGGAGGGGGCCTGTAGCCACATTGCATTATAGGAAAACGGTGTTGCGCGAATGGGCCGATGCTGCAACTTTTGCTGTAGTGGCCGCAACCCTTATACGCACGTTTGTGTTTGAGGCATACGCCATACCCTCTGGCAGCATGGAAAAAACATTACTGGTGAACGACTATCTGTTTGTAAACAAAATGGCTTACGGCCCACGAATACCCACCACGCCTTTGGGCTTTCCGTTTGTGCACAATACCATGCCGTTTAGCCAAACAACGCCATCTTACTCAACCGTGTTGCAACTTGATTACAGGCGCTTGCCAGGCTTGCAGAAAATAAAACGCAACGATGTGGTGGTGTTTAACTTGCCGCAGGGCGATACCATTGTAAACCTACCCGGCTTTGGCTCTGCCAGGCCGTATTACCAGTTGGTGCGCGAGCAAGGCAGGCAAGCCGTGTTGGGCCAATATGGTGGCAATATATGGGTACACCCTTTTGATAAAGCCGATAATTACATTAAGCGTTGCGTGGCAGTAGCGGGCGATACGTTGGAGGTGCGTAAAGGACTGGTGTATATAAACGGCCATAAAGGCGATAATCCCGAGTTTACCCAGCAAACTTTTGTGGTTAAAACCAATGGCACACCCATTGACTTTGATAACCTACTTACGAACGATCACATTGAAATTCGTGACGACGGCGAAGGGGAGGAGCGGGAACAATACCAGCAGCAGTTACAGGAAAGTTTTGCAAATTCCCACGAGTACGTATTGGCGCTTACTCAAAATGACGCAGCCACCATTAGGAAGCTGCCCAATGTAACCGCTGTGGATAGATATGTTATTCCGGTAAACCCGGTAATGAGCCGTGTCGAAATTTTCCCCTATGACTCTGCCAAACAATGGAACGAGGACCATTACGGGCCATTGTATATACCCGCAAAAGGGGCCACCGTTGTACTTACCCAGGAGAATATTTGCATCTATCGCAGGCTGATAACCGTGTACGAAGGCCACCAGCTGTATGAGGATAACGGCCAGTTTATGATAGATGGCAAATCCGCGTCAACCTATACTTTCAAGTACAATTATTACTGGATGATGGGCGATAACCGCCACAACAGCCAAGACAGCCGGTTTTGGGGCTTTGTTCCAGAAACACATATCGTAGGCAAAGCATCTTTTACCATGTTTAGCTGGTACAAAGGGGTAAGGTGGGGTAGGATGCTGCGCGGGATAAAATAAATGTTTTGGAAATGATTATAGACATTGAAGAAACATTTGTTGTTGGTGAAGATGCTTTTTTTGAAAGCGTTTCTCCTACATCATCTTATGGCGTAACCTTTGAAGACGATTTAGCAACCGGGTATTTTTATGCGGTTGAAACTGAACTGGATTTACAAATACTTGATGCCCTGCACGTGTATGATGTTGAACATGTTGTTGATAAGCACAAGCCCAGTATAATTCAAATTGCCTGGACAGACGACGGTAATATAGCCTTTTTACTAATCAATAACTACTGCCATGCCATGTTTAACTTTAAGGAAAAGGCTGGGTATTGCCGAAACGCTTTCCCAGCCAACAATAATGGTTGGGCAAAAACGACAGAAAGAAAATTGACAGACGAGTTGATGAAAAAATATGCTATCTAAAAATCCTGTTTCAATTTTCGTCGATCCAGTTGCCTCATTTCGCAATTCCCGCAGTTTGAAAGTGTTCAAATAAATACTGTCACGCGCAGTTTCCAGCCATGCCCTCATGTTAAAATAATGGGATGGGAAAGAATTTGCAGCTGATTGGATTATTATCAACTGTTCTATTCGAAATCACAATAAAAACATCAGAATGCTATCCGAAAAAATGCAGCCTTCCGCGCTAGTTGGCTGCAACCAGCGGCGGTATTTTTGCTGCTTGCCGAGCCAGTAATTTCCATTCGCCTTTTTGTTTCTGCCAAACCAGCAAAACAATTATGTCAACTTTGGCAACCACATTGTTATGGTTTGTTTCGCCGGTTAGGTGCTGTCTTACCCATGCAACGTTACCCGCAGTCTTTATTGTTTGGTCGGTGATATTAACAACCGTGAGCACCGTTTTCCCCTTCATCATATCATCCACAAATGTGGCTTTGTCTTCAATAAGTCCGGTGGAATGGCCGTAGGTCAACTCGTCTGCGGCAAGGTTTTCAAGGGTGGCCTTGTCGGGTTTAATCAATTGTAAGCGCAGGGTTTCCAAACGGTCTGCAAGTTGCTTTTCATCGGTCGGTTGGGCAAATATACCTGTGTATGCCACAAGGCAGCATAACAGCAGTAAGGCAATCGGTTTGTACATGTTGTTGTGTTTTGTGCAATACTAATGTAAATATCTTCTTCCATTTGTTACGGCATTTCATCAACTCAATTAATAGCTGCTGGTTACACCTCCTACTTCTTATTTTGAGGTGCGATTGCCGCCAGCCGACAATTTTTAAGCCTGTTGCGGTTTTACCTTTTTCTTTTTTGCCTTGACGCAAAAAAGAAACAAAAAAAGTCAAGGCAAAGCCCGATCCCTCCGGGCGTCTTTGCCAGCCTACGCCTCCCCTGATGCCACAGCGTACTTTTTATCTTTTGGCTTATTGCTTAATACGTTGGTTTCAGTTTCGTTTGGTTTTTCGGCTGGTGTTCTTGCGTAGTTTATTCGGGCTTGCCGCTGTGAGACTTGATCTTCAAAAAAAAGAGTCCACCAATGCTTATTAGATGACACATCTTCTAAATAATGGTACTTCAAAATAAGAATTAGCCGGTTATGCAAACGCTTTTTGCGTAATTATCTGTATTTTTATGCCTAGCCAAACTGTTATTGCGCTTTAAAAAATTGCCAAATGAAAAAAATTACTACGCTGCTTTTATTATCGGTGGTGTTATTTCAACACCTGCCTGCTTTTGCCCAAAACGGTAAACCATTGTATACCGCACCGTTGGGGGTAGAGTCTTATACTTTTCGTAAAAGCTTTCCGGTTGATGTTGTTAAAACATTGGATACCATACAAATGATGGGCTTTACCGAAATAGAAGGCACGGGCGGCAACCTGCCGCCTGCTGAATTTAAGAAACTTTGCGCGGCAAGGGCAATAAGCATACCCGCCACCGGGGCTGATTATAACGAATTGGTTAAATCGCCTGAGGCAGTTGCTGAAACAGCCAAAATTTTGGGTGCCAAATATGTTATGTGCGCTTGGATACCGCATAAAGCCGCATTGACTATTGAAGATGCCAAAAAAGCGGTGGATGATTTTAACACAGCAGGCAAACTGCTGAAAGAAAAAGGCATTACCCTTTGCTACCATGCCCATGGGTACGAATTTCAGCCGTACGAAGACGGAACCCTGCTTGACTATATTATAAAAAACACAAACCCTCAATTTGTTTCGTTTGAAATGGATATTTTGTGGATACATTTTGGCGGTGGCGACCCAATGGCACTGATGAAAAAGTATGGCAACCGCTGGAAGCTGATGCATTTGAAAGACCTGCGCACCGGCACCAAGAAAGACCTTAGCGGCGGAACCTCCCAAGAAAATGACGTTCCGCTTGGCACTGGTGAAATTGACATACCCGGCATTTTGAAAGAAGCGAAAAAAATTGGCATCAAGCATTATTTTATTGAGGACGAAAGTGCCCACGTAAGGCAGCAGGTGCCGCAGAGCATTGCTTATTTGAAAGGCTTGAAAGGATAGGGCCGGTGCTGATGGGGTGTCAGTAAACTTGTGGTGGAATAAATAAATGTTGTACTAATATAGTTTTGGGGCAATGGCTATTTAATGTAGCCCTTGCCCCATTTTTATTTGCCCTAAAATACTAAACTGGCGATACTTCTATGTAAACACCCCTGCACTTACACGGCTTCTTGGCTGTTAGGCTCCGCCGGCTTTTCCTTTTTAAAGCCTTGCAACAATAAGATGATCACCCCGGTGGTTACACACATATCTGCCACATTAAAAATACCGGTGCGCAGTTCCCCAATGCCCACGTTCATAAAATCTGTCACATGTCGGTGGTACATAAGCCGGTCAACTATATTACCCATACCCCCGGTAAATATCAAAGCCAAGGGCAACAATTGGTTAAAGCGCATAGCGTTTGCCTTTACCAAACAGTACACCAAAAACACCAACAATAATAAAAAAGGTATTACGCCAAATACCCAAAAACTAACAGCTTCAGGCCAATCGGCACCAAAGCTCAAAAAAGCGCCCGTATTTTCGGCATACCCCAAACGAATGGTATCGTGCAGGTAAGTCCGTGGGTCTTGGTTCATCAGGTACTGTTTGGCCAATAATTTGGTGTACCTGTCGAGGCCCAAACAAGCGGCGCTTATTAAACAGAAGTAAAGAATTTTTCGTTTTGTGCTCATGGAACAGTTTCTTTTTTCGGAGGCCAAATATAGGGGTATTTGCAAGTAAACAGACCTTGCCCTGCAATAGAATGAGGGTGATATGGCAACCCTCAGTCAGGAAATAATAATTTAATCAAATGATTAAAAAAGTTGTTTAATTCAAATATCTCCCTTTAACTTTGTGGCGTACTTTAAAAAAGATGAACCAACCTACAGGACAAGAGGATAAAGTCCTTTCCACAGAGGAGAAAATTAAAGAAGCGGCGCGAAAGCTTTTTACCCAAAAAGGGTTTGCAGCCGTGCGAACAAGAGACATTGCAGATGAGGCGGGTATTAACCTGGCGTTACTGAACTATTATTTCCGCAGCAAGCAAAAGTTATTTGATATCATCATGCTGGAAAATTTTAGGAAATTCCTGCATATTGTATCGGGCAGGGTGTTGGACGATAGTTTGACTTTAGAGGAAAAGATTGCGCTTTTGGTAGACATTGAAATTGACATGTTAACCCAAAACCCAGATTTGCCTTTGTTTGTTTTGAATGAGATACGCGTAAACCCAAACAAGATTGCCATGGAGATGCACAGCGGCGACGTTCCAGGGGTTTCAAGGCTGTTGGCGCAATTAATTTCTGCAAATGGGAGTGGAGAGGCACCCCAAATGCAACCGCTTCATTTTTTGGCAAACCTAATTGGGTTAACTGTGTTTCCATTTGTTGGCAGGCCCATGCTTCAAAAAATAACGGGTGTGGACGAAGATGCGTTTTATAAAATGATGCAAGAGCGCAAAAAATTGATACCAATTTGGATTAAGGCCATCTTGAACTGTAGCTAACTGTAAATTGGAAGTCTTTTAAGGTATCGGCTTTTAACTGGCCAAGCAGTTGGCGCTAGTAAACTAAATGTGCCGAGCGGTACCGTATTAAATTTGTGATTCTTCATTTGTTGATAGGGCTTGGCGGCTATGCAAAAACTATGATTGGCAACTTTTTATTTACCGGCAAAGCCTTAGAACAAATTAGATACAAGGCTAAACTGTTGCGGAAAAGAGCTAAAACCGAGCAGAACGTTTTTAACGAATTAAACAACAGAATGAATATGAAAATCAATATGTTGGTCAATAAAAAAACACACCCGCTGCGATGGTTATCCGTTGCTACGCTGCTGTTTTGCGCTCTAACAGCAAAAGCGCAAACCACTATGCTTACCCTAGAGCAATGCTACAATTTGGCAGAAGCCAATTACCCGTTAACCAAGCAGCGGGGGTTAATTGAGGAAACCAAGAATTTTACTATTGACAATATTGCCAAAATGGTGTACCCCCAGTTTGCTGTTAACGGTGCAGCCACCTACCAAAGCGACGTGACCAAAATTTCAGTACCAGGGTTTAAAATACCCACGGTGGGCAAAGACCAGTATAAGCTATACGGAGAAATAACCCAAACACTAACTGGTTTTGAAATTAACAGGCAAAACAGGGAAATTAGCAAAGCAAGCGCCGACCTGCAGCTGCAAAATTTACAAACGCAACTATATGCGTTGAAGGAACGCATAAACCAGCTTTTTTTTGGCATATTGCTGGTTGATGGCCAGTTGGCACAAAACGAACTTTCCAAAACCGACATACAAACCGGCATAAACAGGGTGCAGGCCGCCATTGCCAACGGCACGGACTTTAGGAATAACCTGAACAAGCTAAAAGCGCAATTGCTGCAAACAGACCAGCACTCCATTGATTTGAAGGCAGCCCGTAAATCATACACCGACATGTTGGGGCTGTTTTTAAACCAGCCGGTAGGGGAAGATGTTATTTTGGTTAAACCGCAGGTGCCTTTGCTGCAAGATTCCATTACAAGGCCTGAGCTTAAAGCTTATGCAGCACAAATAAAGCAATACCAACTGCAACAACGGTTAACCAAGCTGAACAACTACCCGCAGGTCAACGCGTTTTTCCAAGGCGGTTTGGGCCAGCCTTCCCCCGTAAACCTGTTGGCGGCAAATCTTTCAGGGTATTACCTAACAGGACTCCGATTAAGCTGGAACATAGGCGGACTATATACACTAAAGAAAGACCTTTTGATCAATAAAAATAATCAGTTAATGGCGGATGTGCAACGCAACACTTTCTTATTCAATACTTCGGTCACCCTCAAACAGCAAAATGCTGACATTGCGAGGTACCAGCAGCTGATGCAATCAGATAATGCCATTATAAGTCTACGTGAATCAGTAAAAACCGCATCGGCGGCACAATTGGCGAACGGGGTTATCACTACCAACGATTACCTACAGGACATTAATGCAGAAAGCGAGGCCCGGCAAAATAAAGTGTTGCATGAAATACAATGGCTGCTGGCAATGTATGCAGTGAAGACGACGAGTGGGGGGAACTAGGAAGAGGCTGGCAAGTCGGAAAGAGGGGAAGGCGGGAAAACCCGAAGAACTAAAAAAAATAGTCAAACTAATAATTAGAGAAAACCATAGGGGAATGCTGACATCCGGATATTAGGCGGTTTCCGTCCTCCGGACTTTCCGGACTTCCCATCTTTCAGATTTTTAAAATAATCTACATGAAAAAATTAACAGCCGTAGCCATTTTGTTTGCCGCTACAGCAGTCTCTTGCAACCAGAATAAGAATAAGCCAGACGCATCTGGCGTGTTTGAATCGGATGAAGTGATTGTGTCGGCACAGCAAAACGGCCAGATACTTTTCCTGCCTATTAAAGAAGGTGACAGTTTGGTCAACGGTGCCAAGGTGGGGCAAATTGATGTTACAAACGCACTTTTGCAAAAACAGCAGGTAGAAGCTACCATACAGTCGCTGCACAAAAAAACAACCAATGTAGGCCCACAGGTTGAGTTTGTTAAAAGGCAGCTTATTGTGCAGCAGGCGCAACTAGCGCAGCAGTTAAGGGAAAAAGCTAGGACCGAAAACCTGATTAAAGCCGACGCGGCCACACAAAAGCAATTAGATGATATAACCGCCGCCATTGACCAATTGCAAAAGCAGATTGAGGTAACCAAGCAGCAGATTACCGTAAACGAGTCGAATGTGGCCACCCAAAACAGCAACGTGTTCAGTGAGAGAGAGCCCTTGGAAAAATCAGTGTCAGTAATACAGGACCAAGTAAACAAAGGCCAAATTATAAACCCCATCAGCGGCGTAGTACTCACCAAATACGCCCTGCAAGGCGAGATGGCGAGCATAGGCAAAGCACTGTATAAAATTGCCAATATTGACACGCTAACGTTGCGCGCATATATAACAGGCAGCCAGCTGACTGCCATAAAACTTGGGCAGCAGGTAAAAGTGTTTATTGACAATGGTACCAACGACTACAGGCCCTACAGCGGCACGGTTACCTGGATATCCGACAAGTCGGAATTTACCCCCAAAACAATAGAGACCAAAGACGAACGGGCTAACCTGGTATACGCCATCAAAATACGGGTAAAAAACGACGGGTTCATAAAAATAGGCATGTACGGGGAAGTAAAATTTGAGGCGAATGATAACGCTAAATAACATTAAGAAAACGTATAACAAAGGCACTGTTTCGGCAGTGCAAAACATAAACTTCTCGGTAAACAAGGGGGAAATATTTGGTTTGATTGGGCCTGATGGGGCAGGTAAAACAACGCTTTTCAGGATATTGACTACCTTGTTATTGGCCGACGAAGGCACAGCAACTGTAAATGGTTTTGATGTTGTAAAAGACTATGGAAAAATACGCGACTGCGTAGGGTATATGCCCGGTAAATTTAGTTTGTACCAAGACCTTACAATTGAGGAAAACCTCAATTTTTTCGCGACCGTGTTTGGTACCACCATTCGGGAAAACTACCACCTGATAAAAGATATTTACGTACAAATTGAGCCGTTTAAAAACAGGCGTGCAGGTAAACTTTCCGGCGGCATGAAACAGAAGCTGGCATTATGCTGCGCTCTTATACACAAGCCGGTGGTACTTTTTTTGGATGAACCTACCACAGGTGTTGACGTTGTATCAAGGAAGGAGTTTTGGGAGATGTTGAAGCGTCTAAAAGCACAGGGTATCACCATATTGGTGTCTACCGCATATATGGACGAAGCAAAACTGTGCGACCGCATTGCGCTTATCCAAAAAGGCAAGATTCTATCTATAGAAACACCCGAAAAAATTGTGGAATCATTCCCGGTAAAGCTATTTGCCATCAGGGGCGGCAAAGCCTATAAACTGTTGGAGGATATGCGGGCGTTCAACGGCACCGACAGTTGCTTTGCTTTTGGCGATGCGCTACACGTGACGTTTAAAAATGACGAGAACAACACGGTGCTGCAATATTTGGATAGTAAGGGGCATATTGGGGTTTCGATTGAAACGATAACCCCAACGGTAGAAGACTGTTTTATACGCCTATTGAAAAAATAGGGGAAGAAAGGTTTGCAGTCTACAGTTTTTAGTTTGTAGTTGGCGTAGGATGCTGTTGTAGAGTATTAACTGGAAATTAGGAATAAAATTTTTGCCAGTTTCCGGTTGGTGGAGGATGATTAGTATAACGTATACCCTAAAAACTTGAAATATAGCATTGCCAGTTTCCGGTTTCCTGTTGATGGAAGATGGCAAATAGTATGACGTGATGAGGCCGAAAACGATAAACAACAAACGGGAAACTATAAACTGATATTATGCGACCAGTAATTAAAACCGATAAACTAACCAAACGCTTTGGTGCCTTTGTGGCTGCCAACGAACTGACATTTGAGGTGGAGAAAGGCGAGATATTCGGCTTTTTAGGCGCAAACGGTGCGGGCAAAACCACCGCGATGCGTATGCTTTGCGGGCTGCTGATGCCCTCATCCGGCAAGGCAACAATTGCCGGCTTTGATGTTTATACCCAAACTGACCAAATAAAACGCAGGATTGGGTACATGAGCCAAAAGTTTAGCCTGTATGATGATTTAACTGTTACAGAGAACATCCGGTTTTACGGAGGCATCTACGGGATGGAAATTAAAGAGATTAAAGCAAAAACGCTGGAGTTATTGGCAGAGCTTCAATTGGAAAAGGAAGCCAAAACATTAGTGCGCGACCTGCCACTGGGTTGGAAACAGAAACTTGCCTTTTCAGTGTCATTGGTACATAGCCCCGATATTGTTTTTTTGGACGAACCCACCGGCGGGGTTGACCCTGTTACCCGCCGCCAGTTTTGGGATTTGATTTACCATGCCGCCGACAAAGGGGTTACGGTGTTTGTAACGACCCACTACATGGATGAGGCAGAATACTGTAACCGGGTGAGCATTATGGTAGATGGGGTGATTGCAGCATTGGACAGCCCGGCAAAACTTAAGAAAAAATACGGGTACGATAATATTGAGGATGTTTTTTACGAACTGGCCAGAAAAGCCAAAAGGTCAGAATAGTCAATCGGTCATTGGGTCAGTAAGTCATTACAAATAAAGTAAAGTTTTTGGTGTAAGGCTTGAAAATCAAAGCTTTCGGCTAAATCAAAGCGAATGAAGCAACTGTTGGTTTTTATACGGAAAGAATTTTTGCAGGTTTTCCGCGACCGGAAGACGCTGCTGATGTTGTTCGGGCTGCCGATTGCGCAAATCGTGCTGTTTGGCTTTGCGCTAAGCACCGAAATAAAAGACAGCAAGATAGTAGTGGTGGATTATGCCAAGGATGAAACAAGCACCCAGATAATTACAAAAATTGCTGGCAGTAGGTATTTTGATGTGCAACAAAGCCTCCAAAGTACGGCACAGTTAGAAGCTGCCTTTAAAAAAGGTATCATAAAAATGGCGGTAGTTTTCCCGGCCAATTTCAGTAAGGACCTATTGCACACCAACCATGCCACCATACAAATAATTGCCGACGCGTCAGACCCTAATACCGCCACCACCATCACCAATTATATCACGAACATTATCAACACCTACAATGTGCAACTGGCCAATGCGGCAGGGCAGCCGCTGCAAATTGTACCAGAGGTACAAATGCTGTACAACCCTGAACTGAAAGGGGCGCCCAACTTTGTGCCAGGTGTTATGGCCTTGGTGCTGATGCTGGTGTGTACCATGATGACATCCGTAACGATAGTGAAAGAAAAAGAGCTCGGCACGATGGAAATACTGCTTGTGTCGCCCTTTAAACCTATTTATATCATCTTTTCAAAGCTGGTGCCCAACCTCATCATCTCTATCGTAAACCTGTTTATCATCCTAATACTCAGCTCGGTATTTTTAGATTTACAAGTTAAGGGTAGTCTCTTACTGCTGGTGTTTGCCACCACACTGTTTATAGTAACGTCTCTGTCAGTGGGCTTGTTATTATCAATCGGTGCCAAAACGCAGCAAGCCGCCATGACCAGTAGCCTGATGGGCATGATGCTGCCCACCATGTTGCTCACGGGCTTTCTGTTCCCCATAGAAAATATGCCTTGGCTGCTGCAAGTGCTGGCAAATCTGGTGCCGTCGCGCTGGTTTTTTATCATCGTTAAACGGGTTATGCTGGAAGGGCTGGGCTTTGCCGCGGTTTGGAAGGAGATATTGATACTCGTTGCCATGTGTGCATTTCTGTTAACCATAAGCCTGAGGAGCTTTAAAATACGACTGCAATGAAAACACTTTTTTTTCTGCTGGAGAAAGAGTTTAAGCAACTCATGCGCAACAAAGGTGTTATACGCACACTGTTTATTATGCCGGCCGTGCAGTTGATATTGATGCCCATGGCGGCAGATTATTCGGTGAAGAACATCCATATTGCCGTGGTGGACAACGACCACTCCACCTACTCGCAAAAGCTCATTAATAAAATAAAATCTTCGGGATATTTTACGCTTACCGGTTATGCGCCCTCATACAAGGAGGCACTGGTATTGGTGGAACAAGACAAAGCCGACCTCACCTTGCACATACCCGCCGGCTTTGAGCGTACGCTCGTTCGGGAGAATACCGAAAAAATATATGTGGCCATCAATGCCATTTCGGGTACAAAAGCAAGCCTCGGTGGGGCTTACCTTACGAGTATAATGCAGGATTTTAATAACCAAATTAGGCTGCAATGGCTGCATGGCACACCAGACAACACCCCCCAGGTTACAGTTGCACCCTATTACTGGTATAACCCTTTTATGGACTACCATCTTTACATGGTACCAGGCATATTGGTAACGCTGATAACGGCCCTTGCTGCCATGCAAAGTGCTTTTAATATTGTGGCCGAAAAAGAGAGCGGCACCATTGAGCAGATAAATGTAACCCCCATAAAAAAGCACATTTTCATCATCGGCAAGCTGCTGCCTTTTTTAGTGCTGGCTACCCTTGTTTTTACCATGGGGCTTATTTTAGCAAGGGTAATTTACGGTATCGTGCCGTTGGGCAGCCTTGTAACGCTGTACCTCTCGCTCATTATGTACCTGTTTGCCATGCTTGGGCTTGGGTTGTTAATTTCCACCTACTCCAACACACAAATGCAGGCGATGTCACTGGCATTCTTTTTTATCAACATCTTTAACATGCTCAGCGGGGTTTTTACATCCATAGACAGCATGCCGCTATGGGCACAATATATAGTGGAGACGTTTCCGCCAAGCCATTTCATAAAAATAATGCGCATGGTGGTATTGAAGGGTAGCGGCTTGGGCGATATAACTTACCACCTTGCCGCCATGTTTGTAATTGGCCTGGTATTTAATACCTGGGCTGTGTTGAACTATAGCAAACGTTCGTAGCCCTGTTAGGGGGCGGCCCCGTAGGCCACATGCCAAATTTATGGTACCAGCCCCTCGGGTTTTAATGCTGCCTTGTACGCTGCCAATACGCGGTCTCTCGCAAACTCATGTTTTACCATCGGCGGGGGGTAGTTGAATGTCTCCAGCTCGGGTATCCATTTGCGGATGTATTTCAAGTCTTTATCAAACTTTTGGGCCTGTAGCGTGGGGTTAAACACCCTAAAGTAGGGGGCCGCATCGCAGCCACTGCCGGCGGCCCATTGCCAACCGCCGTTGTTGGCGGCAAAATCAAAATCCAGCAGTTTTTTGGCAAAATAGGCCTCCCCCAAACGCCAGTCAATCAGCAGGTGCTTGGTTAAAAACGAGGCTGTTACCATGCGCACCCTGTTGTGCATGTAGCCTGTTGCATTCAGTTCCCGCATGCCGGCATCTACCAATGGGTACCCTGTTTTGCCTTCGCACCAAAGCGCGAATTCCTTTTCATCGTACCGCCATTTAATGCGGTCGTAATCGCGTTTAAATGCCTCCCCACGCCCAATATGCGGAAAATGCCACAATATCATGTGGTAAAACTCGCGCCATATCAGCTCGTTCAAGTATACTTCCCCGTATTTGCGTGCCTTAGTGGCCAGCTGCCTTATACTAACGGTGCCAAAACGCAGGTGTACGCCTACTTGGCTGGTACCTGGTTGGGCCGGGTAGTCGCGCTTTTGCGCATACCTTTCCATCAAGCCTGCCGGCACATCGCCGGAAGGAAAGGACAGGTCCGTTTTTTCAAAACCCAACTGCTCCAATGTGGGCATGGGGTGCGGGGGCGACTGGTAAAAGTTATCAAAATATTTTTCAGTAGGGTAGCTGGACAAGTAATAATCAGTCAACGCCGCTTTCCACTTTTTACTGTAAGGGGTAAAAACCGTGTAAGGCGTTTTGTCGTCCTTCAATACTTCGTATTTGTCAAATATCACGTGGTCTTTAAATGCTGAGAATGTAACATTATGTGCCTGCAACAACGTAACTATAGTGGCATCCCGTTGTATGGCATATTGCTCGTAGTCATCGTTCGCAAACACCTCGCCAATGGTATGTTTTTTAAGCAGCTCCGCAAAAACATCGGCGGGGGTGCCATGGTATACCTCCAGGCTGCTTTGCATACTCACCAAGGCGCGCTGCATTTTTTGTAATGCAATGTGTATAAACTCCACACGCCTGTCGCGTTTGTCCTCTAATGCGTCCAGTATTTTTTTGTCAAAAATAAAAATGGGTATTACAGGCTGCCCCTGTTTTAGCGCATGGTATAGTGCTGCGTTATCTATCAAACGTAGGTCGCGCCTAAACCACATTATGTTAACTGTTGCCATATGCAAATAAAAATTAGGGTAACAGGTAGGGTAACATTTTAAATGCAAAACTGTTTACTCTACAGCACTGTATACCCCCTACATTCCTTATTGGTTAATCCGTTCGTTATAAATTTCCATACAATGGCTCTACGTAGTTTTTGTATAGCAAGGGTGCAGCTTGTGTGCTATAATTAGTTTGGCCGCAACTTTGCACCCAGCGCATGCCATAGCCCGCATTGGTTAAAAACATTTCCGACGCTGTTTTTACATCCTCCAATGTTATCGATTTTTCTTGCAATGGCAGGGCCTCCTTGCGTATGCACTGCAGCAAATACCTGCGCATGGTACCGCCAACGCAGCCCTCTGTTAACGCCGGTGTTTGTATAATGCCATCTTTTATAATAAAAACATTTGCAATGGTGGCATCGGCAATGTTATCATGGCTGTTGAGCACCAAAGCATCATTTAGCTTTTGCTGCTTCGCCCATATGGAAGCCATTACATAACTAAGGTAATTATTGCTTTTAATGTGCGAAAACCGGTCGGAGGCTTTACGAGCATCCTTAAACACGCCCACCACCAGGCCGTTTTCGTTAAGGCGGTTGTTGGCTGGGTTCATCTCCCAGGTTTGTATTAGGTAATTGGGGTGGTTATCCGGCGCATCGTACAAACCGCCCTCCCCACGAAAAACCGTTAATCTTATCCTGCCGCTGGCCGTGTGTTTGTTTTTGGTTGCCAAGGCGATAATTTGCTCTTGCAATGCAGCAGCCGTAAAAAATTTTGGTTTGTCAAACAGCAGTGTTTCTAGTGAGTTGAATAAGCGCTCAAAATGCAATTCACCCAACACAACGCGCCCTTTGATCATTTTAATGGTTTCAAAAAAACCGTCCCCGTACCGGAACGATCTGTTATTGGGCGAAATTAACAAGGTGCCTGGGGGGTATATTTGGCCGTTGTAATTTACATACGCACTTGCCATACAATAATTTGGCGCAAGTTAAGGCATGCAGCCACCGCATGTAGCATCTTTTTAAGCACAACAGCCAATGTTTAAAACAGCAAAGCCGTTGTTAACACAACGGCCTGCAAATAACAAATGGCTTTATAGTTAATTGTACATTTCTTCCCGCAACAGCTTAACCCTTGCGTCCTCCATATATTCGTCAAACGTCATCAGCCGGTCAATAATGCCCTTGGGGGTCAATTCAATTACCCGGTTAGCCACCGTTTGCATAAATGTATGGTCATGCGACGTGATTAGTACAACCCCCGGAAAAATATTACAACCCTCGTTAAAGCTTTGTATGCTTTCAAGGTCAAGGTGGTTAGTAGGCTGGTCAAGCACCACTACATTGGGGTTTTGCAGCATCATGCGGCTTATCATGCAACGCACTTTTTCACCCCCGCTCAGCACGTTTGTTTTTTTAGTAATGTCATCACCGCTAAACAGCATTTTGCCTAAAAAGCCACGTAAAAAGGGTTCGTCCGCGTCGGTAATATTGGGTGGCACAAACTGGCGCAGCCAATCTAACAGTGTTAACCCTTCCGTAAAAAATTCATTGTTTTCCATAGGCAAGTATGCCTTGGTAATGGTTGTGCCCCACTCAAACATACCGCCATCAGCAGTTTGGTTACCGTTTACTATCTCAAAAAAGCTTGTAACTGCAAGAGGGTCCTTGCTAAGAAAAGCAACTTTTTGCCCTTTGTTAAGGCTAAAGTTAACTTTATCAAACAGCACGCGCCCGTCTAACTTTTTACTAAGGTTTTCTACGTTTAATATTTGGTTGCCTACTTCGCGCAGGGGCTGGAAAATGATGCCGGGGTATTTTCTGTTACTGGGCTGGATGTCCTCGATGGTAAGTTTTTCCAAGGCCTTTTTACGGGATGTAGCCTGCTTACTTTTGGAGGCATTGGCGGAGAAACGGGCAATAAAGTCTAACAACGCCTGCCGTTTTTCCTCTACTTTTTTATTCTTGTCGTTTATTTGGCGGCTCATCAATTGGGATGATTCGTACCAAAACGTGTAGTTGCCGGTAAATAGCTTTATTTTTTGTTTGTCTACATCGGCTACATGGGTACACACTGCATCTAAAAAGTGACGGTCGTGGCTTACTACCAGCACAATGTTTTCATAGTCGGCCAAAAAGTTTTCCAGCCAGCCTATCGTCTCAATATCCAAGCCGTTGGTAGGCTCATCCAGTAACAATATATCGGGGTTGCCAAACAGCGACTGTGTCAACAATACACGCACTTTTAGGTTGCCGGGTATGTCTTTCAGCAGGCTTTGGTGATAATTTTCGGTTACACCCAAATCGCTTAACAGGCTGCCGGCGTTGCTTTCGGCCTCATAACCGCCCATTTCGCCAAACTCACCTTCTAACTCACCGGCGCGCATGCCGTCTTCCTCAGTAAAATCGGCTTTTGCGTAAATGGCTTCACGCTCATGCATAATCTCCCATAACTTCTTGTGGCCCTTCATAACTGTGTTCAGCACAGTGTCGTCGTCAAACTCAAACTGGTTCTGTTTTAATACGGCCAGCCTTTCGCCTGGCGTAATTTCAACTGATCCCTTATTGGGTTCAATTTCACCGCTCAATATTTTTAAAAAGGTACTCTTGCCTGCCCCGTTGGCACCTATAACGCCGTAGCAATTACCTTTTACAAAGTTTATGTTTACTTCATCAAACAAAATACGTTTGCCATAAGCAAGCGTTACATTCCGTGCACCTATCATTTAAATATTGTTTTAAATCGCGGCAAAAGTAATGCTTACAGACGGTATTCTTAACCTTGTGTTAAACAGAATTTGCCTTTTACAGCACAATACGAGGGCGACCACCCTTAATTTTTTGGGGGCCTAACTACTATGCGCCTCCCCGAAAAAAATATCGAACCTATATTTTGCGGCTTAAGCTAGCCGCGATATTTTATATTGGCATCATCACTTTTTTGATGCAGTGTTGAATTGAAACAGGCTGGCAAATTTTAATCTGTTAAAATTAGTTAATAACGATAATGCCGTTACTTTCGCACAAACGATAAAATATTTATGAGCGTTGCCGAAAAATTAGCCTTTATGAAATCACAACAAGCAGAAGAAAACCTAAAAGCAGGGGAAGCTTTTTTAACAGAAAACAGCAAAAGGCCTGAAGTTACCACGCTACCGAGTGGCTTGCAGTATGAAATATTGCAAACAGGCACCGGGCCATCGCCTAAAAATTTTCACAATGTTACCTGTCACTACCATGGAACTTTAATTGACGGGACCGTGTTCGACAGCTCGGTTAAACGTGGCCAACCTGCCACTTTCCCCCTTAACATGGTAATAAAGGGTTGGACAGAGGGCTTGCAACTTATGCCAACGGGCAGCAAATGGCGTTTTTTTATACCGCCGCACCTTGGTTATGGCGATAGGAGTGTTAGTGCCCAAATTAAACCCAACAGCACGCTGATATTTGATGTTGAATTAATCAGCTTCAAATAGTCCCAGGTTGGTTCGGCCAAATAATTATTGGGCGTTTGTTATTTAGTTGATCAAGGAACCGGGTTTATAGTTTACCCCATATTCAAGAAGTTCATACCCTCAAAATTTGTATGCCTGAATGCCGCCAAAAAGTTTTGTGCAAGCATTCAGGCATTTTTCGTACAAAATAACCGGTAATGGACGCTGCATTTTAAAAGCTATGGCCTAACTGCCCAGGCCAGCCCGTCGGGCTCACCCCCAACATCCATGTGCCCGGTAATCTCCAATTTATTTAGGTCAATAACGGCAACATAGTTATCGGCTGAGCAACCAATAAAGGCACGGCTGCCATCTAAGTCAACCAATATGCCCGCAGCCCCATGGCCCGTGCTTATTTTTTTTACCAACTGCCTTGTGGCCGCGTTGTACACAAACAAGTCGCCCGTGCGTAGGCTGGTAACCAGCACCATTTGTCCGTTTGGGGTAAACTTAAGGCGGTTGGCGCCAACTGCTTGGGCGTTAATGCTGGCGGCCACCTGTTTGGCGGTAATATCAACTACGGTAACAGTGCCGTCTTCGGAGCCTGCAGTCCATAATTCCCGACCGTCTGGCGATACGTCAAAACCCTCAGAGCCCTTAGCCACCGGAATGACCGTTTGCCGCCAGTCCTCGCGTGCCCCTGGCCGTAGAGAAGGGTTGCCGCCTTGCGTCGGGATGCCACCGGGCCGGGGATTACCACCTAGTGATGGGAATCCGCCGAATTGTATCAGCGTGTCAATCAAGATACTCACCGTTGCGGATGACACGTTTGTGGTATATACTCTTTTACCATCATTGGTTACGTAAACCATGTGCGTCCTGTCCTGCCCTGTGCCCATGCACCAGTCCACCTTGCCGGTGGCGGGGTTAAAACGGCCTACGGTTTTTGTGCCTTCTGCACTAAACCAAACTTTACCTGCGGCAAACGTAATGCCGTGCGGCCCCATCAATGGCCTCGTGTCAATGGATGGCAGTGCTTTTTTTGCCACCAAGTCAATAACGTTCAGCTGGTGCAGGCTGCCACCACCATAGTTGGTAACGTAGGCCTTGGTGCCGTCGGCAGAGGCAATTACTTCGTGCGGGTCTTCCCCAACTGGTACACGGGCAATAATTTTTAATGTAACCGGGTCAATAATTGCCAGTGTATGGTTGGCTTTTGACAGTGCAAGCAAGGTAACCTTTGGTAATGGCTGGGCATTACCAACCACCGTAAGGCCAACCAGTAAACACAAAAAAAAGCAACTGGCTGTAAATTGTTTTAGGCCGTTGGCAAATGTGTTGGAAATTTTCATTTTTTTTTGACGCGGGAGATTGGCCATGGCGTAATTTATTTTGAGGTTTTTATAATGGCTGCTTTTTGCGGTACTAATTTTTAATTTTATAGGTTCTACCAAAAACGACAATCCGCAATTTGGTTTAGCAGATTTTTTTTGAAAAAACCAAGGCTGTATGGTCAAGCCCATCAGACGGTTGTGGGCACACAACCGGGGGCGTTCGCCCGGATTTGTGTCTCCAAAAATTAAGTAAACGGGAATTTTTTTACGCTTAAACCAAATTTCGGATAGTCATTCCACCAAATATAGATAAAAACAGACTAGTAGATATTAATGTAACGATGAAAGGGGGGGACACAAATTGTAGTTTGCCTGTGGCTTAGGCATTACAATAGGTAGCCCTGATGGGGCAAGCGCGATCTGTTGTAATGTAGATTGCACGTGATGAAAGCAACTGAAAGGCAGACCAGTTTTTTTGTACCGCCCCGGTAGGGGATAAGCCAAAGCATTTCGCTTGCATTTATATTCAGGTGGGAGAGATCTCAATAAATGATGTTACTTTGCGCGGCATTCGTAAATGGCAACGGGGATTGAAAAAACACCGACTTTTTTGTTAAGCCGCCCTTGCTTTTTTTGACCAACGCGATAAAGTAGTAATTTTTTATTTCAACCGAATTTTAAACTACAGCCATGGGTATCTCAGACAAACAAAGGGCCATCATGGAGAAAGGGGCATCTAATCTTTCCCGTTGGATAGGTTCTACCACCTCGGTAACGCTACACACCTTGTTTTTCGTAATCTCTTTTCTTATGCCGGTGCTGGGGGCAGTAAGTTTTGATAGGATGTTGCTGGTGTTGACCACCGTTGTTTCGTTGGAGGCAATATATCTCTCCATATTTATACAGATGTCTATTAACATGCACAACCAAAAAATTGACATTATTCAAGAGGACATTGAGGAACTGGGCGAAGACCTTGAGGAAATTGGCGAGGATATTGAAGAATTAGGGGAGGACATAGAAGAAATTGGTGAAGACATAGAGGAGATACAAAAAGACGTTGACGAGATACAGGAAAATGTGGATGAAATTCAGGAAAATGTAGACGAGATACAAGAGAATGTTGACGAAATTCAAGGGGAAGCAAGTGGCGAACCCCGGGGTGAAAAAAATGAATCTGAGCTATTGCTTTCCATCCAAGCAACATTGCTTCATTTACAAAATGAAATAGACCTCTTACGAGCCTCGCGATAAGCCCTATTTCGCTTGGCAACACTGCGCAGGGCCGGGCAAAATCACTACCACGATAAAGCGAAAACATATTATGTGTCTGGGGCATAAACCTGCCATATATTACAAAACGAAGAGGCGGCCATTTTTTTTGGCCGCCTCTTCGTTTCATATCAAAACCTTTAACCGCGGTTTGTATACACTTAGCAACTAGGCTACTTGTAACCGCCTACTGTTAGGCCCTGCCCATGCGTTTTAAAAACATTACGTGGGAGGCTACCGCTTGGTGCAAACGGGGATATTCAACATATACCACACCATATTCGGCACAAACCTGCCTGATTATCCTGCTTATGGCAGGGTAATGCACATGCGATATTTTAGGGAATAAGTGGTGTTCAATCTGAAAGTTCAAGCCACCCACTAACCAGCAAATAACAGGGTTTTTTGTGGCGAAATTGGCGGTTGTTTTAATTTGGTGTATCGTCCACTCATCTTCCATTTTAGCTGTGGAAACATCCGGCATTGGGAAATGGGTATCCTCTACCGTGTGTGCCAGCTGGAATATGATGCTGATGATAAAGCCAGCCACAAACGTCATTGTGAAAAAGCCGATTGTAGCGGGCCAGACACCCACCCTAATCATTGGTATTACCAAGAACATGGAATAGCTAACCACCTTATAGGTCCAAAACCAAAAATGGTCCATAAACTTCATTTTCTTAATTTCCACATCACCTACTTTTTTGGAGAAGTATTTCTTAAAATCGGAAAAGAAGATCCAAAAAGCATGTAACCAGCAATAAAAAAACCAAAAATAAATGTGCTGGTATTTGTACAAGGGGTGGTTTTTTTGGGTGGGGGCCATACGCAAAAAAGGCTTTGCGTCAATGTCATCGTCTATGCCGTCTATGTTAGTATACGCATGGTGTATTATGTTATGTTTTACATTCCACATAAAATGGCTGCCGCCTAAAAAGCCAAGCGTAACCGCAGCGGCCTTGTTTATAGCCGGGTATTTGCTAAAACTGCCATGCCCACCGTCGTGCATAACATTAAACCCAATGGATGCCGTTAACCCGCCCAACAACACACATTCTACAATGGCCTGTACTACGTTCGAAGGGGTAAAAAACACAATATGCGTGTAAACAACCACCCACGACACCAACAGAATCAATGCCTTGCCCCATAATTGAAAATTACCTGTTTTCGCCTTACCTGTGCTTTGGAAGTATTCCTGAATCCTTGCCTTCATGTCTTCGCTGAAAGACGTTTTACCGTGTGTAAACTTTGGAGTCTGCATGTTCTGTGTTCTGTTCTTTAAATAATTTTATGTAGTATCTAAATATGCCAACATTTATTGGCAACCTTGGTGTTTTATTTAGTAAACAACATGTTGGTTAGGTGGTTTGTTGTATAAAAGCGTCAAAACTTTTAACTCCAACCATTTTTGTGGTTATATACCCTTCTGCGTATTGCACACCTAACCGTTTGCCAAACATTAAGGCCCGCGATCGAACTACATCCAAAAAATCCGGGTTGGAAATGTATGTTTCGGGTTCGCTTGTGTCGGTGGTGTTAAACTGGGTGCCGTAACATAGCACCGATTTCATTTTTTGCTGAAAACTGTCGGATATGTCAAACACAAAATCTGGCTTCAAATACCTGTCTTGTATATAGTGGAAAACATATTTGGGTCTCCACTCTTGTTGAACCTCGCCTTCCAAAATCGTTTCTATTCTCCTTAAACCCGATAAAAATGCTGCCTCAGAAACTAATTTCGAACTTCTGCCATGGTCTGGGTGCCGGTCCTCTGGCGCATTGCATAACACAATCTCGGGTCGGTATTTCCTTATGGTAGTGATTACTTTTAACGTGTTTTCCTCGTCATGCTTAAAAAAACCATCTGCCATGCCAAGGTTTTCCCGCGCAAAAACGCCCATCACCTCGGCTGCGGCGGCCGCTTCCTGCCTTCTCGTTTCGGCGGTTCCCCTGGTGCCAAGCTCACCTTTTGTAAGGTCAACCACGGCCACTTTTTTACCTTGCGAAACACTGGCTATTATAGTTCCCGAACACCCCAACTCCACATCATCCGGGTGTACACCAAATGCAAGAATATCTGCCTTCATAGCGATTGAGTAAATATGCAAAAAATCGCAGCGAAGTTAACCTAAAAAAGTGATTGTAAATGTTAAGAGGGCGACGGGAAAGATTAATATTTTATAAAAAACGCTTAAAGTTATTGCTAACAACTTCGGGTTTAATTGATGTAACTGGTACATTTTTATACGATTATGCCCCCCGCAAAAACTCAAAGGTCATGGCGATGTACCTAGCGGCGCACACCGTACATACGCTCAACATCCAACACAATTTTTTCCATGGCGGCATCGTCACCGTCGGGGTTATAATCCTGGCGCAGGTTGCTGCCGAACACCAATGCCACCGTTTGCCAAAATGCGGCATTAAAACTACCCTTGTATTCCTCAATAATTTCGTAACAATTGCTGCCGGTTTCGCGGTATATCAGCTTCATCAACACTTTGCCTTGGTAAATAGACAACTGGGTTATTTTGTCACCAAACTCCCTTTTTAGGTCCTTCTCGCGGGAATGTATGATGGTTTTGCGCTTTTTTTTATCGGTAACACCTTGTAATTGTGCATTTATGTTATTCATAATGCGGCCTGCTGAAACGGCAAAGGGGTATGTAACATACACAGCGTTACGCAGCCTTGTCCAGTCGGCATAGTATTTCTTCCATTTGCCTGTAAGCCTTGTGTATAGGTACAAAGGCGGCAGATAGGAGCAGGGGATGGTGTCTCCGTTGGCCTCAATACAAGCACTAACCCTAATGGTATCATAAGGGCCGCTAACATTTTGTGCACTGGCTTTTATACAGGCAGCCAATGCAACTAAAACCAACAACGGTATCATGTGTTTCTTACACAACGCAACAAGTCTGTAAAAGTAAAAAATGGGCTTCTATTAATGCAATATTACCGGGTAAGTAACCTTAAGCAAATGTTAAAGATGGACATAAGAAGCCCCGTTCGCGCCCATCCCCTACAGGAGGCTTTTAGCAGGTTATGTTTTATTGTAACAGGTTAAGCAATATAACAGCACATATATTCTCCACCTGTACTGTACAAATTAATCCTGTTGAAATATTATTAAGAAGCTTTGAGCCCCCCTTTAGGGGAGGGGGGTAGCCTTTGCACAATACTCATGATGAAGCCTGCCACCATTATTACCACGGCTATCCAAACAAGTGATATAAATGGAAATTGGTACACCTTTAAGGTCATAAGCGGGTTCATGTTTTTATTTTCCTTTACTCCTATCTCCAACAAACGCTTTTTCTCATCCGCCACTTTGTTAAACTGTAACACAAGGCTTTGCGCCATCACAGTGTCGGGTATATTCCTGATAGTGCCAAGCGCTTGGTTGATAACAATGCCCGGCCGGGCCTGGTAACGGCCGCCTTCCTTTGATATTACAGAGATATTCAATGCCATAGAGGTTTCGCCCGGTAATACCTTTGTTTGAAACTCTGGTGCGTTTACCTCTACCTTGTTAAGCACTAGCAACCCGCTTGAATAAAAAACCGTGTCGCCTTCTTTCAGCTGCATAGGTTTGAACGAAGTGGTGTCCGTTGGTGTACCTTCGCTCCAAGTGGTTGCATATGCAAATATGTCTTTGTTCCAATAATGTTTTTTGTCAGGGTTCGCAGATGGCTCCTGCCTGCCCTTATTAATTTTCATAATATCCGGGTACAGGGTAAAATTGTCCTTGCCGTCTTTGGCCTCAAACTTTAGCTCAAAGTACTTTTTCCTGTCCTCGTTGTTAGTAGTATCACGGGTGTAGGTAACGTCGTATTTACCCATGTCGGTTTTTATACCCTTAAACAGGGTAATGTTTTCTGCCGGGTCCTGGTCCTTCGTACGCTCAAAAACGGTAATCCCGGTAGTATTCCAGCTTAGCACTTCCTTTTTGGCGGAGGATATTAAAATACCTACCAACAGCAATGCAAAGCCCGCATGTGCCACAGAGGCACCGGCCATTTTCAGTTTGCCCTTCATGCCAATCCAAACATACCCTACGTTGGCTACCACGCCATAAATGGCCGCAAACAGTGCCAAATGTATGGCCACCATAAAGCCCGTGCCATGTTGCTGGTAATTCATAGAGCCAGAAAGGCTGATAGCCAAACTTATTACCACTGCTATAACGGTGGGCAGCCATATTTTTTTACCAAAATAATCCTTGGGCGTGTCTTTATACTTAAAGTATTGCGTTACTGCCGTTAGTATGCCGAGTATAATGGCGATGAAAACCTGTATTTGGTTGTACGAAAAAGGCACATCCTCAGGCGGGGCTATTTTGGTGCCGAACAACTTATTGTACACCGGCACTGATGTTTTGGCAATGATGATAAAGCTGGCCAAAAACAATACCAATGAGCCGATAAACATCCAAAACTCCCTGCTGTAGGTACTTTCTTCCTTTTGGATGGATGGAACGGCTTTTTTGTTCATTACCACCAACAGGTACACGAATGCTGCTGCACAAGAAATTAAGGTAAAGAATGGGAAGTAAAACGACAGCACATTGGTAACCACAAATATGGCCGCGTACTGTAGTTTTGTTTTAACGTCACTGGCCGCGAGGAAAGGCACCAGCCAAAAACAAACATTCACCAACAGGTACAGCTGCAAGTTCATGTCCTGCTCGGTAAACGCATGCACCGAAGTTTCGCCTAAAATGCCGCTGCGTGTAAGGAAAGTAGAATATAGTATTAGGATGAATGACAGCACATAAAATATGTACGTGCTTTTTAACGCATATCCAGTTGACTTGTAAATAAGGTTTGTATGTAGCCCGGCTACCATTACCAGCCAAGGCACCAGCGATGCGTTTTCCACGGGGTCCCAGGCCCAATACCCGCCAAAACTCAGGCTTTCGTATGCCCAAGCGGCACCCATCATAACACCTGTGCCAAGTGCCGCCCCCGAAAAACAAGCCCAGGGTATGGCCGCTTTCGTCCAGCTGTGGTCGTTATTCTGTAACCCGGCGTAGGCAAATGCAAAAGGTATTAAGGTAGAGGCAAAACCAAGGAACAATACCGGCGGGTGTATCACCATCCAATAGTTCTGCAAAAGCGCATTCAAGCCACTGCCATCGGTTAAAACGGTCAGGTAATCCGCACGCAACTTGCCTGTAACCATATCGGTAAATATCGGGGCATTGTCCAGCAATCCTTCCGTGCGTACCAAAATAAAAGGGTCCATACCCACTTTTACGCCAAAAAAGTAGATGCCTATCAGCATGGTGGCTAAACAGAACTGTACAAAACTTATTACAGTTAATACGCCGGCTTCCCATTTTTTGGCAGTGGCCATCAAAACAATGCCGAGTATGCAATGCCAAAAAATCCACAATAAAAAGCTGCCTTGGCCTTCCCAAAGGCAGGCGAATATGTATTTAGCTTGTAGCGTTTTGTCGCTGTGTTCCCAAGCATAATTGTATTCAAACAAGTGGTTGGCCAATATGTAGTATACACAGGCAATAATGGTTATAACAGCTACCGTTTCGGTAATAAAAGCAGCCCTTGCCAGCCGCAGCCAGCTTAACTTTTCAGCCGTGATGTTGGATTTGTTTGACTTGAAGAAGGCGATTGTTGCAACCAGTGATGCAACCAAGGATAATACTGCGGCAAAATGCCCGAGCTGCCCGGGCAATAAATGTTCACCAATATATTTCATAGTCTAAATTCCTTGTTTACAGTTTTCAGTTTCCAGTTTATGAGCGAACCAAATTCGTGAAACTATCAACTGAATACTACAGACTGTAAACTGATTAATTTTGTGAAGAGGAGGTTTGGTCGTACAGGTTTCTTTTGGCGGCATTTGGGTCGTCCTTGTATTTTGAGGGGCAGCGCACCAATATATTCTTACACTCAAAATGGTCGCCTGCCATGGTACCGCCAATAACTATGCGTTCGCTTTTCTCCATATCTGTAGGTTTGCTGTTATGGTATACAACCTGCACGGCATTACCCAATGTATCCAACGCCGTAAAGGCTAGGTAATTGGGGTTTTTAACCGGGTCGTACACCATTGGTTGGCTCTTATCCATCTTAACACTCAAGGTAACAAACTTACCCTGTTTTTGTTTGGCAGAGGCTATTGTTTCGTAGGTGGAAAGGTTGCCCATAAAACTTATTAGCACGGCTATTGACAAGGCGATAAAAACAAGCAGCACAATATGGATTTTCTTCATAATACCTAATTTCGGTGCGAAGGTATGTTAAAAAGAAGTTGCCATGGTTGATGTTTGTTAGGTTGGCAATGTTAAAATATGTCGCGGGAAATATTTTGGCAAATGGGGCACCAGCTAACTGGCTTTTTGCAATATTTTCTAGCACAAAACGGCTTAGTTATGCTCTCAACCAGTCTTTAAACAGGCATAAAAGGCATATAACTAAAAAGCCCCCGGTGACTACCGGGGGCCTACTTTAATTGTAGTATCGTTAGGGCTACCCTAACCTATCATACACTTTATTTTACTTCTTCAAACTCAGCGTCTGTAACTGTTTCTCCGCCATTGGGCTGTGCCCCTGCATGCTCGTGGCCGTCTGGGCCAGGCTGTGCACCACCGGCTGCTGCCTGGGCTTTGTACAATTCTTCGCTTGCTGCGGTCCATGCGGCTGTTAAGTCAGCAATGGCTTTTTCAACACCGCTTACATCCTGTGCCTTATGTACTGCTTTCAAGTTTTCCAACGCGCCTTCTATGGCCGCCTTTTTGTCGGCAGAAATCTTGTCGCCATATTCTTTTAGCTGTTTTTCCGTCTGGAAAATCTGGCCGTCTGCTTGGTTAAGTTTGTCAACCTTTTCACGGGCCGCTTTGTCGCTGGCTTCGTTGGCTTTAGCATCGTTCTTCATCTTTTCAATTTCATCCTTGCTTAAGCCGCTGCCTGCTTCAATTTTAATTTTCTGTTCCTTGCCGGTACCCTTGTCTTTTGCGCTAACGTGTAATATACCGTTGGCATCAATGTCAAACGTAACTTCAATCTGCGGTACGCCGCGTGGTGCAGGTGGTATATCGGCCAGGTTAAATTTACCAAGGCTTTTATTGTTGGCAGCCATTGGCCTTTCACCCTGTAGTACATGTATTTCAACACCGGGCTGGTTGTCGCTGGCGGTGGAGAATACTTCGGTTTTTTTGCTAGGTATGGTTGTGTTGCTGGCAATCATGGTAGTCATAACGCCGCCATAGGTTTCAATACCCAAGCTAAGCGGTGTAACGTCAAGCAACAGCACATCCTTTACTTCACCGGTTAATACCGCGCCTTGTATAGCCGCACCAATTGCAACCACTTCATCTGGATTAACACCTTTGTTTGGTTTTCTGCCAAAGAATTTTTCTACAATTTCTTGTACTTTGGGTATACGGGTGCTACCACCTACCAATATCACTTCGTCAATTTGGCTAATGTTGTAACCGGCATCTTTCAACGCGGCTTCGCAAGGTTTTAAACAACGCGCGAACAAGTTGTCGCTCAATGCCTCAAATTTGGCACGGGTAAGTTTTTTAACCAAGTGCTTAGGCACACCGTCAATGGCGGTAATGTAAGGCAGGTTAATTTCTGTTTCGCTGGAAGAAGACAATTCAACCTTTGCTTTTTCAGACGCTTCCTTCAACCGTTGTAAAGCCATAGGGTCTTTACGCAGGTCAATATTTTCTTCCTTTTTAAACTCATCGGCCAGCCAATCCATAATCACTTTGTCAAAATCATCACCACCTAAGTGGGTGTCGCCGTTGGTGCTTTTTACTTCAAAAACGCCATCACCTAAATCTAGGATGGAGATATCAAAAGTACCGCCACCAAGGTCGAACACGGCTATTTTTTGGTCAATGTGTTTTTTGTCAAGTCCATACGCCAATGCTGCAGCCGTAGGTTCGTTTACTATGCGGCGTACTTTAAGGCCGGCAATTTCACCTGCTTCTTTGGTCGCTTGGCGTTGTGCGTCGTTAAAATAAGCGGGTACGGTAATAACAGCTTCTGTAACTTCCTGCCCTAGGTAATCTTCGGCAGTCTTTTTCATTTTCTGCAATATCATTGCCGAAATTTCCTGTGGGGTGTACATCCTGCCGTCAATATCAACACGTACGGTATTATTGTCACCTTTTGCCACTTTATAGCTCCAGTGGCTGATTTCTTCTGTAACCTCGTCATAACGGCGGCCCATAAAACGTTTAACGCTCATAATGGTGTTATGCGGGTTGGTGATAGACTGGCGTTTAGCGGGGTCGCCCACTTTACGCTCACCATTCTTTAAAAATGCCACAACAGAGGGGGTTGTACGGCGGCCTTCTTCGTTGGCTATCACAACGGGCTCGTTACCTTCCATAACCGCTACGCAACTGTTGGTAGTTCCTAAGTCAATTCCTATGATCTTTGCCATATATGTATGCTACTTTAAGGTTCGTAATCAATTTTATACAGGTTTCCATTGTCAATGATTATGCCATGCACGGATAAAATGAAAAAATGGCAGAAAAAGTCAGTTTCTGGTTTTTGTTTGGCAGTTTTATTTTGGCGGGCGGCAAAAACTGGCAGTTAGCTATTTTTTTGGGCGGGCTGGGGTATTTCTGTGGTTCGGTTACACCACGCGCAACCAGCACCCGTAAATATATAATTGCGGACGTGGCGCATTTGCAACGGCCTTGGCTTCGCTAACGTATATTTTTTACTTTGGGCTTATGTAAACAAAAAGCCCCGAAGTATTTTCCAAACTTCGGGGCTTTATATATTAGGCTAGGTTTTTTTATTTGTCCAGTTTCTTCTTCAAATTCTCATCCAGCGCGTCTAAAAATTCCTCGGTGTACAAGTAATCAGTGCCGTGTTCCACTTTAGGTTTAATGGTAATGGCCAAGTCTTTGGTCATTTTGCCGCTTTCAACGGTTTCTACGCAAACAGCTTCCAGTGCATGGCAAAAATCAATCAGTTCTTGGTTGCCATCAAGCTTGCCGCGAAACTCAAGGCCTCTTGTCCATGCAAAAATGCTGGCAATAGGGTTGGTGCTGGTCGGCCTGCCTTTCTGGTGTTCACGGTAGTGGCGGGTTACGGTGCCATGGGCGGCTTCCGCTTCCATCACAGTGCCGTCCGGGGTAACCAGGGTAGAGGTCATCAAACCTAAGCTGCCAAAACCTTGGGCAACAGTGTCGCTCTGTACGTCACCGTCGTAGTTTTTACAAGCCCAAACAAAATTGCCATGCCATTTTAGGGCGCTCGCCACCATGTCATCAATCAAGCGGTGTTCGTAGATGATGCCCGCTTCTTCAAACTTGGTTTTGTAGTCAGCTTCGTAAATATCTTCAAAAATATCCTTAAAACGTCCGTCGTATTTTTTAAGGATTGTATTCTTGGTAGAAAGGTACAAAGGCCATTTTTTTATTAATGCTTGGTTAAAGCAGGCATGTGCAAAACCCTTAATACTTTCATCGGTATTGTACATTGCCAAAGCCACACCGTCACCCTTAAAGTTGTAAACTTCAAATTCCTGCGTGGTTCCGTCTTCCCCTTCAAACTTAACAGTCAGTTTGCCTTTGCCTTTTGTAACAAAGTCGGTGGCACGGTACTGGTCGCCAAAGGCATGGCGGCCTATGCAAATAGGGGCAGTCCAGTTAGGCACCAGGCGCGGCACGTTGCTACAAACAATGGGTTCCCTAAAAACGGTGCCGTCAAGAATGTTCCTGATGGTTCCGTTGGGGCTTTTCCACATTTGTTTCAGGTTAAATTCCTTTACGCGTGCCTCATCTGGTGTAATGGTGGCACATTTAACACCCACGCCAAATTGCCTAATGGCATTGGCTGCGTCAATGGTAACCTGGTCGTTGGTTTGGTCGCGGTATTCAATGCCAAGGTCATAGTAACGCAGGTCAACATCAATATAAGGGAGTATCAGTTTCTCTTTAATAAATTTCCAAATAATCCGGGTCATTTCGTCACCGTCCAGTTCTACGACGGGATTCGCTACTTTAATTTTTTCTGCCATGGCGGTTGTTTTTATATTCAGGGTTACAAATGTAGGGGATTAACATATTTGATAGATGTTCTAAAAACAATAAACTAAATATCTGCGTATATGTTTTGGTTAGCACGCCATGGCAAGACGCGTGCGTTGCAAAATACTAACGTTTTACGAGTTGTGTTGTTAATATAATTAAAAAAAATATATGATAAAAAATAGTTTTCAACGCCTGTCAATTTTTTCGGCCGCGATTATGTTGGGTATTGTTAATATTGCCTGCACAAAAGCCAACAACAGTTATATGCCGCCAACAAAAGATACCCTGCAACACACAGGCACCAGCGACAGCCTTCCCACCTCGGGGCCTATAACGTTTCTAGCCCTTGGCGACTCCTACACCATTGGCCAAAACGTACAGGAGCAAGACCGGTTCCCCGCGCAAACCGCCGCCCTGTTACACACGGATAATTTTTCCGTAGCCAACCTGCAGTATATTGCCACCACCGGCTGGACGACCATTGACCTACAGGCTGCCATTGCCCAGCAAAACCCAGCCGGGCCTTTTAGTGTTGTTACGCTTCTTATTGGTGTAAACGACAAATACCAGCACATGGATACCGCTGGCTACCGGGTTAGGTTTGCGCAACTACTGCAAACGGCCATTGCGTTGGCCGGTAACCGCAAGGCAAGGGTTTTTGTACTCTCAATTCCCGATTACAGTGTTACCCCTTTTGGCGGCGGCTCAACCAGGATAAGGCAGGAAATTGACGCGTTTAATGCCATTAACAATCAAATTACGTTGGCCAATAACGTTGCCTATATAAATATTACAGATATAAGCAGGCTGGCCGCAACGGACCAATCACTTACTGCTAACGACGGCCTGCACCCCTCGGGAAAACAATATGCGCTCTGGGCCAAGGTGCTTGCCCCAATGATGGAAAAGGCTTTAAAATAGCCGGCCATTGGGTATTTGCTAGCGCAGTGGCAACGGCTGCTGCTAAAGGCTATTTTTAAAAGTGGGCATAGGTGTGCGATTATTTGTGTTAATTAATTAGGCACTAACTTTAAAAAATCGAACAACAAGTTGTCACTTTTATACGGCTGTTCCTTGGGGCTTGGCGCCTTTGCATGACAAGAAAGGCTCCACCTCCGGTGGAGGCAAAAATATTCACGCAAAGACGCAATGGCGCAAAGCTAAAACCAATCATGGGATTGGGAATTGTTACCAAACTCCCCTTGAGGTTTAGTTCCCGGGAGGGGAATAGTTAGCCCCTCACACAGTTTTTTTGCCAGAAATGGTTTTTTGGCCGATTTTTACCGCGATGAAGAAAATAATAATTACTGTTGACGGTTTTTCGTCCTGCGGAAAAAGCACCATGGCCAGACAGTTGGCCAAAATATTGGGTTATGTTTTTATTGACAGCGGTGCTATGTACCGCGCCATTGCCCTGTATTTTTTGCGCCACGCAATAGACTATAGTGATGTAGAAGGTGTTAATAACGCCTTGGGAAAAATTCAATTGGCATTTGCGCATAATACAGAAACGGGTAAAAGTGACATGTACCTGAATGGCGAGAATGTAGAAAGTGAAATACGGGACAGGCAGGTGAGTGAAAACGTAAGCAACGTGGCGGCCATTAAGGAAGTGCGCGAATTTGCGGTTGCCCAGCAACAACAAATGGGTGAAAAGAAGGGGTTGGTGATGGATGGCAGGGATATTGGCACAACCGTTTTTCCGCAAGCGGAACTAAAGATATTTATGACGGCTGATAATGCCGTGCGGGCTGCCCGGAGGTTGAAGGAATTGGCAGAAAAGGACCCTACGGTAACTCTGGAAGAGGTTAAGCAAAACCTTGAAATGCGCGACCACATTGACACTACCCGCGACATAAGCCCTTTGCGTAAAGCGGAAGACGCAGTTGTGTTAGACAACACAAACCTTACCCCAGACGAGCAATTGGATATTGCTTTACGTTGGGCAAAAGCGAAAATGTAAAGGGCGTTCGGTTAGTTTACCCACAATTATTTGCGAAGAGTTAATCCTGTCTATAATACTACGTTTTTTTGGCAGCGGCTGTTTTTTTTAAAACAAGCCGCTGCCAAAAGCAAAAGTGCATTACATGTTAGTACCTTTACTACCTAATGTTTCAGCTGTTTTACGCTTGTTACGCGCCCGTAAAAACAGCACGAGAAATGTAACGGCCAAAGCCAGCGGCCAAATAGAAACAACGAATAATATTATGTTTGTAATAATGCCGCCGCCGGCTTTAAATGCCTCGCCTATTTTATTCAGGAAAGTTGGTTCCGTTTCTTTGGCAGGCACGCCGTTTAGGTACTGGTAGTACTTAATGTTAATGGTGCTGTAAGCTGATGAATGTACTAAGTAATTAACCCTACCGGCACCTGCCTCAATATCTTCTTGTATCGTATTTATCTCCTGCTGAACCTCCAGAATATCCTTCATTGTTTTGGCCTGCTTCAGCAATTCAAGGTATCTGTCCCTTACCTGTTTTTTTGCTTCCATCCGGGCCTTCGTATCTATTACTTCGCCTGTCACATCTTCGGTGGTAATTGTTTTTTCTATCACTTTTATGCCTTCACCTGCCAGGCTGTTCATCATATCTTCAAACTTGTCAACTGGCACTTTTATGGCTATTTCGTTGGCTATCTGTTCACTGGTTTCATTCTGTTGTTCCTGCGCAATATAGGCCCCATAGTTTTTTACTTTAGCATGCATGTTGCTGTTGTAGGCATTATAGTCTTTCAGTTCAAGGGTTACATGGGCTGTTTTGATAATTTTTTTATCCCAATCCGGGATGTTGGGTTTGCCTGACTGTGGTACAAGTGGAGCATTTTCTGCGTTAGTAGGTGTTGCAGTAGTGTCCGCCGCCATGCCTGCTTGCATTGTTTGTTTGGTAATAGTTTTCAGTTCATCATTGCTTGCCATTAGATTTTCTTTCTTATTGTTGGCACACGAGGATACCAGCACCGCTATAAAGGCGGCATAAACAAATACATGTTTCATAATGTTGTTATTTATTTTAAGTTGAGATGCAGAAAAAAACGCTATTACATAAAGGGTTTAGGGATGAAAATGTTAAAAATCAATGGGTTAAAGCCAAAACAGATATACTAGTGTTAATCTTTGCCAAGGGCTTTTACCATGTCTAAATTGTCAGTCTTTCAACCAATTGTACAATTGCTGCCCGATAAATTATAAGAGGGTTTAGGATTGAAAACAGGGCCTAGCGTTGTTTTTTTAGGGTGATGTATAGGCTGTCTTTAACAACTTTTAGAATGCTGTCGTTTAACAGTAAAATGCCAAATGAGTCTGTCTGATTTTTACTGTAAACAAAAAGTTTTTGGGCAGAATTGCCTGTATAATATTTGCTTGTATCGGCTGGCTGCTTTGGGTATTGCATAATCAAAGCACTATCGCCATAGAACGTTGCCAATATTTTTGTTGAATCTGGATTGAATCCGCCAAACCAAGAGTTGCCAGATTTTTTTGCGGGTTCGCTACTATCGCCTACGCCCGTAACCTGCCATTTACCAATGATTGCCGTGCTGGCGGAAACACTTTTTGGTGGATGATTGCCCAATAGCTGGCATGCGCCCATACCGAGGGTTATTGCTGCACATACACATGCAGCAAGGGTTTGCTTTTTCATTATTTTTTTGGTTAAAATGTGAGTGGAAATTGTTGCTGCAAGCTTGCATACATTTATTACCCGCAGGGGCAATTAGTAACCATAGCAGTGCGTTAAAAGAATGCAAAAGAAAAATAGTTGTTACTGCGCTTGCTTTATTGCTGGCCTAACAACATTAAAATAGATAAGGTGCGATACAATTGGAACAAAGAAAAATAGACATGCGAATACTACCACCCATGGGTTTTGCTGCTTTTTATAATCTTTCGCCAGCACAAATAAAAATGGCAATAATAATATTAGGTTCAAAAAAACCAGCAACATTTTTTGCAAATCCGCATAGGGTTCCAACAAATCCATTTTGGGTTATTTTTTAAAATGATTGTTTAGGGAAACTCGTTTCTTTGCCGCAATTTATACAATTGCAATGAACGAACACCACAATCCTTGGACAATCATCAACGCCGAAGACCGTTACGACAACAAGTGGATAACACTCACCCATTATAATGTTGTTAACCCCTCTGGCGGAAAGGGCATTTATGGCAAGGTTCATTTTAAAAACGTTGCCGTTGGGGTTGTGCCGCTTGATGAAGAACTGAACATACACCTGGTAGGGCAGTACCGTTTTACGATAGACAAATACTCCTGGGAGCTGCCTGAGGGCGGTGGCCCTTTTGACGAAGACCCGTTGGATGCCGCCAAACGTGAATTGGAGGAGGAAACCGGCTTGCGGGCTAACGAGTGGAGCGAGTTGCTGCGGATGCACTTGTCTAACTCCGTTTCGGATGAATACAGCATCATTTATTTGGCCAGGGGGCTGGCCCAACACGCGCCCATGCCCGAGGAAACCGAGCAGTTGGCAGTTAAAAAAGTATCGTTTGATGAGGCTTTTAGGATGGTGGAAGAAAATGTGATAACCGATTCAATGACAATTGCCGCGCTGATGAAAGTAAAGGTGTTGATGCTGGAGGGGAAGCTATAAAGCAAGCCCGCAATTGAATCGGCAAAACTGCCGGCCGGTTTTACGTACATTTATGCATAAACTTTTTTTGATTTTTTAATATACGACCATGAGAATGATTGTTTGCTTTTTTCTGTTGTTGGCCACAAACGTGCAGGGCCAAAGAATAGCCTATGGGGGCAAGCTGAAGCCCGAGCAGGCCAATATGGACATACAGCATTACAATATTGTACTCGCGGTTGACATGGCGCAAAAAAGCATTGCCGGGTATACCGAGGTGGATATGCTGCTTAAACAGCCAGCGGCTGTTATCTTGCTCGACTTGGTTGATTCCCTGCAGGTGCAGCAGGTTTGGGTGAACGGAAAGCCTGCTGGATTTACACACAATAACAACCTGATCCATATTACTTCATCACAGCCCTTTGGTGCAGGTGCTGCCTTGGTTAAAGTACAATATGGGGGCAGGCCTATGATAGCCAAGCGGCCGCCTTGGGATGATGGGTTTACTTTCACCCAAGATTCCCTCGGCCACCCATGGATGGCTATTACCGCGGAAGGCACAGGTGGCAAGATTTATATACCGTGTAAAGACCACCCGTCTGACGAGCCAGACCATGGGGTGGATATGCGTATTACAGTACCTGAGGGGTTAACCGTGGCCGGGCCTGGGGTGTTGGTACAAAGCACTACAAGCAAGCAACAAACCACGTTCCATTGGCAAACCAAATACCCCATAAACAACTATAGCATCTTGTTTAATGTGGGTGCCTACGATGTGGTAAGCCGCAATTTTACGAGTGTTGACGGCCATTTGGTACCGATGGTATTTTATGTGTTAAAATATCACGCAGCCTATGCACCCCACCATTTGGAACTATTGGAATCAATGGCGCACGTAAAAGAAAAGTACTTTGGTGAATACCCTTGGGCCAAGGAAAAAATAGGGATCGTGGAAACGCCACACCTTGGCATGGAACACCAAACGATGAATGCTTACGGCAACCATTTTAAATATGCCCAAATTGGTGGGCAGGATTTTGACTGGCTGATGAACCATGAGTTTGGCCATGAGTGGTGGGGCAATAAGGTTACTGCCGCAGATTGGGCAGACTACTGGATACATGAGGGGATAGGCAGTTTTGGCGATGCATTATACACCTACGATAAAGTAGGCGAGGCTGCTTACGAGGATATTTTTAAACACAGCATTATAAATATAAAGAACGAAAAACCAGTGGTGCTAGGAAAAGATATTGAAGAAGAAGAGGCCTACCACGGCGACATTTACAGCAAGGGGGCATTTTTTATGCATACGCTGCGATTTGTATTGGGCGACAGTGTATTTTTTCCCGCGTTAAAAAAACTGGCAACCGACAGCCTTTATACTTACCACAACCTTGTAGCCACCGCAGATGTGGAAAGGTTGTTTAGTCGCGCCTCGGGTGTTGATATGCAGCCATTGTTTAAATTATACCTGTACGCCACAGATAAATTATCCATACATGTAAAGCAAACTGCCTTTAACGAATACTTAGTGCAGTTGGAAAATTTTGACACTCCCTTGCCAATAGACATAAGCACCAGCCAAGGTGTTTTTAGGCAAATAGTAAACAAGAAAGGCATAACCATCAACAGCACAAGCACACCCATTATTGACCCGCAAGTTTTCTATATAAAAAAAGTAATTTACGAGTAAATTACCTGGATATAATATTGCCTGCAATCCACGTTTGCAAGCAATATTACATCTTTCTTTAGGGCATAGTGCCACGGCGGATAAAATACCCTAGTGATTCCATTTAAGCCCTTCTACATTAAATTCCATCTGTTGTACGCCATTGTCATACATCTCGGCACCAATCAGTAGTTTCTTTGCTTTTTTAAGGTTCGCAATGAATTTTTGGGATGAATGTAAAAACAGTACGGTGGAGCTATAGTCAGAAGGGCCGGAACAACTGTATGTTTCTGCTTTTGCGGTATCAAAGCGCACTTGGATATTCTCACCATCTAGGCTCGCTAAAAACTGGCCTTTTGATATTTGCAGCAGTACCTCGTTTTCACCGGTTGTATTCCGTATAAGTACAGATGCGGTTACGCCGCCATCGTAGGGTGCCTTTAGTTGTAACTGCTCAGTGGCATCTACGGATGCGAAGTATTGAATCTTGGATGTCATCTTGTCGCTGTCTTGCGAATATTGCCAGTTTTCCTTGGGCTGGCCACCAGTTGGCGAATTGGGGGAAGGGTTTTTTGTGGCTGTAGAATCGGTTTGCGATGATGTGCCAGCTGGGCCACCGCAACTGGCAAAAGCTACCGTTAGTACAATAAGCACCATGTAGGCTGCTTTGTTAAATGGGAAGGTAAAAATCTTTTTCATAATATAAATTTTTAGCAAAATACTAAATAATTTAGAATTGCATAATTTTTGGTATTATTTTTTATAAAATATGTTAACTGCGCCAAAAAAAGGTTTTTTGCGCAAGTTTCAATAAAGCGGTTTTAATTTTCTTCCTGTATTTTTATACAAACAATCGTTATGGCACTATTGCTTTACCAAAAACTGCGCATCAGCCAGGGTATGTTGTTGCTTACACTTAACGCACCTGCCAACTTTGTTACGCAGTTGGGTGAGTTGCCAACGGGGGTTAGGGTATTGCCCACAACAGATGATTATAACCAGATACACTGGTTTGTAAATGACCGGCAGCAAATAGAAAAGGAGGTGGATGCCGTAGTGGCATTGCTAAAGCCAGACGTTGTTTGCTGGATATACTACCCAAAAGGCAGCTCAAAAATTCAGACAGACCTTACTAGGGACAAAGGGTGGGATGCGCTGCTAAAGTACCAGCAATTGCAATGGCTAAGCCTAATATCGTTTGACGATACATGGTCAGCCTTTGGCATGCGTTTGCAAGATCAGCCAAGTGAAAAAAAGCCAGCAAAAACCAATGAGCGGGTAATTTTTGAATATGCTGATGCTGCAACAAAAACTATACGGTTGCCGGAGGACTTAAGAAAAGCACTGGAAAAGAACCCAACGGCAGCTGATGTTTTTGAAGCCTTGAGCTTTACAAATAAAAAGGAATATGTGGAGTGGATTGTTACCGCCAAACGCGACGAAACCCGTAACGAACGGGTGGCAGGTACTATTGAGCGACTGGCCAAGGGATGGAAAAACCCTAGAAATATATAACCCTATAAGGCAGAAAGCCTTATAGGGTGTGCTGTTTATTTATTGATATACTCTTTCACTTTTGTATGCCATCCGCTGCTGAGTGGCACCAACGGAAGGCGAACAACGTTTTCAATTAAGCCTGCTTCGTACATAAAGGCTTTAACGCCTGCGGGGTTGTTTTCAGCAAACATTAAATCGTAAGCCTCAATCAAATTATCGTTAATGGCTTTAGCCTCTTTAAAGTTGCCTTGCAAGCCTTGGCGCACCATTTCAGTAAAGTATTTGGGTAGGGCGTTGGCTGCCACGCTAATAACGCCATCAATACCGCAGGCAAGTTGGGGTAGTACAAGCCCGTCGTCACCGCTAACCACCAAAAAATGCGCAGGCCTGTCGCGCAGTATTTTCATCATTTGCCCCATGTCATCGCTGGCTTCTTTTATGCCGGCAATGTTTTCCACTTCTTTGGCCAGCCTTATGGTAGTGTCTGCCGTAAGGTTGCGGCCTGTTCTGCCGGGTACATTATATAGCAATATTGGCTTTGGCGATATGGCAGCCAGCGCTTTGTAGTGCTGGTACAGCCCTTCTTGGGACGGTTTGCTATAGTAAGGCGAAGCACTCAACACCGCGGTGGCTTCATCCAGGGGAAAAATTTCCAGTTCCTGCAGTATTTCCTTGGTGTTATTGCCGCCAATACCAACCACAATCGGCACACGGCCGTTTACCCGGCGGTAAGTGAATTTTGCGATGCTAGTTTTTTCAAGTTTATCCAACGTGGGTGTTTCGCCGGTGGTACCCAGCGTAACAACATATTCAACGCCGCCTTCAATCACAAAATCAATCACCTTGCCCAGCGCATCATAGTCAACGTCAAAATTGCGTCTGAACGGCGTTACTAGTGCGACACCTGTACCCCTTAAAACATCTCGGAGAGAAGACATGTTATATAGCTTTTTATAATTTTCAATATCTTTTTAAGTCACTGGTTTCTGTTTTCTTAAAGCGAACAAGTAGCCTGTTATGGTAAACTATTATGAGCTTTATTGCTTAGCCTGCAACGTGCCACTTTTGTCCAGCAACCTGCAACTAAGCTGTTGTTTCAGCCACTTCATCCCAAAAACCCATTTTGCCAAATTTGGCAATGCGTTGCTCTGTGCGCTCGGCAGGGGGTATGTTTTTTATTTCGGCCAATGTGTTTATCAGGTATTCCTTAAGGCGGCAGGCAGCCTCGCTGTAGTCCCAATGTGCACCACCTATGGGTTCTGGCACTATATCGTCCACCAAGCCAAAGCCTTTCATATCAATGGAGGTAAGCCTTAGTTGCTCGGCGGCCACTTCTTTTTTGGCCCAGCTGCGCCAAAGTATCGTGCTACAGTTTTCTGGGGAGATTACGCTGTACCAAGAGTTTTCCATCATCAGCACCCTGTCTCCAACGCCAATACCCAACGCACCGCCGCTGGCACCTTCCCCGATAATTACGCATATAACAGGCACTTTAAGCCGTATCATTTCGTAAATGTTGCGGGCAATTGCCTCGCCTTGGCCGCGCTCTTCGGCTTCCAAGCCGGGAAATGCTCCCGGTGTGTCTATCAGTGTAACAACTGGCTTGTTAAACTTCTCTGCCAGTTTCATCAGCCTTAGTGCTTTTCGGTAACCCTCGGGGTTAGCCATGCCAAAATTACGCTGCTGGCGCATTTTGGTGTTAATGCCCTTTTGTTGGCCTATAAACATAACCGTTTCGCCGCCCAGCTGTGCAAAACCACCCACCATGGCCTTGTCGTCCTTCACGTTCCTGTCACCAAACAATTCAACAAAGTTGGTTGACATTTTCTCAATGTACTTGAATGTATAAGGCCTGTCGGGGTGCCTGCTTAATTGCACCCGTTGCCAAGGCGTTAAATGAGCCGTTATTTCCTTCCTTTTGTCCACGATAGATAACTCCAACTGGTCAATAGTGGAGGAGTAGTCTATTTTAGGATTTTTTTCAGCCAGTTTCTTCGTTTGGTCAATCTGCTCGTATAATTCCTTAATCGGCTGCTCAAAATCTAAAAATTGCCTGTTCGGGTATTGTGGCATATGCTAAACTTATTCAAAAATAATTTGGGCGGTAAAAATACAGTATGCGGCCATTATAACGAAGTGTAATTTATAAATACTCTTTTTCTGTGGATTTTCTGTCGTCTTAAAATTGAGCAAATAGTTATAAGTGATTGAATTTAAGGCATGTATAATCCAATTTCGGTTTTTACGGAGCTACTAAATATCCACAACATTTATTAGTGGGTAATGTAGGTTTACGGTTTTACGCAATTAATACCAGTGGGTTACTGCAATAACGCGCAATTATTTGGTGCTGCGGTTTATGTTTTTCCCCCGCTTTTTTAAGCATTGGGCCTATTAATCGGCACTGTTGTCCCTGATTTTTGTAATCAGTAGGCTAATGTTCAAAAATCGACAACTACAACTTGCGGTATGCTTGCGCTGCCACTCTTGCAAAAATTGCAAAAGTCTCGCAATAGTTCTACCGATGTTAGCAATAAATACGATAAATGTATTTGCGATAAGTAACTATCAATTAGAAAGAAAGGGAGGATTTGTGAAATTTTGTGGTATTCAATTCGCCTCATCCTTCCCAAACCATCGGGGAATGTGCCGGTGAAATAAATTAATTATTTTTTTACATCCCAAAGGCAAAAAACATGATAAAAACCACTTTCATTTTGGCCGTTTACTTCACTATTATGGCGGCAATTCCCGGTTTTGGGCAAACCGCAAAAAAACACACACCATCATTCAGTATGGGTGTTGTGGCTGCCGAGCCAACTGGCGATCTGGCATTGGTAACCCCGTTTGGTTTGGGCAGCAGTATAAAGGCAATTTTTCCTGTATCCGGCAACCGGGGCTTCACGGTGTCGGCTGGTTACCTTTATCTGCTAAAAAAAACAATCTTTGGCGAAACCACGGGGGGCTTTCACGCCATAACATTAAAAGCCGGCGTGCGCATATTTGCTAACAACGGTTTTTATGTTGAGCCTGAGACCGGCTTTACTTTTTTGGGTATGGAGGATGGCGGCGATGTGGCCTTTACCTATGCCGGTAACATAGGGTACGTGATAAATAATAAAATTGATGTTAGTGCTAGGTATGAAGGTTCAATAAAATACGGCCCAAGCGTTACTTTTTTAGGTGTAAGAATTGCCCGCAGCTTTACGTTGTAAAGGCGACCCAAATAGCTTTTACCCCTAATAACATAGAAGCGGTGTAAATATGAAGGCTGTTTTATGGCACCGATTAGTATTTATACATTTAACCAAAAGGCCGCCGTTGTTGCCAATAGAAAATTACTCAATACAATTAACCACAAAAATTACTACGATGCAATCTATATACCTCAATGCCGTGGAGGCAAAAAAATATCTTGTATTTTTGTCTGTTTTAATACTCAGTCAATCCTCCAATGCGCAGATTGAAAAAGGTTTGGCAACTAGCCCTTTAAGTGTTGCTGTTAAAGCAAAAGTGTATTTAAAAAACGACAGTGTTTTAAAAGGGCGGGTAGTACAAATAACTGACAGCACCATAACACTTGATATAGAAAACAGCTTAAAAAATGACACCGGCAATTTGGTGGGAGTTGTAAAAACCTACTTGTATTACACTGCAAAAGCAGAAGATATTAATTACATTAAAGTTAGGCGAAAAGCGTTTTTAACCGGCCTGGTAGGGGGTGGGTTTATTGGTTATGGCCTAGGGTATGCTGCCGGTTTTATTACACACAGATATGAAGACGGGGTAACCAGCGACCAAAATGATAACGACGCGAAGGCGAGGGGAGTGGGCGTAGGGCTTGTTGGCGCCGCTTCGCTTGCGGCATTGGGTAGTGTAATTGCCCCTGTGCTATTGCGGAAAAAATTTGTTGTGGATGGCAAGCGGGAAAACTTGCGTGAGGTAGAAAAAGTGATTTACGAGTCACTATAGTTTAACGGCTATTGTTTTGATGCGTTGTATTCGCATAAGATTTGCCGACAGTAGTGTACGTTTAAGGCAGGGCCCTGTTAAATAATCTTGGCCTACTAATATTTGCCAAAACTTTTTATTTCATTGGCTCTGCTTTTTTCAATTTCTTCATGTATCATATAAAAAAAGCCAGCCCTAAGCCTTTCTCCGCTTTTACTTAAGAGGATGGATTTTTCCATCACGTTCTTTAAAAAGCTGTGGTGGTAAGCGGTATGCTTTTCATCATTTGTAGACAGGTAGTTTATATGGTTGTGTACCATATACGAAACCTTTGACCCCTCAATCATCAGTAATTGCGAATTATCCCCCGTAACAAAATCGTTTACATACAGGCTGTACTCCGGCGATTGGCTGTTTGCTTTTTCGCCTGGCATAAACTTTAAGCCTATTTCGGCCTGCGCTTGCAGGTGGTTTACCATATCGTGCAGCTGGTTGTAAATAGTTGCCAAATCTGCATCCGACCTAAATATGCGGGCAGTTTTGTAATACTCTATTTGGTTTAGCGTGGTGTGTATGTTGTTAACGTTCATTATTTCGGTGCCTGGCATCATGGCATATTGCCTGGCAATTTTAACACCGGCATCCAAGATAGGCTTGTCAAACACATCCATCCTGAACGTTTCGTGGGCAAATGCCGGAAACTGCAGCAGGGTTTTCATCCAGGCAAAATTTTTAAATGCGGCCAATTCAGGGTAGGCAAAATAATAATATACCACTATATCCTTGCAAAAGTAAATATGGTGCCTGTTGGCAAAACTGTTTAGATACGTAAAATCCTTTAGCATTTGCTGCAGATACATGTTAATGTCAAACGTTTCGGGCCGAACGTACTTGCCAGAAAAAACGGTGGTATCCGTTGATTTTAATTGCAACAGTTGGTCAACCGACAATTTAAAATGCGATGCCAGCTTGCTGATCTCTTCCAAAGAAATCATTTTTTCTCCCCTTATTCGGCGGTAGGCGCTGTCGTTACTAATGTTTAGCAAATCCGCCAATTCATCAACCAGCGAAATGTGTGCTGGTAGTTTTGCCTTTATATAGTTAAAGAAAGCCTGTTGCAGTTGGCCGCTTTCCATTGGGGTATGTTTTTATATTGGTAATTTTTGCACAAGTTAACCAGTGTTAATTGCAATTATTACGTGTGGGTTTTAAGTTATCCCAAAAATTGCAAAAAACAATAGCGTTCAATTCTGCAAGTTACAAAAATAGTAATTGTTGCAAAATGCTTTGCCACTGCACCTGTGCATCAATTATGTAAGGGCTGTTATTGAAAGTAGGTTTGTTGTACAAATTTAAAAAACAAACAAAAAACTACTACAATGAAAAAGCTATTCTACACCGTGCTTGTACTAATTATTACCTACAATGGGGTAAATGCCCAAACAGGTAAAACGTCTGACACTGATTCGTCATTATTTTTTAAAAATTTCAAGTATGTAGAAATTGGCGGCGCCAGTTTTATTGGCACATCCTTTAATTACGAAAGGCATCTATCCGAAAAGCCTAGTGGCTTTAGCATGCGTGTGGGGCTGGGCGGGGGCTTTGTGCCTAGCCTATTTAGCGATGATATACAGCTTTTCGGTGTATTAGCAGCCGGGCTATACTACAAGATGTCGGTTTCTGCCAGTAACACCCATTTTATTGAGTTAGGCAGCACCTACTCATACATATTCAGTAAAGGTGATTTTAATGCCAGTATTATGTCAGGCAGCGTGGCTTGGCGGTACGAGCCGCAGAAAAGCAAGCTGTTGCTTAAGGCTGTGTTTATGCCAGTGGTATATTCTGTTACTGATAACCAGGTTTTGGGCATACCCTGGTTTGGGTTTACCATTGGCTCAAGGTTTTAAATACATTGATCAATAATCAAAGCATTTGGGTTAAGTAAAGCACCATCAATTGTTTAATAACCAATTTCATTAGCATTGCGTCGTTGAGAAAAATAGTTCTTTGAAAGTATTGTCAATATTGAGTTACAGCCGATTTTGAGCCTAAGACGATTTGATTTTTTGGGAGTTTTTAAAGTTGTAATTTGCTGGAAATCAGCAAATTGT
>CAIRZB010000071.1 GCA_903882935.1 uncultured Parafilimonas sp. | reverse complement strand
GCACCGCTCATTTATCAGTTTCATCGTTAATATGATTGCCGGGCTTGTGGCCTACAACTTCCTCCCTAAAAAACCGGCCATCAGCTATCAAAAAGACTATTCTATCCAATTACATGCATTTTGATTAATCGAACTCAGGTTGATAACCACATTTGCTTTTGAGCCAAATAATTTAATTAATCGGCTCGTTTTTTACTTATTTTTGAGCCGAATAAGTGTATTAATCGGCTCATGATATACAATTGGCAACAAAAAGACTGGCCTGATTTTACCTATCAGACAAATGGTGTAGAGGAGGTAATACTTTCTATTGCCGAAGAAATTGGCCATGTGGGCGGTGTTGTTGCTGCTTTGCCAGATGCATTTCAAACGGAAACCCGTATCAGCATAATGGTGTCTGAAGCTATTAAAACTTCGGCTATTGAGGGAGAGTTTTTAAGTCGTCCTGACGTGATGTCCTCCATTAAAAACAAAATGGAGCTTACTGAAAATAAAATTGCCGTACATGATAAAAAGGCGCAAGGAGCCGGTGAATTCATGGTTGCGGTACGCGACAGTTATGCCGAGCCTTTGACCGAGCAGATGCTGTTTGCCTGGCACAAAATGCTACTGCCTGAATCTGCAAGAATAACAGTCGGTGCATGGCGTTCCCATACAGAGCCGATGCAGGTGGTTTCAGGAGCAATAGGAAAAGAAAAAGTGCATTTTGAAGCGCCGCCTTCTGCCAATGTTCCGGCGGAGATGAAACAGTTTATAACGTGGTTTAACGACACCGCGCCTGGCGGCAAAAACGAAATAAAGAAAGCCCCCATCCGGTCGGCCATTGCACATTTATATTTTGAAACCATACATCCTTTTGAAGACGGAAACGGCAGAATTGGCAGGGCTATTGCCGAAAAAGCACTCTCCCAAACGATTGGAAGGCCGGCAATGCTTAGTCTTTCGCAAGCGATAGAAGCGGACAAAAATGCTTATTATGATGCATTAAAAGCAGCACAGCGCACAAACGACATTACCGTGTGGCTTGGCTATTTTGTGCAGGTTATTTATCACGCCCAGTTATCAGCAAAAGACTTGGTAACCTTTTCGCTTAAAAAGGTGAAATTGCTTGACCGCTGCCAAGACAAACTCAACGACCGTCAGTTGAAAGTGCTATTGCGAATGCTCGAATCACCCGACGGGTTTGAAGGCGGCATGACGGCAAAAAAATATGTGTCACTTACCAAAACATCCAAAGCCACCGCAACAAGGGATTTGCAGGAATTGGTGGATTTGCGCGTGCTTATTCCCGAAGGCGGCGGTAGGAGCGTGCATTACCGTGTTGATATATAAAGCTAAATTTTAATACGCCTATCGCCTGCTACAGCGTGCAATACCGGTATTGTTAAAAGCCGGCAGACTGCTTGCTAATTAGCGCGCGTGATGATAAGGGTGGCAAAAGCTTTCCTTCTCCGCCGAGTGTCCTTTGCCCGGCTTTGTGTGTTGGCAGGCACTCCGCGGCATGGCTAGTACTATTGCCCAACAAAATACCAAAGCCTGCAAGTATGTGCGCGAATAGATACAAAAAGTAAGCGTACAACAAAATTAAAAATGGCATAGTTTGATAGCTATTGGAGTTTCCTTGTCCACAAAGTGTTCTCGGTGTAGCCTTGTGGCCGGGTAGGCACTCTGCGGCATGTTTTGTAGACGGTTCCTCATCGCCGACAGGCTGTCTATTAGCGAACCTTGAATAGGCTACTGTTTGCGCGAAATTGTCGGCAGCAGGCCTCTAATGGGCTTTAGTGCTAACCATGCTGCAGCGTGCATGCCAACGCTTCAAAGCCTTTGCAATGAGACTCTGTGGAAAAGGGAAAGCTTATCCTTTTTTCTTTCGGAATGAGCAGATACCCAATCGACCCCGTTATGCCCTTAATGATATTTCAAAAATATCATTAAAATCGCCAAATTAAGCCGCTTAATTGAGCATCGTTTAAAAGTTACAAAAAGGCTATTTGAGAATCACTAAATGCTGGTTCAGTTCAAAGAGGTGCGCTGTTTGTAAGGTTGTTTTTCTCTTTGTCAATTTCTTTGTTAACAGATCTGAGAAAATTATCAACCTCAATTTGACGGGTAAAACTTTCAGCCTCAGGCCATGCACTATTGAGAACGACCACTAGATGCCTAGAAGGATCTATATGAATCATTTGTCCGTGAATGCCCAATGCGCGAAAAGTTCCATCATCTAAGGTCCACCATTGGAAGCCATAACCCCAACCGGGCCAAAGTTTAACCTGCGCATGCGTTGCCAACTGCAACCAATCCCCCGGAACGATAGATTTACCATTGATACGCGCACTATCAAGGATGAATTGCCCGAACCTTCCGAAATCACGAAGTTTCATTTGTAAGCAGCAGCCGGCGAATTCTTGGCTTGTTCTGCCAATATTCCAGGTGGCTTTACTTTCCATGCCATAAGGCACCCAAATTTTTAATGAGAGATATTCAGACAACGTTTTTCCAGTGGCTGCGCTTACGAGTGCACCAAGCAAGTGCGTTTCCCCAGTTTTATAAGCCCATTTTTTACCCGGTTCTGCCTCTGCTGGCAAATGCCTCATGTAACTTACCGTTTCATCCATGCCAGAGTCAATAGGTTGTGTGTAAAACTTTACAATATCAGCATTAGGATCTGTATATGTTTCGGTCCATTTTACACCAGTGGTCATCGTTAGCATATTGCGGATAGTAACTTTGTCGTAGGCACTACCTTTAAGATCAGGGAGGTACTTTGTTACGAAGTCATCAATGCTTTCAATGTATCCGTCTTTGATAGCCGCGCCAACAAGTATACTCGTTACTGATTTTGCAACTGATTGCGATGTCCAACGCTGCCCATCACTAAATCCAAGTGCATAACGTTCTAGCCTTATCTTCCCATTTTGTAATATTAGGATACCCGCCACTTTTTGCGTTGTAATAAATGCGTCCAGCTGCTTTTCTTTTTGCCCACCCTTGCTGAATGCTGTGATGGGTGCTGCCTGTGGAAGTTTATGCACCTTCCCGCCTTTAGGCACGTTATGGGTATTAAAAACTTCGTCAAAATGTGCAAAGCCGAATTCTCTTTCTTGTTGGTTCCAGCCAAATGTGTTTTTAGCAAGGGAATCCGCATTGATGATGCTTTGCGCAGGGGAAGTTAATGCTGAAAAGAGTACTATGAATGGTAAGATGAGGTATAGGAATGAAGTGGAAATATGTACGCGCATTGTTATAATACTTTTATAAACTATAAAAATAATACTCTGCTATTACACGCAGGGAAGAATTGACATATAAAATTAAATTTGTGGGTACATTACCTTTTGTTACAAGTATTCAAGCAGGGCGAATTATGTAGAATTTTGAAAGAAAAACCGAAAAAAATCAGATTAACTTATCAATTTACTACATTTGTATTATGGAAATTATTCAATCCATACAGCAGTATGCGCCTACCCCAATCCCCCATCACTTAATGGCATGGCTGCTGAAAGATTACAGCCAGCCCAATGATAAAATTCATTATTTACTCAAAGACGGCATATTACAACAGATAAAGAGAGGCTTATATGTTGCCGGCCCAAGGATAACCGCCTCCAAGCCAGATCCGTTTTTACTGGCCAATCATCTGTTGGGGCCGAGCTATGTATCTTTGGAAAGTGCCTTGTCCTACCATGGCTTGATACCTGAAAAGGTATATGAAACAACGTCGGTAACTACAAAGGCCAGCCGCCATTTTTCTACGCCCCTCGGGGTATATAGCTTTACCAAATTACCTTTGCCCTATTACAGTTATGGCATACAAAGTGTGGCGGCAGACAAGCAGCGGTTTCTGGTCGCATCCCCCGAAAAAGCCCTTTTTGATAAAATTATTACGACCGCAGGGGTGGAATTTAGAAGCAAGGCAGGAGTACTGGCCTATTTGGAAAATGACTTGCGTGTAGATGTGGGTATGCTCACACACATGGATATTACCCGTATGGAAAGCTGGGTGCCAACTTCGCCGAAAAAGAACTCATTATATATGCTGCTTAAATCGATCCAACAGCAATGATTAAAGAATGGCTTGAATCATACAATCCTGCCGACAGGGACCACGCAACGGCGGCGCTGCGGGAAATTATGCAGGAGGTTGCTCTTGCCGGCCTTTACCGGGCTGGCTTTTATGAAAAGGCAGCATTTTATGGCGGAACGGCCCTGCGTATTTTTTATAACCTGGACAGGTTTTCTGAAGACCTTGACTTTTCTTTGCTCGCAGAAGAGCCAGGCTTTTCCTTTCAACCCTACCTGGAAGCAATTATTACAGAATTTAGTTCCCAAGGGATGCAGGTTTCTATTCGTGAAAAAGCTAAGACAGCGCAAACAAACGTTGAATCGGCATTTATAAAGTCGGAAACCATTTGGAAGGAACTGATATTGGAGGGGATTCTCCCGCAACAAGGCATGGGGCAGGTAGCCAATATTAAAATTAAGATAGAAGTAGACAAACGACCGCCGTTAGGTTTTGAAACAGAAGAAAAGCTATTGACACGGCCTTTCTCTTTTTATGTAAAGTGTTTTGCCTTGCCCGACCTTTTTGCAGGCAAGATGCATGCTTTGCTTTTTCGGCAATGGCAGAACAATGTTAAAGGGCGCGACTGGTACGACATGGAATGGTATATTAAAAAAGGGATATCCCTAAGACTTTCGCATTTCCTTTTACGGGCCAGGGCCAGCAACGACTGGAAGAGCGGTACGATGACCGAGGAGGAATTTAGAGCGCTGCTAAGGCAGAAAATAGATGCGGTAAATATGGAAAGGGTAAAAGATGATATGCGGAGGTTTATCCCAAACCAAGACCGCTTGGCCATCTGGTCGCCAAGGTATTTTCACGACCTGTCAGAAAAGCTGAAGATTGAGGATGGTAAAAATGGCATTTAAGCTGCGTTGAGAACGCAAAATCCCTGATACAGCTTAATTAATTCTACTTTGACAGGTATTTTGCAATGGTAATTTTTGCTGAGCGGCTTGGCATCTTTGCGCGGTATAAAATGCTTGCTCTGCCACAGGCGGAGCTGTTTGTCGAGCAAATGCATTAAGGCGCCAAGTGCTTAAATAATATTCCTTAAAATTTACATTTTCATAAAGCGTATATTAAACGGGTCAAGGCAGAATTATAAGGGGGAGTTCATTTGTTACGAATTTAGTCCACCCGCCCAAAACTAAAAATGGCCTAGGTAACTACCTAAGCCATTCATTTTCAGTTCTGTGGGAGTTGACGGGATCGAACCGCCGACCCTCTGCTTGTAAGGCAGATGCTCTAAACCAGCTGAGCTAAACTCCCTTTTTCCGTTTCGGGAGTGCAAAGATAAGGGGCTGAATATTTCTACCAAATTTTTTTTCTACTTATTCCTCACCTTCTTCATAATTGTAGGCATCTTCGCTGTTGTAGTAGGCATCCTTCCATTTTTTAACCGCATCGTCGCCCAGCAGTTCAACGATGTCAAAAATGGGGTCGGTTTTACGTTTCCATTCTATCACCAAACATTCTTTGTACTTACTAACGTACATGCAACTGTCGCTTACCACTTTTACTTGCAACAAAATAAGGGCGGGGTCGTTTTCTAATTCCTGCACAAGGTAATAGCACTCGGGTTCCAGCAACGAATAAGAATACATAATTTTTCCTCCTCTTTTTTTAAAACGCTTGTCAGTCATTTGCGCACCGTATCCTTTGTAAAAAGCCAATTTTACCGCCATACAGCCTGTTATAGCTAACGGTATAGCGACCTGCAAATATAAACACCTGTTTAAAAGCGGGGTTGCTTTTTTGGGTAATTGCTTTATAAAAAACCCGTAACCTGTTGATAATAAAAACGATACAAGTTATCCCCATATATGCGGTGCAATCAAACCAATCATTCAACCACGGCCCCCGCCTTGTTGCGGTTTTGCTTGGCAAGGGGCGTGCCAAAAAAATCGTGCTTGCCGGTATCAATGCCAAACAATGTGGCCAGGCCAATACCGGCAGCGGGTTTTTTACCGGGCTGTAAGCGGTAGGCAGCCAAGCCCGCGAGCGGTTGTAAGTAATTGGCCAGCGGGCCAAAGCCCGCCTGCGCATAGCAAGGGCTGGCTAACACCGCCACGTTGCGCCCCTGTACAGTTTCCTGCATGGGGCTGGCGGCCTGCCATTCTGCAACGCCCTGCAACAGCGTGTTGTTGTAGTTAAAGGCGTTGGGGTTGCCCGTACTATAGTAGTTGTTGCCGGCAAAATAAATAACGGCAGTATCCAACGGTGTGTCGCTGTTAAGCAGCCTTGCCCCGCCTGCGGCTATAAAAACATTGTTGGCCACCAGCACGTGGCTTAGTTGGTTGCCCATGGTCATTACCGCGGCGGGCCTACCGTTTACCAGGTTTTTACCGTTTACAAAAACCGTGTTGTTGTACACATAGGTATTGGTAACCTTAAAAGCATCACTAACGCCCCAAAAGGCAATGCCGCCGTAGCCGTTTTTGCGCCCGTCGTTCTGGCTTATGTTAAAGCGGATGGTGTTGTTGGCAAACGGCAGCCCTGCGCCGTATTCGGCCAGCAGGTAGCCCGCGCCCTCGTTGTCGTGGCTGTAATTGTATTGTATGGTACAGTTGCTGCACCCACCGTCAATGTCAAACCCGCCGCCGTCTTTGTTAAGCCCGGCATGGTTGTGGTGGCTTTCGCAATGCTCAATCACGGCATCTTGGCAAACCCAAATCCATATACCCACAGGGCCGCCTGCGCTGCAATTGTTTAGGGCCCCGTTTTCATAAGCCAGGCAACTGTCAACCAGTAGGTGCCTTACCCCGCTCATTACTATGCCGTTGCCGCTGTGCCCATCGGTTTTTTCGGGAATGCCTTTGTTTAAAAATGCCCTGCAATGTGTTATGCGTATATGCTTTAGGTGGAAGGCTGTTTGGCTGCCGATGGACGATATACCGCCCTCGCCATTGGCCGTGGCAACGCAATTGCTGATGGTAACCCTGTCCATACCTTTTACCGCGTCAGCTTCCCCACAACTGATGAGTATGCCAAAGTTATGGAACCCCTCGGCTATGCAGCCATCCACCACAATAACCTTACAGGTTTTATTTACGCTGTTGGCGCTTAACAATATGCCTGTGCCAGTATTACTTTCCACCCCGCTGCCTTTTACTTGTAGGCGGGCTATTTTTAGGTAGGCGCAGTCGGCACTGGTAATGCCATTGGCATTGCCCGCATCAATCACGGCCATACCGCTGCCGTAGGAAGATATTACCACTGGTTTTCCCGGCAGGCCGCCGTCCAGGCTGTCCAGCACAAGGGAGCCGGCAAAGGTTTTGCCGCCTTCAAACAGCACCCTGTCGCCTGCGTGCAACGTAATACCGTTTACTTTGTTGATGGTTTGCCATGCTTGGGCTTTGCTGGTACCGGTGTTGGCATCGTTGCCGGTGGGGCTAACAAAGTATGATTGGCCCGCGCCCTTTTGGGCATGGCCGGTAACTTGGAGTGCAATTGTGGTAAGCAGGGAAAGTAGCAATCGGTTCATGGTATGCAAAATACGATAAATTGCAGACCATTAAAAATACCTGCCTTGTGCCGGTACAAGCCAAATTCAGCTTGCCTTTGCCTTAGGCACTAACTATTTGTAGAAACGGCAAAGATATTTCACATTGCCCCCTTGTGGGGCTACCCGTAAAACTTAGCGGGTAGCCCCACAAGGGGGCAAAACAATGTTTGTTGATTATTCTACAAATAGGTAGCCCCGATGGGGCAAGCGCAATCTGCGACAATTATATTTAACCCTTCGACAAACGGTTGATAATCAGTGGGGTTAAAAACATGTCTCTTTTCTTGTTTGGGGTAAGCCAATACAGTCTAACCGTCACAGCGAGCCAGCGCGTATGTTAACCGAATCTAGTTTAAGCCCAAAGCGGGCGTGGCTATCTGCCCAAACACGAAACGTTTTTGCACGCAGCCATCTACCACATGCGGCACACTCTACACGCCGCAATACCTTCTGGCGGGTACAGGCAGATAGCCACGCCGCTTTTACACAGCATGTGGCTTTGGTTTGCGTGTGCGCGGCTCGCTATTACGGTGCATACTTATATTCGTCTGCAAATAATTGGTCACCGATAGTGGGAAAAGGGTTATACCCTCTTGTTGCCGCGTTCGCAAGGCTGGATGAATTTGGATTGCACCTCCTTGTACACATATTATAGCAGCAACATTTGGATTGTACAAACATGTAGAGCCATAAAAAGGCGGCAAACAGTGTTTGCCGCCTTTTTATGGCTCTACTTCAGTCGGCAGCCACCAAGTTGTAATGGTTTGCGAATGAAGTAATACTCAATAAAATGTAGTTTGCGAGTAGATTTTTACAATACCGTGTGGAACTCTTTGGCCAAATTACCCAAATGCTCCCGGGTAAGCGGTTTGGAAATAAAGCCCCTCACGTTGGGGTATTCCATGGCCTTACGCTGGTCCTCGGGGTCAACGGTGGAGGAAAGTATGTAAACCGCCGGCATGTGCGGCAATTGTGTTACCCAAGTGCCGAACCAATCCAAAAATTCCCAGCCGTTTAAAATAGGCATATTCAAATCAAGAAGGATAAGGTCGGGCTGCTTAGCAGCTTCCTTCAGGTAGTCAATCGCCTCTTGTCCGTTTACCACAGATTTTACCTCACTTGCAAAACCGGCAATTTCAATGGTTCGTTTACAAACAAGGATCGTTATAGGGTCATCCTCCACCAACAATACTTTATGGAATACGGGCATGGTAACTATTTTGCAAGATTAATTTTAACAAAAGCTGATTAAAAGTATATAAAAAAGTTGTTTATGCAATAACTTTTTCTTCAACAACTATCAAATCGCTTAATTCTACACTCATGGGCAGCAAGCCTATCTGCACAACGGCCCGCTTACCACGTATTTCTTTTACCTCACCAATTTGGTGGTTTTTTTTCATTTTAACCTTTACGCCAACTGTAATGGCGGCATTGGTTTCGTTGTATTTGCTATCGGCTTTTTTGGCCAGTTTGTTGGTGGCTACGTGGTCTTTTTGCTTAAACAACACGTTCTGCAAATGCTTTATAACCTGGGCCTTGTCATCGGTTTTCCGCCAGTCCAGTACTATTTGCTTAAGTTTTCGTTCTGTATCTTTCAAGTAATTTATACGCTCCTCACTAATAACGTTTTGGTGCTTCAGCAGTTCCACCTGCTGCCGGTGCTTCTCTTTGTCAATCACCGTCTCCATCTCTTTTTTCAGCCTTTCGTTCTCTTTCAGGGCTTTTTGCAGCTCTTTTTTCTCCACATCCAGCTTTTGTAAGTCTTGCTCAGTGCGGTTTAGCAGCTTATCCAGCCTAAAATGGTCTTCTTCCACCAATGCCCTGGCCCTTTTTATCAGGTTCGGCGGCAGGCCGATGCGTTCCGCGATGGAGAACGTGTACGAGCTGCCGGGTTTGCCCACCGTTAGTTTATACAAGGGCTGCAGGTTCACTTCGTCAAACGCCATGGCGCCGTTTATTATGCCGATGGTATGGTTGGCCATTACCTTTAGGTTAAGGTAGTGCGTGGTTACTATGCCAAAGCTGTGCCTGCGGCTAAGCTCCTCCATAATTACCTCTGCAAAGGCACCGCCTAAGTTGGGGTCGCTGCCGCTGCCAAGTTCGTCAATAAAAAACAAGGTTTTACCATTGGCACGCTCAATAAAAAACTTCATGTGCATCAGGTGGCTGCTGTAGGTACTCAGCTCAAACTCCAGGTTTTGCGTGTCGCCAATATGAATGAATAGCTGCTTAAAAACGCCCATGACCGATGTTGGCTGCACCGGCACCAGCAAGCCGCTTTGCAACATCATTTGGTTAAGCCCAATGGTTTTCATGGTAACCGTTTTACCACCTGCGTTGGGCCCGCTGATAACCAAAATACGGCTTTTTTCATCCAGCGTAAGGTTAACCGGTATGGTTTTTTTCTTGCTGCGCTGGTTATAAAGGTACAAAAGTGGGTGGTATGCATCTTTCAGTTCAATATGTGCCCTGTCGGTAACGTTGGGGTAATTGCCCCGCATGTCCATACCCAGCCGGGCCTTAGCGCGAATAAAGTCGTACTCGCCTACCACCTCCAAGTATGTGTTCAGCAGGCTGCTGTAGACTGACAGGCGCGCGGTTAGGTTTTTTAAGATGCGTTGTACTTCCTTCCGTTCGTCGTTCTCCAGGCTCCACACTTCGTTGTTCAGTTCAATGGTTTCCTCCGGCTCAATAAAGGCCGTTTTCCGGCTGTCGCTCTCTCCATGCAGAATGCCCTTTACCTGCCGCTTATGTTCAGAAAATACGGCAACAACCCTGCGGCCGTTGCTAAAACTTTCGTCAATGTCTGCCGTGTAGCCACTTTTTGCCAGGCGGGCAATTACCTTCTCAAACGTGCGCCGCAGCTCGTTGCGCTTGCGGTACAGGCTCATGCGTATGCGTTCTAAGTCGGGGCTGGCATTGTCTTTTACATTGCCGGTTTCATCCAACACCTCATCAATTAGTTCAATAATTACTTTTTCGTAATAAGTGTCTTTTATCACCTGGCTAAGGGCGTGGTAGGCTAACCGGCGCTCGTTGTCAAACCAGCGGAAAATTTTTTCTATGCTGTCTGCCAGCTTACGTATTTGTATAAATTGCTCGCCGCCAAGGGTGGCACCGGGTATGCCCAGCAGTTTAATGTCGCGGCTTATGTTTATGGTATAGTCGTTGGGGAAATATTGGCTTTGTTCCTCCAGCAGTTTAAATTCGTGGCTTTGCTGCAACTCCAGCTCAATATAGTCAATGCGGGTGTGTATACGCAGGCTGCCTGCCTTGGTTTTGGCATACTCGGTTTTACAATGCTCCGTTAATAATGCCTTTACTTTGTCAAACTCCAACTGTACATCAGCCGTTTCGGGATATAACTTCATCTGCTACCTCAACATAATTTTTTCGCGGCAAAGGTAAGGGGGTATTGGGCATTTATGCTTTGGGTATTTGGGAATGAGGGGACATGTTACTTTAATTTCATCTGCGCCATATAGGGATGGTCGGGGTGTACTATCAGTTCCTGCCTTAGCGGGTGTATCAACACGTCCATGTCTTCCAGGGGTATTACCCCCAATAATGCCTCGTTGTCACCGGGCAACACCATGGCCGTGCATATTGTGTTCCGGTTTTTAAATTTTAAGTGCACTGGCCCAACAACATCGTAGGTAACAAAACGCCCGTCAGCGGTTTGGGCTGTGCGCTGTTCTATAAAGGGCAATTGCAATTGCGCCTGTATACTTTCGTTAATGCAAAGGTTGTATGCGCCTGTGTCTACCAACATGTTGCAATGCACGCGCCTTATTTCATCTTCCCCTATAATGTAACGCCTTGCTAAGCCTATGTCTTCGGCGTTTATCAATTCTACATCAGCATATATATGGCCCATAAAAAAAGCTTGTTGAGTGGCGAATATAACCCATCTGGAGAAATTTAGCAATATGCCAACCTCACTAATTGCCCCTTTACTTGTACTAATAGTTATGGTGACATGAAGAAGGGCGTCGGGGAAATAAACGCTACAAAGCCCCCAAACTCATTTCAGTGCAAACACGATACTCACTTGGAATTGAAATTTTATCTTTTTAAAACCAACACTGCCTGCGGCATTCCCGTCGGCTGATGAAGGCTTGAAGCGAAAGTTAGTACTGTTGGCATAAAATTGAGAAATTGATACATTGTTATCAGCGTCTATCGTTTCATTTACGTCACTAATGGTAAGTGCGCCGCCAATATGCTCATCAATCGCTTCACTTAGGTATACAGCCTTCGCTTTCGCGGCTTTAATAGCCTCTATTTTTAGTTGCTTTTTCAATTCTGTTTGTTTGCTGTAGGCTGTTTTGGCAATGCTAAAATTCTGCGTGGCCTCATCATCTAATTTATCAACCAGCTCGTCAAGCTTTTGGGTATTGTTTACCTTAACCCAGTAGGTTATGCTGGCCTTAAGGTCGGGGTCCTTTTTCTTACCCCTCCGGTACTGCCAATAATTGTCGGCACCTTGGTAGGCTTGTACGCTTACATTGCTGTCGCCCAAGCCTATGCTTTTGCAGGCGGACAGAAAATTTGTTTTAATGGCCTCTATGTCAATTTTGCCTATCCCGCGTTTGTCGTATTCGCGCAGGTCAACCTGCACATAAATTTCATCGGGTATAATTTCGGCCTCGGCTGTGCCCGTTACGGTAATTGATTTTTGGGCGGGTGGCTTTTCCTGTGCGGCAACGGTTAACAGTAGGCAGCAGGCCATAGCTGTAAGGGTTAAATTGAGTTTCATGGTGTTGATTTTTACACAAGTTGCAAAAACAAACACAGCTACCCAAACATAAATATTATTTGCCCGCACCATTAACAATCATTTACAATACCTAATTTGCACCCCTGATTGCCAAACACTTTTAATTTCATGCGATTGTTAGAGAGATTTAAGCATATTAAGTTATTCAGGTCGTTTATTTATGCCGTGGTAGGTGCTATTACGTACCCAGGGCTTGTGTGGATAAACAAGCTGAAAATTGAGGGTACCGAGCATATTGAAAACCTGCCCAACAATAACGTGCTGTTTGTTAGCAACCACCAAACCTATTTTGCCGACGTTATTACGTTTATACACATATTCTGCGCCGTAAAATGGCGCAGGCATAACAGGTTAGGCATACCGTTTTACCTGCTAAACCCGTTTACCCGTATTTATTTTGTGGCTGCGGAAGAAACCATGAACGGCAGCTTCATCAGCCGTATTTTTAAAATGGCCGGCTGCCTTACCGTAAAACGTACCTGGCGGGCCGAGGGTAAGGAAGTACGAAGGGGCCTTGACCCCAGCGATACCCGTAAAATAACCACCGCGCTTAAAGACAACTGGATTATTACTTTTCCCCAGGGTACCACCAAGCCTTTTGCCCCAGGCCGTAAGGGTACCGCCTACATTATTAAAAACAACCGCCCCATTGTGGTGCCGGTAGTGATTAACGGTTTTTGGCGCGCTTTTACCAAACGCGGCCTTACCTTTAAAAAAAGAGGCAGCACCCTAAGCATACGCTTTAAAGCCCCCATGGTGATTGACTACGAAAAGACCACCGAGGAAATACTTGACCAAGTGATGGATGCCATTGAGCAAAGTAAAAAATTTATGCTAAAAGGCAAGCACCACTTGATTACCAAGCTGGATAAATAATTTCTGATTTTGGGGTTGCGGGATGTTGGGATTTCTCGATTCCAAAATAATCCCTTTTATGGAGCGGACTAACCTTGCTTTCGGCTAATTCTTATTTTGAGATGCTATTATCATATAGTGTTTATCTCAACAACAAAGAGATTTTGCCCTTTGAAGACCGAGTCTCACAGCAACTGTTGCGGGTAAACTGCGTAAGTACACCATCCAAAAAATTAAACCTGATTGAATGAAAAGTATCACGCATCAAGCTTCCAAGAAAGGTGCGGAGTTACACGTGGGGAAGCGCGGGATGGCAAAAACGCGCGGAGCGATTGTGTTTTGCCTTGATTTTTTTGGTTCTTTTTGCATCAAGGCAAAAAGAACAATATTATAGAAAGGAGTGATAGTAAAAGGCTGATAGCTGTAAAAGGACATAAAAATAAGAATTAGTCTTGCTTTCGGCTGGCCAATAATATTTCCTATACTTGTAAAAAACCGCCATGAAATTCCCACTCATCAGCTCCTTAATTATAATATCCCTCAGTGTTAACGCGCAGCAACAATTTGCTGATAAAGTTTACACTAACGCAAAAATATGGACAGGCGATAGCGAACAGCCTTGGGCATCTGCTATAGCGTTGAAGGGTAATAAAATATTGTGGGTTGGATCTGATTACAAAGCTATTACCAACAAAAAAACTACTGTTATTGAATTAGGCGGAAAATTGATGGTGCCTGGCTTTATTGACAACCATACCCATTTTTTAAGCGGCGGCTACGACCTTTCTGGTGTAAACCTGCGGCAGGCAGCCACTAAGAAAGATTTTATACAAGCACTGAAAAAATTTTGCCAACAACATAAAGATAGGCGTTGGATTTTAGGCGGCGATTGGGACCATGAGGCCTGGGGCGGCGACCTGCCGCGCAGGGCATGGATTGACAGCGTTACCCCCAACAACCCTGTTTTTGTAAGCCGATACGACGGCCACATGAGTTTTGCCAACAGCAAAGCGCTGCAACTGGCCGGCATTACCAAAAACACCGTTTCTCCCCCAGGTGGCGAAATTGTAAAAGATGAAAACGGCGAACCTACCGGCGTTTTTAAAGACAATGCACAGGACCTGGTACTTAAAACAATACCCGACCCCAGCCCTAAAGAACTGGACGAATATTTACAGGCTGCCATGAATCATGCTTTTGAAAACGGCGTAACCCAAGTGCATGATGTTAGCAGCTATGGCGGCCGGCTGGAACTGGCTACCTACCGCCGGGCATACGCCAATAATAAACTACCCCTACGCATTTATGCATTTGTACCAGTGGCGGACTGGCACTATCTGGACTCTTTCTGCATGGTAAACGGCAAGGGCGATGATATGCTGCGCTGGGGCGGGGTAAAGGGTTTTGTGGATGGCTCGCTGGGGTCAACAACCGCTTGGTTTTACCAGCCGTATTTAGATGCGCCAAACAGCACAGGGCTGCAAGTTACCGATACCACATTGTTGCGCAGTTGGGTGCTAAGCGCTGACTCCGCCGGGTTACAGGTAGCCACCCACGCCATCGGCGATCATGCGATTGATTTTATTTTAGGCGTATACCGAGAGGCAGAAAAAAACTACCCCGGCAGGGACCACCGTTTCCGGATAGAGCATACGCAACATATATCGGCTAAGGCGATACCGGCGTTTGCACAAATGCATGTTATACCCAGCATGCAGCCATACCATGCCATTGACGACGGCCGCTGGGCCTATAAACGTTTAAACGACGACCGGCTGCGCCGCACATACGCCTTTAACACCCTGCTAAAAACAGGCGCGATGGTTACTTTTGGCAGCGACTGGACAGTAGCTCCGCTAAAACCCTTATTGGGAATATACGCAGCTGTTACACGCAGAACCCTTGACGGCAAAAACCCCAATGGCTGGTACCCGGAAGAAAAAATAGGTGTAGAACAGGCCCTGCGTTGCTACACGGCAAACAACGCTTATGCGGGCTTCCAAGAAAACAAACTGGGCATACTTAAACCGGGCATGCTGGCCGATTTTGTGGTATTGAGCGACAACCTGTTTACCATAGCCCCGGAAAAAATACAATACATCAAGGTGCTGCACACGGTGGTGGACGGGAGGGAAGTTTTTGTGAGGGAGTGAGTTTACGGCCAAAAAATACCTAAAACTATATTTGATGAGCCAACGCATGTATACCGCAAAACGCAAAATAATAATCGGCCAATCGCTGGGCATTTGGTTTTTTTTACTGCTGCAAGTAGCTGCCAACGCATATATTTCTGTCAAACCTTCTATGACTGACAAGTCTATCGGCTTTTTGCTTTGGAATATGTTCTTTTTTCTTAACCCGCTTGGGATTGCCCTTTTTTTCAACTACCTCGGAAATTCTCTAGGGAAAGAGTTTTTAATTGCTAACAAATACATACAGCTTACAAACAACAAAACTAACAATGTCGTCGTGATTAACATCGATGAAATTGTTGAAATTAAGCTTGTGAAATGCAAAATGGGGCACAGGCTGCCATGGGAAGACTTTGGATATTTGCGATTTGCTGATAAATATGGCAAATCGATCGTTGTAACCTCTTTTTTAATGGAAGTTGAAAGTCTATTAATTCAATCACTCATTAAAAAGGCAGCCGGGAGCAGATTAATACAGCGCACACGGTTTTTTCCCATTATTTGAAAACCGCAAAACACAAGCAGTTTTTTGATGTTTTTATTTCGCCCATGTACCCTATTTTTACCGCATAATTAGCCCACATGCAACACACAGACGACGACGATTTGGAAACCCCTTTTAGCGAAGACCCTGAAGAAAACCTGCGCATTGAAAATGAGCTGTTGCATTTGAAACTACAGGCGGAGTTGGGTGCCGAAACGCACAGCTTTGAAGGCGTGCCGCCGGAAATTGAAAACGAGTTTTTAAAAAACATACTGGCCTTTGAGCATGCCTCGGCAAATGCTAAACAAGTTAAGCTGTATGAACTGGTGGGCAGTCCGGCTTTTACCCCAGCCGCTGAGTTGGATGATGAAGCTATAGAAACAGCTTTTGAAGAGGTAGTGGCAATACTGGCTGACAAAAATATTGAGGTGGATTTTATGGCCGAATACCCCAGCCGCCTAAAATATACTTTTATAACCGAGGAGTTATTCGAGCGCGAGACGGACGATTTTTTATTGCCCGGCATGATAATGCATTATACGTATGAGGAATTTCACCCAAACCATAAAATGAGTATTGAAGACCGTGCCAAGGCGTTTATGGAGCATTGGTTTGAGCAGCGGTTTACCGAATACAGCGGCGAGCTGGCCTATACCTTTATACTGCCCGACGGGCGGGTTTTGAAAAAAGACGCTGTTTTGGAAAAATTCAGCCATTTTTTTGAAGCCTACACATCCTTTGCCGATTGGGAATACAGCATTGCCGACATGAGTTTTGAACTACAAGGTGAAAACGGCATGGGCTACGTGGAAGGGTTTGCCAAATACACCGCCGAATTGGAGAGCCATGAAACCATTACCCTCGAGGGTCCTTTTAAATTATACTTCGCATTGGAATATGACTGCTGGGGCGTTTATTATTTTGTTTTCCCGGGGTGGGAGTGGTGAGGGCGTTGTGAATCGTGAAAAGGTAAACGTGAATTTAGCAGCTCTGACTCCAGACACTTCACAACAATTCTATTGTCAAAACAAGTTGACAATGGAATTGTTGCCAACTGCCAACATTCTACGGGCAAGCGTATTATTCGTTGGCTATCAAATAAACGAAGTCATGTTGTTTCGTATAAATTTGGTCATCAAAATGGAAGCTTCACATTAAAGTAATTTGGAATTATTCATCTTCCCTAACAATCAATTCTCCATTGCGTTTAATACTGAATCTATATAACCGGCCTATATCGGTTATTGGGATGGATATGCTTGTAGTAAAATTGAATGCATCACGTTTTACATCATACCCTTTAAAATCCGGTTCAAATATTACAGAATAATTCTGCAAATAATCCGGCAACAAATGCGCGAAGTTTTGCTTTGTAACTGTTCTTTTTACAATGGTATCAGTGTTGCTGAGTATCGTTATTTCACAGGCAAAACTGTGTGTTATAAAACGCTTAGTAGTGTCCTCATAAATATACCTCTTGGGTATAATAATCGCACTATCAAATAAGCAGAAATACCTGCAATGCACTTTCAGTTGTTCCCTACCAACACCTTTAAAACTACTATCAAAAAACTTGGGCTTATTGTAGGCTTCAATATACTCTTGGCGCAATTTTTTTATATCAGGGGTTACTTCTTCTTCCGGCAATAAAGAATCATTGGTTTTTGTTCCATTGTTTCCGCCGCCGCTGTGGATTTGCCCACATGCCATTAAAACCGATAGAAAAGAAACAACAAAAAGTTTTTGCATCAGGGTTTTTACTTAGTGATAACTGCTAAGGTATATTCCTACACCATCCAGCCCAATTAAAATGTCGTTTTATTGGTGCCGGCACGCCGTGCCAATGCCACTTTATACCGCACCAACGCAGACCATATGAGCCAGCAAGAAATCCCCCCTCAAAATTCACCATCCCATCCACTATGTTCACACAAACACCAAAGCTTTATAAACCGCGTTGCTTTACCCTTATCTTTATTCGGCCGCAAAATACCGCCTACATGAAAAAGATATTACTTGTCATTTTAATTATCAGTATCTATTCGTTCGCCGCCAATGCCCAGCCCATTGGGGCAAACAACCTGGTGTTTGATTCATTGGCCACCCGCTGGGATGAAGCCATACCCCAAGGCAATGGTATGCTCGGCAGCCTGGTTTGGCAAAAAGCAGGCAAACTGCGCATAAGCCTGGATAGGGCAGACCTTTGGGATGAGCGCACCGGCGTAGACCTTACCAAGTTTAATTTTGCATGGGTGCGGCAGCACGTGGCCAATAACGATTACGACACCGTGCAGCGCCTTGGCGACGACCCCTACGAGGCCATACCCTACCCCACAAAAATACCGGCCGGTGCGCTGGAGTTTAACGTGGCAGCACTGGGCAAAGTACAACAAGTTAAGCTGGATATTGCCACCGCTTTGTGTACCGTTGCGTTTGATAACGGCGTGGTGTTTAACCATTATGTGCACGCCACAAAAAACATTGGGTACTTTGGGTTTGAAAACCTGCCGTCGGCATCGGTAATTCCCCAGCTGATGATACCGGGCTACAACAACATAAACGCCAACGGAACAGGCAACAGCGTTGAAGGGCAGGGCCTTCAACAGTTGCGTTATGCAAAAGGCACCGTTACTAAAACAGGCAGCAGCATCACTTACCACCAGCCTACCACCAAGGGCAACTACTACGAAATACTGGTTAGCTGGCAAGTATTGCCTAACCACCACTACATTGGCCAGTGGACGGTTACCTACAACCAAAAGGCGATGTTGCCAGCATTGAGCGGAACGGCCAAAGAACCCACCGGCTGGGGTACACATACAGGATGGTGGTCGAAATTCTGGGGGCAGTCCTCTGTAAACCTTCCTGACAAATTGCTGCAAAAACAATATTGTTTAGAGCTATACAAACTTGGCTGCGTGGCCCGCAAAGGTGCGCCAGCCATTACCCTACAAGCCATTTGGACGGCCGATAACGGCAACCTACCGCCCTGGAAAGGCGATTTTCACCACGACCTTAACACGGAGCTTAGTTACTGGCCCTGCTACACTGGCAACCACTTGCAGGAGGCAGCCACGTTTACTGACTGGCTTTGGGCCGTAAAAGGCGAGAACAAAAAGTTTACCCAGCAATATTTTGGCGTGCCGGGGCTGGCCGTGCCAGGTGTTACTACCATCACCGGTAAGGCCATGGGCGGGTGGATACAATACTCGCTGTCGCCGGCAACCGCATCGTGGGTGGCGCAGCATTTTTACTGGCAGTGGAAATACAGCATGGATACAGCATTTTTACAAACAAGGGCATACCCGTACCTGCACGAAGCGGCCACCTTTATCGAGAACATCACCCAACTACAAAACGGGGTGCGTGTTATACCTCTTAGCAGCAGCCCGGAGTACCACGACAATAGCATTAACGCTTGGTTTACGCACTATACCAATTACGACCTTAGCCTATACCGCTTTGCTTTGAGTGCCGCCGCTGAAGCCGCCATGGCCACACACCATGCAAGCGAAGCCGCCCACTGGCAAACCATACTGCAACAAATGCCCGCATTTGACGTGAATGAAACCGGCCTTACAGTTGCACCCGGCCAAAACCTGGACGAAAGCCACCGGCACCTGGCACAATTGATGGCCGTATACCCAATTGCGCAATTGGATATAAACAACGCAGCTGATAAATCCATCATTGATAAAAGCCTGCGCCAGTTGCAAGCCAAAGGCACCCGCAACTGGTGCGGTTACAGCTTTAGCTGGGCAGCCTGCGTATACGCAAGAGCACACCAAGCTGATAGCGCAGTAAAACAGTTGCAAATATTCGCCAACAACTTTTGCTCAGTTAACAGCTTCCACGTGAATGGCGACCAAAAAGGCGGCCAGTACTCCAGCTTCACCTACCGGCCTTTTACCTTGGAAGGCAATTTTGCCTTTGCCCAAGGCATACACGAATTATTGTTGCAAAGTAAGGATGGTTATGTGGAAGTGTTTTCCGCAGTGCCACAAAGCTGGCAGAATGTATCGTTCAAGAAGCTGCGCGCCGAGGGTGCTTTTATAATAAGTGCTGCCATGCAAAACGGTGTTATAACAAGCGTTACCGTATTGGCCGAAAAAGGAGGGATGCTCCACATAAAACTGCCGTTTAAACACGCACAAATAGCCAACGCATTTTTAGATGAAAAAGGCATTACTACCATCCCTTTACAAAAAGGCGAAACGGTTGTGTTTAAGCCGTAAGGCGGAACGCTATCCGGGAGATGCAATCTACAAGTCGATATACACAGTACCCCCACTCGAGTAAAGGAAAGGTTAATGTGGGGGGGGGTAACTTTTTTGGAGCCAGCGGCAGAATTTCTATGTAACTTTTCTTGCGTCGCACACTTCGACGATTGAAACTAAAGTGGGCCAGGCGTCAGGATTTCGATTGTATCGCTATCAATTTTAAGAGCAATTCTTGTGTTAACCCTTGCAATGCAAGCGCTGCATGTTTTTCGTAAGTGGTATCATTAAAAATGGTTACCGCCAAGTTTTTACCAGCAACATCCCTAAAGTTGGGTACTATTATATCGTGGGCGGCCTGCAATTCGGTTAGGCTTTCATGTTTTTTGCGCCTGAGACACACGCAGCATAAGTTGGTGCCCACCGTTTCATCCAGTTTAAACTAATGTTTGCCGATACAAATTTCCTGGGTCTGCAACTTTTTGTAATATCGGATGTATGAAAAAATGGCTTGCCTGTTTCTTGTTTTGGCTAACCGCAGCATTTGGGCAAGCCTACGCCCAAAATTTTGTACTGCGCGGCACCATCACTGATAGTGCCACGGGCAAGCCGGTAATAGGTGCCAGCATATTTTTAAGCAACACCTCCATTGGCACGTCGGCAAACAACAGTGGCCAGTTTACCCTTAACAGGGTGCCGCAGGGCCGGTTTAACCTGGTGGTATCATGCCTCGGGTACCTAACCTATGTGCAAAGTATTAATGCCGACAAACTGCCGCAGGCGCTTCAAATTGCCCTTACGCCTAAAGCCAACGAGCTAAGTGCGGTGGTGGTGGGTACATATGACCAAAATGGCTGGGAAAAATGGGGCAAACTTTTTCTAAACAATTTCATCGGTACCAGCAACTTTGCGTTGGATTGCACCCTGAAAAACCAAGAGGCCCTAAAGTTTCGGTATTCAAAAAAAAGAGATTTTTTACAGGCCTTTGCCGATGATGCCCTAATAATTGAAAACAAAGCAATGGGGTACATGGTGCATTACAAACTAGAGGGCTTTTCCTTCGACTTTGCCAAGCACACCGTGTTTTATTTCGGCTTTCCGCTTTTTGAAGAAATGGAAGGCAGCGGCCGTAAGCAACAAAAATGGAAGGCACGGCGTAGAGAGGCTTATTACGGCTCGGCAATGCACTTTATGCGTTGCCTGTATGTGAATAAACTGCCAGAAAACGGTTACGAAATAAAGCGATTGGAAAAAATACCCAATGTGGAGAAACGCCGCGTGCAAGCATTGTATGGTTATTTTGTTGCCAACGGCCATAGCGAGGAGGATTTTGAGAACAGTTTGCCCAAAGACACTTTGCACTATTACAAAAGGATAATGGACCAACCCGACGAAACGCAGGTGCTACACAAGGAACCGTTAAGGGGCGACAGCATTGCCAGTGCTGCCGACAGTGTAACAGCAATACTTTCATTTACCGATTACTTACAAATTACCTATAAAAACAAAAAAACGCCTTTTGAATACACCCAGCAGGTGCTTGAAAAAACGGATGCTAGCGACTTTATCACCTCCCAAATAACCCTGCTGAACAACCACCCTGTTTTTGTGCTGTACAACGGCATTTTTTACCAACCGCAGGACTTGTTGCTTACTGGGTATTGGGCATGGAGCGAGAAAATTGCCAATATGCTACCTTTTGATTATTGGCCGTAAGGGTTACCAATGGTTAGCCATGTCCTTTTAGTAAAGACAAACCTGATTAATCTACCACAAGAAACAGCCCCCGCAACTGCGGAGGCTGAAACGTATAAAATCTGTGCGCAGATTGTAATGTATTGAGCAAACCAGTTACAATGCCTGCAAACTTCTGTCAATAATATCCACACACTCCATAATTTGGTCTTCGGTAATGCATAGGGGCGGGGCAAAACGTATTTTGTCGCCATGGGTGGGTTTTGCCAGCAAGCCGTTTTCTTTTAAGCTTATGCAAAGTTCCCAAGCGGCCTCGGGGTTTTGGTGGCCTATCACCACTGCGTTTAGCAAACCCTTGCCGCGTATAATGTTAACATGTGGCGATTGCAGTTTTGCCAGCTCAGCACGCAGCAAAGCCCCCAGTCTCTCCGCATTTTCGGCCATGTGTTCATCCTTCAACACTTGCAGGGCCTCCACGGTTACCGCGCAAGCCAGCGCGTTGCCGCCGTAGGTTGAGCCGTGCTCGCCTGGCCGTATGTTAAGCATCACAACATCGTCGGCCAAAACCACTGCCACGGGTATGGTGCCGCCGCTTAAGGCTTTGCCAAGCACCAGCACATCGGGGCGCACGCCCTCATGGTCGCAGGCCAGCATTTTACCTGTACGGGCCAGCCCGGTTTGTATTTCATCGGCCACCATCAGCACATTGTATTCTGTGCATAGTTGGCGCACGCCTGCCAAGTAACCCGCATCTGGCACAAACACGCCCGCTTCGCCTTGTATAGGTTCAAACAAAAAGCCCGCAACATTTTCGTCTTGCATGGCTTTTTCCAAAGCCACTAGGTCGTTATAGGGTATTTTTATAAAGCCAGGGGTTAAAGGCCCAAATGCCGTATAGGCGGAGGGGTCGCTGCTAAAGGACACAATGGTGGTGGTACGCCCATGAAAATTGCCTTCGCACACAACTATCTTAGCCTGCCCGTCGGGTATGCCTTTTTTGGCATATCCCCAGCGGCGGGTAAGTTTCAAGGCTGTTTCAACGGCTTCGGCACCGCCGTTCATAGGCAGCACCTTATCGTACCCAAAATATTGGGTAATGTACTGGGCAAACTCGCCCATTTGGTTGTTAAAAAATGCCCTGGAGGTAAGGGTGAGTTTTTGGGCCTGTTCCACCAGTTTGCCAATAATACGGGGGTGGCAATGGCCTTGGTTAAGGGCACTGTAGCCACTTAAAAAGTCGTAATAACGCTTACCGTCTACATCCCACAAAAAAACGCCCTCGCCCCGGCTTAATACAACGGGAATGGGGTGGTAGTTATGGGCACCGTGTTTATCTTCTAGTTCAACATGGTATGCGGCGTTGGGGGAAAGTGCTTGTGTTAACATATAAAATAGCTTAATTTGTTTGAGTGTCGTTTGCGGGCAAATTATACCCGCATAAAAGGCTAGCCGCCAATGGGTTGCCTGTATGAATGTTGTGTAATTATAGTTGCCGTGTTTGCGCCAAAATGCGCACTTACAGTATCGGGGTTATCGTTGTAGCTACCCCAAGGGATGATTCAGTAAATCTAAGTTATGGCCGAGAAACTGCATTGTGCGAGGTTTTCAGCCGCAAGGTAAAGTTTTTTGAGGGAAAATTATAAAAGCAAGCCAAAAAATTGGATTCCACTAATAAAACAAACCAGGCAGTAAAAAATAGCTATTGCAATTTATCTGGTTTTAGCCAGCAGTATTACAAAATCCCATAAAAAATGGCAAATAATGAGTATTGTAATGTTGCCAAACCTTGCATAATAAACCGCAAATACCAGCCCAATAAAAAACGCACCTGTTATATGGTACCAACTATTGTAGCCAAAATGCAGCAGACCAAACAACACCGAAGATAGTATTACCGCCCAAACCTTGCTACTAAAAACAGCCGCTAACCTTGGTAAAAGATACCCTCGGAACAATATTTCCTCCACAAAGCCCGCCGTAATAGATGCCAGCAATACCAGCCAATACCTGCCGCGCAGCATCGTAAACATCTGCTGTTCCCTGGTTTGGCTAATGTTAAGCCGCAGCCCCGCAAAAAGCCTGGCAATTAGCCCGGCCCCCACCAAAAGGGTAACATAAATAGCCAACAGTGAGACGATATACACCCAAAACGGGTAAGGCACCTGTTGCCACAGCAATATTTTTTGGCGTTCCTGTTTTTTGCAGTAGTACCAAGCGCCAACCAAGCAGGCCCAAAAAAGCAACCGGGTTATAAAAAAACGCATTGGCCAGTTTTGCACGCCTAGCCATTGCAATACCGGTGGCAAACCAGTTAGTGTAACACAAAACAATAGTGCCAAAACAATAAACATGCCTTTTAGCATGATAGCTTTACTAGCGGGCTGGGCGGTTGCATCCATTAGGCAAGGCTTTACAGTTGTTGTTGGTTTGCAATATAAATTTTTATAGAGATTTTCACTTTTCAATATAAAGGATAATTCTACATTTATAACGAGCCAAGGGTAGCACTCAGATGCCAGGCAATCAAATCCAATGAAAAGATTCTTCAACATACTCAAACGTACAGGGTTAGTAATACTCACTATTATCCTTCTCTATTCAGCCTACGCCGTGGCAACCGGCAGGTACTACTTGTTTAAAGCGGCATGGTACAACTTTGCAAATATTGACGACTATACCATTTTTGCCAACAACACGGTACCCATCGGCACGCCCAAACCTTGGAAGGAAGCGGTAAAAATGAACAATATTGACTACCCCGATACCCTTAATGGCCTTTTGGTAAACCTTGGCACTGTTGCCCTGTTGATGGTAAAGAACGACAGTATTGTGTTTGAAAAGTACTGGCTGGGGTATGGGGACAGCACCAAATCGGGGTCGTTTTCGGCAGCCAAAAGCATTGCCAGCCTGCTGGTGAGGGCTGCCATACATGAGGGGTTGATTAAATCGGTATACCAACCGGTAGGGGATTTTTTGCCCGAATTTAAAATAGGCGAAAAGGCCATGGTAAGGATAGTTGACCTGCTTACCATGAGCAGCGGCAGCGATTGGGACGAAAGCTATATGAACCCATTTTCGGTGACGACGGAACTGTATTACGGCCCTGATGTATACAACACCGCCACCGGCGTGCAAATTATCAACAGGCCTGGGAGTTTGTATAAATACAAGTCAGGCGACTCGCAATTGCTGGGGCTGGTAGTGGAAAAAGCCACGGGAAAATCGCTGAGTGCGTATGCCTCGGAAAAACTGTGGCAGCCACTCGGTGCGGAACACCCAGCCCTGTGGAGTACCGACCATGAAAACGGCCACGAAAAAGCTTATTGCTGCTTTAACAGCACCGTGCGTGATTTTGCGCGCATTGGCAAACTGATGCTCGACAGCGGTAAAATAAATGGTGTGCCTGTAATTGACAGCAGCTATTGGCGACAGTCCATCACCCCATGCAAAATACCCAACGAATACGGGCAGCCTTGTACATACTACGGCTACCAATGGTGGATTGACCCGATGCACCCTGCCATATTTTACGCACGCGGCATATTGGGCCAGTACATTGTTGTTATACCTGCCCAAAAAACAATAATTGTACGGTTGGGTAAACAAACCGGCGAACAGTATAACACCGTGCCTGAGGAAGTACGATATTTGATATATTGGGGGTTGGGCGGGTTACGGTAAATGCTGGGAAATGGGGTTTGCCTATTTCCGATCGTCCTTTTTAAACTTTGCCCATTTTTCCAAAACAGCTATCAGTTTGTTTAGCTGTATGGGTTTACTCAAATAATCGTCCATGCCGGCCTGTAGGCATTCGTCGCGGTCCTCTCGGGTGGCATTGGCTGTCATGGCAATAATAATGGGCTGCTGCATATCCTGCCTGCGGATGATACGGGTGGCTTCCATGCCGTCTATTTCGGGCATCTGCACGTCCATAAATATCACATCAAAATGGTTCAGTACAAATTTCTCCAACACTTCCTGGCCGTCATTGGCCACCACAGGGTTGTAGCCCAGTTTGCTAAGCACGTGGGTTACCAACTTTACGTTTATCACATTGTCTTCTGCAATTAATATTTGTAAAGGGTAGCGCAGGGCAAAATTTTCACCTGTTTTGTTTGCTTCCTGTATGCTGTCGGGCCAGCCTTCTTTGTCTTTTTGTTTCAACTCCTGGCCAATACATTTAAAAAGGGCGTATTGCTTTATGGGTTTGTTTAGCACGGCATTAAAAATACCGGGAAATTTTCGGCTATACTCATCGCCAATACTGCTTAGTAAAACTAGGGGCAATGCAGGGTATAGCTGCTTTGCTTTCTTGCCCAATTCAATGCCGTTCATGCCGGGCATGTGCATGTCGGTTATCAGCAGGTCGAAACCGGGGGCCGACGCCATAATCTCCAACGCCTGGCTGCCTGACGAGGCTAACACTGGCTGCAATTTCCATTGCTCAAGCTGGCCTTGTAATATTTTGAGGTTAGTCAGGTTGTCGTCTACCACCAAAACCCTTTTGCCCTCCATTTCGCCGTTATTAACATACACATATTTGCGTTGCGGCTGGCTACTGGGGAAGGTGATGATGCTAAAGTGAAACGTTGTACCCTGGCCAACAACACTTTCCACCCAAATTTCTCCGCCCATTAACTGTACTAGCTTTTGGCAAATAACCAAGCCAAGCCCGCTGCCGCCGTATTTGCGGGTTGTGGATGAATCTACTTGCGAAAAGGCCTTAAACAACCGGTTTAACTTGTCGGGCGGTATGCCTATGCCTGTGTCGCGAATTTCAAAGTTTAGCACAATGCCGCCGTTTTCCCCAGGTTGCTGGCCAAAATGTACGCCAACAAAAATTTCGCCTTTTTGGGTAAACTTGGCAGCATTACCCACTAAGTTCATCAATATTTGCCTAAGGCGGTGCATGTCGCCAATAATGTATGGGGGCACATTGTAATCAACTTGGTAAACCAAATCAATTTCTGCTTTCGATTGTGTGCCGGCAAACACATCAAGCACTTCCTCAATGCAAGTGCGCAAATCAAAATCACTGTGCTCCAGCTCCATGTTGCCAGACTCTATTTTGCTAAAATCCAATATGTCATTTATAACCGACATCAGGCTTTCGCCGCAACTTTTTATGGTGCTTGCGTAATCTTCCTGCTCAGTGGTAAGCCGTGTTTCGGCCAGTAGGCTGCTCATGCCAATCACCCCATTTAGCGGCGTGCGTATCTCATGGCTCATGGTAGCCAAAAAAACGCTTTTGGCCTTGTTTGCCTGTTCTGCTTCAATTCTCGCCAATTCTTCATTGTGGCGGGCCTCCTGCTCCTGGGCAATGGCTTGTTTTAATTGTTGCGTGCGCTGCTGCACTTGCTTTTCCAAGCGTTCGTTAACGCGCTTAATGCTTTTTACCCTTATTCTAAATACCGCCACCACCACACTTGCGGCAACAATAACTACCAGCAACCTAAACCACCAAGTTTGCCAAAATGGTGGCGTAATGGTTATGGTAAGTAAAAGCTCCTTTTTACTCCAATTGCCTTCATTATCAAGCCCCCTAACTTTAAATACGTAAGTGGCTGCATTTAAGTGGGTGTAAGTAGCCTCCCGGTTTGGGCCAGCATCTACCCAATCGCCATCAAACCCAACCAACATATATTGGTACTGTTTTTTTTCTGCAGGTACATAATTTAAGGTTGAAAACTGAATGGAAAAAACCGACTGCTTATACGACAAGGTGATGCTGCTGGTTTCTGAAATATTAGTCTTTAAAGGAGATTGCGGGTTTGTGCTGTCTGCAACTGCCACCTGCTTGTTAAAAAGGCTGAAGCCGGTAAACACGAGAGGCGGATCAAACTTTAGTGGTGCCACTGTTAATGGGTCAAAAGCGTTAAAGCCATTGTTACCGCCAAAATACATCAGCCCGTTTCTGGCGATGCAAAACGCATTTTCCTTAAATTCCCTGCCCTGTAGCCCATCGGCGGCAGAAAAATGAAGAAATTGTTTTTTATAGGGGTCAAACTTTGACAGCCCGTTGCTGGTGCTGATCCAAAGGTTTTGTACATCATCGTGTAAAATACCAGCCACCAAATCGCCGGAAAGTCCGTTCGTGCTGTTATACAGCGTAAACTGGCCTGTTTCAGGGTTAAACGCGTTTAGGACCTTTGAGCCCGCAATCCATAATATGCCGTTGGTATCTTCGTACAACGTACCCAGTTTGTCATCGCTTATGCTGTTTTTCCTGTCGCTGTGGGTGTACCTTTTTATCACCTTACCAGTCCTTGGGTCAAACAAGTTCAGCCCGCCCCCGTCGGTTGCCACCCAAATACGCCCCTTGTGGTCTTCGAGTATACTGTGTACAATGTCGTTGCCTATGGTAGTACTGTCATCAGCCTTATAACGGTAATGGTAGAAAGAGTTTTTTGTGGGGTCATATAAATTCAAGCCGCCGCCATGGGTACCCAGCCAAATACGGTTTTGCCGGTCGGCATAAATATACCATACGTTGTTACTGCTTAAACTTGTTGAATCGGCCGGATTGTTTTTAAAATGCCGGTAAGTATTTTGGCTGCTGTTATAAACGGTTACTCCGTCAGACCAGGTGCCTATCCATAAGTTGCCGTTTTCGTCATCCTCCAAATCCAGCACATAATTGCCGCAAATGCTGTTAGGGTTGCCGCTTTGGTGCATGTAGTGGGTAAATATGCCTGTGTTGGGGTCTAATTTGTTAAGCCCGCCACCATCAGTACCCACCCAAACCTTGCCGTCGGGGTCTTCCATCATACAAAGCACTTTATTGCTGCTTAAACTGTGTTCGTCTTGGCTATGGCGGTAGTATATAAAATTTCGGTTATCGGCACTAACCATGTCTACGCCGCCAGAAAATGTGCCCAGCCAAATATTGCCCTTGGTATCTTTGCAAAGGTTATACACCGAATTATTGCCCAGGCTGTAAGCATCCACATCATCATGCAAATAATTTGTAAATGTTTGGGCAACGGGGTCAAAAATGCTTAGGCCGCCGTTCTCAATACCAATCCAAAGCTTGCCGTTATCCTCCATGATGGAGAAAGGCGAATTTGCCGGCAGGCTGTTGGCATTGTGTTCGTCATGCTTATAACACTTGAAGGCGCCTGTTTTGGTATCTAATAAATTTAACCCGCCGCTGGTACCCACCCAAATTTGGCCCCGGCTGTCTTGGAATGTAAAGCTTATTTGGTCGTTGCTTAGGGAGTTGGGATTATCGGCTTGGTGCCTATAGTGTTTAAATTCGCCTTTCGCGGCATCAAAAAAATCAAGGCCGGCATTGCTTGTACCTACCCATATATTATGTTGCTTGTCTTCGTACAGGGTGTTAATCCTGTTATCTGCAAGGCTGCTGGTTAGGCTAGCATGGTGCTTATAATGTGTAAACGTGTGTTTTGCAGGATCAAGTTTATCTACACCGTTGTCTGTGGCTATCCATACACAGCCATCAAACGCCACCAAGATGTCGCTTAAATAGTCACTGGCTATAGTGTTGGTGTTTTGGGCGTCGTGCCGGTAAACGGTAAATTTTTTTGTTTCAAAGTTGTAACAATTTAAACCTCCGCCGTTGGTTGATACCCATAGCTGGTGCGCTTTGCCTTCGGCAAGCCCATTTATATAGTTAATGCTAAGGCTATTTGGGTCACCTAGCTCGTTACGGTAAACAGTAAAACTATAGCCATCGTACCTATTGAGGCCGTCTGCGGTGCCAAACCACATAAAGCCCAAATGATCTTGCAGAACACAAATTACATTGCTTTGCGACAAGCCTTGATCTGTACCAAAATGCCCAAACCGGAGGTCCTGGCGCTGCGATTTTGCAGACACGCACAACAAAATAAATATGGTCGTTGCTAACCGTTGAAACATTTTGGGATATATGTCTGTTTTGGCGGTAATTGGCTACCGATACGGTATCCAATGGTACGCCTGAATAAATGTGCAAGTTTAAGCAAACCGCAAACGTAATAACGCTAAGATAGCTTAAGTATGCATTAAAGTGCCTTAAGATGGGGTTTAAATACTAAATACGGGCTATTATACCTAGAATAAGGCTACAGGTTTTAAGTAAATACTATCTCGTAATTGCGTACAACCTGCAAAATTACCCTAACCGTATATGTGCCGCCACACGTTGGCGGTAGGTATCGCCTACGGGCAGGTAGTGCCCCGCTATAACCAGCTTGCCTCTTTCAATAAAATCGAGTTTGCTTTTGTTGATGATGTACGATTTGTGGATGCGTATAAACTGGCTTAGCGGCAAAAGGTCTTCCATGCGCTTCATGCTGTCGAGTGAGAGCACCTTACCCACCGGTGAATGGAAGGCAATATAATCCCGCATGGCCTCAATAAAAAGTATATTGTCAAAATCAAGCCGCTGAATGCGGTACTCCGTTTTTACAAAAATATGGTCTGCTGGTTCGGTGGCGGGCGGCGCGGCTAGGTTGGCTTGCTGCAAACGCTTTTGCGCTTTTTGCACGGCGGCCGTAAACCGTTCAAACGTAACGGGTTTCAGCAGGTAGTCAATCACATCATGCTCATAACTTTGCACTGCGTACTCATTGTATGCGGTGGTTAGTATAACCCCGCAGGCGTTGCGGATGATTTTTATAAACTGCATGCCCGTTAGTTCGGGCATTTGCACATCCAAAAATAGCAGGTCGGCCTTGCCTTCCTGCACGGCATACAATGCCTCCAACGCATGGGTTGTTTTAAGCACCAGCTTTAAGCCTTCGGTTTTGGCAACATAATCACCCAGTAGCTTAACGGCCAAAGGCTCATCATCTACCACAACGCAACGTATTGTTTGCTCATTGGCCATATTGCAGCTCAAGGTTTACGGTGAACGAATGTTGGTTGTCTTCAATTTGCAGCGCATGCCTGCCCGGGTAAAGCAGTTGCAGCCGCCGCTGTATGTTGGCCAAGCCAATGCCGCCGCCTGCATCCTTCTGGCCTAACCCTTTGGTGTTAAAGCAATAAAAATAAACTTTATTGCCAACGGCATACAAAGAAGCATCAAGCCCCCGGCCACCTTCGGCAAAATCGCCGTGCTTAAATGCATTTTCAATAAATGGCACCAACAACAATGGCGCAATGGTAACCGCGCTTATGTTGCCCTTTACTTGCAACTGGGCTTCAACCGGATGTTCAAACCTAAGTTTTTGTAAACCAATGTATTTTTCAATATAGGCAAGCTCTTTTTCCAACGGCACCAGCTCTTTATTGTCGTACAACATATATCGCAGCAGCTCCGACAAGCCGGCTATGGCAGGCAGCGCATTGGGCGAATGATCGTATACCAGCGAATAAATATTATTGAGGCTGTTGAACAAAAAGTGCGGGTTTATCTGGCTTCGCAGAAAACTCAGTTCGGCTTGCCTGTTTTGCAGCAGCAGGTCTTTTTGCTCAACTTCCTTATGCCAAGCATACCGTACAAAGTAAAAAACAACACCATACAGCAAATAGGCTGCCGTGAAAAATAAATTGTCTAAAAAAAAATTCCTGAGCCTTATGGGTTGCAGTAATAGCCGCCTTAACGCATACTGCATAAAAAATACACTTACCACACCAGCCAAACCCAGCAACACCGCTGTTACGGTTTTGCCTTTGGGATAGTAAGTATGCAACACTATATAAGGCAGCAAAGCAAAAAGGCTTGCCATAACCATATCTGCCAGCCGGGCAGCCAAAGCAAATCGTTGGGCTGGTAACCAAGCAAAATTCGGGGTGCCGTGTACCAAGTTGGGTAGGTCGTATGCAATGTGCATGGCATAGTAACAAACAATAAAACCTGCCAAAAGCAGCGGCAGCTTCTTCTTCATCGGCCAAATTTAGCCAAAGCTTGGCATTGTTAGGTGCAAACAGAAAAACAGCCAGGCGTTTGTCTGCAAACCAGCGGCGTTTGTCTGCAAACGCTTAACGCCCCCTAAAACAGCCTACGCAGAGGCTGTACACTTGTTTGCAGAGTTGCTTTTGTTGCAGCCAAGCACCGCCATAATTTGGCAGCAAACCAACATTTTAAGTATATGAAACGCCGAATTTGGCCCATTTTGGCCCTATCAATACTGCTGCCTGTTATTGCAGCCTTGGTTTTTCGCATGACAAAACAATACCCCTCAGGCTATTACGGCAACCCGCTGGGCATACCTGTTGAACTTGCCGCCAATTTTGGGGAAGTGCGTAACAACCATTTTCACATGGGGCTTGACATACGGACCAACGGAAAGGAGAATCTGCCCGTATATGCCGCGGCCGGCGGCTTTGTAAGCCGCGTAACCATTGAGGAAGCAGGCTTTGGCCATGCCTTGTACTTAACCCACCCAAACGGAACGATAACAGTGTATGGGCATTTAAACAGGTTTACGCCAGCACTTGAGGATTATGTGCGGGCCAGGCAATACAAAAACGAGCAGTGGCAGCAGGATATACAATTTTCCAAGAACGAGTTTCCGGTAGCAATGGGCGCGCTTGTTGCCTATAGCGGCAACACGGGTGCCTCCGAAGGGCCGCACCTGCATTTTGAAATTCGCGATATACGCACAGGCAATAACCTTAACCCCCTAGGGAATGGGTTTGGCTTGAACGACAACCTGCCGCCTGTTATACAGGGCCTATACTGGTATGGAAGGGCAAAAAGTATTTACCAAACCGAAGCAATACCCATACCCATTAGAGGTGACGACAACAATTACAGTGCTAACGAAGAGGTAACCACAGTTAGCCAGCCCTGTATTAGCCTTGGTTTGGAAGCAACCGACAAAAACGCGGAAACGAAATACAGGCTGGGCATTTACAAGGTGATGGAGTATATGGATGACTCGTTGGTATTTTGTTTTGCCCTAAACAGTGTTTGCTACAGCGATACCCGTTATGTAAACGCGTGTATTGATTACGGCAAATGGTTTCAGCAATCAAAATGCATACAGCTGTTATGCAAATTGCCGGGGAACAAGTTGCCGGTATTTGAGGGATCGCCGGGTAACGGCGTGATATACTTAGAAGATAAAAAAGTACACTGCCTAAAAATACTTGTATTTGATGCTGCGGGAAATTTGACGGTTATAAAGCTGAACGTTAAATATGTTGGCACAAACCACACAGCCAATAACAGTTTAAACCACGGGCGGCAAATGGTGCCGGGTAAAACCAATACCGTAAAAACCGCACACGCAACAGCAAATTTTGGCACCAATGCTTTTTACGACACGGTGCCGTTTACGATGTATGAAGAAGCACCCACCGAAGCCAATAGTGCCTCTGCCTTGGTGCACTTACATAATGCAACCGTGCCAGTGCATGATACTTACAATTTACGCCTACAAACAACGCTCGGTGCTAACAGCCCTTTGCGCAAACATGTTATTATGCAACTAACCAATGACAAGCGCACTGTTATCGTGCGAGGCCAATGGGACAGAAACAGGATGGAAGGGGGTTTTACAGAATTGGGAAATATTCAATTGGTAATTGACACTGTTGCACCCGACCTTCAATGCTATGGCGGCGATAATACCCATTTTACCGATAACGATAAAGCATTGCACATAAAATACACTGATAATTTTGGGGATGCTGCCTCTTTTAAAGGGGTGCTTGACGGGGCTTGGGTTTTGTTTGAAAAAAAAGGCGATTTGTTTACCTACCGCTTTGACGAACATTGCCCGCCCGGTAAACACGTATTGCAATGTACAGTTGCCGACATGGCCGGTAATGTTACCGCCAAAAATTTTGTGTTTTATACGAATGGGGCATTTTCAAGCAAAATTGCCCGAATAGAGAGGGAAATGCCCTTAATTGGTTGTTTGATAAAGCATTAGTATTTTCAGATTTTGGCCAGGCGGAAAAAGAAATACACCATTCATGCGACTTGCCTTGGTTTGCAACTGGCCGCAAAGCATCCCTTTTCCATTGGATATTACTTTTGCGGCTTAACCGCCGCCAACAGCCCAAACCCGTTCATTTTTCGATGGCCAACTTTGGTATATGGCAAGCGAACATTTGCAAGACTTTTGGCCTAGCCTTAAAGCTGCCTTAGGCTGCCTTAAAATGCCCATAAAAGACACAAAGATGTCTGATTGGGATATAGTAAAAACCGAATGCACGTTGCGCCTACCCTTATGGCACTTAGTTTTGTATAACAATATCCAAACAGAAAAACCCAGTTTTAAAATCCAATTTCCTATGGATTACCGGAGAAAGGGCAGAATGGTTACATATTCCGGAAATCCCACAAAGCGTTTAGTAAGTTAAATAATAAAATCCTGCATAAAGGCAGGATTTTATTATTTATGCAACACCCATTCGGTTGGGTATCAAGCTATATTTCCCAATCAAGCTGTATGGATAATCACCGTATTTTTCATTTTAAGAGAAGCATACAATAGGGCGGCCTGTATATCCGCAGCTTCCAAAACCGGGTGTTGCTGCAATATCTCCAGATGCGACAAACCGCTTGCCAACAACTCAAGCACATCCCCTACGGGAAAACGAAGACCACGTATAGTGGGCTTCCCGCTCATTAAACCCGGTATTATTGTAATACGGTGTAGCATTATCTGTTGTTGCGGTGTCATTATATGACAAAAGTATTGAAAAAATAAAAGAATATCCGTTGAAGAAAGCGGAGGTTTACTCCACCAGACTTATGCATACATCAACTTGCTCTTTGGCTGGGGTATTGCCCTGCCCATTTCTTGGGCAGTTTCAATCCATTCTTTAATAACTACTTCTGCATTACCCAAAGCCTCCTTGTAGGAAGCTCCATCAGCCATGCATCCTGGCAATTCAGGAACCTCTGCAAGAAAGGCGTTGTCTTCGTTGCTCCAGTAAAGGATGATTGAATATTTACGCATGTTATAATTATTTCGACGACTATCCGCAATTTGGTTTTCCACTATTTTAATACCGATTATTATTCGCCGGAGGCTGGTGTTTTCCCCAACCACGATTATATTAGGTTAGCAATGATCATAAACTTTGTTGGTGAAAACACCCAAAAAAGGCAGAGGACACCATTTTATATCGCAAACCCCAGAGGGGTTACCTATTTGTAGGAAACCGATGCAAATCAAGTTCGTTATGCCACGTAGTGGCTACCCTTACCATTTTATTTTAACAGGTAGCCACTACGTGGCATGTAAAAAATCTACACAAATTAATGCTACAAACAGGTGGTGCCGCTGGCACCTATTGTGTTTTATACTATAAACAGGTAATGACAACTTTACAATGCAGAACAAATCGTGCAAGGGATTATTTTTTCGATGGCCAACGTTCCCAGTCATTCCCGAACTAACATATCGTAAACGAAATGCCAATTGCGGTCTAGCTAACTGAAAGCACACTGCCTATCCATCACTACGCTATCAATCCCCTTAGCTTTTCTATCACCTTATCCAAGTGGCTTGCATCCTGCCCGCCTGCAGTGGCCAGTGTTTTTTGGCCGCCACCGCCACCTTTAATCAGCGGGGCAACATGCTCCTTGATGATTTTTGGCGCCTCAATTCCTTTGGCAACCAAGGCATCATCCACCAATACGGCTACACTTGCTTTGCCTTCAATATTGGCGGCCAGCACTACAAGATAATTGCTCAACGAAGTCTTTAAATCGTAACACAGCTTCTTAAGGGCATCAGCATTGCCCACTTCCACCAGCTCGCCAATAAATGCGATGTCGTTTATATACTGTACTTTACCAACCAGCACATCTTTCAATGCATTCAACTGCTTGGCTTCCAACGATTCTATTTTTTTCCTTAGCTCACTGTTTTCAGCCACTATATTTTCAATAGCCTTCAGTACATCCTTGGGGTTTTTCAATGCCTCCCGTATGGCATCTGCTATGGCAAACTGCTCGTTCACCAGCATTTCGGCAGTATTACCGCTAACAGCTTCAATCCTACGCACACCTGCGGCTACGGCACCCTCATGTTTTATTTTAAACAGGCCGAGTTCGCCGGTTGCGCCCACATGGGTACCGCCGCACAGCTCTATGGAATAATTGGGGTCCATAATAACCACCCGTACCATATCGCCATATTTCTCCCCAAACAAAGCCATGGCACCAAGGGCAACGGCTTCATCTTTGGGTAGTTCTTTTATTACAACGGGTATGTTCTGCCGTATTTTTTCATTAACGATGGCCTCTACCTGTTTTATTTCTCCGGGGGTTACTTTGGCAAAATGGGAGAAGTCAAAACGCAACTGCTCGGTGTTTACCAAGCTGCCCTTTTGTGCAACGTGCGTACCCAGCACCTGGCGTAAAGCTGCGTGTAACAAGTGCGTGGCACTGTGGTGTACCGTTGTTTGGTGGCGTTGGCCAACATCAACCTTGGCTATTACTTCCTCCTCAATATTTTCGGGTAACGCATCCGCAAAATGGATAATCAGGTTGTTTTCCTTTTTAGTGTCGTATATCCTCACCCCCAACTCATCTCCATTGGAAGATAGGGGGGCTAATACACCCGTATCGCCCACCTGGCCGCCGCTCTCTGCATAAAAAGGTGTAACGTTCAATACAAATTGATAAGCCTCTTTGCCTTTGGCTTTTACCTTTCGGTACTTGCTAATCTTGGCCTTTATTTCCAAGGTATCATACCCAATAAACTCATTGGCTGCGGTATCGTCCAATAAAACCCAGTCCTCCGTATCAACGGCAGTGGCTGCACGGGAGCGGTTTTTTTGTTGGAGCATTTCGGAGTTGAATTCTACTTCATCAATAGTTAAATCATTTTCAAAAGCAATCAGTTTTGTTAAGTCAAGGGGAAAACCATAAGTATCATAAAGTATAAAACAGGCCTTGCCTGATATCAAAGTAGTCTTATTTGCTTCTTCTGGCAATTGAAAAAAGTTTTCACCTTTTTTTAGGGCTATTGTTGAGGTAGAATATGTCCCGGGGTTTTCGATTTGTTTTGGAAATTTCTTGAAGTTTATTAAGTCGTCTATAATTTCTAATCCTTTACCCAACGTCCTCAAAAATCCCTCCTCCTCCTCCTTCACCACTTTCGTCACAAAGTCTTCCTGCTTTTTCAATTCGGGAAACACGTTTTCAAATTGGGTTGCCAGCAATGGTAATAACTGAAACAATAAGGGCTGCTTGTAATCTAAATAAGAATAATAATACCGTACCGCCCGGCGCAATATCCTACGTATTACATAACCAGCACCGGTATTGCTGGGCAACTGCCCATCAGCAATGGTAAAGGCAATAGCGCGTATATGGTCGGCCAATACCCTAAAAGCAATAGCCTGTTTGGTATCGCTGTAATCGTAGTGTTTGCCGGTTATTTTCTCCACTTCTGCAATGGTGCCGGTAAACACATCCGTGTCGTAGTTACTATGCTTGCCCTGTATAACGCGTACCAGCCTTTCAAGCCCCATGCCCGTATCTACATGCTTGGCCGGCAATGGCTGTAGGCTGCCGTCTTTCAAACGGTTAAACTCCATAAACACATTGTTCCAAATCTCAATCACTTGGGGGTGGTCGTTGTTTACCAGTGTGGCACCGTTAACCAGTTGCCTTTCCTCATCGCTGCGGCAGTCCACATGTATTTCGCTGCACGGCCCACAAGGGCCTGTGTCGCCCATTTCCCAAAAGTTGTCTTTTTTATTGCCAAACAATATCCTGTCTTCGCTTATCCATTTTTTCCATTCATTAAGTGCGTCATCGTCTTTGGCCAGCGCCTCTTTTTCATCACCGCCAAAAACAGTAACATACAGGCGGCTTTTGTCAAGCTTGTACACTTCCGTCAGTAATTCCCAGCTCCATTCAATGGCTTCTTTTTTAAAGTAATCGCCAAAGCTCCAGTTACCCAGCATTTCAAACATGGTGTGGTGGTAGGTGTCTACGCCCACTTCCTCCAAGTCGTTGTGCTTACCACTAACACGAAGGCATTTTTGGGTATCGGCAACACGGCCGTTGGGTGCTTGTTTATTGCCGAGAAAATAGTCTTTAAACTGGTTCATGCCCGCGTTGGTAAACAGCAGGGTGGGGTCGTTTTTTATCACCACAGGGGCAGATGGTACTATGGTATGCCCTTTTTGTTTAAAAAAGTCTAGAAACGTTTGTCTTATTTCGGCGCTGGTTATCATTTGTGCTATATTTACGACCGTTACATTATACAAGCCTATATTTGCGGCTAGCGTAAGGGGGCGTAAAGGTAAAGAATTTAAGCCTTTTGCCGTTAGCTTTTAGCGATAAGCTGTTAGCTGTAAGCCATACATGGGGATACAGCTAACAGCCAAAAGATTGAAGCTCTTCTAAAGTTTTTAGCTGCAGGAATACTTGGCGGTCTCCCCCAACAGCTATTTGCTTATAGCTAAAAGCTGTTTTTTTATTTTTAGGTATAAAATTTGCAGTAAAAGTTAGCCTCTAAAAAACACCACGAATTTTTTTACTGTTTAGGCCAGTGGCTTCTACACCCGGCAAAAAACGGCGCGTGGTATACAGCATAAAATTCGGCCCCAGCAATAATAAAATAACTAACAGCCTTGGTTGAGAATAACGCCAATGAAAAAAATAAAGTATTATTATAATACCCATACGCTGCGCTACGAAAAGCTTGTTACACCGCTAAGGGTGCAGCTTTTGCGTGTGTTTGGGTTTATAGCCACCTCGGTGGTTACCGCTGGCATTATTGTGGCAGTGGCTTTTCAGTACATACAGTCGCCCAACGAAAAAAGGCTTGCCCAGCAAAATGCCGATCTGCGGGATGATTATGGCGTACTACAGCAACAATTGCAACAGTTGCAACAAAAAATGAACGACCTGGAAAAAAGGGATAACGATGTGTACAGGGCCATTTTTGAATCTACACCCATCCCAGACAGTGCCCGGCTGAAGGAAATGGAAAAAAACAAAGAGATTAAATTGGTGGAGGGGATGAGCGAGGCGGAACTGGTGAAAAGCATGACCACCCAATTGAACAAGCTGATATTACGGATGGCCTTCCAGTCAAAGTCGTACAACGACATTAATGGCATGATTAAAAACAAACAAAAACTTATTGCCGCCATACCCTCCATACAACCGGTTAGCAACCGAGACCTTACGCGCATTGGCTCTGGTTTTGGCTACCGCATCGACCCCATTTACAAAACCACCCGCATGCATGCCGGGCTGGATTTTACATCGCCCATTGGCACGCCCATTTATGCCACTGCCGACGGTATTGTTAAGGAGGCCGGTTTTTCCACTGGTGGCTTTGGCAACCACGTGGTTATAAACCACGGTTACGGCTACGAAACTTTGTATGGGCACATGTACCGGGTTATAGCAAGGGCAGGCCAACAGGTTAAACGGGGCCAGGTAATTGGTTACGTAGGTACCAGTGGCAAAAGCACTGGCCCACATTGCCATTACGAGGTACACCGAAGCGGCATACCAGTTGACCCCGTGTATTATTTTTATAACGACCTATCGCCGGAACAATATAACCGCATATTAAAACTGGCCAGCCAAAAAAACCAAAGCTTCGACTAAGGGGCCGATGTTTAGGAGGCAAGATTTTTTAAACCAATCACCAAATTCAATGGGTTGCGTTGGGTATTGTAATAGCACTGCGGTTAATCGTAAAATATATTCCTATTTAAACGCATCCAATGCCTTGGTGGGTTTGCCGTTTGCGCCCCAGGCACTAAGGCCATAGTGGCTCCAACTGCTGGCACCTTCGGGTTCCCAATAAAATACGCCCAAGCCTTGCTGGTTGGGCACTTCGCGTACCTTTTTTTGCACGGCCAACAGCATATCATAGGTGTTTTGTGCTTTATAATCTTCCCCGCCAGTTTCCACCACCATCACAGCTTTGTGGTATCTAGTACAAATATCGTTTAGGTTATTGCCCAAGCTGTCGATGGAAGCGGTGTAATCGGGGTGGCCGTCCAGCCAATAAGGGTAGTAGGATAGGCCGATGATGTCGTACCGGGCGTTGTGGGCGGTGGCACTGTCAAACCAATGCCTAAAGCGCGCATTGTTATTGCCTTGGTCAACATGCAGTATTACTTGGGTAGTTGGGCTTGCGGCCTTTATAGCATCGTACCCTTTGTTTATCAATTGCGCTAAGCCTGGCCAGTTGCTGGTGCTGCCTTCTGGGTAAATCATGCCGCTGGCGGTTTCGTTGCCCACTTGCACCCAAGCTGGGGTAATGCCACTGTCTTTCAACGCCTTCATTACGGTAAAGGTGTAACCGTACACATCCTGTAGCAGGGTTTTAAAATCATGCCCTTCCCAGGCAGCGGGCTTTTTTTGTTTGCCTGGGTCGGCCCAGCTGTCGCTGTAGTGAAAATCAACCATCACTTGCATGCCCCATTTTTTTGCGCGCAGGGCCATGGCCACGGTCTCGGCCATACTGCAATGGCCACTGGCCCGGTTGCTGTCAGGGTTAACCCAGGTGCGTAGGCGTATGGCATTTATGCCGTGGTTTTTTAAAATGCTAAAGCAGTCGGCAGGTAGGCCGTTGTCGTCATAAAATGTAAAGCCAGTTGCCTCCATTTGCGGCAGCCAGCTAATGTCGGCCCCTTTGGCAAAGGGCAAGTTATTTTTAGTGGTAACCGTTTTGCCGGCCCTGCAAGCCATTATTGTTACCGCGGCCAATGCCAAAAAGGCTGCCGGCCAAATGTTGCGTATGGTAATGTGTTTCATTTTTTGGTTGTGTTATATAAGGCGGCATAAAGTTAGGGCTGGCGGTGCCTGTATGTATAAAAATATTGTAAGGGCTAAGTACAGCCGTTGTGAAGGTTGTTTCGGGTTACACGCCTCATTTTTTAGGGGTGCTTAAATTTTTAGGATGCAGATATAAACTTATCGGTTTACGAAAGGCGCGTACTTTCCCATCGTGGGATAAGGGTAATTACCAAGGGGTAATTATTTAATAAATCAACTACAGTGGCACTATGTAATTTATTGTGGTAAGTTTTTTACCTTTCCCACATAAACACAGTTAACATGCAGTTGCAAAAAACCGCCATAAGGGTATTCATATTTGCTTTACTGGCCAGCAACGGCCTACAGGCGCAGCAGCCATCTGCTTTTAAGGTAAGCACGCCCGAGGCACAAGGGGTTTCATCCGCCGGCATTCTTAATTTTTTAAATGCCGCGGCAAAAAGTAAAACCGAGTTCCACAGTTTTGTATTTTTGCGCCACGGCAATTTGGTGGCCGAGGGTTGGTGGAACCCCTACCGCCCCACCCTTAAGCATACACTGTACTCCACCAGCAAAAGTTTTACGGCAGCTGCGGTTGGTTTTGCGGTAAGCGAACACAAGTTGAATTTGGATGATAAAGTGGTTTCATTCTTCCCCGCTGGCGACCTGCCCAGCCCGGTTAGCCCCAATCTGGCAGCATTGACGGTAAAAGACGTGCTGATAATGAGCGACGGGCAGGACCCCGACCCAACCGCGAGGGTAGTAACCAGCCCCAATTGGGCAAAAACATTTTTGGCCTTGCCGATACCCAATAAACCGGGTACAAAGTTTTTGTATAATTCGGCAGGTACGTATATGCTGAGTGCGATTGTGCAAAAGGTAACCGGGCAAAAAATAATTGACTACCTAAAACCAAGGCTTTTTGCCCCTTTGGGTATTACCGACGTGGATTGGGAAGTTAGCCCGCAGGGTGCAAATACCGGTGGCTGGGGCCTGCGGCTGAGGACGGAGGACATGGCGAAATTTGGGCAATTGTACCTGCAAAAAGGCGTATGGAAGGGCAAGCAAGTAATACCAGCTGCGTGGGTGGAGGAAGCCACCACTATGAAGATTATGCAAGACCCCGATGCGCCGCAGGGCAAAAAAGACTCCAGCGACTGGTTGCAGGGCTACTGCTACCAAATGTGGCGGTGCAGGAACAATGCCGTACGGGCCGACGGTGCTTTTGGCCAATACATTATTATGATGCCCGACCAAGATGCCGTGATTGCCATTAATGCCGAAACCCCCGACATGCAGGAAGAGATAAACTTGGTGTGGCAATACCTACTGCCCGCCATGCACAGCGGCCCGCTACCTGCCGATGCAGCCACGGATGCGAAGCTACAGGCAACAATAGCCAAGCTGGCCCTGGCCCCGCCCGTTGCAAGCACAGCAGCCGTAACCTCCATCAGTGGTAAAACATTCGCCATGCAGCCCAACCCGTTTAAAATAAACAATATTTCCTTTGCCGTTAAAAACGGTGTTTGCACGGTTGATATTAAAAACGACACGGCCAGTTACACCCTGCCTTTTGGCGAAGGTAAATGGCAGGCCGGCACCACCCTTATGCACGGCCCCTACCTGTTAACCGGCGCAGTGGCCACCCTTACCGGCCTGCCTGCATTTAAAACTGCCGGCAGTTACGACTGGAAGGACGCCCAAACCTTGGAGCTGGTGTTGCGCTATATTGAAAGCCCGCACACCGAAACCCTGCTATGTTATTTTGATGGCAATAATATTAGCATAGAAGTGAAAAACAGTTATGAGTATGGGAAAGTGGCTGCGGTGTTGAAAGGGGGGGGGAAGTAAGGAGGTGGGTTTATGTCGGTCGGTGTTAATGTTGCAGTCCAAGTTTTGCAAATGGGTTTCTACGGCGCTTCCGGTAAAATGGCGGAATGATTCATCCCCATATCATCTGATACTCCGCGTATACAAAAAGCCTTCTTCCTACCTCTTTTTACAATTAGTAGGTATTGTGGTGGGGCGGCGGAAGGCGGGCCAAGGTCCCAATTGCCCAACCCCGCCCACCAAGTTTTATTCCGCTTAACTATTTGTAATTTGTAAGCCATAAACTTATATTTTTGCGGTGCTTTTAAAGCTAAATACTACACAGCTATGCGACAAATTGCTTTTCGTGAGGCCATCCGTGAGGCCCTTAGTGAAGAAATGAGAAGGGATAACAGGGTTTTTATAATGGGGGAGGAAGTGGCAGAATACAACGGTGCATATAAAGTTACACAAGGCATGCTGGCCGAATTTGGCCCCAAGCGTGTGATTGACACCCCTATTGCCGAGCTTGGCTTTACAGCCATTGGCGTGGGTGCCGCACAGCATGGCCTGCGCCCTGTGGTGGAATACATGACTTGGAACTTTGCCGTATTGGCGCTTGACCAAATATTAAACACCGCCAGTAAAATGCTGGCCATGAGCGGCGGCCAGTTGAGCTGCCCGATTGTTTTTCGCGGGCCAAACGGCAGTGCAGGGCAGTTGGGTGCCCAGCACTCCACGGCATTTGAAAGTTATTTGGCTAATATACCCGGTATAAAAGTGGTGTCTCCATCCAACGGCTACGATGCCAAAGGGTTGCTTAAGCAAGCCATCCGTTATGAGGAAGACCCCGTGATGTTTATGGAAAGCGAGGTGATGTATGGCGATAAAAGCGATGTGCCTGCCGAAGAATATTATATTCCTCTGGGCAAGGCTGATGTAAAAAGGCAAGGCCGCGATGTAACCATCGTATCTTACAACAAAATGATGAAGGTGGCTTTGGGCGTAGCCGATGAGCTTGCCAAAGAAAACATTAGTGCCGAAGTGATTGACCTGCGCACCATCCGCCCGCTAGACTGGCACACGGTGCTGGAAAGCGTTAAAAAAACAAACCGCTTGGTGATAGTGGAAGAACAATGGCCTATGTGTTCTGTATCGTCTGAACTGGCATACAGGATACAAAAAGAAGGTTTTGACTATTTGGATGCTCCGGTACGCCGCATAACCAGTGCCGATGCCCCCATGCACTACGCGCCAAACTTGGCTGCACTTGCCATACCAGATGTTGCAAGAACTGCCAAAATTGTAAGAGAAGTGATGTATATTAAGAAATAGCATCGTGAACGGGAGTCGTGAAACGGCAAACGTGAATGTAAAAGGCTACGTTAGAACGTCAATCATTAACCATCATCCGTGAATATTACCAACAAATGGTTAATGCGGGTTGTGCTTAATGATTGGCGTTTGTAATTTCAGCTGAGGGGGCAAACGCCTTTTTTTTTAAAAAGCCTAATAGTGGTTCAAGCTTTCACCATTCACGTCTCACGATTTCCGATTCCCGGTTCTCGTTTCTCCCCGCCCCAGGGTCTGGTTTAGGCATCCGTTCACGTTTCACGTCTCACGATTGACGTTTCACGTTTCACGATTCACGTTTCACGATTGAAGATTCACGATTCTCGTTTCACGATTCACGTTTCCCGATTCTCGTTTCCCGTTTCACATTTCACCGTTCTAGTTATGATAAAAAAACCACTACTGCTGTTAATATTGTTTTTTGCCACGGCAAATTGTTTTGCGCAAGCTGTTGACACAGCAGCAGTTATCAGCGACAGCACAGCTCTGCAAAACATTACCGTAACTACCTTTGAAACAAAAACAAAATGGAAGGATGCGCCCACCACAGTGGCGTTGCTGAACAAGAAAGAATTACAGCGCATTGACCCCAATACCATGGTAGCCGCGGTAAATACCATTACAGGGGTTCGTATGGAAGAGCGCAGCCCCGGCAGCTACAGGCTTTCTATACGGGGCAGCCTACTACGGTCGCCTTTTGGGGTGCGTGATATTAAAATATATATCGACGGCATACCTTTTACCGATGCAACCGGCAATACTTATTTTAACCTGATTGACCCCAGCCAGTTGCAAGGGCTTGAAGTAATTAAAGGCCCAGCGGGCAGTATGTATGGTGCTAACACAGGTGGGGTGGTATTGTTGAACTCCCTGCATGATGCAGGCCGTGGAAATAGGGTGGAAGCTTCCTTAAACGGTGGTTCCTACGGTTTGTTTGGCGAGCAGGCAAGCTGGCAAACCCAGCATGGAGGTGTTTTTTCCGCCCTGCAGCAATCGCATGTGCAGAGCGATGGGTACCGGCAGCACTCCTCAACCCGGAAAGATGTGGTAAAATGGAACGGCCAGTTTGCGCTTTCCCCCAAAATGTTGTTGTCGGTAGTGGCTTTTTATGCCGATTTGTACTATAAAACGCCCGGCGGTCTAACCCAGGCGCAGTTGGATAAAGACCCCAAACAATCACGCCCCGCTACTGCCACCATACCCAGTGCAGTTACCCAACATTCGTCCATACACAACCAAACGCCTTTTGTGGCAGCGGCCCTTACTTCAAAACTGGGCGGTAGTTTTACCAACACCACTTCGGTGGCGGTTAACCATACGCAGTTTACCAACCCGTTCCTCACCAATTACGAAATACGCAATGAGTGGAACTATAACGCCCGCACCAGTTTTGGCTACACCTATAGTAAAGGTGGCTTTAGGCTGGATGCCAACGCAGGCGGCGAAATTGGCTACAACGTTGCCCACAGCGATGATTATGGCAACCGTGCCGGCGTGCAGGATACTGTACAGGCTAAGCTACTGGCGCACACCACGCAATATTTTGTTTTTGGCCAGGTAAACATACATGCAGGTAACCGTTGGCTTTTTCAAGTGGGTGCCAGCACCAATACCACACACTATTGGTACAATAGCTTAACTATTAAAAATACCCAGCAACGCACGGCAGGCCCGTTGGCTACGCCACGCATAAGCGCGTTATACCAATTAACCAAGTCGGTATCGGTGTATGCTTCTGCGGCTCGCGGTTTTTCTACGCCAACGCTGGCTGAGCTGGCACCATCGGGCAGCCATACCTTTTCAACCACCCTACAGCCGGAGTACGGTTGGAACTATGAGGCTGGTGTTAAGGGCAGTGTTATTAAAAACCGGTTAGAGTTTAACGTTGCCTACTATTACCTAGGTTTAAAACAAGCGATAGTAAGCCGTACCGACAGTACTGGCACTGGTTATTTTGTAAATGCGGGTAGCACCGTGCAACAAGGGGCCGAGCTTTGGGTTAAAGGCCGCATAATACATGGAGGCCACGGCTTTGTTTCGTCACTGGATGTTTGGAACAGCTTTAGCTACCAGCCGTACAAGTTTACTGATTATATATCGGGCACACACGACTATTCAAACAATAAATTAACCGGCGTGCCGCGCACCGTTAATGTGGCCGGTGTTGATGTGGCCACCCGCGGTGGATGGTATGCTGCGGTTACGTTTAACTATACCTCTTCCATGCCGGTTAACGATGCCAATACTTTTTTTGCAGGTGCTTATCATTTGCTGCAAGCCAAACTTGGTAAAACATTCAAGTTGCGCAGTGGCACGGTTACTGTTTTTGCCGGAGGGGATAATTTATTAAACGAACTTTACAGCCTAGGTAATGATATTAATGCTGTTGGCAACCGGTTTTATAACCCTGCCGCCGGGCGTAACTTTTTTGCCGGGGCGCGGCTGGTTTTATAAATGTTACCTGTGAGCAAATACCGGGTGTACAGGCAAAATAAATAATGTAATAAATATGTGTTATGCCGTAAAGGTAATGGTGGTTGTTTTTTGTACCATAATTTTAAGCGACGCAAACTCCTCGGCGCAATCGGCTATAAACCACAATAGGGTTGACAGCACAACCGCACGCATCACAGTGGGCAAACAGGGTTTGCAATATCTTTCACCAAACATATTCGGGCAGTTTATTGAGTTTTTGGGCAGGTGTATTAATGGCGGGGTATACGACAAAGCTTCCCCTTTGGCCGATGAAAGCGGCTTTAGGAAGGATGTGATGGAGAAAGTTAAAGCCCTGGCCCCGCCGCTGCTGCGCTACCCGGGCGGCACGTTTAGCAAAATATACCATTGGCAAGGTGGCATTGGCCCCGTTTGCGATAGGCCCAAAAGAAAAAACCTTATTTGGGGCGGCATAGAAGACAATGCTTTTGGCACCGCAGAATTTATAACCTACTGCCGTAAAATTGGCGCAGAGCCTTTTTTGGTGGTGAATATGGCCACTGGTACCCCTGAGGAGGCAGCCCATTGGGTAGAATACTGCAACGGTACCGAAGATACTTACTACGCCAACCTGCGCAGGGCACAGGGTTATGCTGAGCCATTTAACGTAAAATATTGGGGCTTAGGTAATGAAGAAGAAGCAGCAACCGACCCCGGCATGCTGCAAGATGCCCATGTGTATGCACAAACAGCTTGGCAATATATAAAGTTGATGAAGCTAAACGACACCAGCCTACAGTTAATAGTGGCCGGCGTTACGCCAAAATGGGATGAGGTGGTGGTAAAAGAATTATCTGGGGCGGCCAACTACCTGTCAATGCATTTGTATGCATCTGGCACGCTTGGCAAGCCGGCTTCTTTGTTTGAGAATATCCAGTCTTTCGAGGCCGACTTGGCCAAATTGAAACCGTTGTTGAATAATGCAGGTGGTAAGGTTAAAAATTGGTCAAAATGGTATCGTTTTCCTGCACGGCGTGGCCCCATACAACTGGCGATTGACGAATGGGGTATTTGGAAGGATGCTAATTCAGCAGCCAATACTTTTGAGGCACCCTATACCTGGCAGGATGCCTTGGGTACCGCCAGCTTTTTAAACCTATTTCAACGCAACAGCACTTACGTGGGCATGGCCACTTGGGCGCAAATGGTTAATACTTTGGCGCCTATTACCACTAACCGGCAGGGCAGTACTTACCAAACGGTGTTTTATCCATTGGCCTATTACCGTAAGTATGCAGGCAGCCAATCCCTGCCGGTAAACGTTCAGTCCCCCCTCTTGGCAGGTTCGGCAAAAGCCCAATCGCTTGATGTTTCGGCCACCTACAACCAGAAGGGTAAATTGTTAACGGTTTTTGTGGTAAACAGGTCAGCCAATAATATAAAGGCATCCATCAGGTTGCCCGGCGTGCCGGTAGGCAATATTACATTGGTAAACCTAACTGCCGGGTTACCAAACAGCCCCGAACCAGTTACCATTTCGCAACAAACTTGTAATTATACAGGGTAAATGGTTTTTAAAGGCAACTCAATCACCATTTGCATTTGCCAAATGTAGCCCAAGGCCCACGATGTTTGTCTTAATCGCCCATTTCTGTACCCTTTGCCTATTTAATCTCTCAAATCCCCCACCTCATATTATATTCGCAATTAATAAATAACACTATGCCGAACATCCTGATTATTGACGACGAGCGCGCCATACGCAAAACTTTGGGGGAAATACTCTCCTATGAGGGCTTTAAGATTGATGAAGCCGCCGACGGCGAGGAGGGGTGGAAGTTTTTTAACGAAAAAACATACGATGCTGTTTTATGCGATATTAAGATGCCAAAAATGGACGGGCTGGAGTTTTTAAACAAAGCCACCGAGAAAAACCCCGACGTGCCGGTGATTATGATAAGCGGCCACGGCACCATAGAAACCGCCGTGGATGCAGTTAAGAAGGGAGCGTACGACTATATAGCCAAGCCGCCTGACCTAAACCGGCTCCTTATTACCATACGCAACGCGGTTGACAAAAACTCCCTGAACAAAGAAACACGCACCTTAAAACGCAAGGTTAAGCGTGTGGATGAGATGACGGGCGAAAGCGACGGCATGAAGCGCATAAAGGAAACAATTGAAAAAGTGGCACCTACCGATGCCCGGGTGCTGATAACCGGCGAAAACGGGGCAGGTAAGGAACTGGTGGCCCGTTGGATACACGAAAAAAGCCATAGGGCCGACAATCCTTTGGTGGAGGTAAACTGCGCGGCAATACCCAGCGAACTGATTGAAAGCGAATTGTTCGGGCATGAAAAGGGTTCTTTCACGTCGGCCGTAAAGCAAAGGATAGGCAAGTTTGAGCAGGCAAACGGCGGTACCTTGTTTTTGGATGAAATTGGCGACATGAGCCTTAGTGCGCAAGCCAAAGTACTGCGTGCGTTGCAGGAGGGGAAGATTACCCGCGTAGGTGGCGACAAAGAAATAGCGGTGGATGTGCGCGTGGTGGCGGCAACCAACAAAGAGTTGTTGAAAGAAGTGGAGGAAAAGAATTTTAGGTTAGACCTTTACCACCGCCTGGGCGTAATATTAATACACGTGCCATCGTTGAATGAGCGAAGGGAAGACATACCATTGCTGGTGGATAAGTTTTTGAACGACATAGCAGAAGATTACGGCCAGGCCCGCAAAGTGATAGACAAAAAAGCGGTGGATGCCCTGCAAAAGCATAATTGGACGGGCAACGTGCGCGAATTGCGTAATGTGGTGGAGCGGTTGGTGATACTCTCCGGCAAAACCATCACGCAGGAAGATGTTATGCTGTATGTTTTGCCTAAATAAAAAGTCGCCCTCACCCCTATTCCTCTCCACAAGTGGGTAGGGGTAGGGGTGAGGGTAGTGTTGAACAAATAGAAGAACAGGGTGGATTGTTATTATTGAAGACACACTGCCAGTTTTGAGTGATGGCTGAACACCTAAAACGATGTTTATTTTAAATTGAATTATTTACGTAGATGGATTTTATAAACCGGCTTCAAGGTACCCCTTTAGGGGGCGGAGAGGGTACAAGCGGAGGTGGCATGGACGGTGCGGGTACCGTTTTCATAATAGTAGGCCCCACTGCCAGCGGTAAAACCGCTCTGTCGCTGCAGTTGGCCAAGCATTTTAACACGTCCATCATCTCTGCAGATTCAAGGCAGTGTTTCCGTGAACTGGGGGTAGGCGTTGCCAAGCCCACTGAGGCAGAGCTGCAAGAGGTGAAGCATTATTTCATCAACTCCCACTCTATACACGATGTAGTAAATGCACAAGTGTTTGAAAACTACGCTTTACAGGCTGTTAACGAAATTTTCGCAAACAATAAATATGCCGTAATGGTTGGCGGTACCGGATTGTATATCAAGGCATTTTGTGAGGGGCTGGATGAGATACCCGATGTTGAAGAAAAGCTTAGGGAAACAACCATTAGCCTCTACAAAAAAAATGGACTGAGTTGGTTGCAGCAACAAGTGCAGGAGAATGACCCTGTTTTTTGGGCAGTGGGTGAAACCCAAAACCCCCAACGCCTCATGCGCGCCTTGGAGGTGAAGCTGGCCACGGGCAGGTCAATTACATCTTTTCAAAAAAAGCAGCCAACCCTGCGGCCTTTTAACATAGTAAAGCTGGGTATTGCCCTTAACCGGGAAGTATTATATAATAATATTAACCAGCGTGTGGATGGCATGATGCAAAACGGGTTACTGGACGAGGCACGTGCAATGCTGCCACAACGCCAAGAAAATGCCTTGCAAACAGTTGGTTATAAGGAGCTGTTTAGTTTTTTTGACGGTAACTGCACCCTAACGCAAGCTGTAGACCAAATTAAACAAAACACCCGCCAATATGCCAAACGCCAGCTTACCTGGTTTAAGAAAGACCCTACTATAGCATGGCAGCCCAATGCCAATGTTAATTTTGCCAATCAATTTAACAACCTGGGTTAATAATTTACGTGTATCAGGTAATATTATTCGCCACATTTAATATGTATAACATACACATTTATAATGTGTATTTATTACACAAACAAAAAAAAGTTAAAGTTTTTTTTGAATTTTCACATAACAAATAGTTAATTTTATCGCGTTTTAAATTATCAAACTACCAAACTCGCCCGCTTATGAGACAAAAATGCGATCGCTTGTCTGTACGCCTATGTACAGCACTTCTTCTCGTGTTCATGACAGGCACCTTGTTTGCGCAAAAAAAGGTATCCGGTACGGTTACCGCCGCAAAAACAAGCCAGCCTGTTGCGTTTGCTACAGTTACAGTTAAAGGCACTAATGTTGCCACAGCCACCGATGTAGCAGGTGCGTTTACAATTTCAGTGCCAGCCGGCAAAACAGTGTTAACGGTTAGTTCTGTTGGTTTCGCCAACCAGGATGTAGCTATTGGCGCAGGTCCTGTGAGTGTTATTTTACAGGAAACAACATCCGATTTGGATGCCATTGTAGTTACAGGTTACACCGCACAAAAGAAAAAGGAAATTACCGGTGCGGTATCTGTAGTGAATGTTAAAGACCTTAAACAAATGCCGGTGGGTTCTGGTGAAGAAGCATTACAAGGCCGCGCTTCTGGTCTTACAGTTATTTCTTCAGGCCAGCCGGGTGCTGCGAGTGAAATCCGCATCAGGGGTATAACCACATTCAACAACAATAACCCTTTGATTATTGTTGACGGTGTTCGTGGTGACTTACATAACATTAACTCTGCTGACATCGAAAGCGTACAGGTATTGAAAGATGCCTCTGCCGCCATTTACGGTGTGGCTGGTGCAAACGGTGTAATCATCGTTACCACTAAAAAAGGTAAAAGTGGTAAAGCCGTAGTATCATATGATGCCTATTATGGTGTAACCACCCGCGGCCCAGGCTTCGATATGGCTAACCCAACGCAGGAAGCAAATGCCACTTGGCAGGCTAAAATTAACTCGGGCGTAAATTTTGGTGACCCAACATGGGGCAGCAAACAATATGGTACTGGCGTAAACCCCGTTCTGCCTAACTATATTACACCTACGGGTTCCGCTACTGCCGGTTCTGCACCCTATGATATCAATAGTAACCAAATAACTTTGGCTAACAAAACGGGTACAAACTGGTATAACACCATTACCCAAAATCCAGCTACACAAAGCCATAATTTGTCGGTTAGTTCAGGTTCCGACAAAAGTTCTTACTTCTTTTCATTTAACTACCTTAACCAACAGGGTATTGCAGATTACCAGTTCCTAAAAAGATATGCAGTAAGGTCTAATACCCAGTTTAATATTAAAGATCATATACGCGTTGGTGAAAATGCTTACATCTTCTACAAAACCAACCCAATATATGGTAACCAGGGTGAAGGTAGCCCTTTCAGTGTGGCTTTCCGTGAGGATGAAATCATCCCGGTATATGATATTAAAGGCAATTTTGCTGGCACAAAATCACAGGATTTGGGTAATGCACATAACCCATATGCTGATTTATACCGTACAAAAGACAACAAGAACAACACTTGGGACATAACCGGTAATGTATTTGCCGAAGTTGATTTCCTAAAACATTTTACTGTACGTACCCAGTTTGGCGGTGTTATCGACAACGGGTATTCTTACAACTTTAACTATGTTGCTTACGAAAACGCGGAAGGCAATACAGGTACCAACTCGTTTAGTGAAGGTTCTAGTTACAATTCAAGCTGGACTTATACAAACACGTTAACTTACGGAAATACTTTTGGCAAACACAATGTAAAAGTATTGTTAGGTACTGAAGCAGTATCTTACTACGGCAGAAACGTAAGTGCCACAAGAAGTAACTACTTCTCACAGGATCCCAACTATTGGGTGATAAACGCAGGTACCGGCACACAATCAAACGCCGGTGGTGCCTACCAAAGCACTTTTTGGTCTCAATTTGCAAAATTGGAATATGCTTACGCAGGCAAATACCTATTAAATGCAACTTTGCGTCGTGACCAAGCATCTGTGTTTGACCCTGCTTATAACACTGGTTACTTCCCCGGTGTATCTGCTGCATGGAGAATTTCTCAAGAAAGTTTTCTGAAGAGGGTTTCTTGGATCAACGACTTAAAATTACGCGGTAGTTGGGGTAAGCTGGGTACTTCTGGCAACGTAAATGCCACAAACCCATTAAACCTTTATTCTACAAGGTCTGGTAAATCAGCCTACGATATCTTTGGTAACAGTACAAACCCTTATGCTGGCTTTTACAGAAGCAATATCGGTAACAAGAGTACTTCATGGGAAGGTGATATTATTACCAACTTTGGTTTTGATGCCACTTTGTTAAATAATAAATTGGATGTTACTGTTGAGTGGTTTAAGAAAAAAGTAAGCGGTTTGTTTTATCAGGCATCTGGTCCGCAATATGACGTGTTAGCAGTGGGTGATGCGAGCCTTCCACAGGTTAACATAGCCGACAACCAAAATACTGGTCTTGAACTGAGTGCTACTTACCACGGTACAGTAAGCAGGGATTTTAAATTTGATATCAGTGCTAACATCACTTCATACAAAAATAAAATCGTATCTATCCCTGGATCAGGTTATTTTGATGGCTATACTATCAGAAACGTTATTGTTAACCGTTATGCGGTAGGCCATCCTTTCGGTGCGTTCTTTGGTTATAAAGTAGATGGTATTTTTAAAGATGCTGCGGATGTTGCAAAATCGGCTACACAGCCAGATGCCATACCTGGTGTGTTGAAATACCATGATGTAAATGGTGACGGCAAAATAGATGCAAGCGACAGAACTTGGATTGGAGACCCCAACCCCAACTTTACATATGGTGTAAACCTTTCTTTCAGCTACAAGAATCTTGATTTTGCTGCCTTCTTCTTTGGCTCACAAGGCGGTGATATCTACAACCAAACTTTATATTACACTGATTTCCCTGACTTCTTCAAAGGTGGTATTAGAAGAGAAGTGGCTACCAATGCTTGGACACCAACTAACACGAGCAGCAATATACCCTTGTTGCGTACAACAGGTGGCTTTAGCACTGACCAGTCAACAAGCAGCTACTTTATAAGCAAGGGTTCTTATTTCCGTTGCAGGCAAATGCAGGTTGGTTATACAGTGCCTTCTAAAGTGCTTGCAAAAGCTGGTATTGACCATTTCAGAATTTATGTACAGGCAGCCAATCTGTTTACCATCACAGGGTACAAAGGCTTAGACCCTGAGTTGCAGAGCAGTGACTTAAACAACACAAGGCAGTTCGGCATTGACCAAGGTAACTACCCGCACACACCGGCTTACCTTGTAGGCGTTAACCTTAATTTTTAATACTTACTAATTTATTAGACTATATGAAAAAGATAAATTATAAATTTTTAATTCCAGTGTCGCTGGTGCTTTTCCTGGTGATTGCTGCCTGTAGCAAGAGCTTCCTCAATAAGCCGCCCTTGGGTACGTTAAGCCCGTCAATATTGGCCAATGAGGTTGGTGTACAGGGTTTGCTGATCGGAGCTTATTCATTGGTTGACGGTGAAGGTGCTGCCGGAGATGGTTTTGCCTCCGGTGCTTCTAACTGGGGCTGGGGTGGTGTTGCATCTGATGATGCCAACAAAGGTTCTGACCCTTCTGACGTGGCAGATTTTGCTTCAATTGAAGATTGGACAATATTGCCAACCAATGGTTCTTTACCGCAAAAATGGTCGCTTCTTTACTCAGGCATACAACGTAGTAATGATGTACTAAAAGTAATGCGTATAGCCACTGGCATAACTGACTCGGCTTCTATTGCTGCCCAGGTTAAGTTTTTACGTGCGTTTTACCATTTTGAGGCGGAAAAAATGTTCGGGCAAATTGTATGGGTAGATGAAAACATAAGCCCCAGCAACATTAATTTTACCAACACTACTCCAGTTTGGCCTAATATTGAGGCTGATTTAAACTATGCTGTTGCTAACTTGCCTGACAACTGGTCAAGCACTGGTGAAGTAGGTAGGGCTAATGTTTGGGCAGCCAAAGCATTATTAGCCAAGGTGTACATGTTCCAGCAAAAATATGCAGCAGCTTATACATTGCTACAGGATATTATTGCCAATGGTAAAACTGCCAAAGGTGATAAATATGCATTGATGCCACACTATTTCTCCAACTTTAACCCTGCGCAAAAAAATAGCCCAGAGTCAGTATTTGCAGCACAAACTTCTGTTCAAGATGGTTCATCTGTTGACTGGGGTGGAGATCCTAATGGTAACTATGGCGATATCTTAAACTTCCCGTACACTGGCGGCCCAGGTGCTTGCTGCGGTTTTTATAATCCTTCTCAGGATCTTGCCAATGCTTATAAAACTGATGCAGTTACAGGTTTGCCTTTGTTGGATACATACTTCCAAGGGTTGAATGTGAGTGACCCAACTACGCCTTATGTTGGTACACTTGACCCAAGGATTGACTGGGCGATAGGCCGTAAAGGCATCCCATACTTAGATTGGGGTTTGCACCCCGGCGATTCTTGGATAAGGAACCCTGGTGCTGACGGCCACTTTAGCCCAAAGAAAGATGTATACGCAGCTTCACAGAAAAATTTCACAGACAACGGTAGCGCTTATTGGGCACCTACAGAGCTTACTGCCAATAACGTTAACATCATCCGTTTTTCAGATGTTATATTATGGGCAGCAGAATGTGCCGCACAAGCTGGCGACCTGAATGCTGCTATGGCTTATGTAAACCAAGTACGTGCAAGGGCTGCCGACCCAACCGGTTGGGTTTACATGAACAGTGATTATGATCCTGCTAACTCCAATTACAAAACACAAACTACACCTGCCGACAATTATAAGATTGGTTTGTATACTTCGTTCCCAAGCCAAGCGTATGCTTTGGAGGCTATTTATCATGAGCGTAGGATTGAACTGTCAATGGAAGGCCACCGTTTCTTCGACTTAGTAAGGTGGGGCATTGCAGGCACTGTTTTAAATGCCTATTACGACAGGTTTAGGGCTATTATGCCTTTGAAAAAGAATGCACATTGGACTGCCGGTAAAAACGAACACTACCCAATTCCACAAAGTGAAATTGATAACGTGAATTCAGACGGGAAGAAACGCCTTGTTCAGAATCCTGGTTATTAATTTTTAATAGATTAGTTTTCAATTCTTTAACAAGGGGCAGGGTAATATTTTACCCTGCCCTTTGTTGTTGTTTATTAGTTGGGCTGACGAGTTGGTGGTATGCTTGTGGTGCGGGCGTTTGCCAAGTTTTGTGAGATGGGGCTATTTTGAAAAAAAATGGCAACTTTAAATTAATAGCAATAATTATTATGAAGTTAGTTGTAGCGGCTTTATTGTTTGTAATGTTGACGCCGGATAATGCTGCGGCGCAGCTGTGCAATGGCAGCTTGGGTGACCCCATACTGAATGAGACCTTTGGCGCTGGGCATTATGTGCTACCCGCTTATAAAAGTTCCTACACGTACATAGGGGGTTGCCCTTCGCCCGGCACTTATACTACCACCGGCTTTATTTTTGGGTGCGGCCCCCGTACATGGACAAAAATAACGGGTGACCATACTGGTGGTTATAACGGTAACTGTATGTTGGTAAACGCTGAAAGTACACCCGGTACGGTGTACACCGATACGCTAAAGGACCTTTGCGGCAGCACAGTGTATCAATTTGGCGTTTGGATTACCGGGGTTATGACCAATTTAACATGTGGTGGCAAAGCTGTGCTACCCAACCTTAAATTTGAGATAAAGTCGCTTGCAGGTGTTACACTTGCGTTAGACAGCACTGGGTTTCTGCCACTGGTTGAAGATAAAACATGGACGTTTTACGGGTTTTCGATGCTGATGCCTCAGAATGTCAACGATGCTATTCTTGCCATAACCATTAATCCCGCGACAGGTTGTGGAAGTGCTTTTGCACTGGATGATATAACATTCCGCCCCTGTGGTTCCTCCATCACTGCAACGATTGACGGTTCCGCCGGCCCTGCCGATGTTTGCGCAAACTACACCAACCCATTTATTATGCAGGCACAATATGCGCCTGGTTTCAATAATCCTGCGTTGCAATGGCAAAGCAGCAACGATTCGGGTAAAACCTGGGTAGATATTGCCGGGCAAACCTCACTGAGCTATGCTGTGCCGCGTCGGCTTTCTGGTAACGTGTTGTATAGGGTTGCCATAGCAGAAAGCAGCAATATTGGCTCTGTTCGTTGCCGTATTAATTCCAATGTAATTTCAACCAGCGTGCACCAAGTGGCACAACACGCGCCACCGCAATACTTAACCGGTTGCACAGGCAAGGATTTTTTACTACCCGCCGCTGATCCGTCGGCACTGTCCACCTTATGGACGGGGCCGGTTGGCTATCAGTCCACACAAACGGCGGCAGTAATACCGCAATTAAAGTATAGCGATACAGGCCTGTATACATTTAAGGAGACGTTTTATTTTAATTGTGTGTCACTGGATACATTTTACCTCAAAGTTTTTCCTGGTACAGCGTTAAATGCGGTACCAGGTTACCCTATTTGCGCGGGCGCATCTGAGCAATTGTCTGCCGTTTCTTCTGGTACGGTCAGGTACCAATGGTTTCCTTCCACGGGGTTGTCGAACGATACCATCCCCAATCCCGTTGCGATGCCGGGCGACTCCACTGATTATAAAGTTGTCAGCACCAACGAATACGGCTGTAAAGACTCGGCCAATGTACAGGTATTTGTCTACAAAAACCCCAAGGCCAATGCCGGGCCGGACGTGGCATTGCTGCGTGGCGACACCGTGCAGTTGAAAGCAAGTGCGGCGGGTACTGCATTGGCTATCCAATGGGCGCCAGCGCAGTACATTAGCAATACGCAGGCCTTAGCCCCGCTAGTGTACCCTCCGGTTGATACCAAGTACACCTTAATGGTTGCTTCAACGGTGGGTTGTGGCAGTGTTACCAGCCAAGTAAACGTAAAGGTGTACAACGATATATTTGTGCCCAATGCCTTTACGCCCAATGGCGATGGCAACAACGATTATTTTCAGGTAACACCGTTTGGTAGTTATAAGTTGGTGCGCTTGGCTTTGTATAACCGATGGGGCAAGGCGGTGTTTGTAACAGAAGGCAGTTATGCCGGTTGGGATGGAGCCATAAACGGCAATCCGCAGCCCCCCGGCGTATACGTGTATACATTGCAAATGAGGTCGCCCACGGGTAAGGTGGTTGCCAAGCAGGGTACGGTTTTGCTGATTAGGTAGGGTGATTGTTTGTTGGCACTTATAACGGTGGGCAAAGGTTGGGGTTTGTTGGCAACTGGCCATGTAGGATTTGTCTTAAATTTACTAGTTAGTAGAACCCGCTTTTTTTGTGTTTTTGCCAAACGAGAAATGGTCTGTTATCTCGAAATTAAAGAGCGACATGCTAATGGTTGTTAAAAAAAAGCGTAACCCTGTAGAACCCAAATGGCTGACCGTATTTTTAATTTTTTGTAATATTGATGTTTTAAAAATTGCTTCGATGAAAATTATTGGCACTGTTATTTTTTTGGCCATCGCCGCTTGTTTTTTTTCTTGCGGTAGCAAGCCAACGTTGTTCACCAAAATAACCCCAGGGCATTCAAATATTGATTTTGAGAATACAATAAAGGAAGACGATTCCATTAACCCACTTGACCTAACTAATTTATACAACGGCGGCGGCGTAGGCGTGGGCGATTTTAACAACGATGGCCTGCAAGACCTTTATTTTACAGGCAACCGCGTATCCAATAAACTTTACCTAAACAAGGGCGGCTTTGTTTTTGACGATGTTACCGACAAGGCCAATGTTGGCGGCAACGGTAAATGGTGCCGTGGCGTTGCTGTGGTGGATATAAACAACGATGGTTTGATGGATATATATGTTTGTGCCACCATTTACAACAGCCCCGAAAGGCGTAAAAACCTTTTATACATTAACAAAGGAGTTGACAAAGACGGGGTACCGCATTTTGAGGACATGGCCAAGGAGTATGGCTTGGCCGACACGGTGTTTTCCACGATGGCGGAGTTTTTTGATTACGACAACGACGGCGATTTGGATATGTATCTTACGGTGAACCAGATTGTTCAAAAAAACAGCCCGTCTGTGTTCCGCCCCATTATCAAAGACGGCTCGTTCGCCAGCACTGGCCGTTTGTATCGGAATGATTGGGACCCCAATTTAAAACACCCTGTATTTACCAACGTGTCAAAACAGGCTGGCATAACCATAGAAGGTTTTGGGCACAGTGCCACCATTGCAGATATTAACAATGATGGGTGGAAGGATATATATGTGACCAATGATTTTATTGGGAATGATCTATTGTACATCAACAATAAAAACGGCACGTTTACTGAGAGGGCGGCCGAATACTTTAAACATACATCGGCCAATGGCATGGGGCAAGACATACAGGATATTAACAACGACGGATTGGCTGATGTGGTGGAAGTGGATATGGACCCCCAGGACAACTTTCGTAAAAAGATGATGCTGAATGCTATTGGCTACCAAACTTACCAGAACAGCGATTTGTATGGTTACCAGTATCAATACGTACGAAATTCTTTACAGCTTAACCAAGGGCCTCGTGTAAATGCCAAAGATTCGGTGGGTGCGCCAGTGTTCAGTGAAATTTCATTTTTGGGCGGAATCGCTGAAACCGATTGGAGCTGGACGCCGTTGGTGGCCGATTTTGACAACGATGCATACCGGGATATAATTGTTACCAACGGCTACCCCAAAGATGTTACTGACCACGATTTTATCGCCTTTCGCAGGGAGGCAAGTGACCTCGCCCCCAAAAAATATATTTTGGAGCAAATACCGGAGGTTAAGATAAAAAACTACGCCTTCCGCAATAATGGGGGTATAAACTTCTCCAATACAACAGTTGATTGGGGGCTGGATGAACCCAGCTTCTCCAATGGTGCAGCGTATGTTGATTTGGATAATGATGGCGACCTTGATGTTGTGGTGAACAACATAAACGGCAAGGCCATGTTATACAAAAACACCGCGTTTGAAACCAAAAAAGAAACTGCACATTACCTACAGGTGAACTTTGCAGCAGAGGCGCCCAACGTAAACGGTTTGGGGGCAAGGGTTGAACTACATTATGGCCAAGGCAAACAGCAAGTATGCGAAAACACGCCTTACCGCGGGTATTTGTCTACCGACCAGCAGGGTGCCCATTTTGGCCTGGGTCGGGATTCAACAGTGGATACCGTGTTGGTAAAATGGCCCGACGGCAAGTTGCAGTTGCTTACCAATGTAAAAGCCAACCAAGTATTAAACGTAAAGCATGCGGACGCACATGTTGCGTATATATGGGATTTGCCAGCGATAGCCACAGGTACGTTGTTTAGGGAAATATCTGACTCGCTAAAGGCCAATATTGTACACAAAGAAGACGATAATATTGATTTTAACATACAAAAGCTGCTGCCCCATAAACTGAGCGATTACAGCCCGGCCTTAGCAGTGGGTGATATTAACGGCGATGGGCTGGACGACATGGTAATGTCTGGCTCGTACAGCTACAGTGCCAAGCTGCTTACCCAGCAGCAGAACGGCCAGTTTGCCACGCGGGATTTGCTGCCCGGTGCCAACCATGTTAACAAAATGTATGACGACCGGGGCGTGTTATTGTTGGATGCCGACGGCGATGGCGACCTGGATATGTACATCGCCACCGGGGGATATAGGAATTTGGCCAACAGCGAAGGCTACATGGACAGGCTGTATGTGAATGACGGAAAAGGGAATTTTAAATACGATTCAGCGGCATTGCCGCCAAATTACGCCAGCAAGTCGTGCGCACGCGCGGTGGATATTGACAATGACGGCGATTTAGACATATTTGTGGCCGGGCGTTGCTTACCCGGCAAATACCCCATGCCGGTATCGTGCGCGGTGTACCGCAACGATTCAAAAAACGGCAAGATTGTTTTTACAGATGTTACCGCCTCGGTTGCCCCTGGCCTTAAGGATGTAGGCATGGTGTGTGATGCCATTTGGACTGATTTTAACAATGACGGGTGGGTTGACTTGATGCTCGCTGGTGAGTTTATGCCCATTAAATTTTTTAAGAACAACCACGGCAGGCTTGAGCCTATGCCCACAGGGTTAGACAACCAATTGGGCTGGTGGAACAGTATTGTACCCGGTGACTTTGACAATGACGGTGATATTGATTACATAGTGGGTAACACCGGGCAAAACTCCTTTTACAGGCCTACTGAACAATACCCGGTACGGGTATACGCAAAGGATTTTGACAAAAACGGTGTATTTGATGCCCTACCTTCTTTGTATTTGCCAACATCGGGCGAGGACAGCACCCTAAGGGAATACCCAGCCCAGCTAAGGGAACAAGAAATAAGCCAGATGATTGAGTTTAGGCGAAAATTTCCTACTTACAGGGCCTATGCCCGCGCCACTATGGACAGCCTGCTTACCCCGGATGAGTTGAAAGGGGCGTTGATACTAAAAGCCAATAATTTTAAAAGTGCCTACTTACGCAACGATGGTAACGGGCAATTTACCATGGTGCCGCTGCCGGTGGAAGCGCAATTCTCAGCGTTGTTCGGCATGGTGGCAGAGGATGTAGATGGAGACGGCAACCTTGATGTGGTGATAAACGGCAATGATTATGGCACCGAGGTTAGCGTTGGCCGGTACGATGCTTTAAACGGGCTGGTGTTGAAGGGCGATGGCAAAGGTGGCTTTAAACCGCTGAGTATATTGCAAAGCGGCCTGTTTATACCCGGCAACGGCAAAGCATTGGTTAAGTTATATAACAAGCAAGGCAACTGCCTGCTGGCTGCATCACAAAACCGCGGCCCGCTAAAGGTTTTTCAAATAAAGCAGGCGGTTACACCCGTTAGGGCAAACAAGGATGATGTGTCTGCGATGCTAACACTAAAAAATGGGCGCAAACGCAAAGTGGAGTTCAATTATGGGGCAGGTTTCTTGTCGCAGTCGGCAAGGGTTATTAATGCTGATGCCCAAGTAACCAGTATTGAGATAACCAACAGCAAAGGGGAGAAGCGGGTGGTGAAGTTTTGATAGCAAATATGGGATTGGGCGTTAGAGAAGGTTTTGAATGTAAGCGTAAACAAACGCCCCTCATTATTGATAGCCATCCCACTTACGGTATAAAACCAGTACCATTAAAATAGGTGTCCTGTCTTGTTTCAGGCAGACAAGGCTGATTCTATCGCTACAGCGAACCTGCGCGCAAGCTGAACGAATCTATTGTGAGTGCTGAGCGGGTGTGGCTATCTTCCCAAAAATTACGCTTTTTTTGTATTGGGTACAAAGCGACGGATACAAACTACCGCTTGAAATAAAATAACCCGCCAAGCATTCGCTTGGCGGGTTGTTTTATTTGATACCCTAAAGGGTAAGTGCAGCTGTACATGCCTAACGCCAACTGTTTAAATCTTACACCCAACGGTAAGTACAATGTTTCCCCGGCTGTCGTTTACGTTGGCATAGGTGTTGGCCTTGTCGTTAAGCCGGTAAGGGAAATGGACATCTTTATTAAAAGTTTGTATAAAGGTAAGGTCAATAAACAGCCCATGGTTGCGGTAGCCGATGCCAACATCGGCCTGCGTACGGCTTGCTTTCAATTGGCTGTCGCGGTAAGGGCTTCCGTAATAGGCACCCCCCAAACGAAAAGCCCAAGGGTCAAACTTCAATTCACCACCCAAGCGTATATTAAAATTGCCTTTTAAGTAATCATTGGTGGCACTGTTTAAAGTGGTGTAATAATCACTGCCAGCGCCAAGGTTTGAACTGCTGGAAAACTTGGAGGCGCCATACCCAGCATACTCAACATCAGCCGTAATAAAACCCCTTTGTTTGCGGGTATCTGCCACGGCACTAAACAGGTAGGTGCCGCTCAATATCGCTTTAAACGGTGTTTGTAGGGTGTACTGTGTTTCGCCCGGGTTGCCGCTGTTAAGGTTGTCGCTGTTCTCGCTTTGTATGCCTGCATAACCTTCTGTATTGGTAGTCATGGAGGCGCGAATTTTATCAGTAAAAGATATAAACGAAGGGGAGTGCAATGACAGCCCAAACCTAAAGTTTTGCTGCGGCTTGTAAATGATGCCTAGCTTAACATTAAGCCCAACACCTGTGGAGGTATAATTTCGAGTAAACGTTGATGAGCTAAAATTGTTGTTGGTGTTTCCGCTGGCATCGGCTTCGGTAAAAACCTCGTCTTTCCGGTATGTTACAAAGGGTATCCCAAGGCTAAAACCGATGAATAATTTATCGTTCATGGCACCCGCAAGCCCAAGGGTAGCTTCATTATAGCTCCCGCTTGTTTTGGCATCGTATGTTTGGTTTAGGCCGCCAGCTGGGCTAGGTAGCCCAAAATACGTTAACTGGCCGTTGCCAGTGGCTGTGTCAATAAGGTATGTGCGGTAAGCCAATGAAGAGCCATAGATATAATTCTGCTCGGCAGCAAGGGGGCTCGCAAAATCCCGCGCCAGTTCCTCAACAAATTGTTCTGCGTAACTGCTGTAATCGTTATGGCCAGTATAATGTATATGGTTGTTAAAACTGGCCAACTGATTTACTGAAAAAGCAAACCCAAAATTGGTAAACGAGCTTTCGTCGGCACTTTGGGCTGTTAGTACAATACCTGATGCACCATACGAAAGGGCGTTTTGGCTGCTGGTTGACTGTATACCCCTAAAACTTGCCGAATTATTGTTAAACATAAAACCCGGCGATACCACTACTTCTTTTGTTTTATACACGGCAATGCCTGCGGGGTTAATGCTGTTGGCGGTAATGTCGCCACCCAGCGACCCCATGGCCCCGCCAATGCCCATGGCCCTGGCAGTACCCCCCGGTATAAACCAAATATTGCGCAAAGCATCATCTGGTGTTTGGGCGTTGGTGTTTAAGGCAACTAAAATTAAAGCAATAGTTGTTATGTGTGCTATCCTCATGCCGCAAGGTTGTTGTAAAAATACCAAGGGGCATGTAAGGCACGCCCCTTGGTAGTATAAAATATGTAGGGAGTATGCAATTAGTGGCGGGTAGCCCTGCTGCTGCCTGCGCTGCTGCCCGTGCTGCTAAAACCACCGCTGCGCCCACCCGCACTGTTGCTTGATGAACTTGAACTAAATGAGCGTGCAGGCACGTAATTGCTGTTGCTATTGTTACCATTGTAGCTGCTGCCACGGGTAGTGTAGTTGCCATTTTGGTAACCATTGCCATTGCTAGTATACTTATCCCTATTGGTGTTGTTATACTGTATGTTGTGGTATGCGGTAAGGTTGGATTTGTTGGTGTTGTTATACACGGTAGGGTTTTTGTAAAGCACCACTGTTTGGTATGGGCTGCCCCAATTGTTCCAACCGTAGCCAAAACCGCCGTAACCAAAGTTTGACCTGCCAAAAAAGCCGCTGTATCCATATGGATTGTAAAGCGAGGTTAACAACATGGTGCGTGAGCTGTTGCAACTATAGCCATAATCATAACGGCTGTCGTTCCAATAGCTGTAATCATCAATGGTACCCCACAAGGTTGGGTTTTGCACTTTCATGCGTAAATATTGGTCCTCGGTGCTGCTTTGGTAGTTTTCATACCTGTCGTAACCGGCATCGGTGTTAGTTGCCTTTACGGTTGAAGCCGCAGGTGTGTAATAAATGTCATCTGGCGTACTTGTGGCTTTGTATAATGAAGAGCAGCTGGTTATAAGGGCCGCTGCAATTACCACAGCTAATATTTTGGTATTCATATCGGGCTATTTGAAGATTGTTAAGCTAAGTTATTACATTTGCTGCTCTCCAAAAAGGTATATGCAAGTTACGGTGAGAAATTGAATAAATATTTTTTTAAAACTGTTAATAGTACTTTAAAAAGCTAACAATTGTTAATTTGACTTTTTTGTACAAATAAAAACCACTATGGGTAAAGAAATTACATCGCGGGAACAAGACTACTCCCAATGGTATAACGATATTATACTCAAAAGCGGCTTGGCCGATTACAGTGCTGTTAGGGGCTGTATGGTAATAAAGCCCTACGGGTACGCCCTTTGGGAAAACATGCGCGATGTGTTGGATAAAATGTTTAAGGAAACCGGCCACGTAAACGCATACTTTCCCTTGTTTGTACCCAAAAGTCTTTTTGAGGCAGAGGAAAAAAATGCCGAAGGCTTTGCAAAGGAATGTGCTGTGGTAACCCATTACCGGTTAAAAAGCGACCCCGAAAGGCCCGGTAAATTAATGGTTGACCCTGAAGCTAAGCTGGAAGAAGAGCTGGTAGTGAGGCCCACCAGCGAAGCGATAATATGGAATACATACAAAGGCTGGATACAATCGTACCGCGACCTTCCCTTGCTGATAAACCAATGGGCCAATGTGGTGCGTTGGGAAATGCGCACCCGGTTGTTTTTACGCACCGCCGAGTTTTTGTGGCAAGAAGGCCACACGGCCCACGCCACAAAGGATGAGGCTGTGGCAGAGGCAGAGCAAATGTTGCACGTATATGCCAGCTTTGCAGAGGATTGGATGGCCATGCCCGTGGTAAAGGGCATAAAATCGCCCAACGAGCGTTTTGCAGGGGCGGAAGAAACGTATTGTATTGAGGCCCTTATGCAAGATGGCAAGGCACTACAGGCCGGTACCAGCCATTTTTTGGGGCAAAACTTTGCCAAGGCTTTTGACGTTAAATTTAGTGACAAGCAGAATAAGCTGGACTATGTATGGGCCACTAGCTGGGGGGTGAGCACACGTTTGATTGGGGCACTGGTGATGGCCCATAGCGATGACGACGGGTTGGTGCTGCCGCCAAAACTGGCACCCATACAGGTGGTGATAGTGCCAATTTTTAAAGGGGAGGAGCAAAAGGCCCTGATAGACGAAAAGGTAAAAGGCATAGTAAAAAGCCTTAAAGCCGCCGGCATTAAGGTTAAATACGACGATAATGAAAACAGCCGCCCGGGGTGGAAGTTTGCCGAGTATGAAATGAAAGGCGTGCCCGTACGCATTGCCATTGGCGCGCGCGACTTGGAAAATAACGTGGTAGAAGTGGCCAGAAGGGACACCAAAGAAAAAAGCAGTTACAGCTTGGATGGTTTACCCGAGGCGGTAATTGCCTTGTTGGAAGAAATACAGCAAAACATTTATGCCAAAGCAAATACCTACAGGGCTGAGCATATTACCCCTGCCGACACTTGGGAGGAGTTTAACGAACTGCTTGATAAAAAAGGCGGCTTTATCGCAGCCCATTGGGACGGCACCGGCGATACGGAGGAAAAGATTAAGGAACTGTCAAAAGCAACGATACGCTGCATACCCATTAATAACCAACTGGAAGCCGGCAAGTGCATATTAACCGGCAACCCCTCGGCCCAACGAGTGTTGTTTGCGCGGGCATATTAACCTACACAGGCAACTGTTTTTTATTTGCTGAAAAAGCCAATGTAAATTTCGAGATACATGTGTGCAATAAAAAAATGCTTTGTTACAACAAAGCATTTTTTTATTGTATTGTTTACTTATCTTCATAGCTAATTACCACCCTAAAATATTTGTGTGCCATGGAAGACCAGCAGTCGGTTTTATTCAACTTGGGTATTGACGATATCGCTCAATCTCATTTTATTTCCATTGCCAAATGGAACCGCTTTATGGCTTTGGTGGGCATCATCGGGTGTTCATTGGTTGTTTTGCTGTTGGTTTTTGGCGGCAGTTTCCTGTTGACTAGTTTATCAAAATTAAGTAACTCAGCCGTTACGCCTGCTTATGCCGGCGGAACGTTCGTCGGTGTAATTATTTTTTACATCTTGCTCATAGGTGTCTATTTGGTGCCTTGTTTTTACATGCTCAGTTTTTCCAATAATATGCTGAAGGCTATTGCGGGTAAAGACCAGGAGTTGTTCAATAAGTCTCTGAGTCATTTAAATATTTACAGTAAATATTGGGGTATTCTAACCATAATCATCCTTTCTTTTTACCTGATGATTATTGTTATTGCGTTGATTGCTTTATTGGCTGCAGGGTCCATGAAATAGGCGGGTTTAATTGCAGTGAGTTTGCCAAACCAGCGTTGTTTTACAACGCGTTTAGTCCCTTTACTTGGTACTCAAATAATTATAATCTTTTAGCAGGGTTTCCAAAAAATCAACGGGGTGTTGTTTGGTGTGTATTTTAAGGGCACCTTCTATTTTGCTGGCAGTGCGTTCTGCAAGGGCGTAGTCGTTCTTTTTAATTACCGCGCTGTACACTGATTTAATAATATTCAAATCCCTATCGGTAAGCCGCATCACCTCCGGAAAAACGGGTACGTAGTTGTTTTCCGTTTCCATAAAAACGGTTTCTTCCAAATCAGCCTTGGTGCGTAGGTTTACCAATATGGTGCCGGCCGCCAAGTCACCTAGCCGTTGCGATTTTTTCGTTATAATAATGCAAAGGGTGTCGGCAATCATGAACAGGAAGAAAAATAACAATTGAGATGATTGTAACACCTCCTTTGCATCGGTGGGTAGGATAAATACAAAAAACAAAAACAGGTTCAGCATCAAAAGATCCGATACACGCAGTAATAGGCGTATTACAAACTGGCTAACGGTGGCATTGCCACCGTCTTGGTTAATTACCCGTATGCCCATTATTTTTTTACCCAAGGTTTGCCCGTTAAACATAATTTCGGTGGCAAGCGGGTAAATAGAGATGGGTACCATGATGATAAGGCTAATCCACGCGTAGTTTCGAGTAAAAACATCATTTTTGCCATCCCCCCAAATTAATGCTGCCAATATGAATATAACAACCACGTACAATATGGCGATGATCACATCCAGCAACCATGCGAACAGGCGTTTGTGGAAATCAGGTATGTCAAAATCAAGCTCAATGTTAAACGGGGTGAGTATTTTAAACCTGCTCATATAATGTGTGATAAATAAAATTAGCGTTTTGTGCCGGGGGTAACAACTAATTAATTATTTTGGAGCAAATTTAATGTTTGAGAGAAGCCCTTTTTATAAAAAAAAACAAAGAGCGGTGGGAAAACATAAGCAAGCACCCGTCAACCAACCCAGACGAACAGGCCCTTGAGTTTACCCAGTTGGTAGACGATTTGGGGTATGCCAAAACCTTTTACCCCCATAGTAAAGTAACCCGCTTTTTAAACACCGAGGCCGCTAAACGGTATTTGAAAATTTACCGTAACCGCCGAGAACGCCAAAACCGATTTGTTAAGCTGTGTAAATACGATATTCCGTTGGCAGTTGCAAAACACCACAAGGTATTGCTGGTGTGCTTCTTGCTATTCTTGTTGTTTTATGCGGTAGGCTTTTTTTCTGCCATGAAGGATGAGCATTTTGTACGGGAGATAATGGGGGATGAGTATGTTAACCAAACCATGCGCAACATAGCCAAGGGCAACCCGTTTGATGTGTACAACGGCGATAACAGTTTTTTAATGTGGCTTGGTATAATGGTAAACAACATTAAAGTTTCTTTCCTCTATTTTTTTGAGGGCATTATCCCTTTTTTATTCACCGGCTATAGCCTAATAACCCAAGGTATAGAGGTAGGTGCGTTTGACTATATGTTTTATTCAAAAGGGCTGGGCGGGCAGTTTTTATTAACAGTTATGATACATGGCACGCTAGAGCTTAGTGCCATAATTATAGCTGGGGCCGCCGGTATTATATTAGGCAAAAGTTGGCTTTTTCCCGGCACGCGCAAGCGGCTGGAGGCCCTTAAAACAGGCGCAAAAGAAGGTGCCTTAATAATTATTGGCCTTATACCGGTGTTTGTTACCGCCGCTTTTTTTGAGGGGTTTGTTACCCGGCACTACCGCATGCCGTTGTTGCTTAATATAAGCATACTGGCCGGCTCATTGGCTTTTGTGGTGGGGTATTTTGTACTGTACCCAATAAGGTTAAACAAGCGCATTAAAATGGGGGAGGGGTTGTTGCCGAATGCGTAATACACATTGTAAACATACCGTTTTGTTGTTGGCTTGCTGCATGGCCTTTTTTACGGCTGCTTTTGGCCAGCAGGCTGATTCGGCGGCTGGTGCCGTGGATACCGTCGTTGCCCAAACAGTGCCACCGGACAGCGCCACTGCTGATACTAACGACAGCGATACATTAAAAAACACCCTCAATAAGTTTAACCTTAAGGAAGCCACACCGGTGGTTGCCGAAAGGCGCATACCGGAGGCCGATGCCCAAAAGCTGGCCAACGACAAGGATTTTTGGTATGCTAACAAGCCCATGCCGGGCGAAGAGCCCGTAGTTGACCGCCCTTGGCTGGCCAACCTATTTAAGGGTATTTTTTGGGTGCTGGTTGGTGCCATTGCCGTTGCCATTGTGGTAGTATGCATACGCATGTTTGCATTTAAAGGCGGTGGGCGTTATGTACACGCCATGCCGGCGGAAGAGCATGCCGACAATATTTTTGAAATGGATTTTGACAGCAGCTTGGCCAACGCCATAGCGGCGCAAGACTACCGGCTGGCAACCCGCCTGCTGTTTTTGAAATTGCTGCGCACCATGGCCGACCGAAACATTATAGCCTACAGTATAGAAAAAACAAACTTTGATTATTTGTTTGAGTTAGGCCGCAGCCCTTATTTTAATAGTTTCTCTGCTGTGGCCAGAGGGTATGAGTACGTGTGGTATGGCAATTTTAACATTCAACAAAACCAGTTTATGCAGTTAAAGCAGCGGCTGGACGAGTTAACCAGCCAAATAAATAACAGATTTGCGTAAACAAACAATTTATATCATTGGGGCAGTTTTGGCGGTAGTATTACTGCTGGTTATTTTTTTGCGGCCAAGGGGCGAAGCTTTTGACAAGCGTTTGGTGCTTGACAAAAACTACAAAACGCCTTTTGGGCTGTATGTAACGTATAACCAGTTGGGTGGTTTTATTAAGGGCAGTAAGGTAAAAGTTAACACCCAGGCGCCATGGGAATGGTATTCTGCCGATTCGTTCGCCGACGGGCAAAGTGTGTTTTTTCTGGTAAGCCAGCATTTTTACCCCACAAAAAACGAATTGGCGTATTTGTATGATTATGCAAAGCAGGGTAACCAGGTTTTTATTTGTAGCCCCACGATGAACGAGACCGCCAAAACATACTTTGGTGTTGGGGAGGAAGGCGGCCTTGGGTTTGGTGGGTCGGGTATTAATGACTCGGGGCTGGTGCATTTATTAAACCCGCCATTTGCAAGCGATACTGCCTATTTTAACCCTGGTTACCATTATACTGCCCATTTTAACGGGGTTGATTCCGTGCACTACACCGTGCTGGGCAAAGATGATTCTGGCTACCCCAATTTTATTAAAGTGGCGGCAGGCAAAGGGTGTTTTTATTTAAACAGTAACCCTTTGCTTTTTGCCAATTATTTTTTGCTATACCGCAACAATATTGGCTATTTGCAAAAAGTGGTGTCGTTGCTACCACCCGACAAAAAACGAATTATTTGGGATGAATACTTTGTATACAGCTTAGGCCAGGAAAACCGCAACGATGCGCCATCCCCATTTCGGGTGTTGTTTGCCATCAACGCCTTTAGGTGGGCGTTTTCCATTGCATTTTTACTACTTGCGCTATACATATTACTGGGTATAAAAATGGTGCAACGCGCCATACCGCTGCTTGCCAAGCCCAAAAATGACACACTTGAATTTACCAAAACCATCGGCAGGCTGTATTTTGAAAAAGGAGACAGCACCAACTTAGCTAATAAAATGGCCACCTACCTGCTGGAGCACGTTAGGAACAAGTATTTTATTAAAACGACGCTGCTTAACGACGAATTTATTAAAAACCTTGCCAGTAAAGCAGGCTATGAGGAGGACAAGGTTAGGCAATTGGTAGAGTATCTGCTATTTATACAGGTGGGTAACAAGGTTACCGAACAGCAACTGGCGGAGATATACGCAGCATTTTCAACATTTTATAAATATACATCCTGATGGACGACATAATATTCGAGCAACGCACCGATCTTTCGCAGTTAAATGAGGCAGTTTTTGCCATAACCAACGAAATTAAAAAGGTAATTGTTGGGCAGGAGGAGATGGTAAAACTTATTGTGGCGGCCGTGCTGGCCGACGGCCATGTGCTGATTGAAGGCGCACCCGGCGTGGCAAAAACACTAACCGCAAAATTGGTGGCCAAAACCATGGCGGTTGATTTTTCGCGCATACAGTTTACCCCCGACCTGATGCCGTCCGATGTGCTGGGCACATCCATCTTCAATCCCCGCGACTCCAATTTTGAATTTAAGAAAGGTCCCGTTTTTAGCAACATTGTGCTGATTGACGAAATTAACCGTGCACCGGCAAAAACACAGGCCGCTTTGTTTGAGGTAATGGAGGAGCGGCAGGTTACCATGGATGGGCAAACTTACCCCATGGCGGTGCCATTTATGATTGTGGCAACCCAAAACCCCATTGACTACGAAGGCACCTACCGCCTACCCGAGGCACAGCTTGACCGGTTTTTGTTTAAAATAAACGTACCCTACCCCACTGAAGAGCAGGAGGCGGCCATTTTATCAAGGCTGCACGGGTTGGGCAATTCGGAAATTATTAATTCTATCAGCCCCGTGTTGTCGGCTGAGCAAATCGCCATAGTGCGCAATACCGTTAAAAAAACGCTGGTAGAAGAAAAACTGTTGCAGTTTATTGCTAAAATAACCGTTACCACACGCAGCCATAAATCCATTTTCTTGGGTGCGTCGCCGCGTGCCTCGCTTGCTTTGCTAAATGCAGCCAAAGCCATTGCGGCCATGGCAGGGCGCGATTTTGTAATACCCGACGACATTGTTTATGTGGCCCCATCCGTATTAAGGCACCGTTTGTTGCTTACGCCCGATAAAGAAATGGAAGGTGTTACCACGGATGATGTGATAAAGCAGGTAATTCATTCAATAGAAATACCCCGTTAACAGTGGAGCGCATAACCCGCTTTTACAAAAGCTTTTACCTCGCAAGGCGCACCTACATGGCAGGTGCTGCCATCGTGTTGCTTTTTGCCTTGTCTTTTTTTGCCACCCCGCTGGAGGACGTAGCCAAAATAGCGCTTCTTTTTCTTTGCATAATATTGGTAGTTGACATTGTGTTGCTGTACGGTAAAAACGCAATTACCGCACAGCGCGTTTGCACCGCGCGGTTTAGCAACGGCGATGAAAATAACGTTACCATTCAATTACAAAACCAGTACAGCTTTGCTGTACAGTTAATGCTTATTGACGAGCTGCCTGTGCAGTTTCAGCAGCGCAACTGGTTTAGGCAGCTTACCATACCTGCCGGTTTGCCGGCATCGGTGGTATATGTGCTGCAGCCTTTTGAGCGCGGGGAGTATAATTTTGGCAATATCATCTCACTCGTACAAAGCCCATTGCAATTGGTGCAGCGCAGGTACGTTGCACCTGCCGCGCAAACGGTGTACGTATACCCATCGTACCTGCAAATGCGCAAGTATACCCTTACGGGTATTAGCAACGATTTGCGGGAAGCCGGGGCAAAACGGTTGCGTAAACAAGGCCACAGCATAGAGTTTGAGCAGATAAAAGAATATGTGCGGGGCGATGACCACCGCACCGTTAACTGGAAGGCCAGTGCGCGCCGGGGGCAGTTGATGGTAAACACCTTTGTGGATGAAAAAAGCCAGCAAGTGTACTGCCTGGTTGACAAAAGCCGGAGCATGAAAATGCCGTTTGGCGGGTTAACCTTGTTGGATTATGCCATTAACGCCACGCTGGTGTTAACCAATGTGGCCCTGCAAAAACAAGACCGGGCGGGGCTGCTTACTTTTGCCCAAAAGGTTGACACATTTGTGCTGGCCGAAAAAAAGAGCCTGCAAATGGAGGCGGTGTTGGAGGCGTTGTACAGCCAGCAAACCAAGTTCCTGGACCCCGATTACGAAACCGTGTATGCCTACATTCGCAGCCGCATAAAGCAACGCAGCCTGTTAGTGCTTTTTACCAATTTTGAGTCACTGTATAGCCTACAGCGCCAGATGCCCTACCTGCAAAAAATAGCCCATTACCACCTGCTGATGGTGGTGTTTTTTGAAAACACCGAAATAAACAGCCTGCTACAGAAAGATGCCGCCACCACGGAGGACATATACATACAAACCATTGCCGAGAAGTTTGCTTTTGAAAAACGCCAAATGGTGAAGGAATTGAACAACCATGGTATACTGGCAGTGCTTACCACCCCCGAAAACCTAACCATCAACGCCATGAACAAATATTTGGAGGTGAAGGCGAAGCAGATGATATAGAAAGTATAACAGGCATACCGTACTCGCCTAGCAAATTTTCATATTGTATTTATTTTTTTTTCGGTTATGGAAAACTCGATTTTTGAAGAGGTTGGCGAAAACGTTACAGCAAACAAGTTGCTTGCGGCTTACAATTATTGGGTTGGCAAGTTGTTGTTATTCAATATATTGGTGGGCTTTTCGGGTCTTGCTTCAATAGCACTGTTTAGTGGCTTTCGTTTATCTGCTTTCGATTACTTTGGTATATTATGCTGGGGTGTAATGGCTAATGTTCTTTATTCTGTCGGGTATGTTATTGAATCAGTAGTAATTGTGTCGTTCAAGGGGGAAAAGAATTTTGCAGAATTGCGGGGCGCGTTATTTTGGATTGGGACTACTGGCTACATGCTGGCAAGCGCCGGTTTTGCATTGTCTTATTTTTTAAAACCAATGGCATAAAATATCAAATATTTGATGGGTTGCTTAAAATGCAAAGCGCAACCCACTTTAGGAGAATAGGTTTCTATATTTGGAAACAGTTTCTTTAACTTTGCAATAATAAAGATGTGAAATATTTTGAAACACGTTTTTTAAAAGAGGCCAATGAGTTTATTGCCAGCCTTGATGCCAAGGCAATTAAAAAGATTCTTTACAATATTGATTTGGCTGAACAAACGAATGACCCTAAATTATTTAAAAAGTTAAGGGATGATATTTGGGCGTTCCGCATAAGAATTGGCAATAACCAGGTGCGCTTGCTTGCTTTTTGGGACAAATCGGATAACAACAACACGCTTGTTTTTGCGACGCACGGATTTATTAAGAAAGTGGACAAAGTGCCTGCCAATGAAATTGAGCGGGCAAAAAACATTAAGAAAAAGTATTTTGAGAGCAAAAAGAAATGATATGGGAAAAGGTGAAATAGAATCATTTTCTCTTGAAGAGATGAAAGATAAATATATCGGTGAAAAGGGTACACCCGCACGTGCCGAATATGAGTATGAACTTAAAATGGATGTACTGGGTTATATGATAAAAAAAGCGAGGCAGGAGCGTAATCTTACGCAGGAGCAGCTTGGTAAATTGGTTGGTGTACAAAAAGCACAGATTTCAAAGTTGGAAAACAGTGCTAACAGCGCTACCATCGATACCGTAATTAAAGTTTTTAAGGCATTAAAAGCAGAGATAAGCTTTAATGTAAAAATTGCAGACCATCTTTTGCAATTAAGTTAGTCAACGCATGAACATCATTCTTTTTGACAATCCACACCGGCAAAACCTGTTTCCGTTAACACTTACAAATGCCGTGGCAGAGTTAAGGGCCGGTATTTTTACGGCGAGGGAAAGATGGGCATTACAAACCGGCGAAAAGGTTTTCGTCCATTCTGCTAGGTATTTGCTGCCTTTGTATGAAACCATACCGCATGCAAAAAACTTGTGGGTGGATGCCGCCGTGCTGGCAAATGCCGCACTCGCAAATATCGTACTTGCTTTGGGTGAAGGCTGTGGCTTGGCTGACGAAAACGGTTTCATCGCAGGTGTTGTTTCCATTTCACCAGATGGATTTGATGCTGCAAACCCTCAAAAATATTTCAATAAGATACAACAGGTGCCTACGGTAAGGCGGTTGCAATACCCTTGGCAGATATTCCAATGGAACGACACCTTGTTACGGGAGGATTTTATCTTAGTGCAGACCCAAAAATCATCCAAGCCCCTGCCGGAAAATAACCAGTACACAAACCCGTCGCAGATTATTATTGAAGAGGGTGCGCAGGTTGTTTTTGCAACCCTAAATGCATCCACTGGGCCGATTTACATTGGCCAGGATGCCGTGGTGATGGAAGGTGCCACCATCCGCGGGCCTTTTGCCCTATGCGAGGGTGCCGTGGTAAAAATGGGTACCAGAATTTATGGTGCTACCACTGTGGGCCCCCATTGCACAGCCGGCGGCGAAATAAAAAACAGCGTTATGCAAGCCTACAGCAACAAAGGGCATGACGGTTACCTGGGCGATGCGGTGGTTGGCCGTTGGTGCAACCTTGGGGCAGGCACCACCAACAGCAATGTAAAAAACACCGGTGCGGAAGTAAAGATGTTTAACTATCCGGCTAAAGGTTACCTGCCCGTTGGCCAAAAAGGCGGTTTTATTATGGGCGACTACAGCCGTACTGCCATCAATACCACTTTAAACACAGGCACTATAGTGGGCTGTTGCTGTAATATTTTTGATGGCGGGCTAATGCCAAAACAAATAGCCGATTTCAGCTGGGGAGGCGCTACAGAGGAGAAATATGTATTTGAAAAAGCACTCCGAGATATAGCCAACTGGAAAAAAATGAAGCACCATACGCTGGAAGATGCAGAAAAAGACGTTTTGAAACATATCTTTGACCGCAATTGAAAACATAGTCATTGGTCAAAGAGTAATTGTGAACAAATTGAATAAAAATGAATGGCAAATAGATCCAAGTATTATTGAATCCCCATTTGAGGGTATTCACCATTCACGATTGACGTTTGAAGTTTGACGATTCACGATTCACGTTTCCCCATTCACGTTTCACGAATAAAAACATACTATAATTTATACCTGTTTTATGAGAAAACAAATAGCCGCAGCCAACTGGAAAATGAACTTAACCCTTCAGCAGGGGGAACAACTGTTGGATGATATACTAAGCAAGCATTACCAATTCACCAGCCACCAGCAGGTGGTGTTCGCCGTGCCTTCCCCATACCTTGCCGCCGCGCAGGCAAAGGTAAAAGGTGTGCAGCATGTGTTTATTGCGGCACAAAACTGCTACAACAAAAAAAGTGGTGCCTACACGGGCGAGGTTTCCGTTGAAATGCTTACCTCTTTGGGCATTGAGTGTGTGGTACTCGGCCACTCAGAACGCCGCGAATATTTTGCCGAGAGCAACAAGTTTTTGGCCGATAAGGTTGACATAGCCCTGGAATATCGCATTACGCCTATTTTTTGTTGCGGCGAGCCACTAAGCATACGCGAAGCTGGCACCCAAAACGAATATGTTGCCAAACAATTGGAAGAATCCCTCTTTCACCTGGATGAGGCAAGTATATTGAAAGTGGTGATTGCCTATGAGCCTATTTGGGCCATCGGCACAGGCAAAACGGCCACTAGTGCCCAAGCACAAGAAATTCAGGCTTACCTAAGAGAGGTAATTGCGTCTAAATACGGGCAACATGTGGCCGACAGTATTTCTATTTTATATGGCGGTAGCGTAAAAGCCAGCAATGCCAAAGAAATATTTTCACAGCCCGATGTTGATGGCGGTTTGGTGGGCGGTGCTTCGCTGATTGCCACTGAGTTTGAAGCAATTATCAATGCGTTGAAACAGTAAATACGGGAAACGTGAATCGTCAATCGTGAAACGTGAATCGTGATGCGAGAATCGTCATTCGTGAAATGAGCGTAGAAAATCGTTAAATTTGACCTCCAAGCGTCTAAGTAGAACTTATTTAAATTCCGTTACTGGGTTTTTAGGTTCGGCCAGCTTGCTAAACTTGGTTTTGTATTGTTCGTTTGGTGATATTTAAGACCAGGTGTGGAGAGATTCCTGTTTCACGATTCCCGTTTCGCGTTTCACGATTGACGATTCACGTTTCCCGGTCGCCGTTTCATTATTTTTACCAAATGAATTTTAAAAAGCTGTTGGCACAGGGGCTGGTTTGGCGTAGTTTGTATTTCGCCTCCATGTTATTGGTCAATGTGTTCTTATCCCGCTTTTTAAAAGCCACTGGTACAGGGCAGCTTTATTTTCTGTTAAACATATTCTCGTTTATACAAACCGTGGCCAGCCTCAGCCTTGAGGCAGGCATCACTTACTTTTCCGCAAGCAGACTGGTGCCTCCAAACAAGCTTTTGTGGTTTTCGTTATGTTGGTCTGGTGCCGTGGCCGTGCTGGTGTTGGCGGGTACCTATATTTATCAGTACAGTTTACTGCACGCCCCTTTGTCAACGGTTATACAATATTGTTTTTTTGCCGTTAGTTATATAGCGGGGCTATTGCTCACCAATTATTGTTCGGTGCTGTTTTACATGCAGGGTAATTTTATTGTTTCAAATGCCATCCTAATATTTTTCAATATTGCATTTTTGGTCGCGATGCCGTTTTTAGGCACCGCTGCAAACAATGCTTCCGTAGATATCGTTTTGAACCTTTATTTTTTGGTGTTCATTTTGCAAGGTCTTTTTTTAGTGGTTGCGTTTGCCATAATAAATAAAAGCTGGCGGCAAATTTCGTTTCCTTCGTTGCAGCAAAGCGGGCAAGTATTAAAATATTCGCTGGTTGCGCATTCAGGCAATATTATTTTCTTTCTCGGGTACAGAATTGACTATTGGTTTGTGCATATCAACCGGGCCGTTTGTACGGATGCCGACTTGGGCAATTACATCCAGGTGTCTAAAATGGGGCAGTTGTTTCTTATCGTGCCGCAAATTATGGCCAGTGTAATCTTCCCGCGGTCGGCCAGCTGCGGCAACAGGGTGGAATTAAGCACGGCTTTAATGACCCTATCCCGGCTGCTTTCGCAGTTCTTCTTGCTTACATTTGTAATAACCTTGTTGTTTGGCGGGGTAGTGTTTAAGGCTGTTTTTGGCCCAACCTTTAACCAAATGCAGTGGCCCTTTTTAATTATTATACCCGGTATTTTTTGCCTGTCGGTACTGGTGTTGCTGGCTGCCTATTTTTCGGGCAAGGGGGTGTTGCGCGTAAATGTTGTAGGCAATGCCATTGCTTTGGCAGTAATTGTTGCAGGCGATTATTTTTTAGTGCCTGTATATGGCATTATAGGGGCTGCGCTGGTTAGCACGGTGGGGTATTTTGTAAACACGTTGTATTCGCTTATGCGTTTTTACAAAGATTATTCCATTACCTGGGCCGATTTTTTTAAATGGAGAAGGCAGGATTATGTTTGGTTGCTTAATTTGATAACTGGTGGTGCATAATGTGCTGCCGATTGGTGTGGTAATGGCTATGTTTGGCACTAATTTTTAATTGTATGAAGAGAATTGTTTGGCTGGCAAGCTGGTACCCAACAGAAGTGGATGTGCTTACCGGCGATTTTATTAAACGCCATGCCCAAGCTTGCTCTCTTTTACAACCCGTGCATGTTATACATGTAAAAAAATATACCCCAAATACAAAAAAGGGAAAAAGAATTATAGAGAATTCTGACCCTGACTTTCCCAACCTACGGGAGGCGATTTGCCATTACAGCGCGAAAAATATGGGGTTATTTGGTCGCCTTTTTTCTTACGCTTATTCTTTGTGGCTTTACAAAGCACTGGTTAAACAATTTATTAAACAGTACGGCAAACCCCATTTGTTGCATGTGCATGTTATGCTGCGCTGCGGTTTGGTGGCGCTTTATTACAAATGGGTACACAAGATTCCTTATGTTGTAACGGAACAGTACAGTGGCTACATGCCAGAGGCAAAGGGCATTTTAAGCGGTGTAACCCCACTTAATTATTGGCCTTTAAAATTAATTGCCGAGCATGCCGAAGCGGTTGCGCCTGTGTCATTATCACTGGCAAGCGCACTGCGCAAGTCATTTAACCTGAAAAAGGTTTTAGTGATACCCAATACTGTTGATACCCGTATTTTTTTTCCTCAAACAGTATCTGCCAAAAACGCCCCTGCCACCTTTTTGCATATTTCAACCTTAACACCACAAAAAAACCCCGTTAAAATGCTGCTGGGCTTTGCCTTGCTAAAAAGCCGGTACCAATGCCCGTTCCAGCTTTGGATAGTAGGCCCTGAGCAACCCGGATTTAAAAAATTAGCCGCCGAATTAGGAATTGGCGACGATATAAAATGGTTTGGTGAAACTACCCAACAAACTATTGCAGCATTAATGCAGCGGGTGTCGGCACAAGTGTTATATTCTTGCTTTGAGAGTTTTGGCTGTGTAAATATTGAGGCAATAGCTTGTGGCGTGCCGGTTATAGTAAGCGATTTGCCCGTTTTTAGGGAATATTTGCCACAGGATGGCACCGCTTGGTTTGCCGATGGCAATGATCCCTCCGCTCTGGCGGATGTTTTAAATAGGTTTATTAACAGTGGGCAGCCACAAAGCCCCATAGCTGTTTCTGCATTGGCAAGGCCGTTCAACTATATTTCAACAGGCAAAATGCTTTGCCAATTATATGCAGGGGCTATTGATAAGTGAAAACGTTTTTTTTAAAGATGATAAGCATGAGCGTAAACAAAAAAAGGAATACATAAAAATAGTAGTTGAGGTAGTTGTTAAAGCGCATATAATTTACACGCCTTTTCTTCGAGGTCATTTCTAAATCGGTTGTTGTATATAACCTAAAAAAGCTCGCTAAAAGGGCTATTATGTCAAAGCCTTTGTTACTGAAGACGATAATGATTTTAACGATTAATCCGATTATTGCCAAAACATATAATACCGGCATAATTGTGTGAATAAGCTCAATTACAGAATCCATTACTTGGAATTTGAATTTACGTGTGATTCAATTATTTTATGTCGCTATAAATCTCTTTCTTGCCAGAGGACTAAGATAATGTATTATTCATGAAAAATGCGTGCTCCAATGATTATCTTTGCGTTATTATGGAGGATATAAGGAATTTTTGTATCATAGCGCATATTGACCACGGTAAAAGCACCCTTGCTGACAGGCTGCTAGAATTTACGAAAACAATTGGTGAGAGGGACATGATGAACCAGGTATTAGATGATATGGACCTGGAACGTGAAAAAGGTATAACCATTAAGAGCCACGCCATACAAATGCAGTATAGCTATAAGGGCAAACAGTATAGCTTTAACTTAATTGACACCCCCGGCCACGTAGATTTTAGCTACGAAGTAAGCCGTGCCCTTGCTGCTTGCGAGGGCGCGTTATTGCTGGTGGATGCCACACAAGGCATACAGGCGCAAACAATAAGCAACCTATATTTGGCGGTTGAAAACGATTTGGAGATAATACCTGTTATCAATAAGATTGATATGGACGGGGCTATGATACCCGAGGTAAGGGACCAAATAATTGAGCTGATTGGCTGTAAAGAAGAAGATATTCTGCTGGCCAGTGGCAAAACCGGCATAGGCATAGAAGAAATACTGGCAGCTATCATTGAAAGGATACCCCACCCAAAAGGCAACGAGGATGCACCGCTGCAATGTTTAATATTCGACAGCGTGTTTAATAGCTTTAGGGGCATCATTGCTTACTTTAGGGTTTTTAACGGCATACTTAGAAAAGGGGATAAGATTAAGTTTATAGCCACCAACATGGATTACGAAGCCACGGAGGTGGGCATATTGAAACTTGGCTTGGAACCCAAATCTGAAGTTAGGGCAGGCAATGTGGGCTATATAATTACTGGTATTAAAAACGCAAAAGAGGTAAGGGTGGGCGACACAATTACCTTGGCCAGCCAGCCCGCGCTGCCCGTTAAAGATTTTGTGGAGGTAAAGCCAATGGTGTTTGCTGGCATTTTTCCGGTGGTTACCGAGGATTTTGCGGAGTTGCGGGAGTGTATGGATAAGCTGCAGCTTAACGATGCATCCCTTACCTACGAAATTGAAACATCGCAGGCATTGGGTTTTGGTTTTAGGTGCGGGTTCTTGGGCTTGCTGCACATGGAAATAATACAGGAACGTTTGGAGCGGGAGTTTAACCAGACGGTTATAACCACCGTGCCAAACGTAAGCTTTAACGCCTACACCAGCCGAGGTGAAAAAATAGTGGTGAATAACCCGGCCGAGATGCCCGACCCCACCAAGATTGAGCGGATTGAAGAGCCGTTTATTCGCGCCCAAATAATTTCCCTGCCGGATTATATAGGTAACATAATGACCTTGTGTTTGGGCAAACGTGGCATACTCATCAACCAAAGCTATTTAACCGCAACCCGGGTTGAATTAGTATTTGAAATGCCGCTGACGGAGATTGTGTTTGACTTTTATGATAAACTGAAGGGTAATACCAGGGGGTATGCATCATTCGATTATACTCCGATAGGCTACCGCGAAGCAGATATTGTAAAAATGGATATTATGCTAAATGCGGAAAAAGTGGATGCACTTAGTGCGCTTATACACCGCAGCCGGGCCCAGGATTTTGGCCGCAAACTTTGCGAAAAACTAAAAGACCTTTTGCCCCGCCAGCAATTTTTAATTGTGATACAAGCAGCCATAGGCGCAAAAATTATTGCGCGAGAAAACATAAGTGCCATGCGTAAGGATGTAACCGCCAAATGTTATGGCGGTGATATTAGCCGAAAACGCAAACTGTTGGAAAAGCAGAAAGAAGGTAAAAAACGTATGCGCCAAGTGGGTAATGTTGAAATACCCCAGGAAGCATTTTTGGCCGTGCTTAAGCTTGACAGTTGATAATTTAAGGTGCGGGCTATTTACCAAAGCTGCACCACAATATTCTTAAAACAGAAACATATTAAAGCTGCCCTGCCAAAAGCGGGGCAGCCTTAGTTAAAGCCCCACCAGTAATACAGGCTTAAGCAGATTAAACAAAACTGGCTAACGTTTTTAACTTATTGGTTTGGCACTTGTGAGGTGATTGCGCTGTTCAAACTTCTTTTTATTATGGTATTGCATAAAAATACCCTGCTGAAAAAAGCAGGGTACTGAAAAAAGGTCACGTCAATATTTAGCCGTCAATCGGGAAATTTGAAAAACGAACCCAATCCATGGTTAAGAAATATTGTTTACACGCTTACATTAAAATCCCGTAATGCATCGTTAAGGCTCGTTTTAAGGTCGGTGCTGGGTTTGCGCTTGCCTATTATAAGTGCGCAACCTACCCCAAACGAACCCGCAGGAAAGCTTTTATTGTAAGTGCCGGGTATAACCACACTGCGTGCAGGTACGCGGCCTTTGTATTCAACAGGCTCGGTGCCGCTTACATCTATAATTTTGGTAGACTGCGTAAGTACCACATTTGCGCCCAGCACGGCTTCTTTTTCAACCACCACGCCTTCCACCACAATACAGCGGCTGCCTATAAAACAGCCATTTTCCACAATAACGGGACTCGCCTGTAAAGGCTCCAAAACCCCGCCTATGCCAACGCCGCCGCTAAGGTGCACGCCTTTGCCAATTTGCGCACAACTACCAACAGTGGCCCATGTGTCAACCATAGTGCCTTCGTCAACATACGCGCCAATGTTAACATAGCTTGGCATCAGCACCACATTGCGGGCAATAAAGGCACCATAACGTGCCACAGCATGCGGAACCGCACGCACGCCCAATGCAGCATAATTGCTTTTTAGCACCATTTTGTCGTAAAATTCAAACGGGGGCAGGTTATACGTTTGCATTTGCTGTATGCCAAAATATAATAAAATCGCTTTTTTTACCCATTCATTCACCACCCATCCATCCTCAGTTGGCGAGGAAGTACGTAGGCGGCCCTTGTCAACCTCCTCAATCACGGCCCTAACGGCCTCGGTGTAGGTGTTGTCTTTTAATAATTCCCGGTTGGCCCAGGCTTCCATGATAAGTGCTTGCAATTCCATGCCTAAATTTTTTTGCAAACATATACAAAGTAGGCTTGTTGGGTAACGTTTAAAGCAAATTAGGAATCCCTTAATTTTTTTTAGGTATAAAAAATTAATAAAAAAATCACTATTTTTGGATAGAAGAGTTGACGCGCACATGAGAAACAGAGCCGGTATTTTTAAATTACCGGCTTTTTCTTTAATTTACACCATGTTGTTTACCCGCAAAATTGCTGTTTATACCTGTGCCGCAGCGCTGGCATTATGGGTATTTGTGTGTTACAACCCTTTTGCACTTTGGTTTCAAAATGATGATTTTTCCCATTTATTGCTAAGCAAGCAAGGCGTGTTTTTCCAAAAAAACTCCTTTAGGCCTATTTGTGATTTATCGGTGATGGCGGATTATTTTGTTTGGGGCAAATATGCCGCCGGCTATCACATTACCAACCTTTTTTTGCATGTTATCTGTACCGTGTTGGTATATTTTTTAAGCAAACATCTGTTTTTGCTACATTGCCCGTACCTGCAACAGCCCGTTTTTGCCCTAACAGCCGCTGTGCTATTTTTTGTTTATCCTTTTCACGGGGAGGCTGTTTTTTGGATATTGGGTAGGTCGGGCATACTCGGTGCCATCTTCTCGGTGGTGTTTTTGTTGTTTTTTTTAAAGGGCGGTACATCAGCCTTTTATGCCGTGGCTGGGCTTGCCGCTTGGGGGGCAGCCTTGCTAACCTACGAATCTTGCTGGGTGCTGCCGTTGGTGGCGGCGGTTTTGGCAAAGCCTTTGGGGGAGAAAACCGTGTTACAGCAGCTGAAGCCATATTTAGGTGTTACTATACTATTTGTGGTGTATTTGGCGGCGCGGGTTTTTATTAATGGAGGGCTGGTGGGCAACTATGAGGGGGCTAATTTTTTGCAGTTTAATGCAGCCGTGCTTGCCAGCAACTATTTTAAGTTATTGGCCATGGGTTTTGTGGCCTATACAGATAGCCCTATGGCATTGCAGGCGGGCTTTTTTGTTTGTTTTATGGTGTTTATTTTTTTGTTTTACCGGTTTTTTTCAAGCTGGGCGTTTAAATTAGGGTGTTGCGTTTTTATATCGCTTCTGCCTTACCTATCTCTTGGTATTGATACGCATGGCACCGAGGGCGAACGTTTTTTATATCTGCCATCAATATTTACGGTTTTGTGTACCGTTGCAATATTAGGCAGGCTAAAAAAACAATATTTTTTTTATGGTGCCGCTGGTGGCCTTGCTATTTTGTATGCCGTTCAATTGTATGTTACTGCGGTTAACTACCGGTTTGCAGGCAAGCTGGTACAGCAAACCTTAAGCGCGTTGGCTAACGCGCCTGAAGGCCGCGATATTAATGTGGAGGGATTGCCTAAAAGCCAGCATGGGGCCCTTATGTTGGCAAGTGGCTTGCAAGATGGGCAGTTTTTTTACTCAGGCAACCCAAAAATAGGCCGGGTAAATATTAAGTCTTGGCGGTATGAATTACGCCCGTTGCAGGTGCCATACAACACCGTGCTGTTGCCTGCGCAGCCTGGCCTGCCAACCATGCGATTTGTATTTACAGATTCTGCACTGGTAATTTACCGGTGATGCTTTGGCGCGCCACTACAGACAAGCTTACAATAAACGCGGCCAGGCTTATTAACAAACAAAAGCCAAGCCATCTGTCTTGGTAATAAAACACCACGTCATTGTTGCCTTTTTTAATTTTAACTGATAAAAAAGTTGTGTATGCCGTAGCAATGGGTGTGTTTTGCCCGTTTACGGTTGCATGCCAAAACCGGTAGTTGTTTTGCAGCAACACCAGTGTATCATCGGCCGGGCCGTTTACAAGCACATGTATAACAGTGGGGGTAAATTGTTGTATTGAAATGGCAGCGGTGGCGGGGGCTGCCTTTTTTGTGAATATAAAAGGGTGTGTAGATACTTGGTTAACTAGGGTGCGGTTATTAAAATATGTGGCAGTGGCCGTAAAATAGGATGGGTAATCGGTAAGTTTTGTAGTACCGATCAATTTGTTATAGTAGGTTATGTCGCCCACCAGGCCTGTGCTTTTGGCATCCAGGGTGTCTATGTTTTTGATGGGTACCAGCGGCGGGATGGGTATGCCTTTTGGGGAAGTGTTGTACACTGATTGTATGTGTTTTAATGTTACCTGCCCAACGCCAGTTACAGGAAGGTATATGATGCAGTTAAAGGCAACATCGCACAGCACAATACCGGCCAATAAATTAAAACGGTGTTTTTTAACCGCCATTAAACTTAATAAGCTTACCACTAGGGTTAGCACGGCACTTGCTGTTAAAAACCCGGGTAAAGCCCCTGCCAGCAATACCTTAATTTTTTGTGCGGCGGGTAACGGTTGCTTTAGTATGCCCAATAAAGCGTTTACCCCAAGGTGGCTTGTGGCGGCCAGTACAATTAAAATGCAGCAGCAGCTTAGCGCCACTGTAATAAATGCCCAATTAAAACGGCGCGAAAGTGTTTTTTCGCCTTGCTGCAAGTGTTGCAGCACAAACCCGGCGAGAACGCAAAAGCACAGTATACTAAATACCCGGTACTCACCGTTGTACCTCACATATTGTAAAAGTGGCAATTTGCTAAAAAGCATTTCCTTTATCCACCCCCCGGTACTTAAAAGTAGCATAAACAATGCTGCAATAAGCAGCACCCTTGTGTAAAGCTGTTTGCTTTTTTTGCTAAGGCTAACACAAATAAACCCCGTTACGCTAAAAAAGCCGTTACGCATGGCCACGTCAGTACCAAAAAAGTTGGTATTTGCAGCAGTAGAAAACGGAAAAAGGAACGATAGCCAAGCCACCGGCGTAAAGCCTGCCTGTGTTGACAAAGCTTGCTGTGCAGGGCCACCCCTGCCATAGAAAGGCAGTATATTAATATAGCTGTATATGGCGGGCAGGTAAAACAATGCCAGCAACACTGAGGATATAGCCAAAGAAAAGATGATTTGTTTTGCTTGGCGCCTGTAGTGTGGCAAATACACAAATAGCAGAATAATTAGTGCAATTAAAAAATACACTAATGCTATCGGTATGGCCGGGTGCCCCCCCGCAAAAACCGCATAGCAAGCGGCAGCAAACCAAAAACTGCTTTTAAAACCGGGGTTGTTAAAAAGCTGTAGCATTGTTAGTAACGCCAATGGCAAAAAAGCGGCAGCGGTTAAAAAATTAATGTATTGTAAGCAGCCAGTGTAAAACCCGCTGCACATATACATTGCCGCAATAACAAGGCATATTTTTTTAGTGAACCCAAAAAAGCGGCCAAGCCTAAGCATAAAAACGCCCCCTAGGTATATATACAACAGCACCTCGGCCGTAAGTGTATAGGCATTGTAGCCTATTAATGCAAAAAACCAGGTAATGGGGTTGTAAAATGCAAACCCCATATCGGCATATATGGGCAGCCCATAATTCATGTAGGGGTTCCAAAGGGGCAGCTGGCCGGCATGGATGGCTTCAGACAGAAAAAACTTATTGGGAAAGTTGTCGCTGAAGGCATCGTTTTTCATGCCAAAATAAAAAGTACTCAACGGCAGGTAAGCCACCAGCAAAACCAGCAACAATATTAAAAAAGGCATTAAGGCTGCTAGGCGGCTTCGCATGTGTGTTATTGAAGGTTATTTTGTAACGTTAGCATGCGTGTTACGTATTTGCCTACTAGGTCAAACTCAATGTTTACTGTACTGCCCGCGTAAACATGCTTAATACCCGTGTGGTTGTATGTGTAGGGTATTATAGCCACCGAAAATGCGTTGTTAGTTACATTAAAAACCGTTAAACTGGTACCGTTTACGGCTATGGAACCTTTTTCAATAACCAAAGCGGCAAATTGCGGCGGAAATTGAAAGCGGTATTCCCAGCTTCCCTGCAAATCGGTACGCTCGGTGCAGCTGCCGGTGGTATCTACATGGCCCTGTACAATATGCCCGTCAAGCCGCCCGTTCATTTGCATGCACCGTTCAATATTAACCTCGCCGCCTGTTTGCCAGGTGCCGAGGTTTGATTTTTTTAACGTCTCGTCTATGGCGGTAACGCGGTGGCTGCTACCTGCAATTTCCTCAACGGTAAGGCACACGCCATCGTGGCTAACACTTTGGTCAATGTTTAATGCAGCCGAAATTGGGCTGCTTATCCAAAAGGTTTTGTTGCTGCCATGGGTTTCTACAGCCTCAATTTTTCCGGTGGTTTCAATAATACCTGTAAACATAGGCTTGCAATTTAGTGCAAATTAGTAATCTGGCCCGCTTGGGTATTGTAATGGCCAAGACGGTTATTGGCGGCCACGATTTTTGTTTGTTGGGCTATAGGTTGAAGGGTTGACATGACCTTAAGTATGCTTTTTATAGTTGTTCGTTATTTGGGTAATTATTTTGCGCCGCCACGGGCATCGCGCTTATTGGCAAGTGAGTGGTGCGTACCGCCATGCACAATACCTGTTTACCCTGGCCGATTAAAATTGAAGAAATATAATTATTGTAATTTGGCAGTTTGTAAATAATGCCTATTTTTGCGCCTCAAAATTCCTTAAAGGGGGTATATACAATATGCTTATAATTGACTCAAAAGATTGCGAAAACATCGACAAAGCGCTTAAAAAGTACAAAAAGAAATTTGAAAAAAGCAAAGTGCTTTTGCAGTTGAGGGAACGCCAAAGCTTTACAAAGCCTTCAGTAAAACGCAGGATGGAAGTGTTGAAAGCGGTTTACAAACAGCAAGTAGCCAGCGGCAAAATAGAAATTTAGTTAAATAGCTAATTATAGTACAAGTAGCCATTAAGTGTTAACTTTATGGCTACTTTTTTATGCCTACCACACAATACCCGCAAATACACCAGTTTTTACAGTACCTGCGTTTTGAAAAACGCTGCTCGCCCAATACAATTATATCCTACCAAAACGACCTGGAGCAGTTTTGCGCTTTTTTGGTGAGCCAATATAGCGCACCGCCCATAGCTGAAATAACAGCACCGCTTGTGCGCAGTTGGCTGGCAGAGTTAAAGGGAGACAAGCTTACCGCCAAAAGCATAAACCGGAAGATATCTGCCCTAAAGTCGTTTTTCAAATATATGATTAAGCAGGGCGTAATAAAGCAAACGCCTATGGCGGTGATTGTTAGCCCCAAAACAGCAAAGCGGCTGCCCGCGTTTGTGGCAGATAACGATATTACAACCTTGTTTGACGAGGAAGAAGGCAAAAGCCTATTCGCCGATACTTGGGAGGGTAGGATGGGGCGCCTGATTTTGTTACTGTTTTACAGCACGGGCATGCGCCTAAGTGAACTGGTAAATTTGCAAGTAGGGCAACTTGACGCGCCAAACGGCCATATTAAGGTGTTGGGCAAGGGCAATAAAGAACGGATAATACCGCTTGGCAAGGTGCTGATGGGCGATTTGCAAAATTATATTGCCACCAGGCCACCTACCCAGCCGGGTGTAGGCAATGTTTTTGTAAATAGTAAGGGCAAGCCATTGTATGCCAAGTATATATACACCTTGGTGCATTCAAAACTTGCGCAGGTAACCACCATCGACAAAAAAAGCCCGCATGTGCTGCGGCACACTTTTGCCACCCATTTAACCAATAACGGGGCCGACCTGAACGCTGTTAAGGAATTGCTGGGGCATAGCAGCCTTGCAGCCACCCAGGTGTACACGCACAACACCATAGACAAGTTAAAGGACATACATAAAAAGGCGCACCCAAAGGCGTAGCCTGCGTTAAGAAATAATAAAATTTTAAGGTTAAAATTGATTAACGTCAAAGTTTTTAAGCACAAATGAAGTAATTTCAACATCGCTAACAGCCACATACGGTGGCAAACGAGTGTAGTTCTTTTATTTTTTCACTTAAAACGCGATTTTTTATGAATGTAAACATCCAGACTGTGCATTTTGATGCAGACTTGAAATTGGTGGACTATGTAAACAGGAAATTGCAGAAGATATCTACTTTTCACGACAAGGTTATTAAGGTTGATGTTTTTCTAAAGCTTGATAACGTTGTACACACCATCAAAGACAAAATTGCAGAGATTAGGGTAGATGTTCCGCGACACAGTTTTTTTGTGAAGGTTTCCTCAAAATCGTTTGAAGAATCTTTTGACAATGCTTTTGAATCACTTGTAAACCAAATTAAAAGAAAAAAACAAAAATTGGCAGCATAAAAATTTTACAGCCCTGCAATAATGCGGGGCTTTTTTTGTTAATAATAACATGCGTAACATAAAAATGATAGCACCTATTTTGGCGATACTTTGCTGTTTTTCATGCAAAAGCAGCCCTATTGCAGCCGTAAAAGGCTTTATTTTTGAACGAAAGGCGTTGCCCGGAAATAAACTTTTTGTAGCCTACCGCTATAAAAATAACAGCGGAATTGTTAACGACAGTTGCGTTATAAATAACCGGGTAATTGAGCAGGACTCAATAAACATAAGGCTTTTAACAGATGGCGGCCTTGGTGAAAATGCAAAATAGTATTAGCCGACTACCGCCATTTTTATGTACATGGCCGGCATGTTTTGAAGCTTTTTTTAAAACTCATCTAAAATAATCTGCACAAAATTTTGCCGAATTAAGAATTCTCTTACCTTTGCCATCCCTAAAAACGGGGTAGCTCTTTGTTCTTAATTACTTTAACGTAGGTAAAATATTACTTTGTTTATAACCCTGTTAAAGCGGGTATTGTAAAATGCCAATTCGGCCTAGCTGCTGTGTTTTAATGAGAATTCGTTTAATCAGCAGGGTGTTGGTTTTGAAAAAAGAAATCAGGATGGCGATAATTATAAGCAAAGGGTGGTGATATGCCACTTTAGCTCAGTTGGTAGAGCAACTGATTTGTAATCAGTAGGTCGTTGGTTCGACTCCGACAAGTGGCTCAGAAAACAAGCCATCAGTTTACAGGTGCTGGCATGTAGCGTTAGGGTAAAGGTTAATTTGGGTAGATGGCCGAGTGGCTAAAGGCGACAGACTGTAAATCTGTTCTCTCACGAGTACGGAGGTTCGAATCCTTCTCTACCCACAGTTCTTTCAAAATTTGAAAATGAGGGAATTTGAAAATTTGAAAATGAAACAACTTCGGTAATTCATTTTCAAGTTTTCATCCCGCCCACGCGGGATTCAAATTGTTCTGCGGAAGTAGCTCATTTGGTAGAGCGATAGCCTTCCAAGCTATAGGCAGCGAGTTCGAGCCTCGTCTTCCGCTCTTGTTCGGCCATAGGTCAATGAGTCATAGGGGAGGATAAAGTTAATGACTCGTTTTAGCAGCCCTATGGCTGATGGCTCAATGACTTTTAGAAAAGCCGTTGTGGCTCAGTGGTAGAGCACTTCCTTGGTAAGGAAGAGGTCATGAGTTCAATTCTCATCAACGGCTCCACTAGTAAAGCAAGTACATTGTTTTACGGTAGTAGAAGAAAGTTTGTTCACGGCCGCGATGGGTGAATGAATAACGAAAGATGAAGAGTGAATCGTAACCCCGTACAAGCGGGACCGGATACATAAACAAACATTTTAAAACACAACTTAAAAACCGATAAGATGGCTAAAGAGACCTTTAACAGGGACAAACCTCACGTAAACGTTGGTACCATTGGTCACGTAGACCACGGTAAAACAACTTTAACTGCCGCTATTACCACCATTCTTTCTAAGAAAGGCCTTGCGACAGCTAAGAAATATGATGAAATTGATGGTGCACCAGAAGAAAAAGAACGCGGTATTACCATTAATACAGCACACGTAGAATACCAAACAGCCAGCCGTCACTATGCACACGTTGACTGTCCAGGCCACGCCGACTATGTTAAAAACATGATTACCGGTGCTGCCCAAATGGATGGTGCTATACTTGTGGTGGCTGCTACAGATGGCCCGATGCCACAAACAAGGGAACACATCCTTCTTGCCCGCCAGGTAGGTGTACCCCGCATGGTGGTATTTATGAACAAGGTTGACCTTGTTGATGACCCCGAATTGTTGGAGTTGGTTGAAATGGAAATCCGCGAGCTGTTAACTAAAAACGGTTTCGATGGTGACAATACTCCAGTTATACAAGGTTCTGCAACTGGCGCATTGGCTGGTGAACCCAAATGGCTTGGTGCTATTGACCAACTGATGGATGCTGTTGACAGCTACATTCCGTTGCCTCCACGCCCGATAGATATGGATTTCTTGATGAGCGTTGAAGACGTGTTCTCTATCACAGGTCGTGGTACTGTTGCCACAGGCCGTATTGAGCGCGGTATCATCAAGGTTGGTGAGCCTGTTGAACTGGTTGGTTTAATTCCTGAACCATTAACCTCTACCGTAACTGGTGTGGAAATGTTTAAGAAATTGCTTGACCGTGGTGAAGCTGGTGACAACGCTGGTTTGCTGTTGCGCGGTATTGAAAAGAAAGATATCCGCCGCGGTATGGTTATTTGTAAACCTAAGAGCATTACCCCGCACACTGATTTCCAATGCGAAGTTTACGTACTTAGCAAGGAAGAAGGTGGCCGTCACACACCGTTCTTTAACAAATACCGTCCTCAGTTCTACTTCCGTACAACTGACGTAACGGGTGAAGTTAAATTACCAGAAGGTACTGAAATGGTTATGCCTGGCGATAACGTAAGGTTGATTGTTACCTTGATTGCCCCAATCGCAATGGAAAAAGGTTTGAAATTCGCGATTCGCGAAGGTGGCCGTACAGTAGGTGCCGGTCAGGTTACTGAAGTTATAAAATAAGCCCCCACTCCCTAAAGGAGTGAGAGTAAAATATAAAGTAACTATATTTGCAAAGTACCTGAACAGAATGTTCGGGTACTTTGCTTCTAATTAAGTTCTTCCTTGTCCCCAATTTAGGGGATAGGGGTATACGGGCCTAGTTCAATGGTAGAATAGCGGTCTCCAAAACCGTTGATAGTGGTTCGAATCCTCTGGCCCGTGCAAAAAGGAAATTTGAAAATGTGTTAATTTGAAAATTTGAAAATTGCGTATTGCGTATTTTCAAATTATGGAATTGCTTTAATTTTCAAATTTTCAAATTAACACATTTTCAAATTTTATACATGAACAAGGTATCTAGCTACTTTAAGGATTCATACCAAGAGCTGTTGGAGAAAGTAACTTGGCCTACATGGGGGCAGTTACAGCAGTCGACAGTGATAGTGCTTGTTGCCACAATTTTAATTATGGTATGCGTTGGCGTTATGGACGGTGCCAGCGCCATGGTTTTAAAGTTTGTTTATTCATTTTTTAAAGCTTAAGCCATGGAAGACGTGTTGGTGCCGCAGAAAGAAAGTAAATGGTATGTGTTGCGTGTAGTAAGCGGCAAGGAAAGGAAGGTGAAGGAATATTTAGACAAGGATATAAGTCGCAGCGGTTGGACTGAAGTGGTGAAACAAGTGTTTTTGCCCATGGAGAAGGTTTACAAGGTGCAGAACGGTAAAAAGGTAATGCGCGAAAAAAACTATTATCCCGGATATGTAATGTTGGAGGTGGCAGATGGTAAGCTTACGGATGATATTATATTGCACATCAGCAATATTAGCAATGTGATGCACTTTCTTACAGATGGCAAGGGTTCAAAAGGTAATATCATCTCCCTCCGTAAGGCTGAAGTAAATAAGATGCTTGGTAAGGTTGATGAGATGAACGACCAAGGTGCTACCATGAGCGAGCCATTTATTATTGGCGAAACCATTAAGATAATAGAAGGGCCGTTTAACGACTTTAACGGTGTTATTGAAGAAGTGAACGATGAGAAGAAGAAATTGAAGGTTACGGTGAAGATATTCGGTAGGTCAACTCCTGTGGAGTTGAACTATATGCAAGTGGAAAAACTGGCATAGTCTATTACATAAAGTTATTTATTTAGCAGCCGCAGGTAAAACTGCGGCTGTTTTTTTTGTTTAGTTGGAAAGTTTTTTAGGTGGCACTAGTAGCTTTTTAGAGTATGCTACAAATGCGGTTATAACCAAGCAGTTATAGGCAGTTACTATTTGCCCATTGGCCTAATGGCTTTTGGCCCAAAGCAAACAGCCATCCCCATAACTTAGAAACCTAAAATTGTTTTGCAGGGCAAAGTCATACACTTTACGCCAATCATCACCTATAACAGCCGCCACCAGCAGCAATAAGGTGGATTGTGGCTGGTGCAAATTTGTAACCAACCCTGCCGCTACCCTTAAAGTATAGCCAGGTGCCATTATAATTTGCGTTTTTGTAATTAGCCGCTGCCTGCCGGTGGCGTTTAGCCATGTTAGCAGGCTGGTAAGTGCGGCTGCGGTTGATATGTGCTGCGGTAATTCATATGCGTCCCACTGGTGTATGGTTAACGCTTGTTCGGTAATTTCCACAGCTTCGTTTTCTTCATACAATATGTTTGCCTTTACACCCATCCAGTAAAGGCTTTCAACTGTGCGTAGGCTGGTTGTGCCTACCGTTACAATGGGCTTTTGCAGGCTGTTTAGCAATTGCTGTATAAAAGCGGCGCTTACATCAATAAACTCTGCATGCATGTCGTGTTGCGCCATGGTGGCCGCCTTAACGGGTTTAAAAGTACCCGCCCCAACATGCAGGGTAACAAAGCTTGTTTCAATATTGTTGTTGCTTAGTTTGGTCAACAGCTCGTTGGTAAAATGCAGGCCTGCCGTTGGTGCCGCCACTGAACCCTCGTGCTGGGCGTACACCGTTTGGTAGGTTGTATTGTCGGCATCTTCCGCATCACGGTTTAAATAGGGGGGTAGCGGTATAAGGCCGGCCGCATGTAATATTTCAGCAAAGCTTAAAGTTTCGTCATCCCAACCAAAGGCGATCGTAAAATAGTCACCCGGCTTATTAATTTTTGTGGCTGTTAGCGTTACAGCCTTATTGCCTGTGTTTATTATTTTTACCAAGCTTGGTTCTTTCCATTTTTTGGCACCACCTACCAAGCATTTCCAATACACCTGCCCTTTTTGCAGCATTGCAGTGGTAATGTCGGCATACTGCTCATCAGGTTCAAGGCAAAACAATTCAACTATGCCGCTGGTTGTTTTCGTAAATAACATGCGGGCTTCCACCACTTTGGTATTGTTAAAAACCAACAGTGTGCCGGGGGCCAGCTGTTCAGGCAGCGCACTGTATTGGCTGGTGGCTATGCTGCCGTTTTTATACACCAACAATTTACTGGCGTCTCTCTGCTGCAATGGGTGCCTGGCTATTTTATAGTCCGGCAAACTGTAAGTAAAATCCTGTATGGAAAGATGCTTTGGGTGCATAATAGTATAACAAACTAACATATAGGGCAGTTTTATTATCCATATAGGATACAAATACTTACCTTTTTAAGCCGCAAATTTAAGTGGTAATACATACCGTTAGCGGTTTTTAACACGCTTCACTATTTTTAGCCCGCTCCAAATATTGCTGACGGCGCAAACTTTTACGTCAACCCAGCCCGTGGGCAAAATAATCTCTCTGATGATATCCTCGGTAACGTCGGTGGGTATTTTGCTGGCTTTTTTATGCCAGCTAACCCATATCACGGCGTTATTTTTTGCTAACCCAATTATCTCGGTAAAATCAGCAGCCAATGTTGTTTTGCCAAAGGCAAAAATATGGTACATGTCTGCATCAACCAATTGGCCGGTCAGTTGGGCTTTAATGTCGGCTCCCAAAAAAGCCATGTAATCACTTGGCGCATGCAGTACAAATAAACGCGTGTTTTCTTGTATGCCCATTTTTTTCAAAATGGGTTTTTGTGAGTAGCCTGCCATGAATTTTACGGTGAGTTATAGAGTTATCCACATATAATTTGCGCTATGCACATTTTCTTGTATATGCTGTGGAAAAAAAACAAGCTTTTTATTACGCCATTGGGTAACAAAGTTGTCTCTTTGTGTCATTAAGTGGTAATTTGTGTAAAAATCTGTTCAACTTATGGGTTTTCTAGGCGAATATGAAGCAACGGTGGATTCCAAAAACCGTTTTTTGCTTCCGGGAGGCTTGAAAAAGCAATTTCCGGAAGGAGAAAACAAGTTTGTGGTAAGCCGCGGCTTTGAAAAATGCCTAGTGCTGTACCCGATGAAAACCTGGGAAACCCTTGTTGAAAAATTGGCCAAGTTGAACGATTTTGACCCCAAGGTACGGCAATTTAAACTTGTTTTTTTGGGCGGTGCCTCGGAGGTTGAATTGGATAGCGCGGGAAGGATGCTTTTGCCGCCATCGTTAAGGGAATATGCAGGGCTTACAAAGGATGTGGTGCTGGCATCGGACATTGATAAGATAAAGATTTGGGATGCTGACAGATACAAAAAGTTCTTTGAGGAGTTATCGGCCGAGGCGTTTAGTGCCCTAGCGATGGAAGTGGGTGTAAACCTGCAATAGGTTATAGGTTGGTAGGGCGGCACTCTTTGGGTGAATAAATATAAGATGTTACCAACTGACCCATGGAAAAGTGGCGCAGGGTAAAATGAAAATTGACAGTATGACAAAGGAATACCATATACCTGTTTTGTTTACCGAAGTAATGGAGGCGTTGCATATAAAGCCAAGCGGCATATATGTGGACTGCACCTTTGGTGGCGGTGGGCATGCCAATGGTATATTGGAAAAATTGGATAACACGGGGCGGCTGGTGGCATTTGACCAAGATGCCGACGCAAAGCAAAATATACCGGCAGACGAAAGAGTGTTGTTTGTGCCGCACAATTTTAGGCACATACAACGGTTTTTGAAACTGCACAAAATAGCGGGGGTTGACGGGGTACTGGCCGATTTGGGTGTAAGCAGCTACCAGTTTGACGAAGGGGCGCGTGGGTTTTCAACACGGTTTAGCGGCCCTTTAGATATGCGGATGAATAGGAGCCAGCCCAAAACAGCGGCAGATGTGCTGCAGGGGTATACTGAGCCACAGTTGCACAAAATGTTTGAGCAATACGGCGAGGTATCCAACGCCAAAACATTGGCAAAACACATTGTGCAAAACAGGGCGTTTAAGCCCATGCAAACCATTGATGCCCTAAAGGCTGTGCTGCACCCGGTGGTAAAGGGCAACCCACACAAATACTTAGCCCAGGTTTTTCAGGCATTGCGCATTGAGGTAAATGACGAAATGGGTGCGTTGAAAGAAATGCTGCAGCAACTGCCTGCGGTGTTAAACAAAGGTGGCCGAGCGGCCATCATCACGTTCCACTCGGGGGAAGACAGGATTGTGAAAAATTTTTTTAAGCATGGGGAGGAATCAGACGAACCGGAGAATCCCTTTGGCACAAAGCTGAAAGAGCAACCGTTGCAGGTAATAACCAAGAAGCCGATAGTGCCTTCGGTTGAAGAGGCCAAGCAAAACCCGAGGTCGCGTAGTGCAAAACTAAGGGTGGCGGAAAGGGTGTAAGGGCAAAGGGGGGTATGTATGAGGTAGTGGGCGTAAGGTAAAAGGCATTGGGTTTGCGGAAGAGGGAAATGAGGCGTAATGCTTGAAAGGACTTATAAACCACAAACTGAAAACTATAAACTGAAAACTTGCAATGGAAAACATACAAACAAAAAGAAAGTTCCCTTATTTAAAAGGGCTGTTTAGTTACCGCTGGATACTTAACAACCTGGTATTTTTTCTATTTGTTGCATTCCTGGCCGTACTGTATATAGCCAACGGCCACGAAGCTGATAAGATAATAAGAGACATTAATATTACCGCAAAAGAAATTAGAGAATTGAAATACGAATATAAGACACTTAAAAGCGAGGAAATCTTCAAGAGCAGGCAGGCGCAGGTAGCAGAAGCCGCATCGGCATTGGGCTTAAAGCTTTCGGCACAGCCCCCTGTACATTTAACGATGGAAGGCGGGAATGCGCAAAAATGAAAAGCCTTGGTAGCCAGCTGCCCAACGGCAAATGCAACTTGGTGCTAACCTTTAATAACGTTTAAAAAATTTACCCTGGAAGTAAAAAAAGACATATTGTGGCGCGTTTACCTAAGCTATATAGTGGTAGTGGCTATTTGCGTGGCAATAATGGCAAAAGCTTTTTATATACAACAGGCAGAAGGCAAGTACTGGAAGACGATGAACGACAGCTTGCACCAAAAAATGGAATCAATAGAAGCCGAAAGGGGTACAATTTACAGCAACGACGGCGAGATGCTTTGCACAACCATACCCCAATTTGACATATATATCGACTTTAGTGCCGACGGGGTACGTGAAAATAGCGGCAAGCGTTTTTTTGCCAACCTCGACTCATTGAGTATAGATCTTTCAAATCTTTTTAAAGACAGAACGGCAGCAGAATATAAACAGTTATTAAAAGATGGCTTTAATGATGGGGCCAGGTATTTCCCTTTGTTAAAGGCTGTAAGTTTTGAGAACTACAAGCTTTTAAAGCAAATGCCATTGGTTAGGTTGGGCAAAAACAAAAGCGGCTTTATTACCGATGTGCAAAACAAGCGCCTAAACCCATTTAAGATGCTGGCTTTTAGAACAGTGGGCCTGTATAGGGACAATGCGCAGAAAGTGGGTTTGGAACAAACCTACGATACTCTTTTGAAGGGCCGCACCGGCAAACGCTTAGTAAGGTATATGGGGGGAGTAGCCATACCGGTGGAAGAAGACTACCAAATTGAACCTGAGAACGGAAAAGATATTATAACCACCCTTGACACACATATACAAGATATAACAGAAACCGCATTGGGCAACATGCTAGTGAGCAACGACGCGCAACATGGCTGCGCCATTGTGATGGAAGTTAAAACTGGTAAAATTAAGGCGATAGCCAACCTTGGCAAACAGCCAGACGGCAGTTACTGGGAGGATTTTAACTATGCCATGACGCCAACTGAACCTGGGTCTACCTTCAAGCTGGTTTCGTTGATGAACATGCTGACTGACAATAAAATATCGCTCAATAATATGGTTAACTTGGAAGGGGGTAAATGGCAGGTTAACGGGCGAACAGTAATTGATGCAGAGGAATACGACGCCAAGGATAACCTGGTTACCGCCAAACGGGCTTTTGAAGTAAGTTCAAACGTGGGCATGGCAAAGCTAGCCTATACCAGTTATGCGGCAACACCCTCTATGTTTACCAACCATTTAAAATGGCTTAGGCTTGATACATTAACCGGCATAGACTTATACGGGGAAAGGCCACCTATTGTTTACCGGCCAGGAACGCCAAACTGGAGTTCTACCACTTTGCCATGGATGGCGTTTGGCTACAACTTAGCCATTACGCCTATGCATACCGCCATGTTGTACAACGCCGTTGCAAACGGTGGTACCATGATGAGGCCGTACCTGATGGACGCGGTAAAAAAAGATGATAAAATAGTTAAGCAAACCAGCCCGCTGGTGGTGAGGGATAAAATTTGTAATGATGCGGTGTTGCAACAATTAAAGGAGTGTTTAAGGGGTGTTTGCGCAGACTCTGGGTCAACCGCTTTTAAGCTTTTTAAAAAAACGCCTTACAATGTTGCAGGCAAAACAGGCACAGCCTTGGTGGCCAATGGTAAAAATGGGTATGCTGATATGGTGTACCAGTCATCGTTTGCGGGGTATTTTCCGGCAGAGGACCCGCAATACACATGTGTTGTGGTAATAGTAAACAAACCACACGCAGTAAAGCACGTGGGCGCGCTGGTGGCGGGGCCGGTGTTTAAGGATATTGCCGACCAACTGTACAAACGGTATGTAAAGCAACCGTCGCCCGTTAAATATTCCGCTGGGGTTACCCCAACAAGCGATACAATAAATTATGCCTATGCGGGGCATAAGGACGAAGTAAAAAAAATTATGGCTTCATTGAGTGTGCCGTATACTGACGCAGGAAGTGCGGCCACGGACTGGGCAAGCCTTTTTAAACAGAACAGCAGGCCGGTGATGCAGGGTAAAGTAGTAAGCGGTAACCTGATGCCACAATTGGCAGGCCTTGGCCTAAAGGATGCGGTATTTATTTGCGAGGGTTTAGGCCTGCGGGTGCGTATTAAAGGCAAAGGGCGGGTAACTGATCAATCAATTGCGGCGGGTATGGCCTTTAAAAAAGGCCAGCCGGTAGAAATAGCATTAAATTAAACATGGCAACACTACGCGACATATTGTACAAAGTGCGCCTACAGTCAGTAAACGGCAGTACTGACACAGAGGTGGCAGATATACAAATTGATTCCCGAAAGGTATCAGAAGGCTCGGCATTTGTTGCCATACGCGGCGAGAAATCCGACGGGCATGCTTTTATTGCCACCGCAATTAACCAAGGTGCCGTTGCCGTGGTTTGCGAGGAGTTTCCTGCTGCATTACACGCTGGCATAACCTACATTAAAGTGGCCGATACACACGAGGCAGTGGCTTTTATTGCGCATAATTTTTATGGCGAGCCATCGCAAAGGGTAAAACTTGTAGGCGTAACAGGTACCAATGGCAAAACCACAATAGCCACCGTGCTATACAAATTGTTTACAGGGTTAGGGTATAAGTGTGGCTTGTTAAGCACCGTGCAAAACCAAATAGGCAATGTGGTAGTTGCTGCAACGCATACAACGCCTGATGCAGTAAGCCTTAATGCCTTGCTTAAGCAAATGGCCGATGAGGGCTGTTCCCATGTTTTTATGGAATGCAGCAGCCACGCGATACACCAGCACCGGATAACTGGTTTGCAATTTGCCGGTGCGCTGTTTAGCAACATTACACACGACCACCTTGACTACCATAAAACGTTTGATGAGTACATACGGGTGAAGAAAAGTTTTTTTGACAACCTTACGGCCGAGGCCTTTGCCATATCAAACCTAGATGACAAACGTGGTACAGTGATGCTGCAAAATACACCGGCCAAAAAATATTACTACAGCCTTAAAACCCTGGCTGATTTTAAGGGCAAGCTGTTAGAGAATGCCCTTACCGGGCTGGTGATGACGGTGAACGACAAAGAGGTTCATTTTAGGCTGATAGGGGAGTTTAATGCGTATAATCTGTTGGCCGTTTATGGGGCGGCGGTATGCCTTGGCGAAGAAAGTAACGAAGTACTAAGGGTGCTGAGTATGTTAAGCGGTGCCGAAGGGCGCTTTGACTACGTGATAAGCAAGGGCAAAGTTATAGGCATTGTTGACTACGCCCACACCCCGGATGCATTGGAGAATGTATTGCTTACCATAAAAAAACTGCGTAAAGGCCATGAACAGGTGATAACCGTGGTGGGCTGTGGCGGTAATAGGGATAAAACAAAAAGGCCTGTGATGGCACGCCTAGCCAGCGAATTGAGCGACAAGACGATACTAACCAGCGACAACCCGCGCTTTGAAGACCCGTTGGAGATATTGAAGGATATGGAAGAAGGGTTAAACTCAGCAGGCCGCAGGAAAGCGGTTTCAATTGTTGACCGACATGAGGCTATAAAGTACGCTGTTAGTATTGCAGATAAAGAAGATATTATTTTATTGGCTGGCAAGGGGCACGAGAAATACCAAATCATTAATGATGAACGCCATCATTTTGACGACAAGGAAGTATTGGCTGAGATGTTTGACCTGTTGGGAAAATAAAAACCCATCCTATCCTTTCCTAAAGGGAAACGGAAATGGAGGAGATGCGGTAAGAGTTTGCAGGGGACGATAAGCTAATATGATGACTTTGGTTTGTGAGAGACTTGAAAATAACAACGATTTTAAAAGCCTTAGAGAGGTGGCAAAGAAGAGGAAGAGATTATCAATAGCGGTCGGATCTATTCACCATTGACTATGGATTACTAACTAAATACTATGTTATACTATTTATTCACTTGGTTAAAGCAGCAATTCAACCTCAGCGGGGCGGGGGTGTTTCAATTCCAAACATTCAGGATTGCTATGGCCGTGCTGCTATCGTTGGTGATTGCCGCCATATATGGCCGGCGTATCATTAACATACTCAAGAAAAAGCAGATAGGTGAAACTGTCCGCGACCTTGGCCTGGCTGGCGAGCAGCAAAAAAAAGGTACGCCAACCATGGGCGGCATCATTATTCTGCTGGCCATATTGGTACCCACTTTGCTGTTTGCAGACCTAAACAAAGTATATGTGCGGCTTATGCTACTGTGTACCGTTTGGCTGGGTGTGATTGGCTTTTTGGATGATTACCTAAAAATAAAAGCCCGCAAGGCGGCCCAAACCAAGGGGGAGAAGTACCAAAAAAAGGATAAAGATGGTTTAGCAGGGGTGTCAAAAATTATTGGCCAAATAGGGTTGGGTATCATAATAGGCGCAACACTTTATTTCAACAGCAATGTTACAGTTGAGCGGCAGATAATTGGGCAGCACATTTCGCGCACCGAATTACGCGCAGGCGAAAGAATTACCAAAGATTCAAACGTTACGGTGTATAATATCAACGGTAATAAAATTAGGTACGTAAAAGTACAAACACCTATTACCACCATACCTTTTGTAAAAAACCATGAGTTTAATTATAGCTCGTTAATCAGTTGGATGGGCAAGGGTGCAGAAAAATTTACATGGCTTGTTTACATCATTATAGTAACGTTTATCATTACAGCCGTGTCAAACGGTGCTAACTTAACCGACGGCTTGGATGGTTTAGCCGCTGGCGTTAGTGCCATAATAGGCGCAGGTATAGGGGTGTTTGCGTATGTAAGCGGTAATATAAATTTTGCGGCGTACTTAAATGTAATGTACATACCCGGCATGGGGGAACTCTCCATTTTTATCGGGGCCTTTGTGGGCGGCTGCATAGGGTTTTTATGGTACAATGCATACCCAGCACAGGTTTTTATGGGCGATACTGGCAGCCTCGCATTGGGCGGCATCATTGCATCGTTGGCAATTATTATTCGTAAGGAGTTGTTGATACCCATTTTTTGCGGCGTTTTTTTGGTGGAAAACTTAAGTGTTATAATGCAGGTGAGCTACTTTAAATACACCAAGAAAAAATACGGCGAAGGCAGGCGCATATTTTTAATGAGCCCGTTGCACCACCATTTTCAAAAGAAAGGCATACATGAAAATAAGATAGTGTTTAGGTTTTGGATTATCACCATTTTATGTGTGGTATCATCCATTATAACGTTGAAGATAAGGTAACAAGCGATGGGTGGCAGGCAAAGGGGGAAACGATAATATGTATGGGTTGGGGCTTAATGAAAACATGTAGCACAAGAGTGCGACGCAAGGAACGATGCCATGAAAAACAAAAGCTGGGGCAAAAAGCGAAAAATAGTATGAAAAAAATATAAGTGCGGAATGACGGACAATTCATCAAATATCAAAAAAGAGCACAAAGCTCAAAGCCCCCCTTTAGGGGATGGGGGTTTTCTTGTTATTCTCGGCGCAGGCGAGAGTGGCGTGGGTGCCGCTTTGCTGGGTAAGCAGCACGGTTATGATGTGTTTGTAAGTGACGGCGGGAAAATTAAAGAAGCATATAAAAAGGAATTGGTTGAAAACGGTATTTCGTTTGAAGAAGGTACGCACAGCGAAGAAAAAATACTATCGGCCACGGAGGTAATGAAAAGCCCCGGCATACCGGAAAAGAATGAACTGGTTAAAAAGATACGCGCAAATGGAATACCTATAATAAGTGAAATAGAGCTGGCATACAGGTTTAAGGGCAGCAGCAAAATTATTGCCATAACAGGCAGCAATGGCAAAAGCACCGCCACAACACTTATATACCATATGTGCAAAACCGCCGGGCTAGATTGTGCACTGGTTGGCAATATTGGTTATTCGTTTGCCAAACAGGTTGCCGAAGACCCGAAGCCTTGGTATGTTGCTGAAATAAGCTCGTTCCAGTTGGATGACATAAAAACATTCAGGGCAGATGTGGCGGTGCTATTGAATATAACAGAAGACCATTTAGACAGATACGAGTACAAATTTGATAACTACATAAAAAGTAAATTCAGGATTATTGAGAACCAACAGGCAGGCGATTATTTTATTTATTGCGAAGATGACGAAGTAATCATGCAGCGTTTGAAAACCATATCCTTACTAACTAACCCAATGCCATTTACCATGAAGCACGAACTGATTAACGGAGCCTGGATTACCAACGGAGAGATGACAATTAAAACTAATGAGGAGCGGATAACGATGAGTATTTTCGATTTTGCCCTTAAAGGGAAACACAACCAATACAATACTATGGCAGCAGGATTGGCCGGCGTTGCGGTGGGTATTAGGAAAGAAAAGATTCGCGACGCGGTAACTACTGCAACAGGGCTTGAACACCGTATGGAAGAAGTAGCCGTGGTACGCGGTATTACATTTATTAACGACAGTAAAGCCACCAACGTAAACAGTACGTGGTATGCGCTTGACAGTATGGATAAGCCAGTGGTACTTATTTTAGGCGGGCAGGATAAGGGAAATGATTACAGTATTTTGTTTGAGTTTGCCCACAAAATTAAAGCAATAGTTTGCCTAGGGGTTGACAATAAAAAGATACACAATGCTTTTGCCGATAAGGTGCCTTTTATTACAGACACTATGGGTGCCAAGGCTGCTGTTAAAGCATGTTACGGCCTTGCAGAAAAAGGCGATGTGGTTTTGTTAAGCCCCGCATGTGCAAGCTTTGATTTGTTTAGGAATTATGAAGACAGGGGCCGGCAGTTTAAAGAAGCCGTGATGGAACTGTAATGCATTAATTAATGGGGTTTGCTATAAATAAATAAGGAAAAAGCAATACTCGGCCAACATTAATAAACATGGTAAAAGCCCTTGGGCATAGGGAGTAAAAAATACGAATGAACGAGAGAACAGATAAATTTTTTTCCCAGTTTTCTGCGGTAAGCGGCGCAGGCGGGCACCTTTTTAATAAAACAAAAGGCGACCGTTATATATGGGGCACTGTAATAATGCTTGCCATCAGTTCGCTGTTGGTGGTATACAGTGCCACAGGTTCGCTTGCGTATAAAATGAACCATGGCAACACGGAAATTTATCTGTTCAAACAAATATCATTTATCATCATCGGTTTGTTGATGATCTATTTTTTGCACTTGGTTAACTACACGCTGTACTCAAAGGTTTCGTTGGTATTGTTTTTAATATCAATACCGTTGCTGGTGTACACGTTATTTTTTGGTGCTGAAATTAATGAAGGCAGCCGTTGGATTAAAGTACCCGTTATTAACCTCACTTTCCAAACAAGCGATTTTGCCAAGCTGGCATTGTTTATGTATTTATCAAGGCAGTTAAGCCGCAAGCAGGAGGTGATTAAAGATTTTAAAAAGGGCTTTCTGCCCCTTGTTGTTCCTGTGGCGTTTACTTGTATCTTAATAATGCCTGCAAACTTATCCAACGCCTTGTTAACAGGTGCAACATCGTTGCTGCTGCTATTTATCGGGCGTGCTAGCTTTAAGCATATACTCGGGGTAATTTGTATTGCCATATTGCCGGTACTGCTTATTATAGGCATTGCGGTTGCCACGCACAAAAAAGACGATGATAAACCAGTAGCCAAGCCATCCATGGCAACAGCGTTAACTTCTGTGGGCAGGGTTGGCACATGGGTTAGGCGTGTGCAAGACTTTATGTATGCCAAAAAAGACGCTACACCTTACCAATTGCAGCAGGCAAAAATGGCTATTGCCAACGGGGGTATATTTTTTGGCCTGGGGCCGGGCAACAGCCAAGCGCGCAATTACCTGCCACAAGCTTACAACGACTTTATATTCAACATTATTATTGAGGAGTATGGGCTGCTGGGTGGGGCGTTTATTATGTTTATGTACCTCGTTTTTTTATACCGCTGTATCAGCATCTTCAGGCGGTGCCCGTTTGCGTTTGGCGCGTTGCTGGCGCTGGCATTAAGTTTTACGCTGGCCATACAGGCAACAGCAAATATGGCCGTAGCTGTAGGCCTAATGCCAGTAACAGGTGTTACATTACCCTTGGTAAGCATGGGTGGCAGCTCGTTTTTATTTACCTGTGCGGCTATCGGCATTATTTTGAGTGTGGCCAGAAATGTAGAGCAGTTGGAAGGTTTACCCCAATCCTCTGCAGGTGGGCCCCAGGCTGAAGTTGCAGCGTCTTCCCCACCCGTCATCAATACTGACGGTGCGTCCAGGCAAGGAAAGGGTATTCAGCAGGAAAAAAACCAAGGAGGGGCTTTGTTCATCCAAAAAGGTGCAGCAAAACCGGGTATAAAATAACCAAGTGTAAAACAATGAACGAAGCAAAAGATATTAATCAGGATAACGCTACCAATTTAGGGGGCGGTGGGGGCATTGCATCGGCAGGCCCTTTCCGGCTCATCATTGCGGGCGGTGGCACTGGCGGCCATATCTTTCCCGCTATAGCCATAGCCAACGCAGTAAAGCAATTGCGGCCCAATGCCGAAATTCTTTTTGTAGGTGCCAACGGTAAGATGGAAATGGAGCGGGTGCCGCAGGCGGGGTATGCTATTAAAGGTATTGACATTGCGGGGTTCAACAGAAGTTCTTTACTTAAAAATATTTCACTGCCGTTTAAGCTCATCAACAGTTTTTTACAGGTGCGCAGCATTATAAGTGCATTTAAGCCCGATGCGGTGGTTGGTGTAGGCGGGTATTCAAGTTTTCCGGTATTGCGTGTGGCACAGCGGCGAAACATACCCACGTACATACACGAGAGCAATTCTTTTGCGGGCAAAAGCAATATGCTGTTGGGCAAACGGGCCACCAAGATATTTGTGGCCAGCGATGGAATGGAAAAATTTTTTCCAGCGGCAAAAATTGTGGTTACTGGCAACCCAGTCCGTAAGGCTATCGCCCAGTCAACAATAACAAGGGACGACGCGTTGCGGTTTTTCGGCTTACAGCCAAACAAAACAACGATACTTGCCATAGGCGGTAGCCTGGGTGCCAAAAGTATTAACGAAGTACTGGCGCAACACGTACAGGATATAAACCAGCTAAACCTACAGTTGATTTGGCAAACAGGCAAGGCCACGGCGTTGGCATATGTACAACGCGGCAAGGCGTTTGACTGTATTTGGGTAAATGAGTTTATAACCGATATGGATAAAGCCTATGCGGCGGCAGACGTGGTTGTTTCACGTTCTGGTGCCATGAGTGTTACCGAACTGTGTGTGGCAGGCAAACCAGTGGTGTTTGTGCCTTACCCATTTGCGGCGGAGGACCACCAAACAGTAAATGCACAACGGTTGGTAGATAGAAATGCTGCCCTTTTGGTGAAGGATAGTGAGGCGCAGGCAAAGCTTTTTGGCGCAATAACCAAATTAGCATTTGATGAAGCAAAGCGAGCTGAATTTAAAGCAAACATAGGGGCATTGGCGGTGACGGATGCAGACGTAAGGATTGCGGGGGAGATTCTGGCCCATGAAGCCACCACCGCCCTCTAAAGGGGGAAGAATGACGCGATATGATAATGTAGTAGGAATATTCGAGAACCGGGATAGAATAAAGTATGTTTTACCCAAAGAAGTAAAAAATGAGGGAAGCACAAAATATTAAGCAGTTTACGGCCAGCCCTTTAGGGGGCGGGGGAGGTAAGAGTGGTGTTGACGCGTTGGCGGTCATCTACTTCATCGGCATCGGTGGTATCGGTATGAGTGCGTTGGCCAGGTATTTCCACAGCCGTGGGGCCAGGGTTAGTGGGTATGATAAAACACCAACGGCGTTAACAAGGGAGTTGGAAGCCTCGGGCATAAGCATACAGTATGAGGATAATGTTGATTTAATAGCAAAAGACGCGGAAGTGGTTGTGTACACGCCCGCGGTGCCAGCATCGCACAAGGGGTTGGCATATTACCGGGAACATGGGTACAAGGTGGTTAAGCGCAGCGATGTGCTGCAATGGATAACGGAAAACTCATTTAACATTTGTGTGGCCGGTACACATGGCAAAACAACCATCACCACCATGGCGGCGCATTTGCTGCGGCACACAGGGTATGGCAGTAATGCGTTTTTGGGAGGTATTTCCGCCAACTACAACACCAATTTTTGGAGCAGCGAACGGAATGTTTGCGTGGTGGAGGCGGATGAATACGACCGGAGTTTCTTGAAGCTTGTACCTGACGTGGCAGTGATTACTGCCATGGACCCTGACCATTTGGATATTTATGGTACACCACAGGCAGTAGAAGATGCGTTTGTGCAGTTTTCGCAACGGGTTAAAATTGGGGGGTGCCTTATATCGAAACACGGCATGGCGCGGAGTGCCGAGCTGAGTGCTGCCACACATTATACCTACAGTTTTGATAACACGGCGGCCGATGTGTATGCAGCAGACGTAAAAGTGGAGGATGGCGCATACCGGTATAATGTGGTTCATAAAGAGTGGGTTCTGCACGATGTGGTATTGCATGTTGGCGGATTGCATAACATTGAAAACAGCATAGCAGCAATAGCCATTGCAAAATATTTAAAGATTGAAGACGATAAAATAAAAGCAGCGGTTAGTGCTTTCAAAGGTGTGAGGCGGAGGTTTGAGTATATGTTGAAAAATGAACAACATGTGTTGATTGATGATTATGCGCACCACCCCGAAGAGCTGCGGGCATTGATAACAGGTGTAAGGAGTTTGTTTAAAGGGCAGAAATGTGTGGTAGTGTTCCAGCCACATTTGTTCAGCCGTACCAAGGATTTGGCGAAGGAGTTTGCCGAGAGCCTTGATCTGGCCGACGAGGTGATATTGCTACCCATTTACCCTGCCCGGGAGCTACCGATGGAAGGGGTGACGAGCGATTTGATAGCGGGCTACATGCATGGCAACAAGCACGTTTTTACAAAAGAGGAGACGTTGGCTTGGATGAAACAAAACAAGCCCGCATTGGTAGTAACGAGCGGCGCGGGCGACATTGACACCTTAGTTAAGCCAGTTAAAGAAATTTTAGAGACAACATAATAAGTGGGCTTGATAAATGGTGCGGTTGGTTTTATAATTCGTTCAATTCGCAATAATTCGTGAAGTTAAAATGTGGAAGAAGCGGTTGCAAATATTGTTATGGTGCCTGTTGGGCTGCACCTGTGTGGTGCTTCTGGTGGCTGCCATGCAAGCCAAAGACCGCAAGGTATGCAGCGATATTAAAATTGACTTGGATGATGCAGGGGACCATGTTTTTGTAGACACTGCTGAAATAGGAATACTGCTGCAGAAAAATAATGTGGTAAAGGGCAGGCAGGTAGAGAATATTCCGCTGGGGTTGGTTGAAAAGGAATTGGAGAAGAATGTTTGGATAAAAGATGCGCAGTTGTTCTTTGATAATAACCAATTGCTTACGGTGAAAATAATTGAGCGGCAGCCGTTAGCAAGAGTTTTTACGGTGTCTGGCAAGTCGTTTTATATTGACAGTGCGGCCAAGCTTTTGCCAATTAGCGCAAGGCATGCTGCAAGGGTGCCAGTGTTCACTTCTTTCCCCTTGGAGAGCGACACGTTAAGGCACGCCGACAGTGTTTTGTTGCACGAAGTAAAAAATATTGCCCTGTATATTCAAAATGACAGTTTTTGGATGGCACAGGTGGCACAGGTGGATATTACGCCCCAACGTACATACCAAATAATACCGGTGCTGGGCAACCAGCTGATAAACTTGGGTACGGCGGAAGGCATTGGCACAAAATTTAAAAAGCTGTATGCTTTTTACAAGCAGGTTTGGAGTAAAGCAGGTTTTGAAAAATACTCTGCCATAGATGTGCAATACGAAGGGCAGGTGGTGGCGGTAAAAAGGGGGGCAATGTTAAATGCCGTTGACTCAACCCAGCCCGCAGTTGGTGCAAGCGCAGGTTTGGTGGCAGGTGACAGCTTACGTATAAGCAACCCACCCAAACCGCAACCCAACGCAGGGCGCGACACGGTGGCCCGCGGCATTCAGCATACAAGCATAACACCAACGCTGCCGCCAAAAAGAGGCACAAGGCAAGCAGCGCACAACGCCCAAGGTACAAGAGGTGCCAACGGCGGAAAAAAACCACCCAGGGCGGTAATGCGAAGGCACCGAGGTTAGATACGTAATTAAGCGGAGTAAAGGGTATAGCAAATTGAAGCAAAAAAGAGATACTGAAAACAGGCTGCCACCAGGTAGCACGTTGATAAACATAAAACAACTAAAACACATCGATATGAATTTTAAGGAAGCACCAATCATTGTGGGTCTTGATATTGGCACAACCAAAATTGCTGCCATTGCAGGGCGTAAGAATGAATACGACAAACTGGAGATACTTGGCTTTGGGCGTGCCAATAGCATAGGCGTGCAGCACGGCCAGGTGCTTAACATTGACCAAACCATAAAGGGCATACAGGCAGCACTGGCTAATTGTGCCGCCAGCAACCCCGACCTAGAAATAAGCGAAGTATATGTTGGCGTGGCAGGCCACCATATAAAAAGCCTGCAAACAAGGGGGGATATCGTGCGCCAAAACCCCGACACGGAAATTGAGCAATGGGAGGTTGACCAGTTGGTGGAAAACCAACGTAAAACGTTTATACCGGCAGGCGACCAGATTATTGATGTGATACCGCAAGATTTTCATGTTGACAATAACCACAACATTACAGTGCCTGTTGGCGTAAACGGAGTTAAGTTGGGTGCTAACTTTCATATCATCACGGGCGACCGTAATGCCATCCGTAACATAAACCGTGCGGTGGAGCGCAGCGGCCTACGTACAAAGGACCTTGTGCTACAGCCATTGGCCTCTGCCAGTGCTGTTATGAGCGATATTGACTTAGAGGCAGGCGTTGCTATACTAGACATTGGCGGCGGCACCAGCGACCTTGCAGTATTTAGTGAAGGTATTTTAAAACATACAGCGGTAATACCTTTTGGCGGTGAAAACATTACCAACGACATACGTACCGGCTTGGGTGTGCTGAAAATACAGGCCGAGCAAATGAAGATACAGTTTGGCAGTGCCCTACCGGCCGAAACCAAAAGCAATGCCGTTATAACCATACCGGGTTTAAAAGGCATGCCCGCAAAAGAAATTAGCGTGCAAACACTCGCGCACATCATTAGTGCAAGAATGACCGAAATATTGGAGTTTGTAACCTACCATTTAAAGCAAATTGACCTTGACGCACGCATGTTGAGCGGGGGTATTATACTAACAGGAGGTGGAAGCCAGTTGATGCACTTAAAGCAACTAACAGAGTATGTTACGGGCTTAAGCGCGCGCATTGGTTTTCCCAATGAGCATCTTGCGGCAAATCATATTGAAGAGCTTGCCAAGCCAATGTATTCAACCTGTATCGGCCTTATATTAAAAGGGTACAGCGATTACGAACATAAGTATAAGGAATTTGAAAGCAAGTTTACCAAGGTAGAGGTGCCTGATAATCTTAAGAAGGACGAGAAGTTTACAGCTACGCCACCGCCACAAAATGAAGCACAAGTAAAAGTGCCTAAACGCAGAATTTGGGACATGTTTAAAGATGGGCTGATTGATGTGTTTAAAGAGGAACCCGATAAAATGATATAGCTGCTTTTAGCGGCAAGTTGTTAGCCATTAGCTACACGCTTACATGCAAGCGAATTACTAAAAAGCTAAAGGCTAATTGCTAAAAGCTTATTAAAACTTACTAACCTAAAATTAAAACTGGACGAGTATGATACATTTTGATTTGCCTAAACAAAAATCATCCATCATAAAAGTGTTGGGTGTGGGCGGCGGCGGAAGCAATGCGGTAAACTACATGTTTGCACAGGATATTGAAAACGTTGATTTTATAATCTGCAACACAGATGTAAAGGCGCTTGAACAAAGTAAAGTGCCCAATAAAATACAGTTGGGGCCGCAGTTAACACAGGGCCTTGGGGCTGGCGCTAACCCTGAGGTGGGTAAAAATGCCACGGAAGAATCGTTGGAAGAAATACGGCGCATATTGGAGGTAAATACCAAAATGGCATTTATAACTGCCGGCATGGGCGGCGGTACCGGCACAGGTGGCGCGCCTATTATAGCCAAAATATGCCGCGACTTAAATATACTTACCGTTGGTATAGTAACAACGCCTTTTGGTTTTGAGGGGCCACGTCGCCTAAGGCAAGCGGAAGAAGGCATAAGGCAATTGCAGCCCTATGTGGATACCTTGCTGGTGATAAGCAATGACAAGTTGCGCATGCAATATGGTGACTTAAAGCTGAAGGAAGCTTTTTTTAAAGCCGACAATGTGTTGGCAACCGCCGCAAAATGTATTACAGACATTATCAATAGCCGAGGCCACATCATTGTTGACTTTGCCGATGTATGCACGGTAATGAAAAATGGTGGCGTTGCTATATTGGGTAGCGCAGCCGCCGAGGGTGAAAATAGGGCCCAGCAAGCCATTGAAGAGGCGTTGAATTCGCCTTTGCTCAACGACAGCGAAATTAGGGGCGCAAAATGGATATTGATAAACATAAACAGTGCCGAGGGTGACTACGAGTGTACCATGGATGAACTAGAAATTATCAACAACCACTTACGTATGCAGGCAGGTGACGAAACCGACGTAATTGTGGGTATGGGTTACGACAGCTCGCTGGAAAGAAAGGTGGGCATAACACTTATAGCCACGGGTTTTGAGCATAAGGACCCTTTTGCAAAGGATACTGTTACTGCGAAAGAGCCAGTGCAAAAAGAAGAAAAAATAGTTATGCGGTTGGGTATTGAAGGGGAGGAGAAGAAAATGTATAACCAGGCCCCGCTGCCGTTTGAAGATAAAGACCCTTTTGCCCCCAGGATAATGGACGCCACAGATAGTTTTAGGATGCCTGTTTTTAAAGAGGAATCACAGCCCGCTTCCATAACAGCTGCGGTAGAAAAGCAGGTTGTTTTTGAACTAACGGTACCCGTTGAACCCACTAAGCAAATAGAGCAGGAACCGATTAAAAAAACAGCGTCAATTGACCCATTGCTACAGATGACTTATGCTGAAAAGCCTGTTGAAAATGCGGTGCCGCAAACTGTTTTGCCAGAAAATAATTTTGCTGAAGCAAAGCCGTTTGAAAGTAAAACCACTGCCCGCAGCAGCTTTTTAAACAAACCCGCCAATATTTATGCAGAAGAGCAACGGGAAATGAGTTATATGTATAGGCAGGTGCCAGTGCCGCAGCAGCCTATAAAGTTTGACGAAATACCATTGGAAATACGGCAGCCCATAGCCCCAAAGCAGGAGGAGGCGCCGCTGCCCGTGCTTAGAAATGAGCCCGAGCCGGAGGAAAACCTTTCTTTTACATTGGTGATAAAAGAAGAACCCGAAGCGCAGCCAGTTAACGCAACACAGCTGCCGAACAACCGGAACGCTGTGCAAGATATGGGTACTGAGGAAGACCAGCGCCGCCGTGCTGCTGACCGCCTTAGCAAGCTGCGCAACCTGTCATTTAAAACAGGAACAGGCCAGGATGTAAATGGTGAATTTGACCAAGTGCCAGCATATGTGCGCCGTAATATGGAACTGTTTGGCAACACGCTTGCCTCGGTGGAGAATTACTATAGCAAGCATACTGTAAACAAGAACGAAAACGACAAAGGTGAGCTTAACAGCCGCAATAGTTTTTTAGAAGGCAAAAAGCCTGATTAATTTTTTTTGAACATGATGTTTTAGTTGTTCCCCTGGGTTTCGCCCCCGGGGGATTTTTTTTATACGATGCTTTTGTATAAAACCTGCGCGCTCTGTAGTTGGTTTTTGCCATTGCCAAACTTGATGTTATGCCAATATATAACCGCTTAACTGCAAGTTCCAGGGGGCCGCGGAAAAAAAGGGCCGTTGGGCCAATGCCCATTACACACTTTGGGCAGTTATAAACTTAAACGGATTGTGGTGTAAGGTTTAGGGGGTTGCCAAAGCAAAGTGTTGTGCTGTTAATTTTTCCGTTGCCACTTGCCAACACGTTAATAAGATGCCCCAAGGGCTAGGTATATCAATAGATATTTTTACTCACATTTCTACCCACAGACGGCAATGGGCTGGCACCTCCTTTTTGCCAGGCTGCAAAATCGTTCGCAAAGGCACTGCATGCTATGTAATCAAACAGGTCGGTAAAATGGCCCAGCTTTTGGTAGCGTACTTTGGTAATGGGGTTGGTATCCATCTCCTTCAGCTTGGTGCCGTCTGCGGCCTCTTTAAGGCAAGTGAAATCGGTAATGGCATGCTTGCAACTTTCATCAATTCTAAAACGCAGGCCGCGTGGCTCTTTCTCAAACACAGTGTTTATCCAATTGCCGCGCATCACCACACTGGGGTTGCTGGCCAGCACCCGGTTAACGGGTTGGTACTGGCGCAGGGCATCCAAAATAAGCCGAAAGAAGTTGTAGCCTTTCTCCAGCCTCGTGTCCTGTTTGTTAGCGGTAGCGTCGCCGTAAATAAACATCCCAGCGTTGTGGGCGGGGTACATACGCAGCAACTCACTACATACCGCGCTTATAGTGTTGCCCGGTGTTACGGCGGCAATTTCTGCCACCATGCGCAGTTCCATAACGCTAATTTGAAAAATACCGCAGGGCAGGTAAGGGTTAACATTATCATCCCAGCTTATGTGCAGGGGCAGGGTGGGGTTATAGGGGTAGCTGCCGGTGTGCTGCTGCAGGTTAAAGCATTTGTAAAACTCGCCCCCGGTTTTAAGCTGCACATCCCAATTGCCTTTTACAAACACTTCGTATTTATAGCGCGGCAAGCTGCCAAGGTTTTGCTTGTACTCATTAGTTAAGTGTGGGTTATCCTCAATGCTGCTGGGCAAGTACAGCCAGTTTGGGGGTAATGTGCCGTTCACCCAACGGTCGTACACCAATGTTTTTACCCAATTCTTGGTGGGGTTGCAAGTGGCCAGTATAATGGGCTTGGGCCGGTTGGGGGCGCATTCCCAGCGCCCTGCACGGCTAAAGGCAAGCTCAAAAGTATCCTGGTTGCATTCGTTTATCTCCTCAAACAAAAAGCCGTTTACTTCCAGCCCTTTAAGCCACTGCAGGTCTTTGTCGTTGTCGTAATTCTCGCCTTTAAACAATATAACGCTGCCATTGTGGTGGGTATAGTTAAAGGGGCTTTCGCGCAAGGTGCCGCTGGGTTGCAATTTTTTAAAGCTGGGTATGGTGGTGGTTCGGATTTTTTCCATGTCTTCGCGGATGACGCACCAACGGCTGCCGGGGAATATCTCGCACATAATCAGCAGTGCCGACAGGCCCCAAAAGGTTTTGCCACCGCCCATGGCACCGCCAAAAAGGATAAACGTATATTGTTCGCTGGCGATGGCATCCATGGCCCTTGACTGTTTGGGGGAAAGGGTAAGCATAATGTTTGAAGGTTTTATGTTTTGGGTTTGAATGTTTGAGAGTTTATGGGTTGACTGTTTAACACCCTGCAATATACTAAATTATTTAGCTTATTATGGTAAGGTTTGGGCTTTATTTCGTTGTAATTCTCTAAATGAACGCTGATACTTTGCTACATTGCTTACTATAATAACAGCAGCCTACAATGGATAAACAATCTCTTATACTATTCATTCAGCGCAACCTGCCCGCCGCAAGGCAAACAGTTGTTGATATTGCTGAACATTTTGAGGAAATGGAAATACCCAAAAACGGCTTTTTTCTTAAAGAAGGCGCAAACAGTAACCACTATATGTTTTTGGAGGAAGGCTTTATGCGCGCTTTTACTTTTGATACGGATGGCAACGAAGTAACCACCGGGTTTTATGCAAAAAAACAAATGGTGTTTGAGGTGTCGTCTTTCTTCAGCCATACACGCTCAAAGGAAAATATTCAGGCCATCACCGATTGTAAAGGCTATGCTATTACTTTCAGCCAATTGAACATGCTTTTTCATAGCATACCCGAATTTAGGGAGTTTGGGCGGGCTATGCTAGTACACGGGTTTGTTGCATTAAAACAACGGACATTATCGCTGATAAACGAGACTGCAGAAGTGCGGTATATAAACTTGATGGATAGTAGCCCTGAAATATTCCAATACGCTCAGTTGAAACATATTGCTTCTTACCTTGGTATAACCGATACTTCCTTAAGCCGGATTAGAAGGGAGTACCTTAAAAAATAACACAGTTCATATTTCTTGCCAATTGGCAAGCACTGCAAAAATATATCCACCTTCCTTTGTTGTATAAATATAAAGCAATGGAAAATGTACCAGTTTTTATCAGCATCGTTTTTGGGTTTACGGTATTGCTAACTGTTTTACTTTTTAATAAAGCGGCCAATAAGCAAAAAACAGTGTTGATTGTTATAACGGCCTGGATTGTTATCCAATCACTCATCGGGCTGTCTGGTTTTTATGCAGTGTCAAACGCAACCCCGCCGCGGTTTATGCTATTGGTATTGCCGCCGGTTATGTTAATTGTTTTACTCTTTGTAAGTAAAAAAGGAAAGCAGTTTATTGATGGCTTGGACACAAAAACATTAACGCTTATCCACATTGTACGCATACCGGTAGAACTTGTGTTATTTTCATTATTTCTATATAAAACAGTACCTAAAATTATCACGTTTGAAGGCGGCAACGTGGATATTCTTTCCGGCCTCTCGGCCCCTTTTATTTATTACTTTGGTTTTATTAAAAAGCAAATGAACAAAGGGCTGATTATTGCTTGGAATTTTTTGTGCCTTGCACTTTTACTAAACGTAGTTGCCCGCGCAATTCTCTCCGCTCCATTCCCATTCCAGCGGCTTGCTTTCGACCAACCCACTATAGCCATACTATATTTTCCGTTTGTTTTACTACCGGGTTTTATTGTGCCCTTGGTATTGTTTTGCCATTTGGTGGTAATAAGGCGGTTGGTAGTGAAACAGCAAAACAGCCCCAGCACTGGCAATATTTAACGCCATCTGATACAGCACTTCTTACAATCAATTCGCAATTATCTTTTGTAAAAACACAAAATAGGTTTATTTAGTTGCCCCGGTCCTTTTGGGCGGAGATAGAGCGCCTTCCGTTTGCCTGGGCTTTAGCCCAGTTACCAACTCCCATAACTGAGCTGAAGCCGATAGGGTGCTAGCGCATTGCCATTATCCCCGCCCTAAGTGAGCGGGGCAGCTGAAACCGGCATTTTTACTTAGGCACAGCAAATCAAATTCACCAGAGCTACTGTAACCCAATTTTTGAGGTTACAAAATTTTTACATTACTTTGTATTTCAAAGTGCTTTTATAAATGAAAATACTATTCAGTAAAACCTATTGCCTGTTAACCGTTCTGTTGTTTGCCATAGAGGTTTTCATCGGCACATGTATGCATGATAAATACATCCGTCCATTCGGCGGCGATTTTTTAGAGGTTATACTTATATATTGCTTTGTTAAATCCCTTTTCGCCTTGCCAGTTAATACGGCAGCCATAGCGACGCTTTTTTTCGCCTATGTGGTGGAGGTGTCGCAATATTTAAAGTTGGTCAACCACCTTGGGCTAAAAAATGCGGCATGGGCGAATATTTTATTGGGTAATTCATTCTCATGGATGGATATGTTGATGTACACCCTGGGCATTTTATTAACCGTTGCCATTGAAAGGTTAACCCAGGGGATTTGGCGAAGAAAAAAATTACCCGATGCCCAAACGCATAACCCGGTTAACCCTTAAACCCATGCAACCTTTTGTACCACCAAAAAACATTGTGCGAAAAATTTGGGGCAGTGCCGACACCGTGTTGTTCGTGTTTGCAGGTGCCTCAGCAGAGTTTGCCTTAAACAAAGCGGTTGACTGGCTATACTTTACAGGCCGGCTGCCCGCAGCGCCACTCGCAAGGCTCTTCTCAACAGTGGTGTACGCGCAAAAAATAGTATTTTCTGACTATAAAAAAGCGATGGCGGCCATTGACAGTATTACAGCCATACACAAAGCCGTGGAAGAACAGCGCGGCACTCAAATTCCGGCCTGGGCCTACAGGGATGTGCTGTTTATGCTGGTTGATTATTCCATCCGCTCGTTTGAACTGCTTGACCGAAAATTAACGTACGCAGAAAAAGAGGAAACATTTGCGGTGTTCTATGCAATCGGCGCTCGTATGGGGATAGAGGGGTTGCCAACTACCCTTAACGAATGGTTTGTAATGCGTGCGCAGCACTTACAACAAAACCTAACGTGCAGCAACCTAACAACGCATCTGTACCAACAATACAAAAAGCACCTTGGGCTTGCACGTTATTTATTGTTAAAGCAAGTGCAGGTATTATTGCTGCCTGCTTGTGTAAGCAGGTTGCTTTTGCTTAATAACATACCGTGGCTTTGGCCGGTTGTACAAGCGTATAAGTTCTGTCGGGTACTAAAGTTGGATGGAATGATTAAAAAAGCATTACTGCCAAGGGAGTATAGTTTGCAGATAAAAGGCTTGGATATTAGCAAAAACGACATTAGAGCGCATCCAGCATAAAAGTTAGTTTAACCTAAAAGTCAAGCAAGTTTCTTAACGGTCGTAAGGCCTATCTTTAAATGGTAACAACCAACCGCTTACCATCGGGCACATCCACGTTCCAGAGGCTTGCAATATCTTTTAAGCTAACTTCAACAGTGTCTACTTTCAATTTTCTATCTGCTGCAAGCTGAAACATTTCTGGCAGTATTTCGGTGAACAATTGGCCTACCTGGCCTTTGGACCAACTACCCAAACCAGAGCCTGTTAATTGCAAATCCACACTTCTTAAATTTGCCGCCGACAACTGTATTACATCGCCCGTTATGCTGCCCACAGAAACATACCTTGTTTTGTGGGTAAAACTGCCGTTGCCTTTTAAACTGGCCAATATCATTTCGGCCGTATGCCCCCACAAATAATCAATAATTATGTCAACTGGCGAAGCACTATATGCTTCTTTTAATTGAGCGATAAATTGTTCGTCGGTCTGTTTTAGAGAAATAATCTCGTCGGCACCCAAGGCCAATAACTCTTTTAGCGATTGTGGGTTCCTGCCAGTTACAATTACCTTTTTGGCACCATAATACTTTGCTATTTGCACGGCTACCCTGCCGGTAAAACCAGTGGCTCCGTTAATCAACACATTGTCACCGGGTTGTATGTTTGCCTTAAAGCGCAGGCCCATAGCAGCACCTATCACTGCGTTCGGTAGCGCAGCTGCCGTTGAATCATCCAACCCTCGGGGTATCAGTACCATCCTATGTTTTTCAATTACAGCTTTTTCAGCCAACATACCGCTAACGCCCATGCCATACACCCTTGTGCCATCGTCAAGCAGGCAAACGCCATCGCCGCCAATCACCCGGCCTGTTTCTTTTGCATCATCACTTGAATAATGTTTGCCCGCCGCCCTGCTTTTATCCAGGTGCTTTATTGCAACTGCTTTTACAAATACCAATAGTTCTCGGTTGTTTCTAATTGCCGGCTCTGTAAAATCGGTGTATATGGGTAATCCGTCATTTGGGTATAAAACTGCTGCCTTCATTTTTTTGCTTTGTAAACACAAAACTATAACCGGGACAGGCCCTGCACGATAACATTTGTTACAAAAATATATAAGCTGTTATTTTTTTCGCGTAAGGGCACTTTTTATGCGGCTTAAATGCACCCTTGAAATGCCTAGGTAAGAGGCTATGTAATGCTGGGGTACGCGTTGGATGATATGAGGTTTTTTGTGTAGTAGATTTAGGTAGCGTTGCTCGGGCGTGTCTCTTATAAACGAAACAAATTCATTCATGTAATGTATTTGCCTTTCGGCCATCATTTTTATAATCATATTCACAAAGCCAGGCTCGCTGCCCAAATCGGCCATCAATTTATTTACAAACTTTTTGGGTAATAAATAAACAATGGAGGATTCTATTGTTTCAACGGTTAACAGGCTTGGCGTATTTTCCAAAAAACTTTCCAATGAGGCCAACCCTTCGTTTTCAAAGAAAAACTGAACCGTTTTTTCAACACCGTTATTGTTAATATAAGCGCGTATGCAGCCCTTCTCCAAAAAAATATAGTTACCAGAAACCGTGCCTTCTTTCAACAATACAGTTTTTGCGGGCACGTCTATGCGTTTTTGAAATTCCAAATACTTATCCCAGTAATGGTTTAATTGGGGTAATTTATCTTTGAAATGGAAAAGCATGACAATTATATTGTAAACGCAATATAGAGTTAATTCTGTGGGGTTTATTACATGCTGCTATTTCAGCACCAACGTAATAAATTGCTCCTGTTGGTTTCGCACAATAGTAGCCTTTGCGGTACCTTGCCAGTTTACCCCCTGTATGGCTGCTAAAAACTCCGCCACATTGTTAACCGGTTGGGTGTTTATCGTACGTATCACATCCCTTGCCTGTAAACCGCTTTTTTGGGCCAAAGTTCCGTCAGCAACACGAACAACTAATACCCCATTTTCATCAAACAAGCCGGTGGCTGACCGCTCGCCCAAACCTTCAATGTTTTTAATATTTGCACCCAGCCATTCAACGGTTTCGCCTTTTTTTAATTCCATAATAACCTTTAACCCTGGCGTTGGTACCTTGGCAGCCTTCGCTTTAAGCGCCGCGCTAACTACACCGAACGCATCCATCGAAAAATTCTTAAAGCCAATTTCTAAGGCTGGTGAGGCACCTAGCACTGAATAATTATTAACAGCCGGGTTATTGAACTGTGGGTTACCGTACCGGCTGTTTTTATCGGTATTGTTTTTTTGCGCCTTGGCAAGGGATGTTTTAAGCATAAAAAAATTGCTATCCACTTCCCTGCCCCAGTTTCTAATACCGATTGGGGCATAATTAGCGCAAACGATGTTGTGCCTGAAAACATCATTGCTGTTAATATACCACACATGGGGGTGGAAGGAGTTATTAACCATTATATTGTTCTCCACCACCCGGCCAAAACCTTCCCGTAGCTTTAAACCTCCATTCAGGCAAAGGTTGTTGTAAATATGGTAATTGCTGCTGCCGTCGTCAAGGTCAATATCCCAGCCGTGGGTGCAATAAAAAAGGTTGTTGCGGAGTGTAATTGGTTCTACTGCATCTAAAAAAGGTAGCGTAGGGTAAGTATTGACAATAGAATCAACATCTTCCACACGCGGCAGCCAAAATCTGTCCCTACCCCAGGAGTTGAAGGCCCCGTGGTCGCCTGTTTCCTGCACGGTGTTAAAAACGTTGTTGTACTCAACCATGTGCCCACCCCAGCAACCATCCCCAATGTTAATGCCAGAGCGTGGCACATTGTAAATAGTGTTGTGGCTAACAGTTATTTTCAAGGCCATGTCAATATCAACCCCGGCTGATTGTTTTTCTATGTTGCCAATATCATGTATCAGGTTATTAAAGGCGGTGCATTGCGCCGGGTATTCTGTTGACTTAGGCCCGGGCTGCATATCCATATCCGCCAGCGGCACAAATTTTTCATACCCAAATGCCGGCGAACGCACTGCGGTGGCACTGCCAACAAAACAAATAGCACTTGCCCCTATCCCATATATTTCATTACCGGCAATGGTGCTATTGCGGTTGTAATTGCTTACAAAAATGGCATTGCTGCCAAGTGCTTTAAATTGGCAGTTTTGTATGGTAACATGCTCAGTGCCATTTAATAAAACAGCGCCACCCCGGTATATGGCCCAGTCGCTGCGTAACAATATCTCTTTGGTTTGCATAAAAGTGCGCTTGGTTTCAGTAAAGGTTATGCCGTTTATGGTTACCTTGTTTACAGGGTTGGCTGCTGTGCCGTTAAGCACAATCAAGTTATCCAGTGCGCTGTATTCAAAAACCGCTGTTTTTAATGCTACATTGTTAGGCGGGTATAGGTACAATATACCTTCTTTTGCGTTGTAAAACCATTCGCCAGGGGCATCCAACTCTTCAAAAATGTTTTCCACAAAACGGTACTCGGGGTGCATGGGCGCGGGCCTGGCCATTTGCCACCCGCCGTTTAATGTTAAACGCCCTGCCGAGTCAACACCTGTAATACGGTAATCAAAACTGCCCCACTCGCCACTATGCAAGGCATGCACAAGGCCGCCATAGGGGCTAGACCAAGTTTTAACCCGCTGCGGGCTTATGGCATCGGCCGCCGTACCGTTAAAAACCCTGGCCGATGAATCGTAATTGGGATAGCGGGCCAGAGGTAAATTATGGCCATTACAGAATAATCCGTCCATTGGTAAACCCTTACCAATAAATGCCTGGCGTATTGCCCCTTTGTATACTTTCCAAACAGGGTTTATTTTACGCCCACCGCTGATGGTTACCTTTTCATTGTTGAAAGGGGCAATGGTTAACGAATGGTTTTGGAGCAGCCCCGGAGTAACAACCAAGGTTGTATCAAGGCGGTAGGTACCCTTCCTCAACAGTATGCTGATGTTGTTTTGGGGTAACGTTGCCACGTGGGCCAACGCACAGGCGATGGTTTTAAATGGCAGGGTTAATGTGCCCGCGTATGCGTCACTACCCGCTGGGGAAACATACAATGTTTTTTGCTGCGCACAAAGTGTAATTAAACAAAAAATGCAAGCGTTGAGTATGGCAACAATTTTCTTCATATGTGGATGATAAGGCTACCATAAAATTAGTGCTAAGAAAACCACTGTAGTTATTTATTATGGTTGATGCAAAAGGAGTTGCCGTAATGGTGAATTTTGAATAGCAGGGGGTAGGTATGGGTGTAAAATTGCCAAATGGAGTTTGTAGAACAGTTTTTAGTGGAAGGTATAAATGGCCTGGCGGGTTGCCGATTGGCTAAATTTTAATTATAGCAAATTAACCCAGCAACACATAAGCTTGTATGCAAATATTTAAAAAACGTTACCAATTTTGAACCAACAGTTTAAATACTTTACCTTATTTTTACTTCAGTGCCAACAACATAAATCCCTAAATACGCTCGCATATGCAAAAAACAACGGTTACTGTTTTGGGCGAAGAAACAAAAAGCCTACAAGTTGTTGAAGTTGATTTAGAAGGCATGCTTGGCAGGAACAAAGTAGTGCTTGAGCATTTTGTGATAAGTTTTTTGCTTAAGGGGCATAAGGAAATGAATTTTGCCGATTCTGAGGTTTGGATAGACAGCACACAGGCACTGGTTATTGCCCAAGGCAACTGTTTGGTTACCGGCAGGGGCCGCGGCTCAGAAGATTACAACAGCATACTTTTTTTCTTTAGCAGGCAAAGACTTACTGATTTTTTGGTAAAAAGAGGGCCACGGCCATTAAATACCCTGAAACCGGACTGCCCTAAGCCTTGGTTTGTATTTGAACAAGATGAATTTATTAAAATGTTCGTAAGCTCCTTGTCAATGCACAAAACAACAGTCAATGCCAAGCTTTCAGAAAGTATGTTGGCTTTAAAGTTTGAGGAGGTAATGACCTATCTTCTGGACCAATATGGCGATGCATTTCTGTCGTTTCTTTGCCAAGGATTAAAAAACGGCGAAAACCTTTCTTTTAAACAAACCGTGGAGGCCAACAAATACAATAACCTAAGCGTTAGCGAGCTGGCTTTTTTATGTAACATGAGCCTTAGCACCTTTAAACGGCATTTTGTTGAAATATTTAACGATACGCCCGGCAATTGGTTTAAACAACAACGGCTTGAAAGGGCAAAAAGCCTGCTTGAATCAGGTGCCTCAAAGCCCTCTCAAATATTCACCGCAACCGGGTACAAAAACCACGCTCATTTTAGCACAGCTTTTAAAACCAAGTTTGGAAAAGCCCCCAGCCAGTCTATGTAAATATGAACTTTTTGCGTAACATTTTGAACCCAGTCCGTTGTTTGGTTCAGACCCTGTGTATTAATTTGCAAGAGTGTTCAGTAGAATGATTTGATGCTGCCCACCAATAAAACGGCCTCAATTCGTGTTAAGGGATCACTGGCTATGTATAAAAGCACCGGTATATTTGATATTTTCTGTGCGTCAATTAAACCTTTTAAAGCTAATCCGTCTATTAGTATAAATCTTTTGTGGCTACTATTTTTGCCGTTGCTAACCTTCTAATTTTTTTCTCGCACCACCCAACTATCGGGTGGTGTTTTTATTGGGTTATAGTGCTTTTTCTGAGATACCCGATTTAAGTAATTACGCATCGGCGTGAACTGCCTGTTGCAAGATTGCTGTGATAGATATTTTTTGGCGTTTTATGGTTTCCCCTTATCTTCCATGATAGTACAACCAAACCAATCAAATGAAAAAAATAACAGCGATAATTGCCACCGCTATGCTAGTGCTATCATGCAATACGGCAGCGACAGATAAAACAAACGCAAAACAAGAAGCATTGCCCGTTGAAGGCACTTGGAAATTAATATCGGGCACACTGATAGACAATATTAAAGGCGACACGGTGGTAACCGACTATACCACCGGAAAGTCGTTTATAAAAATACTTAACGGCACGCATTTCGCCTTTTTAAACCACGACCTTACTAAAGGCAAGGGAAAGGATGCCGTATTTTCTGCAGGTGGAGGCCACTACACTTTGGTTGGCGACCAATACACAGAAATGCTTGAATACTGCAACGACCGGGAATGGGAAAACCATGATTTTAATTTTACCCTTACCGTAAAAAATGACACGTTTGTGCAAAAAGGCATTGAGAAAATTGACAGTATTGGTGTGAACAGGCTGAACATTGAAAAATATGTGCGGGTGAAGTAAGGGCGTTGGCCTAAAGTCATTTACACCTAGGTATACTTGTAATTAAAGGTATTTATATGAAACAAATCTTAACCTATATCACAATTTGCTTAGTCTTTTTCTTTGCTTGTTCAAACAACAGCGAGGCAAACATAAACAACCGTTTGCGGCAGGACACAAGCTTTGAAAAAAGTGATGAAACTGCTAATGCAACAGAAAAAGCACTACAGCTTGATACGTTCTCAAAGGCACCGGCCGGTTTAATAGATGGATGTGAGGCGGGCTTTGCCACTGATTCGTTAAATTATGCGGCTGGGCTTATGATATATATGTCAAATTTGGGAGAGAATCGGCTTATTAAAATTAACAATCACTTTATCTTGCTAAAAGAGCTTGGTGGTAAAAAGAAGGAAAAGGCAGATACTGATAAAATCTATACTGAAACGCTTACAGGTGAGGGCTATACCATAACCATAAAAACAGGATGGCTAAAAAATGACGGAGATGAATTGTCAATTTATGTCGGCACAATTGAGATTACCGACGGCAAAAAGAAAAGAATATATAGGGTATTTGGAGGAATAGGTTGTTGAAACTTAGCACACCAAATACACTTATAAAAAATAACGAATCCGTTATTTTTATTTTTTTTACATTGTAACATATGCGTTATTTTTGTACTGACCATTAAGCCCGCTGTTTATGAAATTTTCAGAATTGCAACGAAAGCTTGAAAGAGAAGGATGGTATATTGAAAGAACGGCCAAGCACCACATTTATGTACACCCGGCCAAGCCAAGCATTCAAATTCCGATTGGCAAACATAAAAGTGAGGAAGTTGCAACCGGCACTCTCAACAAAATTTTAAAATTAGCGGGTCTTAAATAGTTGTTGAATTGAAAAAACATGTATGAAAACAAAAACTGTTTATGCGATTATAGAAGCCTCAAAAACCGGCTTTGGAATTTATGCCGAAGACAATGCATTGCCTTTAACAAGCTATGGTGATACCATTGACGAAGCCAAAGAGGATTTAAAAGATGTATTGGAGGAGATGATTGAATACTATCAAGAGAAAGGAGAACCACTGCCTCCAGCCTATAACAACGGCAACATAAAATTTGTGTTCAAATACGACATAGCCAGCATTTTTGAACATTTCGGCGTGCTGGATGCCACCCAGTTTGCCAAAAAAATAGGCATGAATGCATCTTTGTTACGTCAATACAAGAGCGGCCATGCGTTGGCCAGCGACAAACAAAAGCAAAAAATTGAGGCCGGCCTGCATGCATTGGGCAGGGAATTGTTGAGTGTTAAGTTGTAGGGATGTGTCAATTAAAATCTATGGCGTAAGCTATTTCAAGGCAATACTGTTGTAAAACATAAGTATCCACCGAATCTGCGTCCCATCACTTCCCTATGGTAAAAAACATAGCCACGGCAGCGGCCCCCATGGCAATAAACGTAAACCACAGCAATGTGTTGGATAACCAGCCGCTTTTGTACTCGCCCATAATTTTTTCGCTGCTTGCAATGCGCACAATAATAAACAGCAGCGGAACCGCTGCTACTCCGTTTAACACTGCCGCGTACACGAGGGCTTTTACAGGGTCTATACCTACGAAATTAATAATGAGGCCGATGAGGGTTGCAATTGTAATTACCCCATAAAACCCATGTGCCCGTTTTAGTTTTAGGTTTAGGCTTGCCTTCCAGTTAAGTGCATCGCTTACCGCATAGGCCGCCGACCCAGAAAGTACCGGCACAGCCAACATACCCAAGCCAATAATGCCCACTGAAAATATAAGTTTTGCAAGAAACCCTGCATGTGGGAAGGTTTTAACCAGCGGCTCCAAAGCCTTGGCTGCATCAGCCGCCGTTTTAACATCTGTTACCCCACTGGCGTGCAGCACAGTTGCACCCACCAGTATAATGCTCCAAGTGGTTATTTCACTAAACACCATGCCCACCGTGTTATCAACCCGCATGCGTTTTATATAGACCCAGCCAATCTTTGGCTTTCCGTTTTTAATGAGGTGTGCAGCTTTTTCTTCCTCCACCTCCTGCGAGGCTTCCCAAAAAAACATATAGGGCGATATTGTGGTGCCCAACACGCCGGTAATAATAAACAAGAACGCAAAGCTTAATTCAAAATGTGGCACCACCGTTGCCTTTAATACTGTTGCCCAAGGCTGGTGTACAATAAAAACCGTTATAGGGTAAGCCAGCAATGTAAACGCTAGCCATTTTAGTATTTTAGCATACACCCTGTAATTGGTAAAAATTTCCAGCAACAAAATAACAACCGTAAACAATAGGGTAAGCACTATTAACGGGGCGGGTACAATTAACTGCGCCGCGGCAGCCATGGCACCAATATCTGCCCCTATGTTGATAGTATTGGCGATAACCACCAGCCAAACCACTGCATACAATACGCCCTTACTGTAATGCTCCTTTACAACTGCAGCTATGCCCTTGCCTGTAACAATGCCAATTCTGGCACAGGCTTCCTGAACAGCTGTCATAAAGGGCAGCATATACAGCGCAGTCCACAATTGGCCGTAGCCAAACTGTGCCCCGGTTTGGCTATAAGTGGCAATGCCCGATGGGTCGTCATCGGCTGCGCCGGTAGTAATGCCGGGCCCCAAAGTGCTTAAAAATTGCCGAAACCTGCTTTTTGGCTTTGCCAATTTTTGTTCCCCCATGTTTATATGTTTATCGGTTGGCGGAGTAGTTCAGTGCCTATAGGCTATATGCTTTGTAAATAAGTTGTACCTGCCCTACTAAACTTTTCACAGCCGTTTGCTACTTTATAGGCAAAAACCCTGCCGTAGCGCAAAATGCCGGCACATATAGGCATTTGCATGCTAAACAATGATTGCTTTGACTCAATTGGTATGATATGCTTAACTATTAAAAAACCACGAAAACTATTTTGTTAAGCCAATTTTAATAAAAGCACTAAAAATGACCCCTAAAACAACAAAAACAAATTAAACTTTTATCATTTTTTAAGGTCAGTAATTTAATTAAGCCAAAATAACTAAGTTTACTTTTTTTACATATTTGCCCATCACCCATAGCAAACTTACACTCATGAAAAAAATCTACAAGTCTGGTCTTTGCTGCTTACTAGTTATCATTTTTTGCGCTTTCTTTTTCCAGTCCAAAGCCCAAATTACTACGGTAGCGGGCAGGCCAACCTATTTGGGAGATGGGGGCCCGGCAACCAGCGCGGGGTTATTTGGGGTGTATACCTTGGCCCGCGATACTTTTGGCAATTTGTACATAGCAACCGGCGCTGATAACCGCGTGCGAAAAGTTGATGCCGTTACCCATATAATTACCACTATTGCAGGCACCGGTGCTTCCGGCTTTTCGGGCGATGGGGGATTGGCCACTGCTGCAAAATTAAATTTTACCAATGTGGGTTCACCCGGCTTGGCCGTTGACAAAAAAGGCAATGTGTACATAGCTGATTATAACAATAGCCGGATAAGAAAGATAGATGCATCCACCCAAAAAATCTCCACCATAGCCGGTAACAATACAAATGGAGGTTACTCTGGCGATGGGGGATTTGCAACATTGGCCAGCCTGAGCGGCCCAGAAGGGATAGCCCTAGACACGGCCGGTAACATTTATTTTGTTGACAACGGCAATAACGTAATACGGCGGATAGATGCCGTTACCCTTAAAATATCCACAGTAGTGGGTGATGGCTCTGGTATTACTGGCTACGCGGGCGACGGCGGCCTAGCAACGGCTGCAACACTTAACAGCCCTGAACGCATAGCCATAGACGCAGCAAACAATTTATACATTGCAGATGAGTACAATTTTGTTGTGCGCAAAGTAGATGCCAACACAAATATAATTACAACAGTTGCGGGTTCAGGCGTACAAGGTTTTTCCGGCGACGGGGGCCTCGCCTTAAATGCGGCAATCAACAACTTGGTTGGCATAGTTGTTGACGCCTCTGGCAATATATTTATTGCCGACCAAGGCAACAACCGCGTACGAAAAATTACCGCAGCCGATAAAAAGATTACCACTGTTGCAGGCACAGGCGCACAATATTATACCAGCGACGGTGTACTAGCATACAATGCCGCCATTGGTAAGCCTACTGATGTTTTGGTTGACAAAGCCGGCAATTTGCTAATAGCCGATTTTGTGAATAACAGGGTTAGAAAAGTAGATGCATCGTCTAACATAATTTCTACCTTGGCGGGTGATGGTTCTGACGGGTTTACGGGAGCACCTGACGCGCTAAGGGCGCAACTGGCTCCGCAGGCAATTACTTTTAACACTACCAACGGCGATATGCTTATTGCCGACGGATTTTACTACGATGTAAGGGCAGTAAATATAGCCAATTCATCCACCATTTATGCGGGCAAGCCGTCACCCGACCCAGCATTTGCCAGTAAAGGTTACGCGGGTAATGGGTTGAATGCAACTTTTCCGCAAGTGTTGCTAAATGCACCAGTTGGCGTTGCGGTTGACGCAAGCAGCAATGTTTACATTGCTGATGTGTTTAACCATGTTATTAGGGTGATTAACTATAATTCAAAGGTCATCAACAACTATGCAGGCAATGCAACGCCAGGCTTTGCCGGGGATGGTGCCGCTGCAACATCGGCTAATTTAAATACACCTTGGGGCATAGCGTTGGATAAAAAAGGCAACCTATATATTGCCGATGCGTTAAATAACCGTATTAGAAAAGTGGATGCATCTACCCAAAAAATTTCCACCATTGCAGGCATTGGCACGGCAGGCGCGGCTGGTGATGGCGCAGCTGCCACCGCCGCACAATTAAATTTACCCTATGCTGTTGCTACCGACACCGCCGGCAATGTATTTATTGTTGACCGTGGCAATAAAAGTATCAGAAAAATAACGGCAGCCACCGGCATAATCAGCACCATACTTAGCAATGGGCATGTTTTTTCTGGCATAGCCACAGATGCTGCGGGCAATATTTTTGTTTCCGACTCAACCGACAATACTATTGTACGCATCGACAGATCAAACTTTACAAACCAAATTGTTGCAGGCAATGGCACAGCGGGGTATTCGGGCGATAACGGGGCAGCTAAGTCGGCCCAGCTAAACAACCCGAAAGGGCTGTATATTAACAGCCAGGGCTACATTTACGTAGCCGATTTAGGCAATGGTGTGGTTAGGAAAATTATAATGGGCGCCTTGCCTGTTGTGTTACAGAATTTTTATGCAGAAAAAAGCAAAAACACTGTTTTGCTTAAATGGACCACCGCCACCGAAACAAAGAACGACCACTTTGACATTGAAAGGAAAGGCGACAATGGCACTAGCTGGCAACTAATAGGTAGCCTGCTTGGCCATGGCACTAGCAGCGTATTGCATAATTATACCTTTACTGATATTACACCTGCAAATGGCAATAATTTTTATAGGCTTAAACAAGTTGATGCAGATGGCAATGTTAACTTCTCAGAAGTGCGTGTAGTTAATATGGCTACGGCTTGGTCTGTTAAAACATACCCCAACCCCGTTAAAAACAATTTGCAAATTGATTTTAACAACGACAAAAACGAGCCAGCAACTATTGTAATTTATAATGCGGCTGGCAAAATTGTACATACTGAACAAACATTGGTGTTGCAAGGCTTTAACCACATTACCATAGGCCAAGTGCAAATACTGCCGCAAGGCCTTTATTTTATTAAGCTAATAACCAAAGCAAACAACTTTGGTACAAAGTTTATTAAGCTTGGTAACTAGCACTTGCTTAAATTACAAAAACTGGGTTTGTAAATAAAGCAGGGCTGCGCGAAAATAATTGCGCAGCCCTTCTCTATTTTCATACCGGCGGTTTATTAAAATATGCCACAAATAATTTTTTCAGTCAACAAACTTTCGATCCAAATAAAATCCAGCTAAATCGATATTTTATCCCAAAACAAAAACACCCGCGTAAAACAAGTTACACGGGCGTTCTTTTTTACATTTTACCACTTATGGCTAACCTTCTATTTTTCTAGAGAAAAAAGTAGTGCCAAGCCCCATTAGTGCAATTACAACAAACGACCAACGAAGGCTGGCTGCCTGTGCAATAAAACCAATAATAGGCGGCCCCGCTAAAAAGCCGAGAAAACTGATACTGCTAACGGTTGCTAACGCCAAGCCAGCAGGCATGTGTTTTGATTTACCCGCCATGGCAAATACCATAGGCACCACACACGACACACCAAAACCAGTTAGCAAACAGCCTATTGCCGCAGTGTACATGCTAGGTAGCAACACCATGGTAAGCAAGCCACTGGTTATAAGTAAGCCGCTTATTTGCAATATTATTTTAACACCAAACTTTGTTATCAGCCAGTCGCCTGTAAAGCGGCCAGTGGCCATGGCACTCATAAACGCTATATAACCAACGGTGGTTAGCGCAGCAGGCACATGTACAATGTTTTTAAAATATATGCCGCTCCAATCGGCCATGGCGCCCTCGCACATCATGCAACAAAAGGCAATTAGGCCAAGCATTAAAATTTGTTTGTCAGGCTTTACAAACAAAGGCTGTTTGCCGTTAGCGTCAAAATTATTAGGTAAAGTGTACTTGAACGCTGCAAAAACCAACAGTGCGGTTAATAGGAATATGGCTACAAAATGCACAAATGGAGACAGGCCTGCGGAGACGAACACACCACCCACCGCTGCACCAGTAAAACAAGCCAAGCTCCAAAGGCCATGAAAGGATGCCATTATTGAGCGGCCATACATCTTTTCAACGCCAACAGCCTGGGTATTCATGGCAATGTTAACCAAGTTGGCCCATAAGCCAAAAAAGAAAAGGGCAATAACCAGTTGCAAAACCGAGCCGGCCAATGCGAGAGAAATTAATGTTAAAGGGTACAACAATGCGGCCCAAATAATCAATTGCCTACTGCCAAACCGGGCTGTAAGCCAACCCGACAATGGCAGGCTTACCAACTGGCCAACAGGCAATGCAAAAAGCACACCACCCAAAGCTGCGTCGCTAAGATGCAAGGCCTCTTTAATATCGGGTATTCGGCTGGCCCAACTGGCAAATGTAATGCCAGCAACAAAAAAGAAAACGCTTACCGCAATACGGTGTGTTTTGGTATTGTAAAATGGTATTGATACGTTCATTTTTTAATAATTTAGTTTAAATAATAGCCCTTTAAAATAGGGTGTAACCCCTCCTAATAGGGTTTACAGCATATGGCTAACGCCTTGTTGGTAGTTATGCCGCATGCATCTGTTTTGCTTGCTCATCGTGGCCGGCTGGCATTGAATAGCATTTGTTGCCTGTTGGTTTTTTTTTATGCATCAAGTGGCTTTGTAAAATAAAATCTGCAGTCACTGTGTTAAGTGCAATTATAACATTGGCGTTTAGTGCTGTCTCAATTAGAGTCTTCAAGCCGTTGGCCTGCAATTGGGTTTCGTCTGCATGGCCAAATAAAATCAGTGCATCAACGCAGCCAGCTGTAATCAAAGCGCCTAACTCTTGGTAGCCGTTGTAGGGTCCTGTAATATATGTTTGCACAGGCGTATTTAAAGTACCCTCTAAAATGTTTGCTGCATCCCCGCTGGCAATTATGTCGTGCTGCGCCAAAAGGTTTTTGTTAAAGTAACTCCATTCAATCAGCTCAGTTTTCTTGTCTGCATGCACCACAAAGGCTATGCGTTTTGTTGTGTTAATATTTTTAGTGTTCATAATGCTCATTTTTTGTTTTTATTGACTGTCATTAGCGTTGCGTCATAAGTCGAACATATTCAATTGGTTATGATTCTGTTCTTTGAAATATTGTAATTGAGTGAGCTGAAACAGTTGATTTATGGGCATTTTTTCGAAAATAGAGATGCTCAAAATCTGTAATATTT